>DAITNB010000069.1:0-1219 GCA_036834845.1 bacterium | reverse complement strand
CCGATTCGGGGCCTCTTTGTTTTTCAACTAACTTTTGGACATAGTCTTACGGAATTACAGAATTACGGAAGTACGGAATTACGGAATTACGGAAGTACGGAAGTACGGAGGTACGGAAGTACGGAATTACGGAATTACGGAAGTGCGGAACAGTCCTTACTGCCCAAACCCCCGCGCCTTCTCGTCGTCGAATTGTCCTTCCCAGCGGGCAACCACAACCGTGGCTAAGCAGTTGCCAAGCAGGTTCACACTTGTGCGGGCCATGTCCATGAACTCGTCTACACCAAAAATCATTGCCACGGCAATTGGTGCGTAGTGCGCCATGTTTGCTGGTAGGAAGGACGCCAGTGTTGCCAGCAGAATTACGAGAGACGCACGCGGTACTGCGGCAACACCTTTGGATGTAATCATTAGTGCAAGCATCATGGTGATTTGTTGCCCAATCCCAAACGTAAACCCGGGGACCGTAGTGGACAACGCCTGCATAACGAACACGCTTGCCATAGAGAGGTACAGCGTTGTTCCGTCGAGATTAAATGTATACCCGGCAGGCATAACGAAGCTAACGATGCGTTTGGGTACACCAAAAAGCTCCATGCGCTCCATTGCCATGGGTAGCGCACTCTCGCTGGACGTGGTTACAAAGGCCAGGGTGAAAGGTTCGCGAATGGCTTTGATAAAGGGGCGAAGTGGTACGCGTGCAATAACCATCACGGCACCCAACACAAACACTACAAAGAGAATTAGTGCTCCGTAGAGTGACGCGATAAGCAAGCCGAGGTATGTGAGGATGCTAAGCCCTTGATGTCCGATGGTGGCGGCCATAGCAGCGCCTATACCAATTGGAGCAAACTTCATGATAAGGTTTGTGAAGGCGAACATTGTTTGTGCGAGTGATTCGCACCACGCAACAATTGTGGCAGACTTCTCGCCGATGCGGTTGAGTGCCAGCGCAAAGAGCACCGCAAAGGTTACTATCTGCAACACGTCGCCCTTGGCCATTGCATCAATGATGCTTGTAGGGAAGATGTGGACGATTGTTTCGGTAAGTGTTTTTGGGTGATGCTGGGCAATTGCACCTATGGTTCCGGGGTCGCCGGCAAGCTGCACGCCAGCCCCTGGTTGCACAACATTTACTACAACAAGGCCAACAACTAACGCCAGTGTTGTTACTATCTCGAAGTAAATAATGCTCTTTAACCCCATCCTCCCCAAGCCC
>DAITNB010000068.1:0-2102 GCA_036834845.1 bacterium | reverse complement strand
CCACGGCTACCAAGCGACCAATGGTATTGCGGATACTGCCCGTTGGCATCAGGCAATCGAGTGCCCTGCTACTGCGTGGCTTCTTTGTACGCTTTGAGTATTCTATCACAAACTGCCTGTACATCTGCCAAATGCTCTCTTTTCATAGGATTGTAATCTAACCCCATACTATTTATCAGAATGTCAACTACGCAATCTAGTAGCTGCTGGTGGTTTTCAATAGATTGAAGAATTACAGGAATGTAACCTTTGTATTCCTCTTTGGCTACATCTTCGGGAACTTCAATTGGGTTCCAGTCAACCAAAACACGATTTATATTTTCAATGGTCTTTTTCATGCTCCCAGCTATTCAAATGGTATGAAAAATCCTTTACCTAAACCGTTTGCTGTACCCGGTGCATTGCTAAATACAGTAACAACCTTACCTTGTGCATTTAGGACTACGGTATTCCCGCCTAATGTGAACCTAGTTTGAGCTCCATACCTGCCCATTACCTGAACCGGAGTTCCCTCTTTGACTATCCTTAAAATATCAGCCGTTTTGAACCCTCTTGTTACTGCTTGATTTGTGGCATGCTGCGTAAACCCTTTGATTACTGAGGTACTCGCCTTAGCGGCAACATCCACTGCACTCTTTGCACCCCGCCTTAACACAGCCTTAGCCGCTGTAGCGAACGCTAGGTAGGTAATGCCTCTAACCAAAACTACTGTTTCCCATGCTACACCAAAGGGCAGGAACCAAATGTCATCCGCCGTCTCAATTGCATCGGATTGGGGAAGGCTTGGGATCCGGTCCGCATACACATTAACCACGGGCAACTGAACACTGCGCACTCGTTCGCCGAGATAGCTAATGGTTGGATCTGCAAAATCTCTTCTGCCCTTCCACCCAAATCCCATGGGGCCGAGAGCGCGTTGGTCGTTTTGACCAGTGAGAACCGGGTGAGGCGCTACCCAACTACCAGACCATGCCATGCCTGGACTCAAACTATTTCGCCAAATCCTCTCGAACCATAACCGTCCTTCAGCTCTCTCAGAGTTCTCTATTACCGGCGCCGTGGTTGTTTCGTTGTCTTCTCCAAGTTGCGGCTTGGAACCGCCACCGTTCTCTGTGTTTCCACTTCCACTTCCGCCACCCCCCTTCAACCCCCACGGGTCCACAAGGTTAATGGGGTTGGCGGTGCTGTAGGCATAGGGGCTCGCGCTAACGTCGTGTGCCCATAATGGGTCTACACTGAGAAACTCACCTGTGCTGGCGTTGTACTTGCGGTGGTCGAGATCGTAGAGCTTACTCTTGTTCGATGCCGGCGATGTTTCGTAGTCCAACTCGCGGTCTAACCAGCCGGTGCGGCGCGTGATGGCGGTGGTCTTTACGCCATAGTCATCGTGCAACTCTGCATATACATTATCTGTCGAGGTCGAAGAACTTCGACCCCTACAGGTAACACCAACGATGGAGCCCTGGTTGTTGAGCGTGACGAAGCGTTTCACAAATGCGCCGAGATTGTTCCGCTCGAAGATAACGTTTACGCCGTCTGGTCCATACGCACGGTATTCGTGTGGGTAAATATGTACGCGACGTAGGAAGCGGTTGAGTGAATCAGGGGGATCGCACTCGTTCTCCGACGTCTGACGTCCGTGGTATACCGCCAGCACTTGGCCATCGGGACTGCGCACGTAGTGCGTCCATGGTGCTACGCCACATATGTTACGGTCGTGCACGGGGTCTACCATGAGACGCTTTTGCTCGCGCAGCCCTGTAGGACCATACCGGTAGGCCCACGTTTCGCGTTCGGCATGGTTAGGGGTCGAAGTCTTCGACCCTTACCGCTGTCTTCGGCTGTTTGGATAGTACATGTGATTGTGCGCGTGGGGTCAGTAAGCTCAAGAGCAATCAGGCGGTCGTGATATCCATAGGCAAGGCGTTCTTCTACGGTTGTGCCATTTGTTTTGATCATACGTTGGTTTACGCGACCCTGCGCGTCCCACGTTTGATCGAGACGTTCGTCGGCATCGGTGGTGTGAACAACGCTGGATAGATGCGCCCCTGCTACGCCATAGGTATAGTCTCTTTGTTCGGTTGCCATGTCTGTGTGTTCTG
>DAITNB010000067.1:0-2118 GCA_036834845.1 bacterium | reverse complement strand
GAAAACCACGGCACTGTGTCATCCTGAGGCGCAAAGCGCCGAAGGAGCCCGCGCATTGTGCTTGACTCCTCCTTTAAACAAAACCACGGCACTGTGTCATCCTGAGGTGCAAAGCGCCGAAGGAGCCCGCGCCTTCGTCGCTACTCACTCAGTATTCGATCCTTAAACCTGGTATACACATACGATGCTCCCAACAGGATGCATCCAAGTGCTACGAAGCTTACAATGCGGTAGGGTTGCTCCAAGGAACTTAGATCGTAGAGGAACACCTTTAGGATGGCTAAGCCCAGAAGGGCTATACCAACAAGACGTGCCATCCTAAGCTTGCGCAAAAAACCTATGGCTACAACAATTGCTCCATACCCAATCCACACTCCACTGAGGATGAGGTGTATGCGGTTGAGAACTACGTCGGCATATTCGTAGTCGGCAGACCGATATTCAACCACACTTGTCCAGATGAACTCTGTGCTAGCTAATACAAAGGTTGAAATACCAAGTATGCTCCACGTAATAATGGAATGCCACCGCACACCGGAAGCAAAACGTAGTTGACCAAGGAGAAAACACCATAGTGCAAGTATCACTCCGGTTCCCACCCGCACGTTGGTTATGGCGAGATACGCCGAGTCGTCAATAAAATTCAGAGCAGTGGTGGACCACAAGAAGCCGGCTATCGCGATACTCAACGCCGCTGCGTGGCCCACTGCTGGAAACGGAATGCGTGCACGGAATACTCCTACAAGAAACGCGGCACCGGCCACGAAGGTGTAGCCAAACAGATCGGCTGCATACCAGGCATTGTCACTCATGCCGCTGTCTATTGCTGCACCGGTTGCATCGTGAACTTCGCTGAACAGCCAGAAGAACGCAAGCATCCACCCGCCAATCTCTGCATAGGATGCAATGGCGGCACCCGCATCTGAGTGCAGCCGGCGCACGTTACACACAACGCCAAGCAACAGCGCGGCAAAGGCCATGGAACGAAGGTTTACAATAGGAAACGTGGCAGCGTTCAGCCCAAAGCTCGTTACATCATGCTGTACGAACAGGAAGGCAGACATCGAAGCGATTACCGCAGAGGTCCACCGAGGCGCCGAACTTGGATACCTCGACCAAAGAAATGCACCAAGCAATGCCACGCCCCCTGCAAGCGTAAACCCTATGTTGCTGTTCTGGGGAAGAGTAGAAAGCGATGTCGCAAACAACATCCCAATAGAAGCAATTATGCCGGCAAACAAGGGGGTACTGGTACGCTGTGGGGTTATCAGCGACGCCACGATGAATGCGGCAGCGCCTGCGCTTAGGAATGCATACTGTACCCAGTCGTCCGCATTGGATATAGCAAATCGCAATCCGCCAAAGACGATAAGGGCAAACATTGCAATGTGAATGCCTTCGAGTTGTGTTCCAAGTACAGACTGCACTGTACGCTTGTGATGATACGCCAACGCAAGAGCAAGCGTAAGAACGAGAAAAGCACAACCTGCCTCATCAGTGTAGCTGGTAGAAACAGACACCCATGCAATAGTCCACAATACAAGGCCCGCGCTAAGGATGGCTACAACAATACTCCATCTTCTGTTCCACAGAGCTAATGCATAGATGCCAACCGAAAGTAGTGTAAGGTACGTCCACAATCCCACGGTATTCATCTCACCCGTAGAGAGCCATGCAGGTGTAGTTAAACCTCCAATACATGCAGCACACACAACCGCAAGGGAGTTGTGTTCAACGCCACGCCATACGGCAAGTAGTGTTACACCAACCATCAGCGCGAACGCTATGGGCTGTGGTAGTAGATCGTAGAATCCATATGTGGCATAGGCAGACACGTAGAGGATAACAATGGAGGCGCCAACAATACCTTGCGCAAAAATTGCTAGACCTTTCTTCATGGTCCGGTGTGCAAGAGCCATTAGTCCAAAACCTACGCCGGCACCAAGTATCACGCGCAGAAGTGGCGATATAAGGTCGTTATCGAACGCATACTTTACAAAGAAGATTACGGCAAGAACAATGGCAGTGCCGCCAATTCTGTTTAGCAGCTTGCCTCCAATAAGCATTTCCCATTCTGCACGTGTGCGGGTAGGGGGCGAGGGAGGCGCGGGAATAGCG
>DAITNB010000066.1:0-3030 GCA_036834845.1 bacterium | reverse complement strand
TCTTGATGAGGCGGACGATGTAGGTTGGATCGTCCTCGCGGTTGGGGTCGTTCGTGATGCCAGAGCGCTTGTCGGTGCTGATCTGATACTGGTCGATAATCCAGTCGATGGCGCTGCGGTTGCCGAGCTTGTAGTCGTCGACGTTAGCAGGTAGACCCTTCAGCGTGAGGAAGTCGTTGACGATGATTTGCGTGGGGTCCTTCTTGTTTCGCTTCATTTTTACGACGCGGTAACGCTCGCGTAAGGGGACATCGCTGATGCTGGTTACCTCGTCGCCATAGGGGGTGCGGTAGCCCTTGGGTACCGACCATACCTCTGTGAGTGGGAACTCTGGCTGGTCTTCGTAACCTACGTGTAGCTCCATCAGCCGCTTGCCGATCTCGGCTACCTTCCGGAAGTCTTCCGCGAACGGGATACGCGGGAGTTCGCGCTTGAGGTTGGCAGCATACTTCGTACGATACGCTGGATCGTGCAGGATGCCGTACACGTAGTGGAACACGTCGAGCTTGGTGATGGTGACGTCGTTGTAGTGCTTCGTGAACTGTTCCAGACCCCAGTCCGTGATGTTGTCGCGGCGATTGGTGCCGTCCTCGTCGTAAGCGTAGAGCGGGAAACACTGAAACGCAGATCCACCGCCGTACATAGATTGATTAGGGATGGTATCAGTCGCAATTGCGGCAAACTCCTTTTCACTGCCAACACCATTCAATCCAATCACCAAGTTCTCGGTCTCCGGCAATGGGAAGATCTTTGGGAATTGATATACGTCTTCATTGAAGATCGGATCGAAGCAGTAAGATACTATTGCAAATGGCCGGTACAAACTTTTGCGTGTGGACCTTACAACGTCCAGAGGCCTTGTGCCTCGAACTGCTGAGCGCTTCGTGTTGCGAATCCACTTCAGCTTCGTCTCATCAAGTAGAAGGCCCTTCTCAAAATCGTTCATCCTACCCGATCCGATCCAAGCTGCTTGTTGCCGAGAATAGTCAGAGCACATAACTTCAACTTGCTGTCTAAGCCGGTCATCGTTGAAATTGTAGCAATACGAATCACTGTTTGTCTTCACACCATTAGAGTACGTTTGGAAGACTGTTTTCATTCCCGCGCTCCGTTTGGCTTCCTTGCTCCCCAGTGACAAAAGGCCATCCCAATCGTCAGCCATGCCTTCGGTGAGCCAGAGGTTCTTAGCGTTATCCGCCACATCTGTGTAGTCACAATTAAACGCATCGACGAGACGATCCAGCTCGCGGTACTTCTGATGACGAGTCCAGAACTCATCCATGCGAGTGTATCGCACGTATCCGTCTTCACGGTTGGCATGGTGTTCCATCATCGTGATGTTGACCCCTACCTGGATACCGAACACGTTATGCGTCGTGCCGGAAAGCTTGGGATTCTTGCGGACATTGCCACCCAGGTCTATTACGCTAATGGAGTCGAAATCCTTCCTCAGGTGCTTCCGCATCCCATCAAATGCGATTCCATCGAGGAAACTGTTGTTAGTAATGTAGCAGACAATGCCCTCGCCCCTTTTTAGCACTCTATCCGATGCCAAGCGGAACGCTTTGACGTAGGGGTCACCAAGAGCGTTACGAAGTGTTGCTTCTGAGTCCTTCGAGTAGGTCTCCTCTACTCGTTTGTCGATCGCAGGGTACTTCCGGTTCTTGTTGTTATCGTTCTCGTTGACCTGGCCAGCGTTGTATGGTGGGTTGCCGATGACCACGAAGATCGGCGCGTCCTTCTGGCGTTGCACACGATCTGTGTTGTCGCTGGTGAACATGCCGAGCTGCCGGTCCTCGACGAGCTCGAAGGTGTCGACAAGGCAGATGCCCGGGAAGGGTAGGTACTCGCCTGTGAGCTCCATGTACAGGTGCTCGATGTTGAGGCAAGCGATGTAGTATGGCAGCAACATCACTTCGTTGCAGTGCAGCTCGTGCAGGTACTTGTGGCGCAGGGCCTGCGGACGCAGCTCGTGAATTTCGCGCATGACGCGCAGAATGAAGTTGCCTGTGCCCACGAACGGATCGAGGATGTGCACGCCTTCGTCGGCCAAGCTTTTGCCGAAGTCTGCTGCCAGTGCCCCTTGCACAGACCGCACCATGAAGTCAACAATTGGCTGTGGGGTATAGACGATGCCGTGGGTATCGGCCACCTTGACGGCAAAGCCCTGGAAGAACTTTTCGTAAACGGTGTTCAGGAATGTTTGCTTCTGGGCATAGTCGTCGGTAGCGTCGGCAGCCCGTTCCAAGGCCACATAGAAGCGATCGAGCGGCTTGAGGAATTGATCTACCGTGCCGTAACCCTGCACGAGGTTGGCTACAACGCCCTCGAGCTCGCGGGCAACGGCGTTCTTCTGGAGGAATCCCTCGCTCTTGAAGATCGTCCGGAAAATACGCCGGGTAAGGATGTGCTGGATGAGCATTTCCTCGACGGCTTCGACGGACAGGTCGGGGTTGATGCTGGACTGCGAGAGCTTTAGGAACTGGTCGAACGAGTCGCGGAAGGCCCTATTCTGCGTGCGCTGTTCGGAAAGGATCTTGAGCACTCCAGCCGCCAGCGTGGGGATCTTCTCTTTGAACTCGTCAACGGCGTGTTCCCACTCCTTGATGTATGGGAGATCGAAGTTGAAGAAGGCCTGGAGAACTTCCACCAGCACATCTGGACGCGAAATGTCGGCGTCCATGATGGTGCGCCCCTCTTGCACAAGGATAGCACGGCCGGGCTGCCAAAACAGGATGTTTGACGTAGGGTAGCCGTCGGCAAACTTCTTCTGTACTTCGCTGGCGAGATCGTCTTTTGTGTCTTTTGCTTCCCAGAAGGCCCGTGCAAGCGAGAACTGGTCGAGCAAGGCCCCATCGACGGACGCATCGCGGCGTCCCTTGCGCTTTATGGCATACTCTTCGATGAACTGCCACTGCACCTTCTTCGACAGCGTTTGCAGGAGGTCTTGAAAGGCATTGCGGACCGACATTTCGTTGTCGTGCCCATGTGCAAGAATGCGTTCGAGTTCGTCGAAGTATTCTTTGATGG
>DAITNB010000065.1:0-3802 GCA_036834845.1 bacterium | reverse complement strand
ATCTACCACCTATACAATCGAGGTGCTTTCAAGAGTACGTTGTTTTTCAAGGATGAGCACTACGAGCATGTTCTTTAGCTCTTGGCACTTTATGCCCGCAAATACAACATCACAATCGTTGCATACTGCTTGATGCCAAATCACTTTCACATTATCGTGAGAGTATAGCCGGATGGTGACGTGAGTGAGTTCATGCGACTTCTCTGTGGCAGATATTCACTTCGTTGTAACCGTAAGCAAACACGAAGTGGCACGTTGTACGAAGGACGCCACAAAATGGAGCATGTCAATAACGAGTCGTATCTACGCGCTGTTTGCCGGTACCTGCCATTAAACCCAGTTAAGGCTGGCCTAGTCCGGGATCCTCTTATGTACCGGTTCAGTAGCTATCGTGAATGTGTCGGGGTGGTGTCGCAGCAGTATTGTGATAACACGATTATCAACAGACTGTTTCGCGCAAGAAAGAATTATGAGAGGTTTGTGAAAGCAGCAATACATGATGTACGAATCGCAGAACTCGATCTCGCTCAAGCGCTGGCAGAAATGAAGTCGGTGTATTGACCGACGGTGAAAACAACCGTGTGGCTACCGTCTTCGAATGGTCTTATTCATTGGATTGGAGTAGTAACGAGCAACAAGTGCTCCGAGTGCTCCGGCGAGTACAATCGTTACTGCATACAAAAGCCACGTCCACCCACCAGAGAGCGCTAGTGACCTAAACGTGCCTACCGTGAAGAACACAACGAACATGTGTGTTAGGTACACCTCGTAACTGTTCCTACCCATCGCGCGCAAGGTAGACGTCACCCAAGACGCCTTCTGGAGCCCCCTATCCTTTCTATGCTGACTCCACAGCAGTAACATCGCTGTGCCAGCGCCGAGAATGGTAAGATGAAGTCCAGTATCGGTAACACCGATCTCGCGCACGAATTTGCGAAACACAAAGATCAGTGTGGTTAACGATAGGCCACCTGCGAGGAATAGGGCAAGAGTCTTCTCAGAAAAGGAGAAGCGTCTATTAATAATCGCAGCAATACAGGCTGTTGCCAAGAGATCGAGAAATGCAAAATGATTGTGATCCGGTTGTGCTAATGTGTATTCCAGAAACCACGTTGTGCGTGCAAGGGGCGAGATGATGAACGTAACCGAAATCAGCAATACGAATAGCCATTCTTTCTTGGTTAGTACACACAGCCATGGAAACGCTATATAGAACACTTCTTCGATGGACAAGGACCACAATACGTCCCACGATCCAGGCAGGTAGCCACGGGTTATCTCCAGCCAATTGATATGGAACGTTAGTGCTGCAAAGATCGCGTACCCCAATGATGCGCGCTCGGGCTTGATAACGTAGTCCTTCACGCCCAGTAGATGCAGCAAGGATAGAACTGCTAGCAGTGCGAGAAGTAACGGGAAGATCCGCGCGAAGCGGAGTTTGTAGAACTCGCCTATGCGGATAGCAGATAGACTGCCCCAGCGTTTCAAGGCTGATGTAGTGATGAGGAATCCCGATATCACGAAGAACACACACACGCCGTAGAATCCACTAAACGCAAGCGGACTCAAGAGCATCTTTGGGAGTCCAGCCGCGAGGTACACGTCTTTCAGCGGCACGCGCAGGTTGACGTGTAGAATGATAACTGCTATGATAGACAAGCCACGAAGGACGTCAATCGTAGAGTTGTTTGTGGTAGGGGGCTCTGTGTTATGAGGCAACATGTGTGAATTTCCTCACCCTTCGAAGAGGCTGTTCGTAGAACACCAACGACAACCAAGCCAGCACTGAGAACGCTGCGTAGTTGATAAGGGAGGCCGCAACGTAATGGATCCCAATAGACTCCAGATACTCTTGTAGGGCCACGGCAGACTTTGCCGCACCTGGAACGGACAAGTAATGAAGTACGTAAAGGCCAAAGGAAATATCGCCAAGTAAGACCATGGTTTTCGATGCTAAAAGCTTGGCCACAATCCCACCCTTATGAAGCCCCATTATCAAAAAGCTCGCGCCCATGGCAATGGACGGGAACACGAGGTCGGCAAGCTTGTGTTGTCCAACCTGAATCTCGCCGCCATTGGCCTCGGTGAAGAGTATCGATAGCGTTATGATAGTTGCGCCAACAAGCACAAAGGCGTCGCCTCCAAGCTTGCTCTTACCGGCCGACCGTGCATAGGCAGCTACAACGATGCCAGCCACAAAGTCGGCAAGACGTCCAACAATTGTTACGCGATCTGCGAGGTTGTCCCACACGCCAGTGAAGTAGAATACCCAGTTTTGATACACCAAGGAGAGCCCCTTGCACGATCCCACCATTAGCACCCATACAACGAGGGCGGTAATAGCCAGCTGTGTGTTCGACCATCGAGTTGGTTGTTGAGCAATGTGTGCAGCACGACCTCGAAAGATGCTGGCAATTGTAACGATTGCGAGTGGTGCAAGTGCATAGAAGCAAATCTCCACCGTAAGCGTCCACAGCGGCGGATTTATCGAGAAACGATACTGAGGAAAGAAGCCATGCAACAGCGTGATGTGAGAGAGCACATCAAGAGCCTCGAACGAGAAAGACATCGCAACAACACTCACCAGCACCGCGAGCGTGGTTAGCGGATAAATTCTAGCAAACCGTTTCGACGCGTAGTTTTTCCAGGAAAACGTGTTGTTGTCCAGTGAGTCAACATATAGGTGGTAGAACAGATAGCCGCTGAGTGCAAAGAACACATTTACCCCAATCCACCCATAGTGAAGAATGGACAGCGCGCCAGTGCAATGTTGATGGAGTACGTGCCCAAAGAACACGCCTCTAGCAGCAATTGCCCTGATGCCCGTTAACGCCGGGACGTGGGAAGAATTCATCGAGGAGAGTTACTGTAATGGAAAGGGGCAAAACCATCGCCTTTCCCGGAAGCTATTCTTCCGGGTAGGAGATTGAGGAAGGAGATTGAGAATATATGGTTATAATCACCACCGGTAGGACACACCAACAACCGGCGAAAGGATCACGTGCTGCACATCGTCATAGTTGTTCATCTGGGCAATTGTTGAAAGCTCTGCTAGAACAGACAGTTCCGAGCTAATAACGTAGTGTGCACCAGTGTTCAGGATAACGCCCCAGCCATTGGTGGGGCGTGAGTCCGGGCTTGATGTGCCTGTAGAAGACGTGCTCCATCCATAAGCTCCACCTACACCAACGTATGGCCGTATGGCACCAACGTTCGGCGTCCACGCAGCAATTACGAACGAACCGCCCATTCCTTCTGCATTATCTCCCACAAACGTCCACCCAAACGAGGGTACAAGAGCATAGCGCCATCCAACCGTGTCGGTATCCGTGCGAATAATCAACGATGTTGAAACGCCAGAGGCGTATTCATCGCCGCTGGCAGTGCCCCAGTAGCGTCCTTGCACAGACAACCAATCAGCAACAGCAAACCTTCCGGTACCAGAAGCTCCATAACCAAAGGCACTCCCAACAGCATCGGGTCTAGTTTGTGGGAACGCACCCGCCGTGCCCTGAACATTTATCTCCCGATTTCGAAGGGGGCTTGAGGGTAGTCCAAGCGACGCATCGTACACATTGCTGGAAGAGCAGCCAACAAATGCACAAGCAAGTGCTAGAAGAAACATGACTGGTAGTAGACGCATGGACAAATATATGTGGTGTGTGTAGTCTTTCCCGGAAGCTATCCTTCCGGGAAGAAGTGTCCCGGCGTTGTCCCGGCGTTGTCCCGGCGCTGTCCCGGCGCTGACCCGGCGCAGTCCCGGCGTTGTCCCGGCGCTGACCCGGCGCTGTCCCGGCGCTGA
>DAITNB010000064.1:0-3840 GCA_036834845.1 bacterium | reverse complement strand
ACCCGCAGCAGGAAATGCAAGAAAACGACAAACGAGATCGTCGTGCACAGGATGAATATGCGAGGCAGAGGAATGAGGTGGAGCGCAAATCTCTGGCGACGAAGAATTCGTCGAAAGGTGAGTATACTCCGAGAATAATAACAGGGAAAGATCTTCCCTCACATCCAAATTATTCTGCTGAACCATTTCTTGTAAATAGTTCTGACGAAGATGTATACTTTAAGCTTGACAACGAGATTGTTATTGACGGTGTCACATACGAGGAAGATGGAGTTTACAAGTTGCCACCTGGACAGTCATTTCATTTTCCCATCGATGGAGTAGCCACGAAACTACACGGTAGAATGGTGTTTAAAGTAACGAACAGCATGATTGCCACAGTTGATGCTTGTGGCTGTGTGACAACAACGGTGCATTCGACCAGTCCACTTGCTATAATCAAAATGGGTATTGCAACAATGGTCGGTCAGGCGGGATGGATGTCTGTGCGAGACTTTGATATTCCCTACGACAATCTGAATTGGATCCGGTTGTTGATGGCAGCCTATCTTCGATACAAGTAATGTGGCACATCACGATGAAGAAGTTAACGTTCACAATAATCAGCAATAGGTTGTACTTGATATGGACGACAACCGTTCTTGTGTTAACAACAGTGCATGTGTTTCGGCATCTCTCTGGACTGTCAAGATATTTACCTACGATTCTGTTTCTTGATGGAGTCTTAGGTATGTTGGTTGTAACAAGTTACATTCCTATTGGAGCGCTTATAATAGGTGTGTTGCCTTCTCGTTCCCAATCTTCGCCCGGAAAGGTGATAAAATCAGTCTTCAGGATAATTTTCTTGATGACATCCATCGCGCTATCACTACTAATAGCAAAAGGTTAGTTATGAACGCGAATCTCTTACTTGCGAAACTAGATGAGCGTGGATCCCTACTATTGTTCGCGTACACGTCGTGTCTATGTTTGGTATACGTCCTTTTCACATTATATCTCGCACTCGGTTTTGTTGAAGAATGGCACAAAGACTTTGAAGTACCTGTTGTTGTGGAGGCATGGTCACTCGTACCATTGTACCCCGTGCCATTTCTGTGGTTAACACTGCTGGTCCATTGTGTTCGCGATCACATTCGCCGCCGACGACGCATGCAGGGTGTATACATCAGTATTGTGCTGACCGACAGAGAAAAGTGGCACCTCTTTCTTCTCTTTGTTTTAGGACTACCACCGTTAGTCTTGAGCGTTGTTGTTACTCTAGAAAAACTAAATCTCTTGTTCTTTACGTGAATGTATCGAGACCACGTGTACGAGCGCGCTGAGTTAACTATAGTTCTCGATGAGTATAATTCACGAGTTAACATTTCACGCTACATAGAGTTAGATCACCACCGATGCCGACGAACGTCTCGATCAAACGAGGGACGCGCAGGGTCGCGTAAACCAACGTATGATCAAAACAAATGGCACAACCGTAGAAGAACGCCTTGCCTATGGATATCACGACCGCCTGATTGCTCTTGAGCTTACTGACCCCACGCGCACAATCACATGTACTATCCAAACAGCCGAAGACAGCGGTAAGGGTCGAAGACTTCGACCCCTAACCATGCCGAACGCGAAACGTGGGCCTACCGGTATGGTCCTACAGGGCTGCGCGAGCAAAAGCGTCTCATGGTAGACCCCGTGCACGACCGTAACATATGTGGCGTAGCACCATGGACGCACTACGTGCGCAGTCCCGATGGCCAAGTGCTGGCGGTATACCACGGACGTCAGACGTCGGAGAACGAGTGCGATCCCCCTGATTCACTCAACCGCTTCCTACGTCGCGTACATATTTACCCACACGAATACCGTGCGGGAGCCTGCCCCGAGCGCAGCGAGGGGGACCAGACGGCGTAAACGTTATCTTCGAGCCGAAGCCCTGAGCGCAGAGAGAGAGGGCCACATTAACAAGATAGATTCGTGAAACACTTCAACACCATCAACAACCAGGGCTCCATCGTTGGTGTTACCTGTAGGGGTCGAAGTTCTTCGACCTCGACAGATAATGTATATGCAGAGTTGCACGATGACTATGGCGTAAAGACCACCGCCATCACGCGCCGCACCGGCTGGTTAGACCGCGGTAGGGGGCGAAGTTCTTCGACCCTTACAAGGATAGACCCACTATGGGCACACAACGGAAGGGGTCGAAACACTTCGACCCCAACGTATGCCTATAGCACCGCCAACCCCATTAACCTTGTGGACCCGTGGGGGTTGAAGGGGGGTGGCGGAAGTGGAAGTGGAAACACAGAGAACGGTGGCGGTTCCAAGCCGCAACTTGGAGAAGACAACGAAACAACCACGGCGCCGGTAATAGAGAACTCCGAGAGAGCTGAAGGACGGTTATGGTTCGAGAGCATTTGGCGAAGTAGTTTGAGTCCAGGCATGGCATGGTCTGGTAGTTCGGTAGCGCCTCACCCGGTTCTCACTGGTCAAAATGACCAACGCGCTCTCGGCCCGATGGGATTTGGGTGGAAGGGGAAAGCTGCGGCAGGAGAAAACACCTCAGCGTATGCAACGTACAGTCTTAGGGTTGCGAACGGTCCGGTGCTACAAACTCTTCGCATGGTTACGTTTATCGCCCCAAGGTGGACGGAGGAGGATGAGATCGCAATGAGGGTAGCGTCGTATAATCGGTCTTCTAAGAACGCCGTGCTACTGTCATTGAGTGGGAGCTTCGTTCCCGTAATGGGCATATCATACGGCATAAGCGTGTCGTTAGATCATAAGGGGAACGTCGACTGGTACTTCGATCTTAGCGCTTCTCTCGGCTTGTCGCTTGGGATTGATGTGGCAGTAACAAGTGTTGAGTATGAGAGCCCGTCCATGCCGTACTCTGTAGACTACAGTGCAAGTGTTGGTCCTCTCAATGCTTCGTTTCAAATCGACCGTACGTCAGGACTCCCAATTGTCTTTCAACCAAAGAGTGCTGGAGCAAGTGTTTGGGGATATGGATTTGTCGGTCCGACCATTTCTTTAGGGCAACATTGGTTACTTGGTAAGCACAGGAACAATTGATGCACTTTCGTGCCTCACAATATTGGATTGCCTTGGCAGGGCTAGCACTTTGTATCTTGGTTATTATCCTGGTTGTGGTTGGAGTTCTCTACAGTGATCACCTCAGGCGGTATCGGACCCTGACTGAAGCGAGTTGGACTGGAGTAGTAGCTCAAGTTACCGGGGCGAAAGACCCTTGTCTACTCGTAAAGACGGACAAGAACGAGTTCATCAGTTTGCCACGAACGATTCTGAGTCAATGCCTAAACAAAGCCTCTGTTGGCGACTCGATCACGTTCGTTCGGGAGAATAACTCCGCCATGATTAAACCTAAAGGGTATGGGTACTGGATACGATGCAAGAAGTATGATGACGACTAATACATTGGTCCAAATGTCGAGAGAGACTTCGAATGCGGATGTTCTCTATGCGCAGCTCTCTGGGATGCATAACAATGACAGCACCCCATTCTGATCTTTGCGAAGGACCACACGCACATGTCGCTGCGGAAACAGATCCTTCGTCGCTTCGCTCCTCAGGATGACACGGCGCTGCTTCCCTCCCCACCCGGCTTGGAGGTGTCATCCTGAGCGCAGCGAAGGATCTCACCTACCGTGGCTCACCCCCGCCCATCGCTGCGCTCTGGGCACCCCCTCTCAAGGTTGAGAGGGGGAGAGATACGGCTCTGTATCATCCTATATCAATGCGTTGGTAGATTTTATCGAGGATCTTGGCGGACACTGCCAGCGTTGAGGCTAGTACCTCTTCGTTTGTGCATCGGATGACACAATA
>DAITNB010000063.1:0-4151 GCA_036834845.1 bacterium | reverse complement strand
TTGTCCCGGCGTTGTCCCGGCGTTGTCCCGGCGTTGTCCCGGCGTTGTCCCGGCAGTGTCCCGGCGTTGTCCCGGCACTGTCCCGGCTGCGTGCGACATAATACGTCGCCACCGCGATGATATTTGTGACACACATTCACATTCATCGAAAGGGGCTGGGCATGACATCAATGCCAACATGGGCAACGCAGCACGTTCAGGGCGTGGTTAGAGCAGGTGAAGAGGTGCGATTCGTTGGGTCGGGCAGACTCGACCTCGTACCACCGAGTGGCATTCTTGCCATGATCTACTGGGTAACGTACATCGTTACCAACTACGTTGCAATCCTCGTCTCTGCGTTCTTCCGCAATAGGGCGGTGATTGTAATCACTGATCAGCGCATCATCATCATTAGCGAGCGCTCGTGGAAGTTCCCGTTCTGGGTTATACCGTATTCACAGCGGCTCATCACCGAAACGATGTCGGCAGCGGACATCACCAGTCTTAGCACCGTTAGCGCAAAGTTCCTTTGGATCCTTAGTGCTAACGGCATCCAACTTGAATGTGAGTCCGGTAGCACGCGCATCATCAACGGACTCAGCGCATCGGCACTGGAAGAAGCCAAGTCGTATGTGAGGGGGTAGGTTGCAGTTGGCTGACTCCCAGAGGTGATTCTCTGGGAGTCAGTAACTTGTGTGCTGTTTATAGTAAGTTCTACGCGGGGGGGTGAACTTGGACGGAATCTGTATGCTGGAGTGTGTAGTAATTGCCGTGGCGATCGGGACTGTAATCGCGCGGGTGTACGCGATTGTAGACCTCTTTCGATCCACGTTCGAAGAAAATCGTCGGAGTTATTGACTGCTCGTTACGATCGTCGTTCCCTTCGGATATCTGCTCTATGTCCTTGTTGGGCGTTAGGAACGGATAGACACGCACTCGTTCACGGCAACGCTATGGCGAAATCCCGGGCATCAAGATCTGGAGCATCTTCTACCGCGAACAGTTGGTTCAAGGTGTGGCAGAGCACCTGAAACAGGTCATTATTAAAGTAAATGGCTGATTGATATAACAATCCCCGTCCTTGTTAAAGTGCTCTTTAATAGCCGACCGGACTATTAAAGCAATACGGGCCAATCTTTAATACTGTAGATTTTTTGATTATGCAGAGATCGGGTACCGGATCCTACGAAACAACTTCCGTGGCGGGTGAAACGGTGCAAGCATTTGTGCCATCCTCCCTACCACGTGTTCCACCAATTGAGATGAAAGGGGTGTTAGGCAGAAGACATGAGAGAGCACTGTTAGCATGTGGTCGGCTTGATGGTGTTGCTGCAGTATCGCCAGACCCACATCTCCTCCTGTACTCATACGTTCGGCGCGAAGCAGTTCTGTCGTCACAAATCGAGGGCACGCAGTCGTCCCTATCCGACCTCCTACTGTTTGAGCTCAACCCGGCACCCGGATCCCTTAATAATGATGTTGTTGAGGTATCGAATTACGTGGCGGCAATGACCCACGGATTGGAGCGGTTACACGGGGGATTCCCGCTTTCTACCAGACTCGTCCGCGAGATACATGAAAAGCTAATGGCAAACGTGCGTGGTTCAGAGCGGCAGCCGGGAGAATACCGAACAAGCCAAAACTGGATTGGGGGCACGCGTCCTGGCAATGCCCATTTTGTACCGCCCCCTGCTCATCGTGTTGCAGAGTGAATGTCTGCACTTGAAAAGTACCTGCACGACTGGGATACCCCGGTTCTGATAAAGGCCGCCTTGGCACACGTTCAATTCGAAACCATCCATCCCTTTTTGGATGGCAATGGCAGAACGGGTAGGCTGTTGATTTCGCTCATATTGCATAAAGAACATGTGTTGCGCCAGCCCCTGCTATATCTCAGTCTCTATCTCAAGAAGAACCGTGCGGATTACTACAGATTGCTTGATGGTGTGCGGAGCTCGGGAGACTGGGAGCAGTGGCTTGAGTTTTTTCTCGACGGCGTGTACGAAACCGCAACGGGTGCGGTAGATACAGCAAACAGACTCTTAGCGCTCTTTGCAGAAGACGAGAGGTTGTTGCGTAATGGCGGAGTCACGCTCGGCAACGTGTACCGAGCGCATGCCCACATGCACGCGCGACCCATTGCAACAATCAACAGTATCGCAACACATCTTGCCATAACCTATCCCACCGCTGCAAAGGCAATGAAGGTGTTAGCGGACAACGGCATCGTGCTCGAGATTACTGGCCATCAGCGTAACCGCGTGTATGCGTATCACCGGTACCTTGGCATTTTGAATGAAGGAACGGAATAGGGGGCGTACGTTGTGCGGACAACACTATGAAACATGGAAACGCAGCCACATTTATGAATCGAGATGATTACCTTGTTTGGGGGCGGTTCGCAGTATGCGCCGTTGGTAAAGCCGGATAAGTACGCCACGCCGATACAGGTTTGCGCGCTGGCGGTGCGTTAGTGGAAACATATAAGGGCAATGATCCCATACACGTGGCGTTCACCAACTTCTCAGTGGTTTTGTGTGGTGAAACATCGGAGAAGCAGCGCCGAAAAGCTGCGAGGTGGCAGTGCACGTGGTGTACGGCGATGTTGGACCCCACGCCACTGCGGTGCGCGATTCAGTACCTTTCGTAGGTCTCGATGTGGACGTGATGGTGCGGCAAAGCGAATCTCGGCTTGCGCTATTTCGGCTGCTTTACCACACGCAGATACGGCTTAACTGTGGTAAACCCTTCCGGATATTTCGCACGTGCCTCGTCGTCTGAAACAGAAGTAACAATGATTACATCTTCTCCCTGTTTCCAATTTGCAGGAGTTGCGACTTTGTGATTGGCAGTGAGCTGGATGGAATCGAGGACACGCAGAATCTCGTCGAAATTTCTGCCGGACGTCATTGGATATGCGAGGGTGAGCTTGACCTTCTTATCGGGTCCCACAATGAACACGGTGCGAACCGTTTCGTTGTTTACAGCGGTGCGACCTTCATACGAGTCTCCCTCATCTTCGGGCAGCATGTTATAGAGCTTCGACACTGCCAGGTTTGTGTCGGCAATCATTGGAAAGGAAACAGGAGCCCCTTGAGTTTCCTCTATGTCCTTCTCCCATTCAACATGCTTGGCAACTGGATCTACGCTAAGCCCGATAACCTTTGTATTGCGTTTCGCAAACTCGGGGACAAGTTTTGCAACTGCACCAAGCTCGGTGGTGCATACCGGCGTAAAGTCCTTAGGATGCGAAAAGAGAACTGCGTAGCCATCGCCAATCCAATCGTGAAATGTAATGGTGCCCTGTGTGGTTTCAGCCGTAAAGTTGGGGGCTGTTTGGTTGATGCGGATGGACATGGGAGCAATCCTTGTGATGTGAGACTCGAAAATAGCAAGAGCACTCAACCCGCCCAACAGATCTCCACTACGGGGCAGGGCAATACACGGTAGACATGGGTTCCGTTGCATTTTTGTTCCCATGAATACCCCCCATACGCCCCTTACCCTAGAGCAACGCACCGCCCTGGCCGATAGAATGGACGAGCTTATCGAAGAGGTGATTGCCGGATGGAGTGTGCCCGTGATGGAGGGGTTCTTTATGGCACTTGCGGTACTTCCACAGCCCCCCGAAGTGTCTGCATGGCTGCAGGAAGCACTGCCTGTGCAAACATTGTCCGAAGAAGAGCGCGATGCGATTACCACCGACGTGATGCGTGTGTATGATGATGTGTGTGACTACCTGCGAAACGAAGACTCCGAATGGGTGCCACTCTTTGTGCATACAGAGCAAATGGATGCCGCTCTTACCGCTCTCGGATTCATGCAGGGGTTAGAGCACTTTGCGCCCAAGCAATGGATGTCGTTCTCGAAAGAGAATCGGAAGTCTGCCGCCACCATTCGAACCATGGCAAACTTTGCGCTGGAGGATGGAACGGTAACAAAGGCGCAGTTTGATGCGGTAGAGAAGGGGCTGATGGGTTGTGTGTTTGAGGTGTACGAACACCTATCCTAAATCCACGTTGGGGAGTCGTATTACTCGCGGAATCTCTACGACAACCCTTCCAGCCAATACGTCTTCATCATTCCCTTGCCTTTTATGTCGATGGTGCCACGAGGCGTGCACGTGAATGCGGCCGCCTCTGGAGACACATGCGTGGGCGACGTATGTCCGG
>DAITNB010000062.1:0-4339 GCA_036834845.1 bacterium | reverse complement strand
GCATTCGAGATCGGCGCTCCAAAACGTAAGCCGACGCGAAGAGCGTAGCCCTACATGTTTTGCAAGTGTAAAGTTTCCGGTAAACACGTAGCCCGTGTAGCCGCGAAAGTGCTGCTTGAACAGGTCGCCAATCTCTTTATAAATCGGCTTCAGTGCTTCTTCGGTGCCGAGGCGAATTCCGAACTCGGGGTTGAGGATTATCACCGGTCCTCCTTTGGAGGAGTCTTCATTCGATTGCTCAACGTGCGGTGGACGCACCTCGCGAAAGTCCTTCACGGAAAATGTTGCCGTAAGGCCTGCACGTTTAGCATTGTCTCGTGCCTGACGAATAACACGCGGATCGTTATCAGTACATTGAATGATAAGTGGTGTTCGCATGTCGGCTGCCGCAATTGCGTCCTTCCGCATCGTTGTCCACATGCGCTTATCGTACGGCAACAGGTGCATAAATCCAAAGTCTTCTCTCATCGAGCCGGGAGCAATGTTTCTGGCCAACAGCTCCGCCTCTATCGCAAGTGTACCACTTCCGCACATGGGGTTAATGAATGGTGCTTGTGGGTTCCACCGCAAACTCGCAACCACTGCTGCTGCAAGCGTCTCCCTCATGGGCGCCTTGGCGGGATGCACGCGGTATCCACGCTCTGAAAGGGGCGTGCCTGATGTGTCGAGGTACACCATTAGTGTGTCTGCATGCCAGTAGAGAAACACCACCGAACCCGTATTTCCCGGACCCGAATCTGGTCTGTTGCCTTTTACTTCTCGGATGCGATCTACGATCGCGTCCTTACAACGCATGTTGGCAAACATCACGTTATCAATGCTGGGTGTTTTAACAGAACTGATAACGCTAAGGTATCCATCGTGCGGAATCCATTGCTCCCACTCTACGCTCCGCACAGCATCATACATCGCGTCTGGACTTGTAGCTTTCCACTCTCCAACCCGCAGTAATACGCGGTGTGCTGTGCGCAGCCATAGATTAAGCCGAAGGCAGTCTTCGAAAGAGCCCTCTGTTTCCACGGCAGCGGTATGCACTGCCTTTATTGGAAAGCCAAGCGCTTCGACCTCTCTGGCGAGTATTGACGGAATCTCGAGCGGACACGTTAACAGGATTGTTTGCAAGGGGGCTTTCGGGGTACGCTTAGTTCGCAATCGTCAATAGCGCTGATTTGCCATTGACAGAGCGCACAAAATACGAACCAGCAGATAAGCCGTAAGTTAAAAGCGTGCCGTCTACCACCCTGCTAACCACGCGTCCCATTACATCGTAAACGAGTCCCTCGAACACTGTTTCGCCCCCTGAAGAAATGGTAACAATTCGTCCAGGCGACACAGGATTTGGGGCGATAGAAAGATTGGAGCTGAACTCTGTAGGTTCTGCTTCCACAGAGACAGCTCCATTGATATCCACGAGATACAGTCCGTTCGACGCAGCAACCCATGCACGGTTTTGGGCGTCGAGCCGGGCCGATCGCGCCCGCACTCCAAAAGGAAGAGCATCAATAGGCAAAAACTGCGTGTTGCCGCGCGGCAGCCACAACAACCGTCGGGGCATGGCAATGAGGTGGCCATTACTTGTAGAGGTAACAGCTCCGGTAATTGGCTCGAAGCCCCCAGAGGCCAACTCTGTGTGAACAACCTGCCATGTAACGCCTCTATCTGTACTACGCCAAATATGGATATCGGACTGTCCTACGTCTATCTGCGTCACAACAGCGCCTGTTCCGGATCCATCTTCATCAGTGGTGTACTCTAACACGGCGTTCGTCGTAACTGCCCAAATTTCGCCATTTGAATCTGTCTGTACACTAACAACGTAGTTGTCTTGAATTGCGTTCTCGCGCGTCCATTCACCATCACTACTCTTTCTATACAGCCCTCCCAAGATAGGGGATGCCGGCACTCCATTAACGGTTACATCAAAACCACGGTAGCCAAGTAGTTGCGTTTCGCCATCTTCGATGTACGATGATATCGCAGAACCCACCTTGGGTGTTGGAACTTCCTGCCACGTGGTGCCGAGATCAAGGGATGAGAAGAGGCTACGACAACCAGCAATGAGACGACTTCCTGCGTTGAGCGATGATACAAACGTGATGGTGTCTGCACGTGATTGCTTGGTTGTGTGCCCGTTGTGAAACTCGAGTCTTAGTCCTCTTGGTCCACCCGACGCGGTTATGTGTTCAGACATCTGCGCAAACCGAGACGCGCCAAAAACGGCTTGTTGTCTGCGTTGCGCACTCTCCGCAATCTCAAGGGGATTTACAACGGACGGAGTGAACATTACTCCATCTGCTAAAAACAACAGCGAGCCGTTCTTGTCACTCTCCGCCGAGAGAACGGTACCTCTGTCTTGGAACCCTATTGCGCCACCAACTGTAGGATACACATCGCTAAAACCGTCATACCTGTCCGTTCCCTCTTCTTCACGCCGCTGCCCGCCAACGGAAACAAGACCGGTTTCTAGATCAACAACCACGAATACTTGACTGCTGAGTACACCGATCACCTTCATGTCTGCTAGTATCATGTTCTGAAGCGATGGCACTTTACGCATCACCACAGAGGTTTGATTCCCACTACTCGAGACAAAAACAAAAGAATTGTCTGTTTGAAAGGCAACACCGCGAGGACCACACGCAAACCTCCGAATCACCGTTGCGCTCGTATCATACTCACGCACATCAACAACTTGTGGCGCTGTACTGCGCAGAACGATGGCAAGCGGCTTTTCTATGAAGGAAAGTACAGCGAAGTCGTTGCAGTGCTCTGTCCTATCAACCTGAAACCCCCTCAACGATGTTGCTGCGGAGGTGCTATCAAGCGAAATACACCCGCTATCAGGATAGCATGCCTCGAAGCGAACAGCGTTCGGAGGAAAAAATGCGCGGATCGAAGCACCGTTAGCAAGCTCATGCGCTAAGTAAGCGGCCGAAGGTATGTCCCGTCGTTCCGTCATCTTGCCTGTGGAATGGTTTACCTGATACCATGGCGTAAGAGCGGACGGACGCATGAGAATTCCACGACCATAGCTGTAACCGAAAGGAACTTGAGCTGGATCAAAAAATCCGATCGTATCGGGAATCTCAATCTTGCGCCAACTCAATCCCGCATCTGCTGATACATATACGAGAGACAAATGGGAATTCCCATCGCGCCAGATTGGAATCTCGTTTCGCCCCTCGGGATTTAGAGCAATGAACTCCTTCTCTTGCCAATTCTCGCCACCGTTAGAGGTAATGAGCTGAAGTTTGGTCACTTTGCTACCGGTAATAATACCGTTTGCATTGCCGTCTGCCCCTATCCGCGCATAGTCTCCTAAACGGAAATACTGGTCTGTTGTAACTGCATTGACGAAGGTAGAGCCACCATCCGCACTCAATAATGCCCTACCTTGATTCGCCACAGCTAATATGCGTCCGCCCGTATCCAGAGACACAAGGGAAGCAATTTTCCACGAAGACGTGTGCCACTCCCTAATACTTAGCTGACAGAAGACAATTGGGGTCCCAAACACAATACACAACAACACGGTAAAACATGCGCGTTTCATAACCGCTCCTAGTTACAACATAATGGGTGTGGTGAAGGGCAGTTCAGCAAGAGCTGACAACCGTCCGGGCAAACGTCGCTTGGATTGTATTCGCACGTTGTTGTCAAGGAACAAGTCCAACATGAGCCGCTAACACCCACAGTCCGACAATACTGCCTCCACACCATACAACGATTATCGCAACCGTCGTTACAACTCACCCAACAATCACCCTCGCGCCTTACACACCTTGGTAATGAGAGCACATGGCAGTATGGATTAGTTGTTGTGCAAGCAAGTTCGCCGTTAGGCGTACAAATCGGAAGGGTGATCCCGAGGAAGTTCGGGACCTTGCACAGGTTTGTAGCGCAGATTATTCCTGGCAGTAGTTCTGCGTACGACTTTGTCGCAAACACTTGAGGAACACAAATCTCTTTGACGTACGTTAAGGAATTGAGTGGCTGGGTACAGTTTGTACAGGGATTCCGAATGAGATTCGGGTTGGGAAACTGGTTGCACACTTTTAGAGTAACTATTGCAGTGGTTCCGTCGATACAAACAGCTAGGTCGTAGTCTGTGGTTTGTTCACAATCACAATTCAGGTTGTCTTGTCCATCACACTGGGCGGTTAACGTTGCCGGCTTAACAGTGAGTGAGACGAGGACTGCGATAAGCAGCGCAAGACGGTAAGGCGCGCTTTCAACATAAAACCTTTGACGCATCGCGGACGCCCAACCTCGAAGTGCAACGGCGAAGGGTGAACCTTCAGACACGTTCCGACGACAAGCTATGGGTCGGGTGCTTGGG
>DAITNB010000061.1:0-5082 GCA_036834845.1 bacterium | reverse complement strand
GAGTTGCGGTAATAGCGGGAGTTGCGGGAATAGCGGGAGTAGCGGGAGTAGCGAGAGTAGCGGGGGGCTCTTCGTTGCTGCGCTCTTCAGGATTGCGGGCCGTGGGCGGGGCTGACACAGATTTCGACATCCGCACAACAATGAGTTGTTCGAGGGAGCGTACTCTGCGAAACAGAATAAAAATTGCAATCCATGGCGCGCCCAAAATCATCAGCGAGAAGAGTCCGCCAAAGAGTATTCCGTCCATGTTGCCCCCTGCACAAATTGGTTGGAGAGCCAGGCTTACCGGCCCTTGGTTGCGCCCGCTCTTGTGGTGGCTATGCTCATAGCCAATTGAATTGCTTCAAATGTACTGCGCGAATCTACATTTCCGTTGGCGGCCTTATCGTACGCAGTGCCATGGTCCGGCGAAGTGCGCACAATGGAGAGACCAGCGGTGCAGTTTACGCCCGCTCCCTGCGCCATAAGTTTTAAAGGGATTAGACCTTGGTCGTGATACATCGCTAGGATGCCATCGAACTTCTTGTAGGCACCAAAACCAAAGAACCCATCAGCCGGGAAGGGTCCGGCTACCAACATTCCATTGGCAGCGCAGAGAGCAACGGCAGGAGCTACCACCGCTTGGTCTGTTGTACCAATTACTCCATGCTCTCCCGCATGGGGGTCTACGGCCAGCACAGCAATACGTGGGTGCTGTAGGCCAAGGTCGAACGTAAGGTGATGGTGCAACTGCTCTATGCGATTGCAGAGAAGTGTGGTTGTTAGCAACGCATCAACATCCCGTAGTGCAGAGTGAACAGTTGCAAGTGCCACCCGTGTTGATTCGGAGCACAGCACCATAAGTGATGCACCACCCGCATGCTGTGCAAGCATCTCTGTCTGACCCATATAGGGCCAACCCTGGGTAGACATTGCGTGTTTGTTGATAGGCAGCGTTACCAGCGCATCGACCTGTTTGTTCAATACGGCATTAGTGGCAACGTTGAGAGACGCAATAGCGCAGCGTGCGGAATCGGATTGCACTGTTCCCGGATGTACACGGCAGGGGGCATGCACGGCAAGGATAGTAATAGCGTTGGGGCCGCAGTGCCAGGTGTTGTTCGATAGCGTGCCGCGCAGAGAATAGGCGGTAATTGCCTCTTGCAGAGTAGATGTATCAATGGCAAGTGTCAGTGTGGCATTAATAGTGTGGGTTGCGCACACATCTTCGAAGCAGCGCAAACCAATTCCATTAACGTCGCCACAAGAAACAACAACACGCATCTTATCGTGCTGCCGCCCTTCGTCGGCGTGTTTTGTAGAAGTTCAGCAATAGGCCCACCACGGCAATATTTGCAATAAGCGCTGTGCCACCAGCGCTAAGGAATGGCAGCGGAATTCCCATTACCGGGAAGAGTCCAATGGCCATACCGATGTTAACCATGGTGTGGAAAATGAGCAGCGATGCAAACCCAATGGAAATTATCGAGGCAAATGAAGAGCGCGCATAGGCCGCAATGTTCACGGCACGAAGTGTTACACTTGCGAGCAGTGCAATTACAATTACGCCACCTACAAACCCAAACTCCTCTGTGGGAACACAAAAGATAAAGTCCGTCCACTGCTCTGGGATGTAGCGCAACTGTGTTTGAGTGCCCTTTAGAAAGCCCTTTCCGGTAACGCCACCCGAGCCAACGGCAAGGATAGATTGAATTACATGGTAGCCGGTGCCACGCGGGTTACGCTCCGGCTCGAACAGCGTAATAAGCCGGTTCTGCTTGTAGGGCTCTAAGTGCTCGAATACCGGACGCACTGTTAGGCCGGCACCTACCAGCACCGCACACGCAACAATGGTAAGCACTAGGTTGCGTTTAAAGAGAAAAGCGCCCGCGGTAACAACTGCCGATGTGCCAATAAACCACCAGATGTTATCGAACAACACGCCATAGAGTGCGCTTACGGCAACAAAGGGGGCAGCAGCAATAAGGTAGAGCACAAACAGGTCGCCGCCCATCCACATATACACACCAACGAGCATGGCAAGGAACACCGTTGCAGATCCGGTGTCGGGCTGAAGCATGATAAGTGCCACCGGCACAAGAAAGAACGATGCAACAGAGCCCATGTCTCGCAGTGTTCGTATATCGAATCCTTTACGTCCACTATAGCGCGCAACCGCCATTAAGGTAGAGAGCTTTGCAAGCTCGGAGGGCTGAAAGGAGAACGAACCAAGTTGTATCCAACAGCGCTGACCGTTTACTTCGTGACCTAAGGGCGTTAACACTGCAAGTAGGAGCAAAATTCCTATGCCATACAGCGGATAGGCAATGTCGCGCATCCATCGTTCGGGAGTAAAGAAGAATGCGAGCGCAGCGCCAATGCCAATACCGGCAAACACAAGTTGACGTTTAAAGATGGCATCGGAGCCCATAGCGAATGCCGCACTGTAAATGCTGATGAGTCCCATAGCAATTACGCCTGCCACAGCAAGCAGCAAACCCCAGTCGAGCAAATCATTTACTCTGCGTTGGAGCGCTACGTCGTCTTCGTCCAACATAAATGAGTTCAGCGCCATTGTTTTCCCGTGATACGTTCGTATGCCTCCACGTATTTAGCGCGAGTACCCTCTACAACACCATGTGGAAGATGTGGTGGTGGGTACTGCTTATTCCAATCTGTTGTTTCTAGCCAATCGCGGAGGATCTGCTTGTCGAAGTTGTATTGTGCCGTGCCCGGCTTGTATTCCGAGGCAAGCCAGTACCGTGAAGAGTCGGGCGTTAGTGCTTCGTCGATAAGAATAATCTGGTTGTCTACCACACCAAACTCGAACTTTGTGTCGGCTAAAATTAGCCCCTTACTGGAAACATCATTTGCGGCCGCATTATAGAGTGTCAAACTGTACTCGCGCACGGTGTTGGCAACATCGGCACCAAGAATCTCTGCTGCTTGATTGAACGAAATGTTCTCGTCGTGACCCTCCTCCGCCTTGGTTGCGGGGGTAAAGATGGGTTCGGGAAGCTTCGAGCTTTCGATGAGTCCGGCGGGCAGTGTAACACCACACACCGTTTGGTGTTGTTGGTACTCTTTAAGTCCACTACCAGCTAAGTAGCCACGCACAACACACTCAACAGGCAGGGGGCGAGTTTTGCGCACAACCATCGAGCGTCCGCGCAGCATATCCCGTTCGCTGGGCGTAAGGTTTGGCAATTCCTCTCCTGAGTACGAGAGAACATGGTTTGGCACAACATCCGCAAGCGTATCAAACCAATATTGCGATATAGCCGTAAGGAGCGATCCCTTATCCGGAATAGTTTCTTCCATCACCACATCGAACGCGGAGATGCGGTCTGTAGCAACCATCAACAAACTATCGCCGGCATCATACACATCGCGTACCTTCCCTCGGCGGAAGAGCGGATATGCCCCAAGCTGCGTAGAGTGCACCACATTAGCCACGCAGCACCGTACGGATAAGCGTTACACCAAGGAAGACGAGCGCAAGAGATGCCACCATAAGGATAACCGTGTTGCGTGTGCCTATAACATCGTTTCGGCGCATAAAGCGCGGAGCCATATGGATACAGATGATGGCAACAAACATGAGTCCTGCATGTTCTACACGATAGCGAAGACCATCGCCAAAATCGGACCACCGCGCAAGCAACTGCGTAATGCCAAGAAGAAACTGCAGTGTAGCACCAATCATGTAGGCCCGAACGGACCATACCGACGCCTTGGAGAGCGCCCGTCTGCGTACAACATCAACGAGCGGAAAAATAATGGCAAGCGCGGCCAAGGTGTACACAATGTGCAGCGCCTTAGCGTGAAGAGAGATGATGAATTCCATGGCGCAAACTACGGGAATGATTGCGAATGTAGATTTGAGGAATGTCCACCGCAACCCGAGTCCGGTTTCGCCACCTTTTCCTTGTGGTAACCACCTGTGTAGCGTGTCTGCAAGCCCCCTCGCAAACAGACACAGCCTATTTGTTCTACAACCCCGTGGACTACGGGTCGCAGTCCATGTTTACGCCATGGGGCGTTGTTCTTAACGGCAGTTACGACGTGTTGCAGTTAGACGGCCGAGACCGCAGGATTGCGGAGTTGCCCTATGGAATCGGTTTCGAGAACGTACTCAAGAACACCTTTGTTCATCCGGGCGCCACCATTAGTCAAATTGGTTGGGGAAAGTGGTTAACCACCGAAGTGTTTCCGCTCAATTGGACCAAGGAGGGGGCGCAGTGGTTACCCAACTACCAGTTGCATCTCCTTGGTGGCGGCATGACGTACCGCATGCTTGCCGAGTGGTACCATTACAACGGCGTAGCGGCGCCCGAGGTGTGGTCTGCGGCCACCATCATGTTCTACCACCTGCTTAACGAAGCCGTAGAGAATCAGGACTATGTAGGGTACAACACAGATCCCATAGCAGACATAGCCCTCTTTGACTGGTTAGGCATACTCCTCTTTACGAGCGACGATGTAGCCCGATTTTTTGCCCAGGACCTACACATGACAGACTGGTCTCAGATACCCGTTATCACCTTCCCCCACGGACAGCTAGGCAATAACGGACTGTACTACTCGCTAAAGTGGAACATCCCCGGTACCGATCAGTGGAGCGCCTGGTACCTTATGGGCATGAGCAACCTTGTGGGGGCATCCTACCGATATAGCAGTGAGCACAGCATCACCCTTGGTGCAGGGGCCCGCGGCAAGAACCTATACGTGGTAGACAGCACCGTGCGCCTACTCTCGTTAAACCTTGTACCCACTGCCGGCATTTTTTGGGACCGCAACAACTCCCTACTTGCATCCCTTACCGCTAGCGGACAGGAAGACCAAACAGTAATCCTTAACATCTACCCCGGTGCCTTTACCATAGCCGGGGTTGTATCGCCCGCCATATGGGCAACGTGGGGCAGCAACGGCACCATAGGCGTAGGCATAGCAGTGCGTGGAAGCATCGGCGTTGGCTACCGAAATAAGTAGAGCTACGAGCTACGAGCTACGAGCTACGAGCTACAAGCTACAAGCTACGAGCTACAAGCTACGAGCTACAAGCTACAAGCTACGAGCTACAAGCTACAAGCTACAAGCTAC
>DAITNB010000060.1:0-5158 GCA_036834845.1 bacterium | reverse complement strand
GCCGTACTCCAATAGGGCGCAAACCCTCGAAGTTTGCGAAGTTCAAACCTGTCACATTGGGTAGTGAAGACCGAGAATACTCTTGTAGCCGCCGTAAACGCCCCGGGCCCGCTCTTCGAAATTCGCTAACATGTCAAAGGACTTACATGCTGGGGAGAAGTGTGTTTCGGGGTCTGTACCAGCCAGAACGAGCCGATTATTGCGCCGATTACCGTTTAGGGGACAGTTTTCGAATTCATTTGGAAAAGCAATAGGGGGGGGTATTACTGCGTAAGGGTATTTTTATATGGGGTTCCCGTTACGTTTCACCAATTTGCCGGAGGATGATATGGTAGGGATGTATGGCGATTCTGTGCGCTGGCTATCGGTAGCCTTGCTTGTTGTTACCACACTCATGATGTTTGTCACTGGGAGCAACGTTGCAGCGCAGAACCAGGTGTATTCCTGCAATTGCCAGAGTGGCGGGGATGTAACTGAAGCCATCCCAATATGTATTGGTGGCATTACCTAGTATGCTACGGTGACGAGGTGTGAAAAGTGGAAATCGGCTTCACCTGCACCGGTAGACCCGTGCAGTGAAACATTGGCTCCCGATGCTATCTCCTACTTCAAGAAAATCTGTCTCGACAGTACGGTCAATTTTGTAATTGACGATGTTCTCAAGGCAGTACTTTGCTATTATGACCCGTGTAAGGGAAATGGCATTGGAGCAACAGTACCACTCTGCAGCGCAGACCCCAATGATGTATTTTGCTGGTCGTACGGCTTTCCAAAGTGTTGGCAGCGCAACAGCGCTGGATGTTACACTGCATGTAGTGGTGCGAACAAGTGCTGCTGGAGGTCGCGAATCTACTGTGTTAATCCAATAACGGGGTTGTGTGGACTGCGTGCGGCGAGCAATCCTAACGACTGGAGTTGCTCAACTGGTGAATGTGCGGGCAATTGCATTGAACCATCAGCGTGTACTCCAACCCCGGTATGCTCGTCCTGTGAAACACGCTGATTGAAATTTAGTGCCAGCCACCTGGGCATGCACCAACACCAGGTGGCTGATACGTATTATTGGTAGCCACAACAGTATAGATATGAAGGATAAAGATGTTTACACAAACCATGACATTTTGTAGTGCCTTTGTTGCGATGATGCTCCTCATTATGCCTTGCCAGGTTCATAGCCAGCATTGGACAAGGAGTACTGTGGGTCTGTTTGGCCAGTCGTCTGGAGTTGATCGTACAATTTTCAGAACCTGGTTTGCCAATGGAGATCGCACTATTGTTAGTGGGAAATTCGGAAACAGGGATGTATACTTGATGTCTACTGACCCACGGTTCTTTCGGCGCGCCAATATTCCCATTAATCGGCCAACGTACGGAGAAATGGAGCCATGTGTTCTACGTTCAGCTTCGCATCTCTATGTCCAGTCACAGGACGCTTATGCCCCCATGAATAACTGGATTGTGCGCTCCGCCGACACCGGAACTACGTAGGATACTGTGATTGTAAATGGGAAGGGATTCTTCCGCGGGGCTGGAAGGACTCCAATACTGTTAGCTGCAGATAGCATACTAATTGTAGCAGACGGTGGAGTAGACAGGGTTTCTACGAACTATGGTTACATCTGGCACACCACCGTCACTCGTGACTTTAATCACCCCGAGACGTCTCCGATCTATAGTCAGGGCAATTTTATTGGTATAGAAAAGTCGTCTGACCACATAGTTTATGTTGTTGCGCCCGGCGGCGCTCTAGAAACATCGGACGGCGGTGCATCGTGGCACCAAGCACCCGTGCCAGTGCACACAGCGTGGTATCGTTACCTCGGCGCAGATAATATTCTTGCCCTGGAGTACAGGTCCGAAACAGAACATCGGCTAAAACGCAGTAGCAATAGAGGAGCCTCGTGGGTATACATTGATACGATGCGTTTTGTGAATCACGACACAACGTTTCTGCCAGACATACCGCACGACGTGCGCCGCGATGGCAATGAGGTATCGGCAACATATCATTTTACCAGTGGTGCCGTTGTGTCTACCACCGATGCCGGCGTTACTTGGATCTACCGCGGTAGAACGATGAGTGAGGAGGGCTTTGGGGACGTTAAGAATGAGCTTACAGATTTACCTGGCAAAGGGAGCATTCTTCCCCAAGGGAATCATTACTTGTACCTCCCGGCAGGATCAACAGCACCCCTCTATCGTGTAGGCACGTCTCCGTATGGCATACCCATCCAGATGAGCGACTCCGTGTATTTATTGGCAAACTCTACCGCCATGTATAAGAGCATAGACGGTGGCAACACATGGTACATCCTTGATGAAGAATTACCAGGTCACTCCGGACCGCGCTCGTTTAGAGGTGGGGGCGTAGGGCTCTATGGCGCAGAAGAAGTCTGGTGGGGCCGAGAAGGTAATCTTCACTGCGCTGCAGCGTACGAACAACTAGCCCAAGAAGACGGCGACGCACAGATCGTACGGCGCTTTGGACAGTATCTCGTGCAAGGTACGGCCAAGGACCAGCAACGTTGGTTTTACGCTGGAACAAACGAATCAAAACCCAACAAGCCGATGAGCGCATCGAACTTTTTGCAGCCAACCAGCGGGTTGCCATCTCAAGCGCTGATGAATCTGGAAAAGTGGTACGTTGCTGATGGCGAGCGATGGCCAGGTAGGCTGCAGGTTCAGGCAGGTAGGAACGAGTTAACACATGAACTCGAGCGAGGTTACCTCCATTATGCCTGGCAGGTGCAGAGTGGCCATGTGCTTGCCATGGCTGATTCGATACTCATCAGTACCGATACGGGACGCACGTGGCGGGCTCTTGCAAGTGTCGGCTTGCCATTAGACTCGGCAGGAAATATCAACACCGTAACATCGTTTTGCGAAGGGCCTGGTGGAGAGTGGTACATGGGTCTGGCAGGTGCAACGTATATAGACAGCATGGACACCGAGATAGGACGTCAGTCTGGTGGTGTGGTGCGCTCGCTAGACAGAGGCGCAACGTGGCAACCGTATGGGATATTCCCGGTACCTACACATGTGTTTCATGTTGCATGTGATGCCCGTGGCGTAGTCTATGCCTCCACCACGATGCGTACATACAAGGAGTTCCGTCCTCGTGGCCACAAGGAAGCCGATTTTATGTTGCAGCTCTACCGCGTTGCTAAGGACACGGCCGAGATGGTGTATTCAGAGTACCACTCGGGTCCGCCATCTGCAGCTACGGGCGTATTGCAACCAGACCAACACGGCGCGATGCTCTATGCTACCAAATTTGCAGGGCTTCAACGCAGCACCGACGGCGGCGCAACATGGTGGAAGATTGGCACCGACAAACTCGATACGCTCACGTTGTTGAGCATAGCAGTGTCGAGCAACAACAAAGTTTTTGTAGGCGCGTCCGACGGCGTATATGATACTGACATACGAACATCCGATGTACATAACGGCAACGACTTCGCCTCACGACGCACCACGGTATGGTGTTACCCAACACCGGCAACAAACATCCTGCGCGTACGCCTCAACAATATGGACTTGCTGCAGGGAAGCCAGCCACGCTTATCGTTGTGCACTATCCGTGGTAACGAGGTACTCAACCTATCTGCCGAAGCAATGCAGAGCATGAGTACGCAACGCACGGAGTTTGATGTTGATGTTACAGCGTTGCCCCAAGGAACTTATGCTCTGATTCTACAAGCTGGTAGAAGCAGCTCGTACTCGAAGGTGCTTATTACGAAGTAGGCACAAACAAACTGGCAACTGTTTGTTATAAACCTCCCACTGCAGTCTTGAACGCCCTGCCGCGTTCTTCGAAATTCGCGAACATGTCGAAGGACTTACATGCGGGGGAGAACAACACTATGTCGTTGTTGGTTGCCTGTTCCGTTGCTATTCGTACAGCATCGGGGAGCGAAGAAGCCATGATGCAACGTTTGGTTGTGCACCAGTGGTTAAAAATCGCACCGGCGTCTTCGCCTATACATACTATCGCGCGCACATTCTCGGATACAAGGTCATCCAGCGCAGAGTAATCGTTGTTGTCGCCCCGGCCCCCTGCAATCCAAACGATTGGTGTATCGTAGCTAGAAAGGGCATACCAAGCGGCATTTACGTTGGTTGCCTTGGAGTCGTTCACGTATCGTATGCCACGAAGCACGCGCACAAGTTCCATGCGGTGTTCAACGCCATTAAAGGACATTAGAGAGTCGCGAATATTCTCGTTTCGCACCTCGAAGGCGCGAGCGGCTAATGCGGCCGCCATGGAGTTCGCGATGTTATGCGCTCCGGGCAACCCAAGTCTTCGCAAGGGCATGAGGATCTCCTCGTTATGCTGCTGATCCCGGAATACAATTTCGTCCCCCCGGACGAATGCTCCATCAACCTCCGAACGAAGACTGAAGTAGCGCACCGTACTCCCGGCTACCGATGATGCGTTTGCTGCGTTTGCGTCATCGGCATTCAAAACTAACACGTCGGAGGCAAGTTGGTTCTCCGCAATTTTCCACTTCGCATGCACGTACTGTTGAAATGTGCCATGATATGCCAGATGATCGGGTGTGATGTTAAGGATCATGGCTACGTTGGGACGGAATGTAGAGGTTGTATCGAGCTGATACGAACTGCATTCGGCAACGATGATGGTGTCTGGGTGAATTGTCCTTACCAAACTGCTAAGCGGTGTTCCTATGTTGCCGGCGGCAATGGCGCTCTTACCGGATTCATGAAGAATGTGCGCTGTTAGTGCCGTGGTAGTTGTTTTGCCGTTTGTGCCGGTGATACCGATAATTGGATTGGATAAATACCGGCTGGCATATTCCATTTCCCCAATAAGCTCGATGCCGCGCTTGCGTGCTTCGATGCGAATGGGGTTGGAAGGCCCTACGCCGGGAGAAACGATAATGAGGTCTGCCTCGAGCGATTCCGCACTGTGTGTGCCAAACTCGAATTCAACGCGGCGTTCGGAGATTATCGCCGGGGTTCTTTCTACACTGGGTTGAGGTCCGGAATCGGTGATTCGTACTTGGTGACCCTGTTGCAGGGCCAACTCTGCCGCTGCTATTCCGCTTTTCGCGGCCCCAACTATGGTTACTCGCATTCGCGAAAATACACATTCGAGCTACGAGTTACGAGCTACGAGCTACGAGCTACGAGCTAC
>DAITNB010000059.1:0-5485 GCA_036834845.1 bacterium | reverse complement strand
GCCGACTCCTTATCCTATACAACCGTTCGTGGCCTCGAGGCCGACTTTGACGGAGATGGGGAAGTTGATACATTGTTTTATACCATACAAACCGCGCATAGGAAGAATGTACGGCTTGGATCGAGAAAATACCCTTCTTTCGTTGCATGGAATTGCGAGCAGGCAAAAGAGAACGATACCTCATTCATCATCGTAAAGCAGGACTCGGCAACGAGTATTGCTTGGCGTGCTATTGATGGAAATAACGATGGTATTACTGATCTTGAAATTGCGTATCAGTACCTCGACAATGACGAGCCCGCTGAGAACATCTGGTTAATTACGGGCGGAAGTACGCTCCGCCAGAAGAGAATAATTGACCTTCAGAATGCAAAACGCCCGGACCGTGCTCTGGAGGATGTGCTACGAGATGAGACAACGACGTTACGCGGACCCTCAGTTCCTATTCAAATAGGCGGATATTCTTTGCGGCGTCTGCGCAGTACATCACGCGTGCAGCCAAAAGCACCCGTAGTAGATCGAGTGGATACAGCACGAGCCCACGCGCCTAGGGTGTGGCCGAATCCCGTTTCTGAGATACTGACAGTAGACGTAGGCACATTAAAGCAAGCCACGAGCATAGAGGTAATGGATGCCAGAGGGCGCGTGCTGAGCACCACGATGGTCAATACTCAAGGCGCTGCCGATATTGATGTACGTACTGTTGCTGTTGGAGCCTACTGGATACGCGTTCATGGATGCCCTACGTGCCCTCAGGTTGTACCATTTACGGTAAAGAGGTAGCACATGAAGCGTTTGATAGTGCTTGGGTTGGTATCCGCATTTCTGGCCTCGCCAGCACTTTGCCAACACCGCGTTAATCTCGATCCCTTTGGCGGAAACGTTTCGATAACCGAGCAGATCTCGTCGCGAAATATCAATGGGGCTAAGCTCGACGTTCGCCTGACGTATTCGGCCAACGTCGAACAGATACTGTTTGGAGAGTATACGCCAGATGGGGTTGATGAGATAACACTGACCTGGAGAAATGACTCATGGCAGACGTATACGCGCATGCACGGAGCATGGATGTTGTCAATAAATGGTTTCGTCGTACAGATGTTCTCCAATCTACCTGTTGATCCAGGAGCCAATAAGCCCACATACAATGAACCTCCGAACAACGCCAACGGCCAAAACTGGTTCACCCGAGGATACGATGTTTGTAGCCGCCTGTTCAAGATCAATACCCATGCCGAGCAGGACGTTATATACCTGTTACTGGCCGATGGCTCGAAGTTGGAGCTACGGAATGAAACAACGTGGGATGATGTTGAAGATGACGTAGCAGAACTCTACACCGGCAGGTATTATCATAACGCTGTTAACTCGCATGGCTTTGGTATTGTTGAGTTCGAGGATCGCTATTGGCCGGAGTCCCTCCAGGACCTATTTGGTGATGGCGCTCCTGTTCCGCTTGGCCTAAGGCCCCGCGTTCTTCGGTACTATCCTGGCGATGGACTAGAGTATGTGTTCCGAGAGATTGTTGCTCCCCATGGCGACCCTTCGGCCTGCTATGGCTTGATGGGCTGCGACACTATGCCCAAGAAAACCGTTGGCGCTACAATATTCTATCTGGAGGAGATTAACAAAGAGCACGCGAGAATAGCAGATGTTACAAGAAGTAAACACTACCCCACCGAGGGAGTTCTCGATATTCTGCCGGGCAGGGCTCTTTTTACCGGGACCACGGGAGTCTTTGTAGACTATGGCGATGACATTGTGCACATTCAGAGCCAAGGGAGCACGCACAGGCTTGTGTTGCGCAATACCGCACGATTCGGCACGCTGTTCTCTGAAACGAGTTACGGGGATGACGATTCCGGCGAAGGCACAATGGCGTATCCGGCACTGGGCTTTCTCAGTCGGTATCCATCGGATATCCAATTCTACTGTGAAACAGCAACAGACTCTCGCCAGCGCCTTCTGGTGCGAGAGCACATCGGGCCATCGGGTGAGCGCACCGTATTCGACTATTCTCCTCGCATAGGATCGCATGCTGATCAAGCGTTTACCGCGGCACTGCTTACCTCGGTTCGCGACAAGGACGGCACAACCAAGATTGCCTACCACACCGAACTGGGCCACGACTATGAGAACGAAGATGTGGAGTGGATGTTAGGTCAAACGAAGAAGGAATTCTTTACTGTAGCCAAGCAGATAACAACACTCTCGTCCGCGGCAACGCCTGATACGCTCGCAACGACAGTGTTTGATCTTTACGACAACCTAGGATCTGGCATAGGCGCTGGTCTTGGTACTGCTCTAGATACATTGAATGGGAGTGTGATCTCGGTGCCACATCGGTGGTCAACACTGTTTCATAAGGACCATACCTTTGGCGACGATAGGCACATTACCATGGACCGTTATATCTGGAATCGTCTGCAGGTTGAGCCGTACTTCGAGATGGATCGAGATCCCACAACGGAAATCCTCGAAACACACTATCACTTCTGGCCCTACATCCACCGGCGTACCACCTGGGCTACTCAGACCGAAACCGTCCGCAGAGACACACTTGTTGACGCGTCAAGTAGAATGAACATTCTGCCGGTATCAGTAGTGACCAGGTACCGCGATACAACATCTGCCTCCTTTACGCCCATTGCAAAAACAGAATACACCTACTCCTTTGAACAGCAGAACGACGCGTTTACGAAAACAGACCTTTCGCAGACCCACCGGCGCGTGCTCACCTCGCGAGAAACGAAGCACTACGACGGCGCCTCCACAGCAGGGTTTTCAGAGAGGTACAGGGCGGTAGCGTCATACATACCATTGTTGTATGAAGAGTATGAGGACTGCTGGGTAAAAGACACAACGGTAGATGAGCTTGCAACAAGAAGAAAGATCGATAGCGCGCGATCACTTGCGTCAACAGACGACATTCGCCTCTACAATACCCCTTCTGCTGCGTCAGAGGTGCTTGTACGCTGTGCGCCCCTGCTGTCGCTTGTCGATCATGCCTACATCACCGACACGCTTGGTACTGTCCTGGGTGGGGTAGACCACCAGTGGTATCTAATCTACGATTGCCAGACTTCAAGCAGCGGCGTTCCAACCTATCCACGGGGCGGACTACAGTGGACCGAGACCGTTGGTCAGGCCGCGCCAAGTACACCATTTGCGTCTGCCCCTCGCATTGGACGCACCACGCTATACTACACACACAGCTTTTGGAACATGTATCCACGTATGGTTGTAGGGCCTTTGGGCGAAACCGTCTACACAGGTCTTGTATACGATACCTACACAGCAACACTGACGCGTTCTGATGGCTCGCAAAGCACGGAGAGAGTACTTGCCGATGACTTCTTGACGAACGGCCCAAATACGGTAACAGCGCCAGTAAGAAGAACCTTGCCGATTTCATCCAACGTAGTGCTGCCAATTAGTAGTCGTTTTGCAAACACCTACGATGGCAGCATGATGCTTTCCAGAGACGCTAATGGTCACGGGTCAGCAAGCCGAAGCGACCACCTGAACGAGTCTGCCACTACGTGGGCGGCGGGAACATTCCCCACAGATTGGTCTCAGCGCCATCCGTGGGTAAAGCTGTGGAACGCACAGACCGCCTGGGTTCGTGATTCAGACCCGGCAACGTATGACAATAGACGCCTGATTGCACAACAGTCCTTTGAACTGCTGCCAGAGGCAACAGGTCTTACAGCCTCTGTTATGGAGTCTTCCAGAATCGAACTCGCCTATGTGGCCCATGAAAGCGACATTCTGCACACGCAACCAACACACGATAGTGTGATACTCCGCCTACACGTGGCGGATATTTGCGTGGCCGATTATGCTTTACCAACTCCAATGTGATTCTCTCTTACGTATAGTGGCGGGGGGTTATCATCCGACGTTGTTGAAGACTATGAAATACTTCGCGCTCCTGATATGATTCGAACCGACTCGTCCCACCCCGGGCGTATTGAGTTCGAGATTGATCCCGTTGTTGCTGATAAGATGCGTGCTATGATGAGCGGCACACAGATGACCATAACAATAGAACTTGATAACACAATGGACGCAACGGGTTTTGTGCCCAACAGATTAGAGCTTGCAGCACATGGCGAGGATGTTGCGCCTATTATTTATTTGAAGCCAACCATTGCAACGCCGGAGCCCCCAGATGAAACCATTGTAGACTTTGCCCTGCGAACGGTGCTACGAAACGATGATACTTCTGCGGCTCGAAAGCTTACTACGGTAGTCAAACTCGACGATGCGGCCACAACCGCCGACGCTGGCGCGTGGTCGGCTACGCGCCCAGACTGGCATGGTCGCTACACTGGCTCTGAAGTAATTCAGCGCGTCGATAGCTCAACAATTCGTGTTGGCGATATCCTCGGCAATCCAACGCTATCGTCTACCCCGCGCGCGTATGCAGTGGCATCGGCAGTAGGCACGGCGGGAAGAAAACATGTGCTGCTCGCCGACGGGCGCGCGCTGATTCACACGCAATCGCTCGAGCGCATCGATAGTTCGTACGAAGAATCGAGCGCTCTACTTCTTACCACACCGGCAACGTACACGAAGACGTCGAGTATGCGTTCGCCGTCTGCGGCAAACGAGTTCTCGGGGACAATCTCTACAGTGTATACCTCTGAAGATAGTCTTACCAGAACGGAGATCATTGTTAACACTCGCGGCGAGCTTCTCCAGGTTCGTCGTGGCCATGGCGCAGATACCACGGTCACCAGCTACAGGTATGATCCGGTGCGAGGCAGACTCGATACGATTATCACACCTTCGGGTGGAAAGATCGAGTTTACCTATGATACATTTGGGCGTATTGCACAGCTCAAACACCCCGAGATGGGCATTACGAAGTACCGCTACGACAAACGCTCACTGGTGCGCTTTGTTCAAACCCAACTGCAGGCCATTGCTGACGAGAGCGGGAACACCCGCCTCACATTTTACCACTACGACGATCTGGGTCGTCCGACACTTACCGGCGAGGGATACCTGGCATCGGGAGCATCATTTGCATCGTTGAACCCAGACGTAATCAACGCGAGTGTAGATACCGATACAACGCGCACCTTCTCAACATGGAGACCACCACTGGCTGAGCGGCAACAGAAGCGGATTGATCACCGAGTACGGGCGGCCAATTGTAATCCAGCGTGGGGCAACCGCAAGCCTCCGTACGAGACCGCTGCGCCGGCAGTGAACGAAACCATCGTGCGATTCCCAACGGTAGACACCAACGGCTCAACCCAGCAGTTTCCGGTTGCTGCATCGGCCACCACGTTCGAGAGTGCCTCGGAATTCCCCGAGTTTCCGCGCACGGCAATGATCTACGACCAATTGGCTAGTGCTACAACTCCCATGCTATCAGGCCCAATATGGTATGGACTGCCAAGACGAACGGCACTCGACTGCCTGATGCCAACGGGCAGTATCCGCAATACCATTGGTCGCTTGGTAGCCGTGG
>DAITNB010000058.1:0-5887 GCA_036834845.1 bacterium | reverse complement strand
GTTCAACGTAACTAGCGAGGTTGTTTTGCTTGAGGGCCAGGTCGCGCAGGCGTTTGTGGGCTTCGGCCTCGGCAGCGCGAAGTCCGTGTGATTGTGCCTCCGCCAATGCCCGCATCAACATTTCTCTTGCGCCGTCTAAAGCCCCGCTGCGTTCCTGTAACGTGGCGCGGTTCTGTTCTAGGAGAATTCGCACTTCAGGGCTGTCGATTTCTATGCCATCCAACGTCTGCAGGAGCGCTCGTGCTTCGATTTCTGATTGCGTTCCCAAATGCGCACTAATCAACCGTAGCGTTGTACTTACCACGTCGACGTGGCAGCCTTGCTCCCTGTATACCGCTAGAGCGCGGTGGTAGTGCTCCTTTGCGGCAGGATAGTCGCCGGCGCTCTCGTATACGCTACCAATGTTAAGAACAGCGTGAGCAGCACCGCTTCTGTCGCCTAGTTCAAGCTGCAAAGACAATGCCCGATGCATGTGATCCAACGCAGCGGTGTGGCTGCCGATGCGGTGATAAACGCTACCAATGTTTAAAAGGGTATTGCCCACGTCTTGAAGTTCACCGAGTTCTTCGAACACACCAATCGCCCGGTTATAATGCTCGAGTGCGGCAGGATAGTCGGCAACCAGTTGGTATACATTGCCGATGTTTACAGCGCTACTTGCCTGACCGCTGCGGTTGTCGATATCACCATAAATTGCCAGAGCTCGATATTGATACTCGAGGGCAGTGATATTGTCACCAATATTGCTGTATATAGCGCCAATGTTGCTCGTAGCGCCTGCAACGCCGCCACGGTTGCCAACGCTCTCATAGAGCACTATTGAGCGTTGGAAACTCTCCAGAGCAATCTCGTAATTCCCGATCTGAGTTTGCACGTTACCAATGTTCATCAGAACATTTGCCATACCCGTGTGGTCATCCAGTTCTTCAAACAAGCCAAACGCGAGATAGAGTGACTCTAGTGCCAATTGATAGTTGCCAGTCAGCGAGTGTACTATGCAGATGTTACTCAAGACCGCAGCGCTGCCCCACTTCTCATCAAGGTTGTCGAACAAAGATTTTGCGTAGATAAAGTTCTCAAGTGCTGCAGTGTAGTTGCCGAGACTCATGTGCACGAGACCAATGCCCATCTTCGTCTTCGATGTTCCTAAGATATCGCCAAGCATCTCGTAGTATTCCAGAGCGTTGTGGTAATGTCCCAATGCAATGGAATGTTGCCCGTGGATGTTCATCGCTGTGCCTCGTATGCGATGCGCCAACGCCTGAGAGACTGTGGTGGCCACACCCTCGAGTTCTTCCGCGAAACGCAGCAGTGTAGCTGAGTCATTCGCGGTAATCGCCTCATCAACATCGTTCTTTATCTCTTCAAACGTCCTCATGAGTTGCTCCCTCCAACCAATACGTCTTCATCATTCCCTTGCCTTTTATGTCGATGGTGCCACGAGGGGTGCACGTGAATGCGGCCGCCTCTGGAGACACATGCGTGGGCGACGTATGTCCGGGCGACGTGTGTTCGGGCGACGCTTGAGGCGCAGCCCCTACGGCGTATGCAAATGCCTCGCTCACCTGTATGCGGCCGGGTTCGCTGGTGCTTTCCATGCGCGAGGCAACGTTTACGGTGTCTCCCCATACGTCGTACTGCATGCGCTCCTTCCCAATGATACCGGCCACAACAGGACCGCAGTGGATGCCGATGCGAATGGGAGCACTGCGTATTGAAGACAGCAGCTCGAGCGCAGCATCGGCGGCACTTGCGATGTTCTCGAAGGCCACAGCCATATAGCTGTCCCCAATTGTCTTGATCTTCATCATGCCGTGCTTGCTGGTTACTCTATCACAGATTCCGAATATCTCCTCGAGAAGCAAAACCACGTCTGTGGCATGCATGGATGCAGACATCGTGGTAAAGCCCGCAAGGTCTAAGAACAATACCGCAACATTACTGTGCTGGTCGTTTACTGTTTCGCCCCTTGCCACTCTATCGGCAATGTGTTTTGGGAGCGCAGAGTAGAGGATAGCCATGTGCCTCTCGTGCTCTCTTCGCTCTTCCGCCATTCGCCTCTCAGCTTCCTGTAGAGCCATTCTCTGGGTAGCTTCTTTCCCGTGAATCTCTGCGGTTATGCGCGTGTACTCGTTGTTGTGTTCAATGTACCCGGGTAGGTCGTTGGTTGTTTGACACAAGTCTCGAAGCGACTTGTGCATTTCGGCTTGTGCGTATCGCAATTCGTGCTTCGTGGCTATGTCTAGCGCCAACGTAAGGTGTTGCTGCGCTGCTGCGATGTTGCCTTCGTGCAGTGAAAGACGGGCGTGATTGTCTGCCCGGTGGATAGCAACGTCGGGTTCGGCTATCGCCATTTTGTCGAGTTTGTCTAGCCAAGTACGCGCTTCATCAATATTGAAGCCATCGAAATACGCGTCTATCATGTACGTAATTGCGTGGGCCATCCCCTGGCGATTGCCAACTTCTACGTGATAATCATACGCTTTGTTGATATACTGCAGTGCAACGTCGAATTCTGAGCGTTGCAGATAGGCATAGCCGAGATTGGAAGATAGGCGAGCAATTTCATTGCCATTGCCGATTTCTGTTTGTATAGCAAGTGCCTGTTGGAGATAGTCTATAGCACGTTCCACGTCTCCCGAACCACCGTACACGGTGCCAATATTGCCCAGTACGGTTGCTGCGCGCATTTGGTCTCCGACTCTTTGATGTAAGTCCAGAGAACGCATCATATAGTCCAATGCCTCCGGATAACTCCCCCACATGCTGAAGAGGTTGCCGATGTTTCCGAGTGCCTGCGCCTGTCCGAATAACGAGCCATTCTCTACGTGTATCTGGAGGGCAACATTGTTAAGCTCGAGTGCCTTTGCATAGTTGCCTGTGCGGTTGTGTACTGTGGCCATGCCACTCATCACGCGCGCCATGCCGTGGCGATTACCAATAGATGAGTACAGATCGTAAGCGCGCTGATAACTCTCTAGTGCTTCTGCGAATTGTCCTTCCAGTATGTAAACGTTTCCGATGTTGCCAACTGCAAGCGCCTCTCCGTTTATGTCGCCTAATTCCTTCCGCAGCGCAACTTCCGCATTGTAGCGTTCATGTGCTTCAGAATAGTTACTCCGATGGAGTGCCAGCCAACCCCGGCCTCCGTGGATCATGGCTGCACTTTCCGGAGTATTGATGGACACGGCCTCTGCGATGAAACGGAGAACGTCGCCTACGTTACTGAGGTTTATGGCCTCGATCATATCTGTGCGCATCTCTTCCACACTTCTCATACCGCCCCCTTCAATCGAAAGCGAGAGGCCATGTTCACGGTGTTGTCCCTTACGTGATACTCTAGGCGCCGTGTGCCAAATACGCCCGCGGTAAATTGACCGATGTGAATGCCGACGAACAATTGGTTTATCACGGTGCACCTAGTCGATACTGATCTGCAAATATCCGTCTTCTTTCTTGCCTGCGGGTAACAGTGTACTATAATGTGAAGAATGCGGCTGTGGAACTGGATACCCCTGCGCGACGTTGTGCCATGGTATGCCTCGGTCTCACATACCACCCTCGCAACGCGAATCCAAGGTTTGCCCTGTGTGCAGCAGGCCCTTTGCGTGGCGGAAGAAGTGGCAGCGTACGTGGCAAGATGTTAAATACTGTAGTGATCGATGTCGCGCTAAACGTAGCACACTGCAGGAGCATGCCTGACAGCTATTCACTGGTTCCGGAATGATCTGCGGATGCACGATCATCGCGTTCTTGGCTGTGTGCCAAAGGACTGCGATGCCTTGCTGTGTTTGTACGTTGTTAACGAGCAACAATGGCGAAACACATCACTGGGCTTTACGAAGACCGGACCCCACCGAACGCGTCTACTAATTGATGCACTCGCAGACCTGAATACAGCGTTACGTGCTGTTGGTAACCGATTGGTTGTACTGAATGGCAATCCGGCCAACGTTCTTGCGCAGGCAGTTGCTGCTACCGGTGCCGCCTATGTATCTACCGACGCAGAGGTTACTTCCGAAGAGTGCAGAACAGACGACCAGGTGCGGGCATCCATCAGCGTACCTCTTCACCGTGTATGGTCGCGGTCTCTCATTCATCCATCCGATGCACCATTACCCCCACAAAGCACACCCGATACATTTACCACGTGGCGCAAGATTGTGGAGCAGAAGCTTGCCATCCGAGAAGAATACTCAACACCAACGGAGTTACCGCCACCACCTCAAACATTTGTGCACGCCCCCTTCCAGATTGAAGAACTGGAAAAGCGATGCTCGAGGAAGTTTACGCCGCACTCTGCGTTTCCGTTCAGCGGTGGAGAGAAGGGTGCGTTAGAACGTCTCGCGCACTACTTCTTTGGGTCTAAGGCGGTATCGACGTACAAGGAAACGCGTAACGGACTTGTTGGCACAGAATACTCCACGAAGTTCTCGCCGTGGCTCGCCAACGGCTCTCTCTCGCCGCGCAGAATTTACTACGAGCTACAACGATTCGAACGCACTTATGGCGCAAACCACAGCACGTATTGGTTGTTGTTCGAACTTCTTTGGAGAGACTTCTTTCGCTTTACGGCCATGAAGCACGGTTCGGCGCTATTCCGCGCCTCCGGCATGATGGGTTTGGCAGTACAGTGGAAGAAAAACATGGTAGAGTTCAATGAATGGACAAGGGGCGAAACCGGCGAACCATTTGTAGATGCCAACATGCGCGAGCTACTCCACACCGGCTGGATGAGTAATCGCGGCAGGCAAGTAGTTGCTTCATGGCTAACAAAAACACGACACATCGATTGGAGATGGGGTGCTATGTGGTTTGAACATGCACTTCTCGACTACGACGTATGCAGTAATTGGGGTAACTGGGCCTATGTTGCCGGCGTTGGGAACGATCCACGGGAATACCGCACATTTAATCCGCAAAAACAGGCGCAAACGTATGACCCAGATGGAGTGTATCGCTCAATGTGGTTAGAGTAGAAGGATTCCCTAACGTAGTGTTATAGTGCGAATGATGGGAGGCAAAGAGTATATTGGTTCTCATCACAATCGAGGTTTTCTATGATCCTTGCCCGACTCTTAGCTCTTGCTGTTCTTGCCATCCTTATCGGTAGCTGTTCATCAGACTCTCCGTCTTCCATTCAAACCGGCAACAATACCATCACTAGCGGTGTGTATCTTTTTGATGACGGATCCATGTATCGGTATGTGCAAATACCAAACTCGGGAATCATTCCTCTTCGATCTAGGATAGCGAAGGATGCCGACTTTGTGCAGCTTACGAAAGACTCGCGCTGTTTACTGAAACCCGAGACAGTTCGTTGGAAGGCGGGTAACGAACGGTGGATACGGCTCCACGAAGAAAATGTGTATCTCGACGTGGCTTCGCGTGGCGCTGAGGGTCAGCTATTCTTGAGCTTCGACGAAACCGATGAACCAGATTTCCAAGACTCTAGTGCAGTCTTCTACATACACCAATTTGGCACGAACGGCAACAAACTTGAAGTATGCATCGAGAGCATGCGGTATCCGGGCAATTATCTGAGCAATGTAGGTAATACACTATCTGGCAATGCGATTACACTCTTGCCCTTTGCGTCGAAAGAACAGGCACCTCGGATTCTCATCCATCAAATCAATACAACAACAGTAATCGGTAGGTAATCATGGGGTAGCGCGCTCCGCTACGTCTTACGTCTGCGTGTATGTGGTGCTCCCATCCAACCAAAACGTCTTCATCATCCCCTTGCCCATAACGTCGATGGTGCCACGAGGGCTCACCCCGGCACCTCCGGTGCCACCCCTCTCGAGTTCGAGAGGGGAAAGAGCTTCGGCAAATGCCTCGCTCACCTGTATGCGGCCGGGTTCGCTGGTGCTTTCCATGCGCG
>DAITNB010000057.1:0-7486 GCA_036834845.1 bacterium | reverse complement strand
CGCATGTGTCTCCAGAGGCGGCCGCATTCACGTGCACCCCTCGTGGCACCATCGATATAAAAGGCAAGGGAATGATGAAGACGTATTGGTTGGAGGGGGCCGCAGGCACGTAACCATGCGGTAAACCTGACAAACGTCATACCTTACAACTGCACTATCCGATAGTTTGCCCCCTTTCATCACCACACTATGGAGAGGGACATACTATGACGAATTCATCACACGTTGCACTAGTAACCGGCGCCTCATCGGGAATTGGCGAGGCCATTGCTCGCATGTATGCAAAGCGGAATATTGCTGTGGTGCTGGCAGACGTAAATGATGATGCCGGCAATGCCATTGCTGCAGAACTACGCGGTACTGGTGCGCAAGCAATCTATGTGCATTGCAACGTTGCATCACCCGAAGAGAATCGGGCCGCAGTAGACGCAGCGATAGCGGAGTTCGGACGCCTTACGATTGCAGTAAACAATGCTGGCATTGGCGGTGAACTTGGCGTAACGGGATCCTATCCCATTGAATCGTGGAGAACTGTTCTCGACGTGAACCTTTCGGGTGTGTTCTACGGCATGCGTGCGCAGATACCCGCAATGCTGGCAGCAGGGGGCGGAGCAATTGTAAACGTATCGTCGATCCTTGGTGCAGTGGGTTTTGCCGGTGCGCCGGCGTATGTTGCCGCAAAACACGGCATGGTTGGTTTAACGAAGGTTGCCGCACTCGATCACTCTGCCGCGGGCATTAGAGTAAACGCTGTGGGTCCGGCTTTTATTCAAACACCCATGATCGAGAGTATCGATGCCGACCCTGCCGGACATGAAATGCTGGTATCGCTACACCCAATTGGCAGGATTGGCACACCAGAAGAAGTTGCCGAATTAGTGTGCTTCTTAACGTCTCCACAAGCATCGTTTATTACGGGCGCATATTACCCAATTGATGGTGGGTACCTCGCTCGCTAGTTCGGCACACCTCATGCACCCATGTCCTTCATTCTGACACTAACGCTGCTGCTCCACGGCGCAATCCACATTCTTGGGTTTGTAAAGTCCGTTCGACCGAACACGCTTCCCATGCTCAGGGCACCCATCAGCAGGGTCCATGGCGCATTGTGGCTTGTTACTGCCACACTCTTCACTACGGCAGCTGCTATGCATGCAGTGGCAAAACCGTATTGGTTTTACGCCGCTGCATTGGGTGTTGTGCTCTCGCAATACGGCATTGTGCGATCGTGGAAAGATGCGCGGTTTGGTACTCTTGTGAACGTGGCCTTGCTTTTCCCCATCGCGTTTTCCGGGCTCACGCATGCCCCTTGGAGCACACAATTACAGTATCAGCGCGAATCAACCCGCTTGGTTACCGTTAAGCCAAGCATTGTACCTAACGTATCCGAGGAATCAATCCGGCACCTCCCGACAATTGTTCAGAGGTATCTCCACTTTGTTGGAGCCGTAGGTAAACACATGGTGCTGAACTATGCTGTAGAATTTAGGGGAGCGTTGCGGAGTAACCCCGGTGATGACTGGATGGACGTTGTTGTGCATCAACAGAGTACCACATCTCCGCCGGCTCGGCTTTTCCTAGTGGAGGCGCGGATGTTTGGTGTCCCGGTAACGGCGTATCACCGTTTGGTGGATGGCAACGCTTCATTCTCTGTTTCTGCGGCGTCTCTCTTCAACATTGCACATGCCGAGGGTGCCATTATGAATGCGAGCGAATCTGTTACTCTGCTCAATGATATGGTTCTTCTTGCTCCGGCCACACTAGTTGACACAAACATTACGTGGCAACAGATAGACTCCTTAACTGTACGCGCAATGTTCAAACATGCAGGCACAACTGTGTCTGCCACATTATACTTTTCCAACACCGGCGCACTTCGCACGTTTGTTTCAGAAGACCGGTATCGTACAACAGACGGGAAAACGTACGAACGGTACCCATGGCACACCCCCATATCAGCGTGGACAGAGGCCGGTGGCCGACGATTCCCAAAGTCTGCTAGTGCCGTGTGGTCCCTCCCCGAAGGAGACTTCGAATACGGAAAACTCGAAGTCATTTCGATAAACTATAACCGAAACTCTGCTCGGTAACTCGGTAATCCCGTAATTCCGTAATTCCGTAATTCAGTAATTCCGTAAAGTAACTCCGCAATTCCCTCATGCCCGAGCCCCTCAAAAATCTCATCAATACAAACGTTGTGGCAACTCTTGCGAAGCGTATCAAGCATGAGTACAGTGGTTTCGACGCCAAAGGCTTTCAACGAGATGCAACGCAGGGGTTAGACGCACTTACCATGTCGCAGAGATCTCGGCACATTGCAGGTGCACTTGCAGACTATCTACCAGAGAACCGCAAGGAGGCACTAATGGTAATCTGCAACTCCGCAATGTCCCCTGAGGCCGACCCTGCAACGGGCAGTTCTACGTTTCTCTACTGGCCCCTTACCATGTTCGTTGAGCACTACGGGTTGGAGCACTTTGAAGAGTCCATGCGGGCCAATTATGTGCTTACGCAGCGGTTTACGGCGGAATTCAGCATTCGACCATTTCTCATACATCACGAGAAGCGTACCTTGGCACTATTGCGCGAGTGGACATCCGACGCGAATCATCATGTGCGTCGGTTAGTAAGCGAAGGCACCCGACCCCGGCTGCCGTGGGCATCGCGTCTGCCGTCGTTTGTGAAGAACCCAACGCCTGTAATCGAGCTTCTCGATCTCCTTAAGGACGACCCCTCACTGTACGTTCGCAGGTCTGTTGCGAACAACCTAAATGACATTGGTAAGGACAACCCCGATGTTCTCTTTGCCACATGCGCCACGTGGCTGAAGGGGGCATCTGCAGGGCGCGAGTGGGTAGTGAAACACGCACTTCGTTCCTCTATTAAGCGCGCAGAGCCCGGTGCCTTTGCCGTACTTGGGTATGATAAACCGCCAACTGTTGAGGTTAAAAATGCAGTGTGCGAGCCGGCTTCGCCAACTATTGGCGGGAAGGTTCTTATAACGTGCACCTTGCGCAACACATCTGGTCATACAGAAGATCTCCTCATCGATCTTATCGTGCACTTTGTAAAATCGAACGGCGCCACCAGCGGCAAGGTATTCAAACTCACTACGGCACAACTTCAGTCGGGACAGAGTATCGAGCTGCGTAAAACCATTTCGCTTCAGCAGCATACAACGCGCACCCACTACCCCGGCGTCCACCGAGTAGAGGTAGTAGTAAACGGCAAGGTCTACCCCTGCTGTGAGTTCGCACTCGGGCCAATTCACACGTCGTAGCGTCACGTTTACCGCCCTTCAACAACACTCGCGTGAATGAGCCATTCATTCACGCAATTGTACTACCACGTTGTGCTTGTTACCAAGTATCGAACACGATGGATTAGCCGTACCGTTGAGCGCATTGTATGGAAAGTACTTCGCACAGAGTGTGAAAAACTCGGCGGCAAGGTATACAACATTCGTGGCATCGAAGACCACGTACATATTGTGGTTGGCATACCACCAACGATACCCGTCTCTACCTTCGTGGGCCGCGTGAAGGGGGCCGCATCATACCAATTTTCCAGGACGCTTCCTTCCCTGGCCACCTTCCGATGGCAAACCGGCTACTACGCCAATACCGTGTCCCGAAACGCCCTCCCCACAGTTTGCGCCTACGTAGCACGCCAGCGCGCGCACCACACCAAGCAGCGCCCGCGCCCTCCCCACCGCCGGCGCGGTCCCCGCACACCCAGGGCTTAAGCCCTGGGTGTGCGGGGACCGCGCCGGCGGTGGGGAGGGCGCGGGCGCTGCTTGGTGTGGTGCGCGCGCTGGCGTGCTACGTAGGCGCAAACTGTGGGGAGGGCGTTTCGGGACACGGTATTGGCGTAGTAGCCGGTTTGCCATCGGAAGGTGGCCAGGGAAGGAAGCGTCCTGGAAAATTGGTATGATGCGGCCCCCTTCACGCGGCCCACGAAGGTAGAGACGGGTATCGTTGGTGGTATGCCAACCACAATATGTACGTGGTCTTCGATGCCACGAATGTTGTATACCTTGCCGCCGAGTTTTTCACACTCTGTGCGAAGTACTTTCCATACAATGCGCTCAACGGTACGGCTAATCCATCGTGTTCGATACTTGGTAACAAGCACAACGTGGTAGTACAATTGCGTGAATGAATGGCTCATTCACGCGAGTGTTGTTGAAGGGCGGTAAACGTGACGCTACGACGTGTGAATTGGCCCGAGTGCGAACTCACAGCAGGGGTAGACCTTGCCGTTTACTACTACCTCTACTCGGTGGACGCCGGGGTAGTGGGTGCGCGTTGTATGCTGCTGAAGCGAAATGGTTTTACGCAGCTCGATACTCTGTCCCGACTGAAGTTGTGCCGTAGTGAGTTTGAATACCTTGCCGCTGGTGGCGCCGTTCGATTTTACAAAGTGCACGATAAGATCGATGAGGAGATCTTCTGTATGACCAGATGTGTTGCGCAAGGTGCACGTTATAAGAACCTTCCCGCCAATAGTTGGCGAAGCCGGCTCGCACACTGCATTTTTAACCTCAACAGTTGGCGGTTTATCATACCCAAGTACGGCAAAGGCACCGGGCTCTGCGCGCTTAATAGAGGAACGAAGTGCGTGTTTCACTACCCACTCGCGCCCTGCAGATGCCCCCTTCAGCCACGTGGCGCATGTGGCAAAGAGAACATCGGGGTTGTCCTTACCAATGTCATTTAGGTTGTTCGCAACAGACCTGCGAACGTACAGTGAGGGGTCGTCCTTAAGGAGATCGAGAAGCTCGATTACAGGCGTTGGGTTCTTCACAAACGACGGCAGACGCGATGCCCACGGCAGCCGGGGTCGGGTGCCTTCGCTTACTAACCGACGCACATGATGATTCGCGTCGGATGTCCACTCGCGCAATAGTGCCAAGGTACGCTTCTCGTGATGTATGAGAAATGGTCGAATGCTGAATTCCGCCGTAAACCGCTGCGTAAGCACATAATTGGCCCGCATGGACTCTTCAAAGTGCTCCAACCCGTAGTGCTCAACGAACATGGTAAGGGGCCAGTAGAGAAACGTAGAACTGCCCGTTGCAGGGTCGGCCTCAGGGGACATTGCGGAGTTGCAGATTACCATTAGTGCCTCCTTGCGGTTCTCTGGTAGATAGTCTGCAAGTGCACCTGCAATGTGCCGAGATCTCTGCGACATGGTAAGTGCGTCTAACCCCTGCGTTGCATCTCGTTGAAAGCCTTTGGCGTCGAAACCACTGTACTCATGCTTGATACGCTTCGCAAGAGTTGCCACAACGTTTGTATTGATGAGATTTTTGAGGGGCTCGGGCATGAGGGAATTGCGGAGTTACTTTACGGAATTACTGAATTACGGAATTACGGAATTACGGGATTACCGAGTTACCGAGCAGAGTTTCGGTTATAGTTTATCGAAATGACTTCGAGTTTTCCGTATTCGAAGTCTCCTTCGGGGAGGGACCACACGGCACTAGCAGACTTTGGGAATCGTCGGCCACCGGCCTCTGTCCACGCTGATATGGGGGTGTGCCATGGGTACCGTTCGTACGTTTTCCCGTCTGTTGTACGATACCGGTCTTCTGAAACAAACGTGCGAAGTGCGCCGGTGTTGGAAAAGTATAATGTGGCAGACACAGTTGTGCCTGCATGTTTGAACATTGCGCGTACAGTTAAGGAGTCTATCTGTTGCCACGTAATGTTTGTGTCAACTAGTGTGGCCGGAGCAAGAAGAACCATATCATTGAGCAGAGTAACAGATTCGCTCGCATTCATAATGGCACCCTCGGCATGTGCAATGTTGAAGAGAGACGCCGCAGAAACAGAGAATGAAGCGTTGCCATCCACCAAACGGTGATACGCCGTTACCGGGACACCAAACATCCGCGCCTCCACTAGGAAAAGCCGAGCCGGCGGAGATGTGGTACTCTGTTGATGCACAACAACGTCCATCCAGTCATCACCGGGGTTACTCCGCAACGCTCCCCTAAATTCTACAGCATAGTTCAGCACCATGTGTTTACCTACGGCTCCAACAAAGTGGAGATACCTCTGAACAATTGTCGGGAGGTGCCGGATTGATTCCTCGGATACGTTAGGTACAATGCTTGGCTTAACGGTAACCAAGCGGGTTGATTCGCGCTGATACTGTAATTGTGTGCTCCAAGGGGCATGCGTGAGCCCGGAAAACGCGATGGGGAAAAGCAAGGCCACGTTCACAAGAGTACCAAACCGCGCATCTTTCCACGATCGCACAATGCCGTATTGCGAGAGCACAACACCCAATGCAGCGGCGTAAAACCAATACGGTTTTGCCACTGCATGCATAGCAGCTGCCGTAGTGAAGAGTGTGGCAGTAACAAGCCACAATGCGCCATGGACCCTGCTGATGGGTGCCCTGAGCATGGGAAGCGTGTTCGGTCGAACGGACTTTACAAACCCAAGAATGTGGATTGCGCCGTGGAGCAGCAGCGTTAGTGTCAGAATGAAGGACATGGGTGCATGAGGTGTGCCGAACTAGCGAGCGAGGTACCCACCATCAATTGGGTAATATGCGCCCGTAATAAACGATGCTTGTGGAGACGTTAAGAAGCACACTAATTCGGCAACTTCTTCTGGTGTGCCAATCCTGCCAATTGGGTGTAGCGATACCAGCATTTCATGTCCGGCAGGGTCGGCATCGATACTCTCGATCATGGGTGTTTGAATAAAAGCCGGACCCACAGCGTTTACTCTAATGCCCGCGGCAGAGTGATCGAGTGCGGCAACCTTCGTTAAACCAACCATGCCGTGTTTTGCGGCAACATACGCCGGCGCACCGGCAAAACCCACTGCACCAAGGATCGACGATACGTTTACAATTGCTCCGCCCCCTGCTGCCAGCATTGCGGGTATCTGCGCACGCATGCCGTAGAACACACCCGAAAGGTTCACGTCGAGAACAGTTCTCCACGATTCAATGGGATAGGATCCCGTTACGCCAAGTTCACCGCCAATGCCAGCATTGTTTACTGCAATCGTAAGGCGTCCGAACTCCGCTATCGCTGCGTCTACTGCGGCCCGATTCTCTTCGGGTGATGCAACGTTGCAATGCACATAGATTGCTTGCGCACCAGTACCGCGTAGTTCTGCAGCAATGGCATTGCCGGCATCATCATTTACGTCTGCCAGCACCACAGCAATATTCCGCTTTGCATACATGCGAGCAATGGCCTCGCCAATTCCCGATGAGGCGCCGGTTACTAGTGCAACGTGTGATGAATTCGTCATAGTATGTCCCTCTCCATAGTGTGGTGATGAAAGGGGGCAAACTATCGGATAGTGCAGTTGTAAGGTATGACGTTTGTCAGGTTTACCGCATGGTTACGTGCCTGCGGCCCCCTCCAACCAATACGTCTTCATCATTCCCTTGCCTTTTATATCGATGGTGCCACGAGGGGTGCACGTGAATGCGGCCGCCTCTGGAGACACATGCG
>DAITNB010000056.1:0-7838 GCA_036834845.1 bacterium | reverse complement strand
ATGCTTGCAGATTACCGCTTAAAACGCCGAAGGCCCCGTAAATACAGGGCCTTCAAAACCATCGAGTGATCCCGTTGGGACTCGAACCCAAGGCCCTTTGATTAAAAGTCAAATGCTCTACCAGCTGAGCTACGGGATCGGACCAGATGCGCAATTTACGGATTTACCTTATTACATCCCGCAAAACGCTGCTAGAAAGGAAATCCTTGGTTACTTCGGCAATACCTTCGGGGTGGAGAAGCAACTCGGTATGGAGTTCTTCTTGTGTTCCATGATCCACGTAGATGTCTGGTATACCGTGGATTTTTAGATCTACGGTGCCGTGGTGGTGTTGAGCGAGATATTCTGCTACTGCAGAGCCAAATCCGCCCTGTATCTGACCATCTTCTACGGTAATGATGCGTCCTATTTGGTGAGCAAGGGCATCTAACATTACGGTATCAAGGGGCTTTACAAATCGTGCGTTAACAACCTCTGCCTGTATTCCTTGTGTAGCCAAAATATCTGCGGCACGCATCGAATGTGTTACCATGTTGCCTATGGCTACTATTGCCACATCGGTGCCCTTACGAAGTGTTTGGCTTTTGCCAATCTCGATACTTTGCATGGGTTTGATGGGTGTACCAACAGCACTACCACGGGGATACCGAATGGCAACCGGACCCGCCGTGTAGGAGTGAACGCTTGTATACAGCATGTCGCGAAGTTCTTGCTCGTCCTTTGGCGCCATCACTACCATACCTTGGATAATGCGCAGGTATCCTAGGTCCAGCACGCCGTGATGGGTTGGACCGTCTGCACCTACTACACCGGATCTATCCAACGCAAACACTACGTGCAAATGTTGTAGCGCTACGTCATGTGCAATGTGATCGAATGCGCGCTGCAAAAACGAAGAATAGATTGCTACCACGGGTACCACGCCCTGTGTGGCTAATCCACCGGCGAAAGTAACGCCATGGCCTTCGGCTATGCCTACGTCATACACCCGCGAAGGAAACTGCTTTTGAACGATATCTAAACCCGTGCCATCGGGCATTGCCGCCGTTATGCCAACAACTTTCGGGTTGGTAGACATTATCTCGAGTAATGCCTCGCCGAAAATCTTCTGATACGTAGGGGGCGCAGGGATTGGCGGTGGGGTAGAGGCAAGTGCCTTGCCGGTAATCTTATCAACCTTGCCAATGGCATGAAGGAATTGTTTGTCGCGCTCGGCCGGACCGTACCCTTTGCCTTTTTGGGTAATGGCGTGGAGAAGGATTGGACCCTTCATCTCGCGTATTCCCCGCAACATTGGTACTAACTGATTGATGTTGTGTCCGTTAACTGGACCGAAGTACCGAAAGCCAAGAGCCTCGAACAACATACCCGGCGTGATAACGGCTTTTACGCCCCCTTCAATTCGATGGGCAAGCGATCGAATGCGGTCTCCAAAACTATCCATGCGCTCGGTCATGCCAACGATGCTCTCGCGGAGTCGCCTACCGGCAGGCGAAGAAAAAATCTCCGAAAAGTAGTTCGAGAGTGCCCAAACGTTTGGTGCAATAGACATGTTGTTGTCGTTGAGCACAACAAGAATGTCGCTCTTTAACACACCGCAATTATTCATGGCCTCGTATGCAAGACCACCGGTCATTGCACCATCGCCAATCATTGCCACTACTTTATAGTCTTCCTGTAACTGATCTCTGGCTGCCGCCATACCTAAGGCGGCGCTGATTGATGTTGTTGCATGACCAGCACCAAAGTCATCGAACACGCTTTCGGTTCGTTTGAGAAATCCGGAGAGTCCACCCTTCTGACGAATGGTATGAAGGGTGTCTCTTCTGCCAGTGAGAATCTTATGTGGATATCCTTGGTGCCCTGTGTCGAGCACAAGCTTGTCGTACGGTGTGTTGTACACGTAGTGGAGAGCAACAGTAAGCTCTACTGTTCCAAGGCCAGCACCGAAGTGACCGCCAACCTTAGTAATGGTGTCTACAAGATGTTCGCGTACCTCGTCGCAAACGGCACGCAAGTCTTGCTCGGGCAGTTTGCGCAGATCCTCTGGGGAGTCGATTGAAGACAGAAATCGGAAACTCAAAATGTGGCTCTGGAAATGAACAGGCGGAAAAATTGGTGTTATCTGCGCGGTGTTTCAACAATTACCTGCACGGTGCGCGACAGCTGGCGTCCAACAGGTACGTCGTTGGAAAAGATCTCTGTGTTCTCGCCTACGCCATTCACGGAGTACTTCGCATCCCGAGCTCGTTGTTGGAGAAACGCTCGAACAGTCTCTGCGCGTTCCTTCGAGAGCTTAAGATTGTGTGATTCGTTGCCGATTCGGTCTGTATACCCAATTACACTTACACGAGAGGTGCTCGAGATGTTGGGCAATACCATCCGCTCGAGGATCCGAGCATTGTCTTCAGTGAGGGTGGCTTTGTCGAAGTCGAAGAGAATAAGGGAATACTTGTCGATGGTTCTATCGGGCAGGTTCTCTGTTTTCTTCCGTACGCTCGACACGTAGTCTACCGGAACGGAGCCAAGCACTACAGCGCTATCTCCGCCGGAACTGCGAATCACCATTTCGTAGTCTACCGGTACCTGGTCGGGAGACAGTTCGTTAGGTCGGATTGGCCACGATACCCTGCTTGGCGTTCCGTTGCCATTGAGCTCGCGGAGAGTTCGTCCGGCCTGCGATACAGACATCGTCCACGATGCCACGGAGTCGTCCGATTGAATCTCTGGATGGAAGGTAACTACGTCTGGGAACGAAATCCGCTGGTTTTCAGCCGTGATTACAATGGGTTCTAACACATCCGGAACGTTCGAAGAGAACTCAACTCGACGATTTTCAGCCACACCATCCGGATCGGTGCTCGAAGATGGTTTTGCCGGCGTGGCAGTTGTGCGGGTTGCTATCCGTTGTGCGTCTATGCCAAACGCTGTTACTAGGTAGTTCTTTGCCCAGTCGGCCCGGCGCTGTGCTAGGTCCTTACTCTTTGCTTCTTGCTTTCCGTCTGTTGTGCCGGTAATGGTAAGTGTGGCCTGCTCGTATTTTTTCATCCGGGCGCCAATGATGTTCAGTAGGTTCCGATTCACCTCGATGGCGTCTAGCGGCAAGGTTTCGGGTTGGAACGATCCCTTCTCGGCCATTACCTCGGTGCTTTGCGACGTGCTGTTCGGCAGTGCGCCTTCGTTTGCAAACACATACGGTACCAATGGGAACATTTCATTGTAGCGCACATCTTCTACATGCAGCTCGGAAACATCAATCTCTCTGCCATCTCGATCGTACGCAGTTACTCTGCCCATGCGGGCACTCATGTTCTTTGAACTTGGAGATGTTTTTTCGCTTTCTCCAAAACCAAAAAAGAGATTAACACCGATACGTATCTGTGAGAACGAAGTAGGCGAGAAAGACGCGGCCGACGATACGTCGCTTAATGGAAGTCTATACGAAAGTTCGGGTTGTAGGTACCAGTTTTTGCTGAGCTGAAATGTATATCCAAGTCCAACCAACAATGCTGCGCGTGTAGCCGTGTTTGGAATGTCTGTAGCGTCCGCAAATGTTTGCGTTGTGGTTGTGTTTTGTGCCGAGGCCGTGGCATCCTGTGTAACGGTTGCCGCCAGCGGAATGCCAAACTCAAACCCAAGGAGGGGATGCAGAGATACGTCCCCAAATAATCCGTAAAACTCCAGCACGGGAGAAATCTCAAGGGTCGACTGAAACACAGACAGTGAGTGGTCTGCCGTGGTAGGCGCGATGATCTGTTGTTGTGAAGACGATCCGGACATGCTGTTGTATCCGATGCGGCCACTGATGTGTATGGTTCGCGTAATTGGGAATCCTGCGATAAGCCCAACAGCAGCACCCATGCCCATGCTACCTTGAGTAAACCGCAAGGAGTCTGTAACAAAGGGGGCAAGTTGTGGCTGTACATTCGCAAATCCGCGCCAAACCTGCACAGATGGTGAAAGGGGATTCAATGTAACGCCCCCTGCCAGTCCAACACGTGTGGGTGGAATGATTTGGGCAAAAAGCTGTGCCGATGCAAGCAGGCAAACGGCGCTGAGAGTGAGGATTCTGATGTTCATGGCAACAAAACTACGGTACGCCCGTTGATATGCGCCGACCTTTGAGTCGGTGTGGAGAATCGGAAACAAAAGTGTAGCTGACGTAGTTTGCTCACCTGAATTTGAACTTCGAAGAGAGAATCATGAAAAACTTGACCCTGTTTTGCGCTGTCTGCGTGTTCTATGTTGGTTTGGCGCATGCCGAAAACGAACCTGAACGTTTGGCGATTGGTGTTTTTGTTGGACCAAGCATCCCAAACGATGCCATAACATCGGTGTACAACCAACTAGATACGTCTGGCATCGGAAGCGCATACCAGTCTGCCGCCAGTTTGGGGTATCATCTCGGCGCTAAGCTGAGGTTTGGTTTGTCTGATGCGTTGAGTTTTTCAGGGGGCGTGCAGTACACACAGTTTCCCGGACAGGAACAGAACGCAACGCTCGACGATGGATCCCGTGTGACAATGAAAACCGTTACAACCTTTATCCCGGTGTATGCTGGCGTTACTCTCATCCCTACGCGGTCACTCATAAATCCATATCTCTCAGCAGAACTCATGTATTCGTTTCGTCAGGTGTCGGTTTCTGAAGGCAATTCCATATTTGAGAACCTGATTACGGGCGTGGGGCAAGACCTGGAACCCTCTACGTCGCGATTTGGGGCCGCTTTAACCGGTGGACTTGAAGTGAATGTTGGCGGACTCCGTCCGTTCTTCGAGCTGAAGTATAACTGGACGAATTTGGTGGGCAAGGAAGAAGGCGAGTTAGCCCGCAATTTCCTCAATGTGACGTTCGGCCTTGTCTTTTAAACCAGTAGTAGAACGGAATTCCAGAGGCCAGGAGGATTATACCCCAAAGCGAGTTAATCACCGGGGCTGTTCCGTTATAGTAGTTTGTAACGTCTGACCATACGGTAAAGACGAGGAACGCAATCGCAAAGATGATAAAGACGATGGGCACCGCGGGGTAACCCCACGTGCGGTAGGGTCTGCTTGCATCGGGCATCTTTTTACGGAGAATAAATACGCCGTATGCGCCTAATGCATAGAACGCCCAACTCACAAAAATCAACATGTCGGTAAGCATGTCGAATGTTCCTGAGAACACCAGCACGGTTGTCCAACCAAATTGTAGAAGCAACGATCGAGAGGGTGTATTCCGCTTTGGGTGCACAACACCGGCGGACGGAAAGAACATGCGTTCGTGCGCCATAGCGTAATACACTCTAGAGCTTGCAAGAATAGTTCCGTTTGATGTGCCGATGGTAGATACCATTACGGCAACAGAAACAAAAACGGCCCCGGCAGTGCCCATCATGATGTACGCAGCGTCTCGCGCCACAGCAGACGATGCGCTTAGGGCATCAATGGGTAATATGGTTAGGTAGGCAAGATTGATGAGCACATATACTGTAACGGTAATTGCAGTGCCTATCATTAACGCGCGAGGAACGGTAATCTGCGGACGTTGCACCTCTCCACTAACGTAGGTAAGGTTGTTCCATCCGTCGTAGGACCACAGTGCCTTGTTCATTGCCATGGCCAACGCAAACAGCAAGGCCGTTCCACCCGGAATTGGTAGCGTGCTTGGCTCAACAACATTGGAAAAGGATCCATGTTCACCAAAAAAGGCGATGCCTACGAGGAAGGCAATTGCACCAACTTTTGCCACGGTAAAAAATCCCTGCACGCGTCCACCTTCTCGCACACCAAACGCGTTGATAAGGGTTAGGCCACCAATGGCGGCAACAGTAAGAAGTTTAATGCCGATGTTCTGCAATGGGTAGATGGTTGCAAAGGGCAGGTGAACTGCCCATGCCTCCGAAATGCTTTCGTTGAACTGCCACAGTGGTATTTCAGCGTTAAAGTACTCGGCAAACACAAAGGTGATGGAGGCAATGGAACCGGATTGAATCACCACAAACAACGCCCAACCATATAGGAACGCCACAAAGTCTCCATACATCACACGGAAATACTGGTACTGTCCACCAGTTACCGGGATAAGTCCGGCCACCTCTGCGTTGGTAAGAGCGCCAAACATTGTTACGAGGCCAGCGATAACCCAAACACCAAGCAACAGGTACGGCGAATGGAGGAAGCCGGCCATAGCTCCTGGATTGCGGAAAATTCCGGAGCCAATCATTCCGCCGATAACCAGAGTTGTTGTGGTGAATAAACCCAGAGTGGCTACCAATCCCGGTTTTGCTGCGGTTGATGACGTCATGTTTTATGATGTGAATGCAGAAAAGAGTCTAAAGATAGTACTCTCGTATCTTCGTTCCGCATGATCGTCGCAGCAATTACCGGTTTCGTTATTGGATACCTGTTAGCCATTCCTCCCGGACCCATAGGAATGGCTTCTGTGCGCATGGCCTTGCGCGATGGATGGCGACCCGGTTTATACCTGGCCGTCGGTGCCGGACTCTTCGACGTAATGTACTGCATTCTTGCGATGTGGGCCAGCACTGCTGTTGTGAGCGCATTATCATCATGGGAAGCGGAAAGCCCCCTGCTAATAGTGGCATTTCAGTTTGCCGTTGTTATCGGTATGGTGTGGTTTGGTGTGTTGCAACTACGAGAAAACTCTGCCACACCCGCTGCTGCCAAGCCACCGTCTTCGAAACTGGTCGCGAATCTCTCCACTCATGGTCCACTCTTCGTTGGAGTAGGATTTGCCATTGCAAATCTTGCGAACCCCACGTTCATTCCGGCCCTTGTTGCAATGACCACGTTTGTGCAGCGCTTGGCGTGGTTCGAAGAGTCGTTCTATACCGCCCTAGCATTTAGCATTGGCTTTGGTGCCGGTAATATGTTGTGGCTTGTAACACTGGTACGCATTGTGTTGGCGCTGCGCGAAAAACTCACACCAACACTCATCCTAAGAATCCAGCAGGCGTCTGGGGTAACGCTCATCGGCTTTGCGGTATTCTATGGTTTCCGCATCGTGGTAAACACACCGTGGCACGATTTTCCACGGCTTTTCACCGCTGTTTACGTGTTTTTTCGTAACGTAGCTGTATGACCCTTGTTCGCGTTCTTGCACATTTTGTTGTACTGGCAACGGCGGCAACCTTATTGACGGCGCAGGTTGCATCTATTGGTGTTCGGGGCGGGTACCAATACGTGATAAACACATCGGCAATTCAGGTTTTACCTGGCTCCACAGACTGTGGCGTTTTCTCTGGTGGAAACGATCATGGCTTGTTTGGCGGCCTAACAGGGGAGTATGCACTGTTCGGAGACGCACTGGAGATTATGGCAGGGATTACATACTCTTTGCGCCCGGCAACACTCTCGACCACTGTGTCTGAGGGGTTCGAGGTACTCAACCCGTCAACCAATCTCTACGAGCAACTTGTGCGATCGCACACCTTTACCAGTAGCTTGGGATATATTGTGGTGGAAGGGGGCTTGCGGTCTCGGCCCATTGCGTGGCTGCCAATGTACATTCGTACGGCGTTCGACGCCGGAAACCCCATCGTAGACGCTACCTATACGCAAACCGAACAGATTGATTCTCCGTCGGGAGTTCTTTTTCCCGATAACACAAAGAAGCGCACTACAGGCAACGGCGAATTCCCCGGACTGGGAACAGCGTACGGTATTACCGGTGCCTTGGGAGCGGCACTGGCGGTGTCGGAGTCGGTAGAGATCTGCCCCGAGGTGTTCTATCGTCATGGTCTAAACTCCTTGTCTTCCGACGCCACGTGGAACCAGTCCATGATTGGAGGGGGCATTCAGATCCGTTACCGGCTATCCGAACCACCACCTCCGCCG
>DAITNB010000055.1:0-7876 GCA_036834845.1 bacterium | reverse complement strand
GATCTCGAGAGTCCGGGATACTACTTCTTGGCAACCGATACCCCCAATATGCTTCGATGGCTTGCAGCGCAAGCGCAACAGATGGGTGCGGAGATCCGCACCAGTTCCGTGTTTCGGAGCGCAGTGCGCACAGAGCATGGAGTTGTGGTAAACGACCGTGTTCAGACTCGATACCTGATAGGTGCCGATGGTCCCTCATCAACAGTAGCAAGGGCAGTTGGTCTCGGTAGGACTACACGAACCTTGTTTGGTGTTGAGTACGAATATGACGGACTCACTCTTGAACACCCAAACCATCTGCACTGCTTTATCGACCGAAAGCTCGCGCCCGGCTACATTGGGTGGGTGCTTCAAGGGGTGAATGGAGTGCAAGCTGGATTGGCGCAACGTGTGTATGGAACCACCGCTGCCGTGATGCCGGCGATGGAGGCGTTTCTGCGAAAAACCGAAGATTTGTTTGGTCTCTGTACGATAACCCCTTCGTCTATCAGAGCAGGTCATATACCCTGCGGTGGCACAGTAAAGCGTTCGGCTTCGCAACGAGTGCTATTAGTGGGCGATGCCGCCGGCATGGTATCGCCCGTAACAGCGGGGGGAATACACACGGCACTCTTTCATGGTCAAGCCAGTGGTCATGCCGTGGCCGACTTTCTGGAGGGGGCTAAACCAGATCCGGCAACATGGCTAACAGGGACATATCCTGCGTACAGAGCAAAGAAGGTGCTGCGCTTTGTGTATGACGTTGCTCCATCAAATTTTGCGTTTAACATGCTGTTGGGAACAACAGCACTACGCGCCGCCGCCAAACTGGTGTATTTCCATTCGGCAAAATAGACGGCCAACACAGGCAGAGTTTAGTAACTTTGCACCCCTCATGTCACGCGCTCGCTACGATAGATCAGACCGACGACGACTCCCGCTGCGGGAAGCCCGGCAGCAGGAGCGTTCTCTGAACGTTTAACCCTGTACGCCGCCCCCGCAGCGAAGCCCCCTCGACGAGGCACCGCCGTAGTTAACGCCCATCGACCGCGACTTCCCCCAACACCCCAAATACAAAGGCATAACAAGGCGAACCACGTCTTGGCCTAGGCACCACATGAAGTTTGATATCATGGTGGCCAACAACTCTCATTTTGCATTCGCAGACGAGATTGTTGAGACCATCTTTCTTGCCGCGCAACAACGCGGAACCGGCATAGCTAGGCGAACTCCGGAGTACATAACCACGAAGATGACAGAAGGCAAGGCAATTATCGCTCTTTCGAGTGATGGCCGTTTTGCCGGGTTCTGCTACGTTGAAACATGGGAGAACGCCAACTACGTAGCGAACTCTGGATTGATTGTGAGGCCGGAGTTCCGAAAGCATAATCTTGCCCGCGCAATCAAAAGGGCTGCGTTCGATTTGTCCCGCACTCGATTCCCAGACGCTAAGATCTTCGGTATTACAACCAGTGCAGCGGTAATGAAGATTAACTCAGAGTTAGGGTACCGCGCAGTGCACTTCTCAGAGCTAACCCAAGATGAGAAATTCTGGAAAGGATGTCAGTCGTGTCCGAATTACGACATTCTTCAGCGCACAAAACAATCGATGTGTCTGTGCACGGGCATGTTGTACAACCCAAACGATAAAGCAGATTGAAAAAGATACTCCTGGCGTTTAGTGGTGGACTCGACACGTCGTATTGCGCACGATACTTCGCCGTTGACCTTGGCATGGAAGTGCACACTGTTCTTGTGGATACAGGGGGCTTCTCTGAGGTTGACAGAGAGCGCATTGCCCAACGCGCAGCGGCCTGTGGCGTTGCCTCGCACAGCACACTTGATCGAACGAAGGAACTGTACGATACGGTTCTACGCTATTGTATTGCGGGCAACGTGTTAAAGAACGCCTCGTATCCGCTGAGTGTTAGCGCAGAACGTGTAGTGCAAGCAATGGCCATTGCCGAACACGCGCTGAACATTGGTGCAACCCACATCGCTCACGGCAGCACGGGCGCGGGTAACGATCAAGTGCGCTTCGACATGATCTTCCGAATTCTCTGCCCACACCTCGAAGTTCTTACACCGATACGCGACACGAATCTTTCTCGTGAAGAAGAGATTTCCTACCTGAAGAAGAATGGAGTTGAAGGGGACTGGGCAAAGTCCGCCTACTCCATTAATCAAGGGATATGGGGCACATCGGTTGGTGGACGCGAAACTCTTACGTCGCACCTGCCCCTTCCCAACACCGCCTTTCCATCGGAGGAGCGTGCTGTTCCTACCAGTACCGATCACGAGCACCTTGAAATCACGTTCACAGCGGGAGAGCCCACGGCCATTAACGGGAAGGAAATGCACCCTGTAGAGGTTATTCGGGAGTGTAATGAAAGGGGCTCCCAGTGGCACATAGGACGAGACATGCACGTGGGCGACACCATCATCGGTATCAAGGGCAGAGTGGCCTTCGAAGCACCCGGTGCCATGCTGATTATTAAGGCGCATCACATGCTGGAAAAACATGTGTTATCTAAGTGGCAGCTTGCGCTTAAGGACCAAGTGTCTATCCTCTATGGTCAGCTCCTTCATGAGGGGCAATTCCTCGATGCCGCAATGCGCAGTTTAGAAGCATTCTACCGTGACACACAGCAGCACGTTACCGGCACAGTAACGCTTCGCCTAAAGGAAGAACGATTTACCGTTGATGGCATTCAGTCCAGCTACGACCTAATGCGATCTGGCTTTGCCACCTACGGCGAAGAGAACATTGCATGGACCGGAGACGATGCTAAAGGATTCGCAACAATTGCCGGCGTGCCCGCAGCACTGTGGCGCAGCGTTCACGGAGAACAACAATGATACGCGTAGCAATAGTGGGCGCCGCAGGATATGCCGGCGGTGAGATGATCCGACTCCTTCTGGCACATCCCGAAGTAGGCGAAGACAACATCGTCCTCGTAAGTGCATCACATGCTGGAGAACCGGTATGGAGAGCACACCCAGACCTTGAGGGACTTACGAATCTAGAGTTCCTAGCTGCCGTTCCGAACAACGTTGATTGCGTTGTGCTTTGTCTTGCTCATGGCGCGTCCGCCGAGTGGATGAAGAAGAACACCCTTTCTGCCACAACAAAGGTGATAGACATAGGCAACGATCACCGCATTGCCTCGGCCGATCATCCATTTGTATACGGGTTACCCGAAGCAAACCGCGATATCATCCGAGGCGCATCGCATGTGGCCAACCCAGGGTGTTTTGCTACCGCCATACAGCTTGCTCTTTTGCCCATTGTAGATGCGTTGCGCGCAGATGCGCCAGTTGTTGTGCACGCCATTACGGGCTCTACCGGTGCCGGGCAAGCCCCCTCCAACACTACACACTATTCGTGGAGAGCCAACAACGTAAGTGTGTATAAGGTATTCGAGCATCAACACGAGCCAGAGATACGCCAAACTCTTGGAGACATTCATCTACACTTCGTTCCGCTGCGGGGACCGTTCGCGCGGGGCATTCATGCCAGCGTTGTTCTGCCGGATTCCGGCTTGCGGCAGGTGCGCAGCATGTTTGCCGAGTTCTATGCCACACATCCCTTTGTGCATGTAGGCACGGAGGTTCCAGACATGAAGTTGGTGGTAGGAACAAACACCTGCAGAATTGGCATCGTAGAAAACGGCGGCGCGTTGCTGGTTGTAAGTGTGATAGACAATCTGGGTAAGGGGGCGGCCGGGCAAGCCATACAGAACATGAATCTGATGTTTGGGTTTGCAGAACAGCACGGTTTGCATCGTACATCTATTGCGTATTAGGAGGGATGATGAAACGTTTTACATCGGTTCACGACGTAGCGTCCGGTCCCGGACTGCAACAGCTTCTCTCCGACGCGGCTGAGTTTGCGAGCAATCCATGGAAGAGCCAGAGCATTGGCACACGGAAAACCGTAGGACTCCTGTTCATGAATCCATCGTTGCGCACGCGCATGAGCACGCAGAAGGCAGCAACACTGCTGGGTTGTGATGTTATGGTGCTTAATGCCGGCACGGACTCGTGGACCCTGGAAACGCGGGACGGAGTGGTGATGGATGGGGCTTCTACAGAACACATCAAGGAGGCAGCGGCCGTTATGGGTGCCTACTGCGACGTATTGGGTCTGCGCACGTTTGCGTCCCTTACGAATAGAGATGCAGACTACGCCGAAGATATTCTGGAGAAGTTTATCGCCTTTGCCGGAGTGCCGGTTCTAAGTTTAGAAAGCGCAACACGGCATCCGCTTCAAAGTTTTGCGGACCTCATAACCATTGAGCAGCATAAAACCGTTGAACGTCCACGAGTTGTTCTTACATGGGCGCCACACCCCAAGGCCCTACCCCAAGCGGTTGCCAACAGCTTTATTGAATGGATGAACGTTGCGAATGTAGACCTTGTTGTTACGCACCCAGAAGGCTACGAGCTTGACGCGTCTTTTGTAGGGGGCGTTGCGGTTACGAATAATCAAGACGAAGCACTGCAAGGCGCAAACTTTGTGTACGCAAAGAACTGGTCGGCCTATAATCCATACGGCACTATACTCTCTACGGACACTGCATGGACAGTAACCGAAGAGAAGATGCGATTGACCGATAACGCCAAATTCATGCACTGTTTACCCGTGCGAAGAAACATGATAGTATCGGACGGCGTGCTCGACGGGCCTAACTCCATTGTTGTACAGCAAGCGGCGAACAGAGTGGTGTCTGCCCAAACCATTCTCTACAACATGTTGCAGGCAATGTTGTGACTCCCGTTATCAAAATTGGCGGTAACGTGTTAGACAACCCCGATGTGTTGTCTGGCGTTCTCGATAGGTGTGCAGCGCTTGGAAATCCATTCGTCCTTGTACATGGAGGGGGCGTGCTGGCTACACGCTTAGCGGATAGAATGGGAGTTGCTCAGGAAATGGTAGACGGCCGAAGAGTAACAAGCGCAGAGACCCTAGAGATTGTAACCATGACGTATGGTGGACTTGTAAACAAGAGTCTCGTTGCCAAGCTTCAGCAGCGCGGGGTGAACTGCGTGGGAATTACTGGTGCAGATGGCAACCTTGTTCGTGCACACCGCAGACCCGTTGGTACTGTAGACTATGGCTATGTAGGAGATGTGGACGAAGTAAACGCATCATTCCTTACTCTACTACTCTCCAACAACATCAGCATAGTGGTTGCCCCCTTAACCCATAATGGGATGGGTGAACTCCTCAACACCAACGCCGATACCATGTGTGCCGAAATTGCTATTGCACTACAGAGGAACGCGCAGGTTACTCTCCACATCGTGTTTGAACATAAAGGAATACTCCTAAGCATGTCCGACGAGAGATCCGTTCTTGCAACTCTCCATGCAGATGAAGTACCCGGGTTGATCGAACGTGGGATATTATCCCGAGGCATGTTGCCAAAAGTGCACAACGCAATTCGCGCGGCACAGAGCGGAGTACGTGTGGTTATTCAGCACGCCAACGATCTTGGAACAGAGAGCGGAACATGGGTGCAATGATTGACCTCTTGCGCGAGCTTGTTCGCACACCGTCTGTAAGCAAGGAAGAGCATGCAACGGCGTCCATCATAGAGCGCGAGCTCCGTAATGCCGGTGCGTATGTAGAGAGAATTGGTAACAATGTAGTATCACTCAGTCGCAACTACCACACAAGTACTGCACCCTGCATTTTGTTGAACTCGCATCATGATACGGTGCGTGCCTCTGGCGGGTGGACTGTAGACCCTCATTCCGCGGTGATTGATGGCCACAGAGTGATTGGTCTTGGCAGCAACGATGCCGGTGGCGCCTTGGTAATGATGTTGCAGGCCTATCTGCACTTTCAGAAACAGGCAAACCTGCCTGTACGCCTCATGTTTGCCGCAACGGCAGAAGAAGAGATAAGCGGAGACGGCGGAATGGCCTTGCTTGCGCGCGAATGGTACCCAAAGAATCCCATCGATGTTGCAATAGTTGGAGAGCCAACAGGTATGCAACTTGCTGTGGCGGAGAAGGGGCTTATGGTGCTCGATTGTGTTGTGCACGGTCGCACGGGTCACGCAGCACGCAACGAAGGTGTTAATGCACTCTACGAAGCACTCCCATATATCGAGTGGTTCCGGACCCATCAGTTTTCGAAAACATCTCCCGTGTTGGGAGCGGTAAAGATGACCGTTACCCAGATAGATGCCGGATGGCAGCATAACGTAGTGCCAGATACCTGCCGCTTTGTTGTAGACGTGCGTGTTACAGACGCCTACACGAATGAAGAGATACTCGAAGAAATCCAACGTCATGTTAACTGCACGATAACGCCGCGATCGACCCGGTTAGCCCCCTCCTCGATTCCGTTAGATCATCCCCTTGTTCTTGCCGGTAGAGAGATGGGACTGGCCACCTATGGCAGCCCAACAATGTCGGACCAGTCTCTCCTGCCACACGGAGTGCCATCCCTAAAGATTGGTCCGGGAGACTCTGCGAGGTCGCACACACCAGACGAATGGCTTGGAATACAAGAACTAGAAGACGGCACAGCAACCTTCATCACCTTGCTAGAAAACGCAATACGGAGAATGCAATGAAGTTATGGGAAAAAGGAGCTCCGATAGACGAAATAATGGAGCACTTTACTGTTGGTGCAGATCGCAACGTAGACGTGCGCCTAGCGCGATGGGACGTTGTTGGATCCATTGCCCATGCGGAGATGTTAGGCGTTGTAGGACTCATCAGCAATGAAGAGAGACAGTTGCTCACAACGGAACTTGGATTGTTGTTAGAGAGCATCGACGCTAACGGCTTTGTTATAGACAATGATGTAGAAGACGTGCACTCTCAGGTAGAGAAGATCCTTACCGAAAAGCTAGGAGATGTTGGTAAGAAGATTCATACCGGTCGCAGCAGGAACGACCAAGTGCTTGTAGACATGAAGCTCTTTCTGCGTCACGAACTCCGCACACTACAGCGCGATGCAAAGAATGCTGCGCTCCTGTTGTTAGACATGGCCGATCGACATGAGCACGTGTTGTTGCCCGGCTACACCCATTATCAAATTGCCATGCCATCGAGTTTCGGTTTGTGGTTCGGTGGTTATGCAGAGTCTCTGCTCGAAGATCTTCGTGTATTCGACATTGCCATTGATGCCGCAAACGCAAACCCCTTGGGAAGCGCTGCCGGCTATGGTACAAATCTTCCGCTCGATAGGGGGCTTACCACACGCGCACTGAATTTCGATCGCGTGCATATCACAAGCACCTTTGCTCAGATGTCGCGCGGCCGCACAGAAAAGCTTGCGGCTATAGCAATAGCGCAGTGTGCTTCTACCATTGCACGTTTTGCTTCCGACGTGGTGCACTATGCCAGCCAGAACTACGGCTTCATCGCTCTTCCCGAAGCGCTCACAACGGGTTCGAGCATTATGCCCCATAAAAAGAACCCCGACGTATTCGAGGTGCTCAGAGCGCGTTGCAACAGGTTGCAGTCCTTACCACAAGAGATTGGGTCCGTTATAACCAACCTGCCCAGCGGTTATCACCGAGACATGCAGTTTATCAAGGACCGCATTGTATGGGCCGTTGATGAGTGCGCATTAGTGCTGCGTGTGCTGCAGCATGTAACGCCCCATATCCAACCCATAGATGGCATTGTTGCACATCCCATGTATCAGCACCTCTTCAGCGTAGATCGTGTTGATGAACTGGTCAAAAACGGTATGCCCTTTCGGGACGCCTATCGGCAGGTAGCGCAAGAGATCAGGGAGGGGGCTGTTATGCGCGCACCACAAGCCGAGCGCAACACCACACCTGCCGCGCTTGGCAGCATAACAAACGCCGGTCTGCAGGAGCTTCGCGAGAGAGCAGCAGGGGGCTAGCCGCGCGGGGCGGTCGGGGCG
>DAITNB010000054.1:0-7914 GCA_036834845.1 bacterium | reverse complement strand
GGGGGTAACATAACATCCTCCTAAAGTACCTGGTAAATCAGTATTTCTGCTAGAGTACGAACTTTTGTGCTGACACACAAGCCGGGCGGCGTATCCGCTGGGGTGTTACTCTCCCGGAGTGTTGAGTGTGGGAGTGTCGGCAGTGGTAAGCACGGCACGGAGTGCCGCTACTGCGGTATCAACTTCGGACGGAGTAATAATGTAGGGCGGTACAAGCCGTATAACGTTTCCGGCTGTTGCGTTTGCAATTAGCCCTTGTTGCAACAGGAGAGGAATGTAGGGGGCGGCGTCGCACGTTAACACAATTCCTTGCATACAACCTCTACCGCGAAGCTCGCGGATTACACTCGGAAACTCGGCCCGCAGTTGCTGTAGTTGTGTATGCAGATAGTGGCCGATGGAGGCTACATGGTCCATAAGGCCGCAGGTAACTTCATCAAGAACAACACTTCCGGCAACGCACGCCACCGGGTTACCACCGTACGTTGTGCCGTGCATACCTTTCTCCCACAACGCCGCTACTTGTGCATTTGCCAAGATAGCACCCAAGGGCAAGCCCCCTCCCATTGCCTTGGCAACGGTAACGATATCCGGACGCACGCCAAATTTTTCGAACGAGAAAAACTCTCCGGTTCTTCCGATACCAGACTGAACCTCGTCTGCGATGACAAGGAAGTTGTACTGCTCCTTCAGCTTCCAGAGTGTTTCTACAAATTCTGTGGTTGCCTCGGAAATGCCACCTTCTCCTTGGAGAAACTCGAGGAACACGGCGCATGTATTCTCGTCTATGCGTGCTTCGAGTGCATCTACGTCATTGAATGGAAGAACCATGGTATTGGGTAGGAACGGACCCATCCCGTCTTTATAGAGCGCTTTGTCCATGATAGACAAGGCCGCGTACGTTCTTCCATGAAAGCCGCCTGAAAATCCTACTACGTCATATCGCGCATGTGCACTACCATAACGCCTGGCCAATTTTAGCGCGCCTTCGGTTGCCTCTGCACCGGAGTTGCAAAAGAACACTCGCTCGTATCCAGATGCACGCACAAGTTGTTCTGCAAGCTGCACCTGCGGCTCCTGAAAGAACACATTCGATACATGCATGTACTTGCGTATCTGTGTTTCCACGGCGTGCAGAATACGGGGGTGCGAATGACCAAGAGCATTTACGGCAATTCCGCCCAGAAAGTCGAGATACCGCTTACCGTTGGTGTCTGTTATGTACGCGCCTTCTGCGTGGGCAACCGCAACCGGTATCCTACGATAGGTCTGAAAAACAACGGCTTCTTCGCGCTGTATGATGTCCATCTACTTCGTAAGAATCGTGATCTCTACCCGACGGTTGAGCTGACGCCCTTCGTCGGTCTCGTTGGTAGCAACGGGCTGCTTCTTGCCGTATCCCTTCGAAGAAATACGAGATGGCTCTATGGAGCCCCTTTCCAAGATGTAGCTTGCAACCGAGTGCGCACGTTCTTCGGACAACTTTTGATTGTAGGCGTCGCCCCCAATGGCATCGGTGTGGCCGCCCACTTCAATCGTCATGGTCGGCGTTTTCACAAGCATCTCGGCCATGCGATTAAGCTCGGGGAAAGACTCCGGTCTTAGTGTGGCCTTGTTGTAGTCGAAGAAGATATTCTTGAGTTCAGCAACGCTGCCGGCCTCAATCGGCACCAGATACAAATCCCGCCGCATCTCTGTGTACTCGGTAAGCTTGCTAAGATCGAGGTTATCGTTTACCGACAAGAAATTTGGGGCTGCAGCTCGGAAACCATAACGGCCCCCTGCCGGTAACACAATTTTGTACTGACCCGAAAGGGGCGCCGAACGCGCTCGCCCGGCCTCGGTACCCGCAGGAAGAATCTCGTAGATAATGTCTGCCTCGAGTGGCTCGCCGGTTTTCTTGTTCAGTACGCGGCCGGTAATAAGAACCACCGGACGTGGACGAACCTTTTCGGGTAGACGGATGCGGAAGATATCGCCCGCTCCGTACGTGTTACTGTACGATACGTAGTAGGCATAATCTCCGGAAGCCGGAATAGTGTAGTATAGGTCCCAACCGGCAGTGTTGATTGTTGGACCAAGATTCTCTGGAGTAGACCACGTTGTCCACGACGAGTCCATTCTGCGAGTAACAAACACATCAAAGGCACCAAAACCTCCCAATCCGTCTGATGCGAAATACAAGGAAGAGTTGTCCGAAGCGATAAACGGAGTTGCCTCGTGCCCCAGACTGTTAATCACAGGACCCATGTTAAGGGGCTCGCTAAACGTACTATCTTCCTGCCGGAAGCATACGTAGAGATCTTTCCCCCCGCGAGAGTCTTTGCGCTCAACAGCAAGAATCAGCGTTTTGTTGTCGTTGGCCAGTGTGTACTCGCCAAACCTATTGTCATTGTAAAAGTTCTTAATAACCACCGGACGTGGCACCGTCCATCCGTCTGCGGTGCGATGGGATATTGCGATGCTTCGCTGACGGTTATTGGCAGAGCTATAACCATCTCCCACAATAATGGTGTTGCCGTCTGGTGTAATGGAGCACAGGTAGTTATTGTCGCGGTTATTTAGCGGAATGCCAATGTTCTTCGCAACTCCCCACGAGCCGTCGGGTTGTAGTTCGCTGAACCAAATGTCTTGCCTACCACCACCTATGTTCTCGGGCGAGTGGCTCCTGCAGAAATACAACGTAAGTCCATCCGGTGCAATCACCGGCAGGATATCGTCGTACTGACCATTAATGTTCTCGCCAAGGTTTTTGGGCAGACCCGAAGAATCAATCTGCGCACTCATGGTGATACCAAACGATACCACCATAAGTGCAACAAGAAAACAACCGCTGAATCTGGTCACGTTACTGACCTTTTACTACGGTAAAGGTGATCTTTTCCAATGGATTGTCCTGAGCGTCTCTCGGGCTGTTCACCACAAGATCGGCCACTTCCATGCCGGAAACAACCTCACCAAAGGCAGTGTATTGGTTGTCGAGCCAAGGAGAATCTGCTACGCAAAGAAAGAACTGACCACTAAAGCTGTTTGGGTCGTTTGTGCGAGCTGCCGAGAGTACACCGCGCACATGCTTTCGGTTGTTGAACTCTGCTACCACCTTGTCCTTATATCCGCCCGATCCCCAAGTATTCCTTGGCTGGTCCTTGGAGTTTGGATCGCCCCCTTGAATCATAAAGCCCGGAATCACTCGATGGAATGCAGATCCATCATACCAGCCCTCTGCTACGCGTGCATCAAAAAACTCACAGTGTTTTGGAGCAATATCCGGCCACAGCTTAATCACAATCTTGCCGAGCTCTTTATTGCCCTTTGTTACGGTCATGGTATACGTCATAGACTTGTCTTCCTTTTTCTTCGTTGAACTTTGTGCACTTGTTGTACCAACAACACATGTAAGTGCAACAAGCATCAAAATGAGTGTGCGCATATTCATCCTGCGAATTAGTGTGGTAATGATGTTCGTTTGATGGAGCGGATAACGACGGGATTACGAGGAATTCCGTCTGCGTCGCCATGCGGACCCGGCTCTACTTCTACGCGTCCAATGGCTTCAACAACATGTATCCCCTCGATAACGTGGCCGAATATCGTGTATTGATACGGCAAAACACTGGCTTTTTCTAAACAGACAAAAAACTGACTCGTTCCGGAACCGGGCGCCTGCTTTCGCGCCATGGCAACAGATCCCTTTGTGTACTTGGTTTGGGCAAAGGGTCCGGCAGGATTAAGTTCCTCCGGAAGGGGCTTACCATTTGCTGTTCTGCCCCCTGTGCCCCATGCCGCTCGTTGTGCGGGATTTGCCGTTAGGGGGTCTCCGGCTTGGATAACAAACCCACTCGCAACCCTATGGAACAACAACCCATCGTAGAACTTCTCCTTCACAAGTCCAAGGAAGTTCTCAACGGTTTTTGGCGACTCCGTGCCGTAGAGTTCAATAGCAAACGAACCCATGCTGGTAGTTACCACTACAGTATCGGTGGCAACAACAGCCGTTGCCGGTGCAGTTTCCCTAACCGTGTCTGAAGTGGGCACAGGAGCTTTCAGCTCCCGAAGTTCCTGCACGTCTTCCGTTTTTCCTCCACTGCAACCGCTCAAGAGCAAGGCGGCGCCTACAACAAGACGGTACAGTATGAACACGCGCAACGAGTGTGTTCGCAGATACCGAAGCAGAAACGCAATAGACCAGTACCCACTCACCAGAGACGCAACGGTAGCTACGGCAAGCGGCAATAAGCCACCGGCTTCTCCAAGATGTTTCAGTTCGCTTATAAACTCGAGTACCCCTGCTGCCAGAATGGCGGGTATCGACAATAGGAACGAGAATCTCGCGGCATGCTCGCGCGTCATGCCCCTAAACAACGCAGCCATCATGGTAGAGCCGCTGCGCGAACTGCCTGGTATAAGTGCCAAACATTGTGCGGCGCCAACAACTACGGCATCAGTAATTGTTAGGTCGGACGTAGTTCTGTGAAACGTGGCCTTCTTTTCGGCAAGCCACAGCAAAAGCGCCACACCCATCAAACTTCCGCCGATAAGCCACAGCTCCTTTGTTAGGGAACCTTCGAGAACACTTTTGAGCGATAAACCAACAACCACAATTGGTATGGTTCCAACAATCACTAACCATCCCAAACGTGCGTCGGGAGATTGTTCTTTAAAGGGGCGAGCACTTTTCCCAAGATTTTCACGCAGCCAAGACGATGCCGAGCGCCAGATATCCGTTCGGAAGTATCCGATCACTGCTGCCAATGTCCCTAACTGAATAGTTGCCATAAACGCCGTCCAGCGCTCTGGATGTAACGGATCTACCACACCAAGAAGGGTGGCGGCCACCGTTAGGTGCGCAGTGCTCGATACGGGAATAAACTCTGTTAGCCCTTGGATGATGCCAAGGATGAGTGCAACGAAGAGAGACATGTACGCAAAACTACGACTTCAATGCGCTTCGTACCACGATGCCCCCTTACCTGTTTCCACTAAAATGGGCACGCCCTCTAGCGGCAGGGCTTGTTCCATCTCTTCTTTTACGAGTGCCGCCAAGGCATCTACTTCGTCTAACGGCACCTCAAAGAGGAGTTCATCATGCACTTGTAGCATCATAAGAGCTTTATACCCCTCGGCTTGCATACGCGTATCAACACGCACCATGGCAAGCTTCATCATGTCTGCCGCCGTGCCTTGGATTGGCATGTTGATGGCAGCACGCTCTGCCGCGCTCCGCAGATTGCGGTTGTTGCTCATAATCAGCGGAAAGTACCTCCGCCTGCCAAGTATCGTAGAGGCGTACCCTCGGTCTCGGGTTTCGGCTACTGTCCGATCTATGTACCCTTTTATGCCGACATACTTTTCGAAATAGTTGTCGATTATTTTTTGCGCCTCGGTGCGGGCAATACCCAAACCTTGAGCCAGACCGAACGCCCCCTGACCATACATGATTCCAAAGTTCACCGTTTTGGCAATCCTTCGTTCGTCTGATGTTACAGACGAAATCTCCTTATCAAAGAGCACGGCCGCCGTTGCTGCGTGCACGTCGTGCCCCTTTGCAAACGCATCGATGAGCGATGGATCCTTAGAAAAAGATGCCATTATGCGGAGTTCAATCTGCGAATAGTCGGCCGACAAGATTACGTGCCCGCTTCGTTGTGGTACAAATGCCTTGCGGATTTGCCTGCCTAACTCTGTGCGTATGGGAATGTTCTGAAGATTTGGTTCTGTAGAAGACAAACGTCCGGTGGCCGCCACCGTTTGATTAAATGTTGTGTGTACCCTTCCAGTTGTTGGATGGATAAGCTTGGGCAAGGTTTCTACGTAGGTGTTACGAAGCTTCTCTACCTGGCGGTAGTCTAGCACCATCTGGGCAATGGGGTACATTTCTGCCAGCTCCGTAAGTACACTGGAGTCTGTGGAATATCCGGTTTTTGTTTTCTTCGAAGCGGGCAACATCATGTCTTCGAACAACACTTCTGCAAGTTGTTTTGGCGACCCAATAGTAAACTCTTTTCCGGCCTCCTTCCATATCTCTGCCTCTAAGCGCACTGCCTCGGCACGCATAAAGTCTGCCAAACCTGCCAATGCAGAGGTATCAATACACACACCATTGCTTTCCATCAGCACTAACGTTGGCACAACGGCAAACTCTACACGCTGCGCAAACTCCAATAGGTTCTCTTTTTCCAGCTCTCCACGCAGAATGTTCGTCAGCTTCAGGGCTAGGTCTGCATCCTCACCAGCATACTCTGCAACGGTGGCCGGGCTAACATCACGCATGGATATCTGCGATGCGCGCTTCTCTCCAATCAGGCGTGTGATGGGTATGGGGCTGTAGGACAACCACCGTTCGCTTAGCGCGTCGAGATTATGCAGCTTGTCGGGGTCGAGAACATAACTGGCCAACATTGTATCAAACGCAACAGGAGATACATCTATGCCATACCGACGGAGAATCAGCATGTCGAACTTGATATTCTGTCCAACCTTTCCAACGAGCGGATTCTCGAGAACAGGTTTCAAACTCCCAATTACCTCTGCAACAGGCAAACCATGCCGGTCTGCCGGACCAGCGAACATAGACGTTTGCGCACTATCGGTGGCATCATCAACATCGATGTAGTAGGCCTTGCCCTCCAAAACCGAGATTGCCACGCCTACTATCGCGCAGCGCATGGCATCTAAACCCGTGGTTTCGAGATCTACCGATAGGTAGGGGGCGGATGCAATGTCCGCTATCAAGTCCTGGAGTGCCCCCGGAGTGTCTACAAGGATGTACTCATGAGGCGTGTCTGCAACAGTGTGCAAAGATGTGGTGCGCACATCAACAGATGCAGCACCTGAAAGGGCAACTTCTCCATCAGAAGACGATGGTGTGTTCTCCGACGCACTGCCGTACGATTTGAACTTTCTGCGCAGAGTATGAAAGCCCATCTCCTCACAGAAAGAATCAATCATCGCTAAGTCCATCGGCTTGCGCACGAGGGCTAAACGCTTAGCATCAATTGGCACATCTGTATGTATTGTAACAAGCGTTTTCGACAAGAACGCTTCGTCTTTGTGCTCGATGAGTTTCTTTCGAACGCTTTCGCGCTCAACCTCGTTGATGTTTTCGTAGAGCGCTTCGATGGATCCAAACTTTTCGATGAGCGGAATTGCTGTTTTTTCGCCAACTCCTTTTACGCCGGGTACGTTGTCCGAAGAGTCTCCAATAAGCGCAAGAACATCAATCACGTGTTCCGGACCAACTCCGAACTTTTCTTTTACCGCAACGGCATCCATTACATCGTACTGTCCAACATCCTTGCCAGGGCGGAGGACTTTTACTTTCGGCCCAACAAGCTGAAAGTAGTCTTTGTCCGAGGTTACACAGAGTATCTCGTGTCCGTCTGTGGATTCCCTTTGGCAAATCGTTCCCACAACATCATCCGCCTCGAATCCCGGCATCTCCACCATTTCTACGCCCATCAAACCAATGAGCTGTTTTATTCGCGATAGCTGTGGCACGAGATCTTCTGGAAACGCATCTCTATGCGCCTTGTACTGATCGTACATCAAATGCCGGAATGTTGGCTCGGGTGTGTCGAACACAACCGCTATCGCGTCTGGGTTGTGTTTGTCTAACAACGAGGTAAGAATGTTCGCAAACGCAAACACCGCAAAGGTTGGCTCTCCGGTTGGAGACTGCATACCCGTCCGCTGTAGGGCGTGATATGCTCGGAATACCAAGGACATGCCATCGATAAGTATGAGAGGCTGCATAGGGTCACAAAGTACAAACTCCTAGGCACAAGCTCCAGGAAACTGGATGTTACTCGGGTTATTCCGGTAATCAAGGTAATCAAGGTAATCCCGGTAATCAAGGTAACCCAGGTAATCCAGGTAATCCAGGCAACCCAGGTAACCCAGGTAATCCAGGTAATC
>DAITNB010000053.1:2164-8490 GCA_036834845.1 bacterium | reverse complement strand
GCGATGTGGTTATCTCTTCAGGTCATTTCCGAATGCGTACCGTTAGCACTAATAACACACCTAGTGCATTTCGGTAGAGATTCAACGTATCAATAAAAAAGGGGGCAAAGCGTACAAACCTGTCAAGAGTACTTTCTCATTGGCTAAAAACAAGCAAGCATGTTCTAGAGCTCACGAGAGCGCTTTCTGACCGGGTATACGCCCATGAGAGTCGCGAAGAACTCCACGATTTCTTCTGAGTTCCTCTACGTTTTATCAATAGTGTTTTCTAACGAGTGTTGTACCCTCTTTCTATTCCTCATGGCCAAATAGACCACGGCGGACATAAAGCCGGCCGAGGCAAGAAACACCCAAGGTAGTGGCATCACGGATGCAATAGCACTACAAATGATGGGTCCGGCAAGGTTGCCAAGAAGAGTGGCACTGCTGGCCAAGCCCATGATACCTCCCTTGCTGCCCTCGGGAGCATACCGTGTGAGTGCTCCATATAACATGGGTACAATGGCACCAACAGCTAAGCCCATCATGGTTCGAACGGGGTACAACCAGTGATACGATGGTACAATGGATTGCAGCAACATGCCAAACACCATAATACTCCCGGCAATGATGATGGTACGGGTAGACCCATGTTTGTCTGCTCGCGCTCCCCACCACGGCGCGCTGATAATGGTGCATACTCCAACAATGCTAACAATAATGCCAGATAATGTGGAGAGTAATGCAGGGGGCGCGCCAAGCGCTTCGAGGTAATACGGGAAGATGGGCGAAGGTAAAACGATTGCTGTTTGTGATATCAGCACCATGAAAAGTGTTATGCGCAACTGCGGCATCTGCCACGCTGTGCGGATGTTGCCCAACACTCGGGGCGCTGGACCACGCTGCACATGTTTCTCTTCGTGCACAAATCGGACAACAACGTATAAGCTTGCAGCGCAAAGCAAACCAACAAGAAAGAACACAGGCCGAAATCCAACGGCATCGCTCACCACGCCGCCAACGAGTGGACCCACAATGTTGCCTGCGCTAATCGAGGTTTGTATGGTGCCGAGTGCAACTCCAACTTTTGCCGTTGGTGTTTGTGCGCTAACAAAGGCGTTGTTCGATGCTACAAAACCGCTTACTGCCCCCTGAAAAATGCGAAGCGCAAACAACATCCAAATGTTTGTGCTTAGCCCCATCAACGTCATGGCTACGCCCAGACCCAGAATAGCGCGCACAACCATGGTTTTCTGACCATACTTGTCTCCCAGTGCGCCCCATAACGGAGTAAGTGCACTTGCCATAAGGAAGGGGGCGGCTGTGATGATTCCGCTCCACATGGGTGCGTCTGATGCAGATACCCCAAGCTCTCGTACAAACAGCGGTAAGAACGGAATACATGCACTCATGCCAATCATGGCAATGAACTGCGCAATCCACAACACCATCAAGTTCTGTTGCCACGGTGCGCGGTTGCCCGCGTGGCGCACGAGAGATACAATGGAGGTCACTCCAAACGTCCTCTACGAAGTATACGCGGAGCAAACCAGCCCCCTGCGCCCGCAGCAAACATGGAGAGGATGTATGGCCAATGCTCCAGTGCCAGTACCGGGTAAAAGGCAGCTACAAGTGTTATGCCGATGAATGTTCCTCCCAGATGCGCTTCGTGTCCGATAGCATCGGACGAGCGTTGTGCAGCATACACACTAAAGAACACAAACAACATCCCATAGATCCACGCCGGAATTGCTACCGGTATGAGAAACACCATCATGGGAAGCTGCGGATAGATAACAGTAGCAGCGCCAATTACGGCACATACACCGCCGGAAGCACCAAGAGCAAGGTATGACGGATCGCGTCGGTGCACAATTACGGCAACAAAGGATCCAAACACTATCCCCACAACGTACACCATACTGTATCGCCATGGCTCGATTACCATTTCTAACCATGAACCGAAGAAGTAGAGAGACATCATGTTGAAGAAGAGATGACCATAGTCTCCGTGTACCAAACCACTGGTAAACATGCGCCACCACTGTGTGCGCTGGCCAAGGATCTCTCCAACATCGATGAGTAGCGCTCGGAGAAGGGGCGGACGGTAAAACGCAACGATCGTGATTGCCGAGGTGGCAATCACGATCGCTAACGTGAGTGAAAGTTCTTCGAACAAGCTTAGTTCATCCGCGGCGCGGCGGGCATTTGCGCAACAGAATCTGGCTTACCAAGCTTTCTGCGGAGCGCCGAAATTCTTCGCTGCAACTCCATGGCCGCCTCGAGGTTTCGGCGATCGTTTGACTGCAGAGGATACTTCGATCGAAGTTGTTCGGCAGCAGCTAAAGCACCGGCAAAATCACCGGCGCGTTCGCGCTTGGCAACCTCAATGTCGTCTATTCGCAAATTCAACAGTGGATCGTTAATTCCCTTGCCAAGCATCTTAAAGTACTTTGCGGCAACATCCCATTTGCCGGCAATCATGGCTGCATCGGCGGCAAGGAACTCTGCGGGTTCGTCTCGTTGCAAACGTTCGTTAGCACGCAAGGAAGGATCCTTGATGAGTAGCTCGGCGCTGGAAAGTGCCCGAAGTGCCAATTTTTCTGCTTCGGCCTGAAGTTTGCACTGCTCGAACATACGCGCCAACTGGAGCTCGAACATAACGGGAAGTGGGAACAAATCGAGCGAGATCATTTTGTTCATTTGCAAGAGCACCTGTCCGGCCCGTGTGGTGTCCTTCTTGTCGTTCAGCAAATAGCCGGAATATTTGTAGAACACATTGCGGTAGTTGCTGATGTAGCCACGGTGAACATCGTCGTAGTACACATCAGGGTTATTCAGGTTACGGAACTTCATTCCGTAGTGCGGTTCGGTGTGTACTTCGTCGAATGGTAGCGGCTGCATAAGTGTACGCTCCATTATGTCTTCCTGCAAACCTTCGCCCACAGACGAAGATTGAGGAGCCGGACATACGCGGAAGCACATACCTTCTAAGCGCAAATAGTTGTCGAGTCCAATAAACTCGTCGGCCCACGATGGGTCTCCAACAGATGTACAGAAATACACCGGACGCTCGAAGCGTGTTTGCTGAAGGATGTCTAACACCAACTTATGCTGCACACCAATAAAGTAGGTAACTGCACCAGTTTCGGACTGGCGTCCGCCACCACCCTTAAACATCCAGCTCATTACCCCACGGTTAATGATGGTGGTATCTGTTGTGTACTTGGCAAGGATTGCTTTGTCTACGGGGATTGTTACCATCTTACCCGGACCAAACTCGTAGGTAAGCGCTTTCGCGTCCTCCTCGTTCACCAAAAGCTGTTCGTCCTTGAACGACAAAGGAATCTTCTCTGCACCAAATGGTTCGCGGTTCTTGAGTTGTTCTACGTACCAGGTTGTTTGGCCCAACGATAGGTTAACAATTCGCACATCTCTGCGAACACCGGCAACATCCTGCAGATACCATACAGGGAAGGTGTCGTTATCGCCGTTCGTAAACACGATGGCGTTTTTCTCAACAGACTGCAGAATGTTGTAGGCGTAGTCGAAGGCCAGATAGTTGCCAGCACGCGAGTGCGTAAACCAATTGTTTGCCGCAAGATTCAGTGGCGAAATGGCAAGCGCCGCTAACAAACCGCCCCCTATCAAGCCCACATTGTTGCGCACCCTTTCGAGCAGGAAGAACGTGCCTAAACCAACCCACATAGAGAACACCATAAACGAGGCCACGTAGAAGTAGTCGCGCTCGCGTGGCTGCGGGTTTTGCTGGTTTTGCTGAATTGCCGCCAGCACACCGGTCATAAGAAACAGCACCAGGTATACCCAGGCCATCTTCTTATCGCGTTGGAAGTGGAAGAAGAGTCCTACCAATCCTAAAAGCAGCGGAATAGCAAAGTAGTTAATGGGGAAATGACTGGCGTAGCCGTTCTTGTGGGTATAGAAGTCTACAGTACTTGATTTTGTAAAGGGGCTATAGGCGGGCGCATCTTGTGTGTCGCTTACCCTACCCATAAAGTTCCACAAGAAGTACCGCAGATACATGTGGTCTATCTGGTAGTCCCACATGTAGGCAAACTCGGAGCTATTGTACCGAGACTTACCGTCTGTCTTCCAAGATCCAAAGTCGGGCCGGGAAAAGCGTGTGCCGTCCTTCTTCGATACTGTTTTCTGTGGCGGACGTTCCCACTTGCCATACTTAACGTAGTTGTTTGTGAACCGGGGTTCCTGCTGATATCGGCGAGGCCACATTGGTGCTTCGCCGTACTGGTCGCGACCCAGATAACTTGTGAGTTTCTCAAAATTGTCGGGCTTGTTTTCGTTCATCGGTGGATTAGAATTCGCACGCACAAGAATATGTCCGTACGTACTGTACCCCAACACGATAAGCAAGAAACTCGATGCGATAAGAGACAATACACCGTGATTGGTTTTCTTACCATACCAAACGCCGTATGCCGCTACCGCAAGAATGGCAATACCAACAAGGGTCCAAATGGTGCCAGAGGCAACAAACTCACCAGCGTCATTCTTGAACGGGAAGTAGCCGGCAAACAATGCGGGCAACTTCATGATTACAAGGGCATACACCACATAGAAGGTAACAAGACCAAACACCATGGTGATGATGAGCGACTTAACGGACCACTCGTACTTGCGGAGATAAATCAGCAGCACCAACGAGAAGATGGTAAGGATAGACAGCAGGTGAACACCAACGGATACACCAATAACGTAGGCAATCAGAAGCAGGTAGCGTTCATGGCCGGGCTCGTCTGCTTTCTCATTCCAAATCATCATAAGGTGTACAATGATTGCCACAAACAATCCGGATGCGGCATACACTTCAGACTCAACAGCGTTAAACCAGAAGGTGTCTGTAAAGTTGTACGTTAACGCAGCCACAAATGCAGAACCATACACAAGCAGCGCATTTTTAATGTCGGCCAGATCTTCTGTGTAGAAGCTGCGGATTACACGTACGGTAATGAGATACAGCAATAGTATTGTTGCAGCGCTCGACACTACGGAAACCAAGTTTACGCGCCATCCGGGGTCGCCAAAGGGCAGCAGATGGAACAGTTTGCCCAACATGAGGAATAAGGGGGCACCCGGCGGATGTGGCACCTGTTGCTGTACGGCAGCAGAGGTAAACTCTCCGCAGTCCCAAAAAGGAACCGACGGCTGCACGGTAAGCAAGAATGTGACCATTGAAACGAGAAACGCGATAGACGCGAACGCGTAATGCAACGAGCGATTGGTGTTCTGCATGAGTCCTACGATACGTTGATGTGTAACATGCAAAGGTACGATTTCAGCCCCTTACCGCAGTCCGGGCAACGGCCGCGGCTCCAATCAACCCCGCTTGCGCCCCAAATTGCGCTGGAAGTACCGCCAGGTCTCCCGCAATGGTGGGTATTGCTCTGCGCAGCATTGTTGTACGAATAGCGTCGAGCACAAAGGGGGCTTGTGCAATGCCCCCTCCCACAATTACTGTGCGAAGTCCAAGTACTGCACAAGCAGAGCACAGGCCGAGTCCGATAATTCTTCCCACCTCGCGGAGCACGGCGTTATTCTGAATGCGATTAACGTTGGCCACATCCTCACCTTCTTCGCGGGCCATACGGAGAATGCCTTTAATACCAGCATAATCTTCCAACACCCCAGTGCGAAAGGCGCGCGTGTCTGTGGCACCTTCTGTTGCCCACGCATTCATAATGATGTGCCCAATTTCTCCGGCATCGCCGTGTGGACCCGTATAAAGTTTGCTTCCAAGAATCACGCCACCCCCTATTCCGGTACCCAGTGTGGCGTACAAAAAATTCTCGTGGGTGCGCCCCGCACCAAACTGGGCTTCGCCAAGCGCAGCAGCATTGGCATCGTTTTCTACCGCCAACGGAAAAGGCACCACGGCACGGAGTTCAGAGAGAATGTCTACCCTGTCCCAACCGGGCAGGTTGGGTGGTGCCTGAACAACCCTACTCACCGGGTCTACAACACCCGGCACACCAATTCCCAGCGCCTCGGCGGTGGGCATGCGCTGGCGTAGGCCCCTTACAATACCGCGCAAACGCTCCATAACGGCCTGCAACCCCTCGTCTGCCAGAGTTGGCGTAGACTGCTCGAAAAGAACAACGCCATCGGCCGAAACGATGCCGGATTTAATGGAAGTTCCACCGATGTCTACTGCAAGGTAATGCATGTGCAAAGCTACGAGGTACAAGCTACAAGCTACGAGCGACGAGCTACAAGCTACGAGCTACAAGCTACGAGGTACAAGCTACAAGCTACGAGCTACAAGTGACAACCTGTAGGGTTGTCATCCTGAGCGTAGCGAAGGACCAGAG
>DAITNB010000053.1:0-2064 GCA_036834845.1 bacterium | reverse complement strand
CATCCTGAGCGTAGCGAAGGACCAGAGCTACGAGCGACGAGCTACAAGCTACAAGCTACAAGCGACGAGCTACAAGCTACGAGCGACAAGCGAGTGGTATGTCACGATTCGGCTATGTTTTGGCACATAAGACATATGAAAGAGGCGGATCTTTTGCATTGTACGTATTCGGAGTCTCCACTTAGGTTTTTTGCGACGGAAGTGGGCAGGTTGGTGCGACGCGTGTGCATTCGCACGTGGGCTGTTGCCGGGGTGGACCAAGATGGAATTCGGCAATTCTATAAATGTGGTACATCAGTTGGTGCTAATGTCCGCGAGGCAATGGTTGCGGAGACTTTAAGGGATCGAATTCACAAACTCAAGATCGCAGAGAAAGAACTTTGCGAAATGTTTTATTGGCTTGGTATTCTCTCGGGCGACGCCGCCGTCTTTACAGAAAACGAGACAACCGAAATTGCGGATATTGGACGGCAATTGCGAGCCCTTTTGATAGCAACGATCGTTACACACAGAAAGCGTCTGGGTAAGTAGCTTGTCGCTCGTAGCTTGTAGCTCGTAGCTCGTAGCTTGTCGCTTGTCGCTCGTAGCTCGTAGCTCGTAGCTCGTAGCTTGTCGCTCGTAGCTTGTAGCTCGTAGCTCGTAGCTTGTTGCTTGTAGCTTGTAGCTTGTAGCTCGTAGCTCGTAGCTTATCTACAATCCCCCGTCTTCAGATGCACCTTCTCCATAGACCACAATGTTGTGTTACGTTTAAGCGTTATGCCAAGCATTTGCATGTCTATACCGGCAGCACCAATGAATTGCGACTTCATTGTTTGGCATGGGTGCACCCCTGTTGTGAAGTCGCCACCAATAAGTAGTGCAGTTTGCACCCAAGGTACTAACACGTCTGCATCGAACAGTTTGAATTCCAACCGAGGGAAGCCCATACCGAAGTTTACCGCAATTGGCGTTGATGCACCCGTTTGGGCGCGCACCTTCTCTTGCTTTGCATTGCCCCCTGATCCAATACCGAGGATTGTTCCGGCTTTGTAGGAAAAACCCGTAGATGTATTGTAGGAGAATGCCGTTTCGATAAGCGACGACCCATCTGGAGGGACAACAGCGTTGATAACAACTTGGACACGTACGTTAACTACAACAACCAGTGGACCAACCTGCACGGGGATTTTGATAAGTGTCACAGGAAACTCAAAATTCACGGCATCGTTTCCAGAGCCCGTTACACTAAGCGCAAGTTTTACATCTCCCGCTACGTTAGAGTTTTCTACGGTGTACTCCGTGGCAACGCCGTCTACAATCTTCATCGAGCTCCTTGTGCGGAACTTCTGGATGGTACCAGCAAGCGTATACCGTGCGCGGAGGGCCTGAAAAACCTTCTTCTCTACATGAATGGTAACGTTCGCGTTGTCCCCGTTCATCTTCCACTCAACCTTGTAGGTAAAGTCTCCCCACTCCAACTCTACAGTAAATGAGTCGGGTCCAACGGGAGTCATAACATGTTCAACCCCTTTTGCGTCTACCATTACCGGACGTGCAGTCCCCTGCCATCGCACTAATTGGTCGTAGGCGATGGTTGCATTCTTGAATACTTTTGGGAGTGTTGTTGGTGCCAACGATACATTGGTTCTTTGTCCCACCGGCGTGATTGCCGTTACCATGCCCATGGCGGTACCCCAAACAACGAGCGGACGCCCAACCTGAATCCTTTGGAGAGCAGCATCGCCATTCTTTAGCCCAATCGCACGCTTTGTTGAGTCTACCCAAACAACGGCGCGATGTGTTTCCATGCTATCAAGAACCACTACGCCACTCTGATACTCAGCAACATACGTATTGGAGTTGGGTGCATCCGGCTGTGTTGGTAAGGGGGCTGTTGGGTCTGAATCACAACCAATGAGAACTGCAGTAAACAGCAGCGTGGTAAGGATATATCGCATGTGTGTGCCTTTTCGTGAAATGATGCCACACGTACGACCACAGGTTCGATTCGTTAAAACAACTTTCCGGTGTTTCTTCGGAGTGAGGACGGAATGATGGAATGATGGAATGACGGAATGATGGAAT
>DAITNB010000052.1:0-8958 GCA_036834845.1 bacterium | reverse complement strand
TTTCGATCAACTGACAATCAAGAGTTCCCCTACGAACAAACGGGGGCTAGCCCAAGTCCAGGCATGGCATGGTCTGGTAGTTCGGTAGCGCCTCACCCGGTTCTCACTGGTCAAAATGACCAACGCGCTCTCGGCCCGATGGGATTTGGGTGGAAGGGGAAAGCTGCGGCAGGAGAAAACACCTCAGCGTATGCAACGTACAGTCTTAGGGTTGCGAACGGTCCGGTGCTACAAACTCTTCGCATGGTTACGTTTATCGCCCCAAGGTGGACGGAGGAGGATGAGATCGCAATGAGGGTAGCGTCGTATAATCGGTCTTCTAAGAACGCCGTGCTACTGTCATTGAGTGGGAGCTTCGTTCCCGTAATGGGCATATCATACGGCATAAGCGTGTCGTTAGATCATAAGGGGAACGTCGACTGGTTTTTAGATCTTGGTGCAACGTTTGGCCTTGCAGCGGGTGTTGATGTATTGATATCTCAGGTACAACCCCTGCCCCAAGAAATCTATGCCGTGGATTATAGTGCGTCGTTGGGTCCTCTAAGTGCAAGTTTCGAACGACGATACCGCGATGGCCTTCCTAACATAGCCGAGCCCTCGAGCATTGGCGCTCACGTCTGGGGGTGGGGCATAGGTGGTGGACCAAGTGTATCTCTTTATCAGCACTGGCGTTTTCACAGCAACACAGCACTAAGAAAATGAACTCTTTTGCACGTCGTTGCTCTTGGTGGGTGTTAGCAGGCCTGCCACTAATTCTGGTCAGCGTAGCAATGGTCATTAAATTGTGGGATAATACCAGCTACATCCACAATTGGCTGCACCAATCTGGCTGGTCAGGGGTAATTGTCAGTAGCTACGGTGGTCGCTCTCGACTATTCGAAATAGATACAGGTGGAGGAAAAGTTGTACGTTTATACAAGGCAGATCTAAGTGTAGGCGTCAAGTCCCTGAGTATAGGCGATTCGTTGCAGTTCATTCCTAACGCAAACTTGGCCTTGATTAAGCCGAATGGATATGAACACTGGATACGATGCAAGAAGTATGATGACGACTAATACATTGGTCCAAATGTCGAGAGAGACTTCGAATGCGGATGTTCTCTATGCGCAGCTCTCTGGGATGCATAACAATGACAGCACCCCATTCTGATCTTTGCGAAGGACCACACGCACATGTCGCTGCGGAAACAGATCCTTCGTCGCTTCGCTCCTCAGGATGACACGGCGCTGCTTCCCTCCCCACCCGGCTTGGAGGTGTCATCCTGAGCGCAGCGAAGGACCACGAGGTACGAGGTACGAGTGACGAGGTACGAGCGACGAGGTACAACCTTGTAGCTTGTAGCTAGTAGCTCGAGATCCTTCGTCGCTTCGCTCCTCAGGATGACACGGCGCTGCTTTATTTGTGGAAGCAGGGCTCAAGTCCGGCTACGCCGGACTTGAGCCCTGCAGTATTTCATACCCACCCGGCTTGGAGGTGTTATCCTGAGCGTAGCGAAGGACCTCAAGCTACGAGGTACATCCCCTGGGCGTAGCGAGGGACCACGCGCACATGGCGCTCTGTAATTCCGTAATTCAGGTAATTCAGGTAATTCCGTAATTCAGGTAATTCAGGTAATTCCGTAATTCAGGTAATTCCGTAATCCCGGTAATCCCGGTACTCCCGTATTCCCCTACGCTGCTATGCGTAGCAGTCACGGTATGTACGTGCGATAACATACGTACGTCCGATACTAACAAGCCGCGCCAGTTGGCGGTGCCGTGAACGGTGCCACGCAGAATAAGAGCAGAGCTGCGAAGCTCTGTGCGGAAACGCTCGCGGAGGGGTTCGCGCACAATACATTGTAAAAATCCGGTTTCGTCTTCCAACGTTATAAACAACACACCGTGGGCTGTGGGTGGTGCCTGACGCAGGATAACGATGCCTGCGGTTGTAATGCTGGTGCGTCCGTCTGCAGGTAAACGTTTTACAACTTCTACAGACCGAATCTCTAAGCTGTGAAGTATTCTTCGGTACAACGTAATGGGATGGAACCGCGCCGCCCCCTGCGTTGCATAGTCGTACGACAAGCGCTCCGGTGCCGTAAGTGGTTGCAAGGCGGGGATCTCTGATGAATGAACACAAGGCACATCCAACAGAGTAACAGCGGTGGTGCGCCTACGGCGGAGTGCTACGCCGGCAATCCATGCGGCGCGGCGTTCGCTCCTTTCCAATGCGTGCAGAGCGCCACTCATGGCCAACGCATCTGCCACGTTGGCATCTATTGTGGTGCATCGTTGTACAACATCTTCTACGTTGGCAAACTGGCGTGCGGCACGCTCCAACACTATCTCTGCGGCACATTCTGCGCTTAGTCCGGTTATAGCGGTAAGGGGCTTGCGGATACCACGTTTGCCCGTAGCGGTATGCTCTAACGCGTATCGCACACCGGACCGCAGAATGCATGGTTGCAACACCTCTACACCAAAACGTTTGCATTCTTCTTCGAGGGTGGTAAGGTTATACATGCCCGGACGGTGTTGCATAAAGGCCGCCATAAAGGCCGCCGGGTGATGTGTTTTAAGCCATGCACTTTGGTACACAATTTTGGCAAAGGCGGCAGCATGAGATCGGCAAAAGCCGTAACCCACAAAGTGCGATACTGTTTCGTACATGGCCTGTGCTACATCCAGCGGTACACCGCGCCGGGTTGCCCCCTGAACAAAAACACATCGCATGTTTTCCATAAGCTGTGGGTTACGGTTCTTCGATACCAAGGCCCGAAAGGTGTCTGCCTGCTCCAGGGTCATCCCGGCAAAGCGGTGGGCAATCTCTAACACCTGTTCCTGATAGAGCACTATTCCCAAGGTATCGCGCAGTATGGGCTCTACATCGGGGTGAAGATATTCTACGGGCTGCAATCCGTTACGCCTAGCTATGTATGGGTGTACCATGCCACCTTGGAGTGGACCCGGACGGAACAGAGCAACTTCGGTTACCAGATCATTAAATGTTTGTGGTTGATGTTTGGCCAGCAGGTGCATCTGACCCTGCGATTCAATCTGAAACACACCCAAGGTGTTGCCACTGCGGATAAGCCGAAACGTTTCGGCATCGTCTAACGGTAACTCGTCTATGTTTGGTGGGCTGCTGCAGTACTGCGCAATGTGTTCGGTGGCTTCGCTTATGCAGGCCAACATGCGCAAGCCCAACACATCAAACTTTACCAGTCCCATTGCCTCTACGTCATCTTTGTCGAACTGCACCACCGTTACACCATTGGCAGAGCGTTGTACGGGAGTAAAACAACTCAGCGAACGTTCGGCAAGAATCATTCCGCCGGAGTGTTGTCCAAGATGTCGGGGAATATCCATCAACATTTCCACGGCGCGCAGAAGAACATCCAGCATAGGCACATCGCCACACACTGTTGCCAAATCGGCGCGGTAATGAAGTGCATCCTTCGATGTATAACCGGGAATAACCTTTGCCATAGCGCGCACCGTATCCATAGGCCAGCCCAGTGCCTTGGCGGCATCGCGCACGGCCATACGCATGCGGTAGGTAATACGTGTTGCCGTCATAGCCGTTTGATCCTTACCAAAGCGCTGCTCCATCCACGATATAATCTCGCTGCGGCGGTCGCTATCAAAGTCTACATCAATATCCGGTGTGCCCTTTCGCCCCCTATGCAAAAAGCGTTCGAAGAGCAGATTATGCTGCAGCGGACACACGCCTGTTATTCCCAGCAGGTAGGCAACAATAGAGTTGGCAGCAGAGCCCCTTCCGGAGCAGCGGATACCTCTGCGTTTGGCCTCGTCTACCACCTCTTTTACAACGAGAAAGAAGTCTGCCAACCCCAGGTCTGCAATAACATGCAGCTCGTGTGTTAGCTGCGCGGCAGCGCGAGTGTTGTGTGCGGCATACCGCAGAGGCAGTGCGCGCATACATTCTTCGGCAAGCACATCTTCTGCGGCGCGTCCGTCCGGAATGCGGGCAGCAGGGGGCGTTACCATTCCTGTTAGCAGAGAGTACGAGCAGTTGCTTTCGATGTATTCTGCGGCATCGAACAGCTCTGGCCAGGGCAGCAGGTGTTGGAGATGTTCTTTTGCGTATAGCCGTGCTCGGTTGTTTCTCAGCCGTTCCGGATGTGCATCAAACACCGTTATGCCCAAGCGAATACATGTTAGCAAATCGTGTGTGGCTGCATGTTCCTTGGTGGCATACCACACATCATTGGCTACCACGCAGGGCACGCCCAGTGTAGCACCCAGTGTACGAACGGCGTTGGCGGCGCGCCGTGCCGCGGGCAAACCGCTATGGCTTACGCCCAAGAATGTATCGTGGCGGGGCAGCACCCGAAGTACGTTGCGCACATCGCACTCTGCAACATCGGTGGCGTGTACAATGCAGAACACATGGTGTGCGGCAACGCTGGTGCGTTCTGTATCCGAGAGCAGTTTGCAGAGTTCTGCGTAGCCCTCGGCGTTTTTTGCCAGCACAGAAACAGGCACACCACAGAGCATAATCTCGGCACCAATAATCGGAGTAATTCCGGCAGTGCGGCAGGCACGTTCGTGGTCTACGGCGCCGTATACACCATTGATGTCTGTTAGTGCCACAGCGGTATGCCCAAGTGCTGCGGCTGTTTCTGCCAGCACCTGCGGCGAAGAAGCTCCGCGCAGGAAGGAGAAGTGCGAGTGTGTACGCAGCGAGCAAAACATCTTTTTGTTGGCACCGTAGCAGTTGGTTATTCGAACGTGCGCGCCAGCATCCAGCCGCGGGTAGAGCTGCGGAATATCTCCATAACACCACTTGTAGTTTCTATCAGCAGATACGTGCGCTCCTCAGAGTCTTCCCACCAGGGTCCGGCAGACCACCACGTGTCTATTACCTGTTGCACCGGATACACACCACCGCGCCAGCATACGGCTGTGGGTGCGGTGCCGGCAAGTTGCACGTCTATAGATTCTAGGTGCAGCTTCATGGCGTAGGCGCGCTATACGGAACAAGCCGGGCAAACCTATCGGCATCTACACTCCAGGGGTTAAGAACCTCTACCCTGCGCAGCGTAGCGCCATAGCGGGGCGCAAGAGCAGCGTATACTTCGCCTGCCGTAGCACGTGTGGGTAGCAGAGAAAGCTGTTCTGCTGTGGGCATAGCCAGACAGGCAAGGCGTACATCTATACCGTGCCACACAGGTATGGTGCGCATCATAGCGCGCAGCATAGCCGTGGTATGCACCATCAGTTCGCGCGCCGTACGCAGGGCTGTGCGCAGTATGCGGTGTGTGGTAGCCACCACTGTGCGGGCATTGTTCAGTGCAGAGAGTTCTACGCGGTAGCACACTCTGCCATTGAGCATGGCAACAACGCGTTGTGCCATAGGGGACAGCATCTGCTGCAGTATTTCGGGCTCCGTGGTGCCATCGTTTAGGTACACCGATGTTTGGCAGCATGGTGGTGGTGTGTAGAGTGGCAGGGGTGCATTGGGCAGAGAAAGCAGGGCAGGCAGTTCCGTGGTGCCAAACTGCGCCTGCAGGTGTTGTGGGGTAAGCTTTAGAAGATGTCCAATGGTATGCAGACCAAACATGTGCATTCTGCGCACCATGGTAGGGGGCACGCGCGCCTCTGGCAGTTCGGGCAGCACATCTACGGAAACATCATCATCGTTGAGATGTGCATCCATACGTCTGGCCACGCTGGCGCAGGCAGTAAGGTATCCGGATCTGCGGCAGGGGGCAAGCGAGGCGCGCAGGGCATGGCGTTCTACCAGTGTTCGCAGTGCGCTTAGGTTATCTGTTCCGGCATGGAGCACACCAGTGCGGGGCACGGCAATAAGGGGCGTGCAGGCGTGTACGTGGTGCAGCAGGGCATCCCAGTATGCCAATCCAACCGGGTGGGGAAGAACAATGGTACAGATCACGGTGTGTGGTAGGGGTTAGAGTTTTTTAATGCAGCTCCGCACCACGCCTACAATGGTAAAGTCCATGTCGGCGGTAATGGCAATGTCCTTGTAGCGACGGTTTTCTGCACGCAGCACCGGACGTCCGTCCGTAGAGAGGTAGCGTTTAACGGTAAGCTCGCCGTACACCTTGGCAATAACAATTTGCCCTGCCTTGGGCTGCACGGAGCAGTCTACAATAAGGGTATCGCCATCGCTAATGCCGGCATCGGTCATGGAATCTCCCACTACCCGAATAAAGTAGGTGCTTTCGGGGTGTTCCAGAAGCATTTCTGCAAGGTCTATTTCGCGTTCCACGGTATCGTCTGCCGCGGCCGGCAGGCCGGCGCTTACGCCCAGCATCAGCATGGGTATGCGGGGTCCGCCCATGCCATGCCGTGCCGGAGCCAACACGTGTGGACTCTGCGATTTAAGCTCGGTAATAACGGCGCGTATGGCCTGCACCTGCTGCTCTAAGCGGTCCAACGCGCTACCACCACCTGTTTGTGGTACCTCTTCCAAACCCGATGTAGCAATGGTGGCGCTACCCACGCCAGTAAGCAACCAGCTCGAAGAAATACCCCAGCGTGTTTCCAATAACGCCAACACACTCTGTGGCACCGCCGTTCTACCACATTCCCAGGAGTATACCGTGGGTACCTTTACTCCCACCTGCGCCGCATAGTCTTGCACGCGTAACCCCAACACCGTTTCCCGCACCTGCCGGTGCCGCATCCCTAATTGTGCCTTGGCCACCATTATTGCCTCCGTATCTGTTATGTGAAGAATGGAGCGCCAATATACAAAACGTACAATTTGTTATGCAATACCTCTACGTAAACGGTGCATAACTATCTCCATCAGCACCTCGTACCGCAACACCTCGTTTATTTCTCCTGGCATGGGGAGGGGGGGGGTTGTGGAGATTTTCTCTCGCATCTCCTCATAATACCCTTCCATCCTCCCCACATCATCCCACATCCGTAGCGACGAATGAAGGTATTTCACAAGCATGCGAAGGCGAGCGTGCGTTGGTTCTCGTAGATACCGAGAGGCATACACATTAAGATATTCTATTCTCCGTTCCGCCTCTTCCCTGCTCCCCCGAAGGGTAAGGTACACACACTCGAAGATGACGATGAGGGCGTTCGACCCTTGTTTGTCCTTTGTTTCCCAGTCCATGCTATTGCGGAAGGTACTTAGCCGAAACCCCTGCGCTACGTTTGCCCCCTCCGGTAACAGTCCATGTTCCCATACCAACACAAGGTACGCCCGTATAAGGGTCCACCGTTCCCGAGCAGCCATGGCAAGCGAGGCAAAATCCGACCGAGAGGTACATTCCTGATACACCCGTAGTGCTGCGGTATATTTTGCATGAAAGAGTAAGCTCGCACACTCCAATCCACGGAGTGCATACCAGTTAAAACTCCCTGCGCGCATCAGAGAGCGGCATTCATCAAGAAGCTCGGCAGAGAGTTCCATTCTTCGGAACACCTGCGAGGCAATACATCGAATAAGAAACTCGGCCTTGCGTGCCTTTGTGTTACGATGGGGGTACTGCTGTATATGTTCTATCACATCCATACATGCCCCTTGCACGGCCTCGAAGTTGTTACACTGTTCGTAGAACAACACCTGCGCACGTGCCAGATGCAATCGCAGAACATTGGTGCCATAGAGTCCATACAGCTCAGACACCCTCTCGAGTGTTCTGCGGTAGATGTGTTGCAGGGGGCTGGCAGTGCTGTTTTCTACCGTGGCCCGCAGCCGAAGATGATCTAGCAGGTATTCCGCTTCGCGTTCGGCAGCGGCAACGTTCGCTGCGTGCACCATACGCTGATGAGTTTGCTCGAACTCCCGTTCCATGTTCCATAACGCATAACAATCTCTGCGCAGTTGCAGCAGTTGCATGGTTAACTCCGAAAACTCGTACCGCTCTGTAGCACGCAGCAGATTGTCGGATACGGCAATGGCCGCCTCCTTTGCACCAAGTCTGCTAAGCATTAGTGTGGCTGTGGTGTTGCGCAAACATTTGATGTAGGCCTTAAGGTACTCCGATGGGGCATCCCCCCGCACCTGTATCTGCAGCACGGCACGCAGCAACATATCCAGTACTCTGCTGCGAAGGGTTTTAAACTTAGAGCCCTGGGTGGAGGTGCCATACAGGGCATCCCGCGCCTCCTCGTCTGTTTTCCAGCGCTGCTGCTCTGCCCCCTGCAATAGCTGCGCCGAAAGGGAGTTTTCTGCTATGGGTAGCTCTATGCCGTGGTGCTGTACCAGCGCATAGATATCCGATACATCTTGCATGGTTTTGTTGCTCTTGATTTGGTTGCGCATCATACGCACGCAGAACTATGCGGTGCAAGAGGGGAATGTTAGGGGGCGGTGTAACCAAACATGATTTTGTGTAATTGGTGTAACAAAATGGCAAAATAGCGTGGGTATCGACGAGCAATAGAGTCACGTAAGTGCCTTATTTATATAGAAACCGACCCTAAGGTCGGGCTTGTTCTGTTCCAGAACCCCCTGTAACAAAACACGCTAATTTGTTCCTTAGTCCCAGCGTGGCATCCCTGATTTTCGTATCGAGAACAAACACCTCGGAGATCACCAATGCTTACTACAATGCCCGTACAGAACTGCATGCACTTCCTTATGCCGGTTGGCTTAGAGGAGTGGACATCGTATGACGTGCCCGCCGTTGTTGGCATCCTCCGCAAAAATCTCAGCGGTCAGTTCGAAGTACTCGATGCCTTTCCCTGCGAACGTGTACCATCTGCACGCGATTTAGCCACCCACGAGCGGTATTCCCAGTGGACCGAGCTTGCCGGTGGACGCAGCAACCTGCGCTTCGATGTGTTCCTTATGCCGCAATCCGATACCACCCGCCGTAACGACGTAATTACGCTCCTCCAACGCTCCTGCGGCTTCCGTGTGCCACAACCCACCGGATGGGTGAACGCCGCGTAAGAGAAGCTACAAGCTACGAGCTACAAGCTACGAGTGACAAGCTACAAGCTACAAGTGTACTAAATAAAA
>DAITNB010000051.1:0-10035 GCA_036834845.1 bacterium | reverse complement strand
TTAACACGGCACTGGGGTACGTCACTCAAAGGGCTCCCCACTGCGCCGTTCTGGCTTGCTGAACAGATCATGCAACAACAGAGTGCAATATTCTACAAGGTGGGTGCTCGAAGGAAAAGACGTAAATTCCCAATTGATCAATCAAGCTGCTCCATGATCCTGCTTCAAACACCAACGTGTGTATCCTCTATCCGCTGTACCAGTGCACCGTGTTGTAGGGCATAAGGTGCAATGGCAGAGATAGACATCCATAAAGAATTCGTTGCTCTTGTGAAGGAGATAATCGTGCCTGTATTCCAGGTACACGGCTTTACGAAAAGTGGCAACAACTTCTATCGAGAGAACAACGAGGTAGGCCAGTTCTTTAACATTCAACAAAGCCGCTGGAACGTCGCATGCGAAAAGTCTTTTGTCTTTAACGTTGGCCTTATAGACAAGGAGGTCCATACGTATGTGTACAACAGGGAGATTCCGAAATGTCCAAAGGAACACGACTGCGATATTAGACTGCGTCTTGGGCACTTGATGAGCACGGGCGACAATTGGTATGATATGAACGAACGAACAGATATATCAAAGCTGAGAGCACAAGTAACCTATGACATTGAAACGTTTGCAATTCCTTTCTATGATCGATATTCGGACCCCGTAAGGTGGGTTGAGTTTTTTGAATGGCATCAGGAACCACTCGTAAGTCCGATTGGAAAGTTCCTGATAATGGAGCGATATGGTAAGCGTGATATGGCGGAGTCATTTCTGAAAGAGCTGTATATGGAGGCATTGACGCCAAAGCCAAGCGTAAGAGAGACTCACACGCCGAGTGGAGAAGTGATACGAACGGAATCTAATTCTGCCGTAAACAAAGAGTGGATAGGTAGACTATTGGATCTCGCAAACAGAAGCAACATAACGTTGAATACCCCGCCCGATTACGACACGTCGTTAAACGCCGGGCTCTTGTAGTGGGTAGTTGGTTCGCATTCCGGAAGCCACTGCTTCGGCCAGCACCATTCCGCCACTAGCAACACTAAAGCGCCTTTCACATCATCTCTGTAGCTATGCGCAACACCGTGGTACATACCCTGATAACTGTGTGCTTGACAGTGCTGATGGCGTGTTGCCACAATGCAACGCCTTCGGGCTTTTGGACGGTTTATCGTAAGGACCAAATAGTGATAAACGACTGCGACCAAGGACCATGGGGCGGTCATAGAGAGATAATCTGGCGAAGTGTCTCGCACAATTCGTTTTCATTCACAGAGTTGATAGACTATGCAGACGATAATGGGTGGAAACTCGCAGACAGCATCTCAGTATCGCTAGATACAATAACGAAAAGCATAATTCAAAAGCTTAGGGCTGACGACTATTCACTCGACCTCTTACGCGACCGTATACTGCCAAGTATGAATGCACGTAGTTACACAATATTTGTTTTTAAGACCTCTTGGTTGGCTGTTGAACCAGGAAACGCGCGCGAGACTTTCGAAAATGGCTTTGCAGTGGTAGATTCCGATGGGACCGAAATGAGAGTATTTCACATATGGGGTGAGTGAAGTGGGTAGATACAAACGCGCTCATAAAATCAATCTCCATTCGAATATTTTTTATTGCGATAGCCCCGCCGTATCGACCGCTTACGGTCGCTTCCAACCATTACGATGGACGAATTGATGGACACGTTTAATCGGCTACTAAAAGGGTTTGTTGATCTGGTTTATGGTACGCAACGAGTGAAGCGGCGATACGAACGAGATAACCCAACGGAACACGTGCTGGCCGCAGGAGCTAGTAAAAGCATAATGACAACTGCCAGTCAGGATGTTCAGCGTGGTTATGAATGGGTAAAGTCCAGACGGGCAGTTTTGCTATTGACAAACCAGAATCTTGTTTGTGGCAAACTGGTGATTCCGCTTGACTCAATTACAACAGCACAAATGTTAGAAATAGACTCTCTGATTGGCGGAGGGCAGGTACTTAAGATTCAAACAATGGAAGGCCAGAACTATCAATTTGGAATGCAAGCGAATCCAGAATGGAATACTCAACAACGACTACCTCTAACGTTCGTGAAGGGACGAGTGAAGCACTCTGCCTTCAGTGTTATCGTGAGGTTGTTGGCGGTTGGTTACCTCATGTATTGGTTGTTTGTAAGATTTAGCATACTCTGAATCACGGTAGCTGGATCATTGTGATTGCGTTGCCGTATCGAAGTGCGTGGAATATCTGAACAAAACACGTGGACTAAACCCCACTTATTAGAGGTGATACTCCTAGATATCAGGTGATGATAAATGAAGTTTTTTGTACTGTTGACTACCCGATCAGCGGCAATGATGCGTTGATCGTCGGAGAATAACCTATCGGCGCTCTGGTGTCGGCGATGCGATGGAATGACATAATCGGGTCCTTCGCTGCGATCAGGCAGATGCTGCCACGCCTTAGTAGAGGGAAGCAGTGTACCGCACAAGTGCAGCGCAGCCGGACTTGTTCCCTCGCACACTGAGAGAATTAACACCATTGTAATCCAGAGGAGTGCAGTTACGATATTCCTTTATTGCACTGGCCACTACACGGGGCGTTTGCACCGCCCACGCCATTTAATCTCGCTCTGCTTCTCCCACTATTTGGATTCTTCGCATCCCGACTCCATATCTGAATCTATCCGATAATTGTCTCCCTCGTAGAAGCAGCTTACGTTAGGGACTGAGGGACAAGCAACCCACCGCACTATCACACCACGATGACATGACGCACATTCGCAGGGAAATACTTCGACGGCTTGCATTTGTAGTCCTCGGCTTCTCTCCATTGTACTTTGTGTGGGATCTTTAGGGGTTCGTAAGCATTGTTGGTTTTGGGGGATTTGCACTGGGCATGTTTCATCTGATAAAGATCGTTGCCATGTCGCAGATTATCATTGACGACAATTTCCCTCCCAAGACGATTGTAGAACAAAAGCCAAGGTTCAATGATTCGCTTGTGCATGGTGTAGCATAATGTGTCTTCTTTGCTGGACTTGGCGCTATGATCCTCGAGATTCGCAATATGGATAACATAGTGGGTGGGGCAACGTTCTTCTGGACATTCGCCCTGATTGGGATAACGATTGCCTTATCAGCGGTTGTGGTGTTAAGGGTAATCAGTCCGTCTGTATTCTTTGAGTGTAATAGAAGATACGCCGTAACATTCGGCCTGCTCATCGGTATGTTCTGCCTTCTTCCTGCCTCGGCCAGCTACATGAATCATCGCTCTGGTGCCATTGTGGTTGTGTGTAGGGAGTACAAGGTTGTTCGAAAGTCGAAGGGCGGAGAAACTGGTCAATCATCGTGGCTATTTCTTAAGATCAACGACGAGGAGGAAAGATTCGATGTTGCCGCAACCCTGTGGGACGAAGTAAGCCAAGGTGAAGTCGTAAACCTTTGCACTTCAGGGGGATGTTGGGATACGATGTAGTAGAAGAGATACATACACCGAGGCAACGAACAAGAAAACCCGATTGATATTATGTTGCACCACCACCGAAGATGTATAGCATGACTACATCAGACTACTCTGCATCACTTCTACTACGCGAATGGCGCGATAAATTGCTGCGTCTCAAGGAGCACATTAAACCAAGAGAGATTGCGGTTGCATCAGCGCTGGAGAAAGCGGAGCTGTTGCAGTTTGACAAAATGACGCGACTAGTCCGACCGAATTCGGACGTCCAGAACGCGCATCTACAGCTGTGTGATACTCCCGCGCAAGCTCATCGTATTCTCATTCAGTATCAGAATCTGGGTGTTAAACGAACCACAACAACATTCAACATCCTCCTATCGCTATCGCCAGATCTATCAGCGGCTAATTCCTGTCTAATACAAATGGCTAAGTATAAACTGAAGCACGCGATGGGGTGCTCTCCATGAGGCGTTTCGGCGCAAGGCCAAATACACAAACATATAATGCAATTTTTGCCTTGGCAGAGCGCGATGAAGAAGGAGCATCGCTAATGCTTGAGATGAAGGAGAAGAATGTTGAAGTCAACCTCGTTACCATAAACACGCTTATATCCTGCGCAAGTTCGTTCGCCGGTGCATTGCAGTGTTTCGGGGAGTTACAAGAGCGAAGAATCGCTCCCACCATTAACACGTTCATTACCTTGTTAAAGAAAGCGAATTCGAGCGAACAGGTGCTGCTCGTAAACAAGCTCCTCGGCGAAGCACGTGTGGAGAAGAACAATAACTGGGATAGAATGCTCGCTCAGAATCGATGATATATAGTGCTGTCGCATTTAGTTGTCCAACCCTCCCGGCCGTTTCGCGCACGACGAGCGCTATCCTTCGAGTTAACGGCCTAAGTTTGCCACCAAGCCCCCTTGCCATGTAACTTCTCAGGTGTATGTTTGAACACATAAGAAAGCCGTGTTGTTACACCAAGGAGCAAGGAGAGTTGTATGTCCAATAAAAAGGTTATTGCCGTAGTAGGTGCAACGGGAGCACAGGGGGGCGGGCTTGTACGCGCCATCCTGGCAGACACTACAGGTGAATATGCGGTGCGTGCTATCACGCGCGATGTATCGTCGGAAAAGGCCAAGGCACTTGCCCAAATGGGCGCTGAAGTTGTAGCCGCCGATGTAGACAGTGAAGAGAGTCTTACAAAGGCATTGCAGGGGGCGTATGGTGCGTTCTTTGTGACGTTCTTCTGGGATCACTTCTCTCCAGAAAAAGAGAAACAACATGCACGCAACATGGCCAATGCTGCTAAGGCAGCAGGCGTGCAGCACGTTATTTGGTCGTCCCTCGAAGACACCCGCAAGTGGATACCGCTTTCCGATGACAGAATGCCTACGCTGCAGGAGCACTATAAGGTGCCACACTTTGATGCAAAGGGCGAAGCAAACGCCTACTTTGCAGAGGCAGGTGTACCAACAACTATCCTCAATACGTCGTTCTATTGGGAGAACTTCATCTTCTTTGGGTCGGGTCCGGCTCGAGGTGAAGATGGTAAGCTTGTACTCACAATGCCAATGGCCGATAAAAAGCTTCCAGGTATAGCCGTTGCAGACATCGGGAAAACTGCGTTTAATATCTTCAAGAACCCATCCTACATTGGTGCAACTATCAGCATTGCCGGAGAGCATCTAACCGGCGAAGAGTTGGCTAAGGGGCTTAGCAATGCGTTTGGCGAAGAAGTGGTGTACAACGCCGTTCCTGCCTCGGTATTCCGCACCTTTGGCTTTCCTGGTGCTGATGATATGGGCAACATGTACCAGTTCAAAGCTGAGTTCAATGCAGACTATGTTGGTGCACGCAATATTGATGCAGTGCGCGCTATCAACCCCGAACTTCAGTCCTTCGCGCAATGGCTCGAGGAAAACAAGGAGCGTATACCACGATAATGCACGTCCGCAGTGCCGGGCATCTAGTGATGCCCGGCCGGATCTGCGTCAACTGATATTTGGCTATGTTGCAACACCACCGACACGCGGAAGGCGCAACCAATGGCAAGCATCATGCGACCACTTCAAGGCGTACTCTGGACGTTGATCATTCTTTGCGCATGTGATGGGCAGCCCCGCAAAGATCTGTCTGCAAGCAATTCTGATACGTCTTCGGCGCAATGCGGTTGTTGCGCTCCACCAGTTGTAGACACTGCGTGGTATTCTTCAGGAAGAAAAGCGCCCCTTTTCAGCGGATTGGGTGGACTGCACTTCTCTGTATCAACAGCGTCGTTAGAGGCGCAGACATATTTCAACCAAGGTCTAATGCTGTCGTTCGGGTTTAACCATGCCGAAGCAGCGCGATCGTTCTTCGAAGCTGCTCGGCAGGACTCTGAATGTGCAATGTGTTATTGGGGATATGCATATGTGTTGGGCCCTAATTACAACGCTGGTATGGAGAAGGAGAACTACCAACGAGCGTACGATGCCGTGCAGAAGGCACGCTCGCTTTCATCACAATGCACTCCAAAAGAGAGGGACTTGATTGCTGCATTATCGCAACGATATTCGAATGATTCAACAATAACCCGTCACGCGCTTGATTCAGCATACGCTGAAGCAATGCGGAGCGTTCACCGCAAGTATCCCTCTGATGCTACGGTAGGCGCCCTATTTGCCGAATCACTCATGGACTTACATCCGTGGAATCTCTATGCGAAGGACGGGAGTATTCAAACGTGGACACCAGAGATTTTGTCTGTGTTAGAACATTGCTTGCAGTTAGAGCCAATGCATGCTGGTGCTAATCATTTCTATATCCATGCTACAGAAATGTCTCAACACGCCGAGTCCGCCTTGGCCAGTGCAAACCGACTCCGCGATTTAGTTCCGGGTTCGGGGCACCTAGTCCACATGCCATCGCATACCTACATACGTATTGGTATGTATCACGATGGCGTAGTTGCTAATCAGAATGCGGTTCGTGTAGACAGTCTCTACACAGAAGCGTGCCATGCGCAGGGCGTGTACCCACTTGCCTATTATCCTCATAACCACCACTTCATTTCAGCGTGTGCAACACTCTGCGGTGAAAGCAAGATTGCTTTGGCCAGCGCCAACGCAGCCTCGCGCCTATCGCACAAGAAACTCATGCAAGATCCGGCCTGGGCAACTCTACAGCACTATTACTCAATACCTTGGTTTGTGGAGGTAAAGTTGGGTCTGTGGAATGAAATTCTTCGATCTCCAGCGCCAGAGAAGGTTCTAAAGTATCCTTCAGTGGTTTGGCACTACGCTCAGGGTATGGCAATGTTATCGAGGAACAGAGTTGCTGATGCGCGCAGTCATCTTGCAGCCATGCACGAAGTTATGATGGACACCGCAATGAAGGAATTGTCGATTTGGGGTATTAACAGCGTGTACGATATCTGTGTAATTGCCGCCAAAACATTAGAAGGAGAAATCTGCGCAAAGGAGAAGAACTACTCTGCAGCACTCGCATTCCTCAAAGATGCCGTTGCGAAGGAAGATGCGCTCAACTACGATGAGCCACCAGACTGGTTCTTCTCAGTCCGCCACCATCTGGGTGCAGTTCTCATAGAGGCCGGCAGAAGTGAGGATGCGATACGGATATACCTCGAAGATCTTACTCGGTATCGAGAGAACGGATGGGCGTTAATGGGGCTTATGAATGCATATCAGCAGCGTGGCGAGACAAGTAAGTACAAGCATACCCGCAAACGCTTCGATGATGCATGGAAACATGCAGATCTAACAATCGCGTCATCACGGATACTGTAAACTTCTGTGATAGGGCAACTCTACAACAGGTTTCAATCGACTATATGGGCACTCACACCTTGTCATTTCATCGCTCCGGGCTTGCCGCAGGAGTATATGTGTGCGTGCTGCGATCAGGAACTGGTGTTGTTGCACAGAAGATCGTGGTGAGGTAGTGTGATGAAGTTCATCTCAATATTCACGTTTGCAATGACCGTGCTAACTACCGAAGGACTCGGTCAGTGGCAGGTGCAACAGGTGGCCGTAACCGCGCCGTGGAGCGCAGTGTATTTCACCAGCGCCCACTCCGGTTTTGTTGTTACTAGTAATGCCGGTGGTTTAAAAACATCGAACGGCGGGCAACAATGGGTTGCACGTACATCGAACTCTTCATATGTTCCTGCAGGAAGCAGTATCCAGTTTATCTCAGAATCGGTTGGCTTTGTAGTTGGTAGTGCGATAGTGAAAACAACCGACGGTGGTGAAAGCTGGAGAAACGTGTATACCCACTCTGTAAGGGATCAGTTCCGTAAGGATAGGAATACGTATAAGGCGATTGTCTTTAGAGACACGTTGCATGGATACGCGGCTGGATATTGTTGGGATTGTAGCGCTATGGTAGCCACACGAGACGGTGGCGAGGCATGGACGGATTCAATACGTGCCAGAACGATTCCACCAATTGGCGATTGCCAGGTGGCTGGTGTCAGCGCTAATGGACAAGTTTTTGTTGCGTGTTGGACAGTAGCTGAATGGCTTCAATTCACGGAAATGCATTTTTTAGAATCGCAGTCGGAGGTATGGTCGCGCGTTGATGGATGGAATCTGCACCCTGGATCTTCATTCTTCTTCGCAAAATCAATGCATTGGACGGTTGAGAAGACGGGATGGATTGGTGGCGGCAAGAGATCGCTACCACGAATGTCCGCTAGCCCGTACAACAACTCCCGCGTCTTCTTCACCACCGACGGTGGCGAAACATGGGACACAACTAAGTATGTGTTTCCATATACTGTTAACACCATCGCCTTTGCCGACTCCCTCCGCGGTTTTATTGGTGATACTGCAGGCAACATATACTCCACCACCGATGGTGGTACAACATGGCAGAACGATAATGTACCATCTGGGGGTAGGTCCATCAACTCGATAGCCATTGCAGGGGGCACTGCAGTATACGCCGTTGGAGACGGCGGACTCATTCTCAAGCGAGAGCTTGTAACGTCGGTCGCTGAAGGTGGGGAGCAGGAACAGCCACAACCAACTCAACTGCAAATTGTACCCAATCCTACATCAGGTGAAGTAGAGCTACGATACCAACAATACACCCAAGGTGAAGTTGAAATCATCATCGTTAACACCAACGGACAGTCTGTCCTTGCCAATCATCATCCAAATCAAGGCATCGGTCTACATCGTGAAGTTCTTGATCTATCTTCGTTACCTCCCGGTATCTACTATTGCTCACTTCGCGCGGGCCTTGGCGGTACCAATCATATGATTGTGAGGTTGCCATGAGAGCTCCTTTCATTCTTCTCATTGCTCTTGCGGTTTGTGGGCCCTACGTACTTCTTGCACAATGGATAGTGTTACCAAGTACGGGCGATCAGATCTACTACTGTGTCTCATTCCCAAACTCAAACACTGGCTTTATTGCTGCGGGTGCATCCATATACAAGACCGAAGATTCAGGTAAGACGTGGACCGAGACCATGCTCCAATATGGGGTGAGGACCTTGAGCTTCCCAGCGAATGATGTTGGCTACGCTGGGGGCGCTATCGTGTATAAAACCACTGACGGGGGCGAGTCTTGGGATAGTATCTATACGCCAAATCAGTGCACTGGCAGCCGACTCATCCGGTCGGTAGCATTCGTTCGTGAAAATCAGGGCATTATTGTAGGTGAATGCCTCGTTGAAAGGACTATTGATGGTGCAAGAACATGGCGGCGATGCGAGAATACAGCCGAAATGCCGATGTATCCTGGTTCTGCCATATCAAATTATGCCGGTCGTTTGATGCATCTGGATTCTTGGAGTGAAAGCGAGTTGAGTCAAGGATCACTGTGGCGAAGCACCAATTCTGGTGAGACATGGGTAGCCGTCAAAGGGTGGCTCTTCTTTCCAGAGTCGATAGGGATGCAAATTCAGACCATCACTCATAACGGAGAATTTCGGATTTGGATAGGCGGTAACAGGTACAACAGAAGTATCTGGGGGCGAAGAACAACTTCCCGCGTCTTCTTCACCACCGACGGTGGCGAAACATGGGACACAACTAAGTATGTGTTTCCATATACTGTTAACACCATCGCCTTTGCCGACTCCCTCCGCGGTTTTATTGGTGATACTGCAGGCAACATATACTCCACCACCGATGGTGGTACAACATGGCAGAACGATAATGTACCATCTGGGGGTAGGTCCATCAACTCGATAGCCATTGCAGGGGGCACTGCAGTATACGCCGTTGGAGACGGCGGACTCATTCTCAAGCGAGAGCTTGTAACGTCGGTCGCTGAAGGTGGGGAAGGTCAACCAATGGGTGTCTATCCAAACCCAACGCATGGTACAATTAGGATTCGTGTTGGCGCAGAGCACATCGGCGCATTGCTCACAGTTTCAGATATGTTTGGACGGACAATCTTAACAATAACCGTAAATGACCAAGACACAGACGTAGACCTGCGTTCGTACCCGCAGGGAACGTATGTTATTACCATGCACCACAGCCGAACCATTGAATCACGAATGATGATAATGATGGGGGATCGCTAGAAGGGGCGGATGACATCCGCCCCTTCCGCCCCGCCCGTACGGGCGGATGACATC
>DAITNB010000050.1:0-10310 GCA_036834845.1 bacterium | reverse complement strand
GATCGGGGGAGTGGGCCACACGATATTGATGAGGGACATAGGTAAGGACGGCACCACGATGTAATTGTTACATCACTCCTGAAAAAAAGTTCCAATTTTGTGTCTATGATACCTCCTACCGGACTCTGCGTTGGACTAGATTTAGACATTTCCCGCCTGCCCGCCCCCTACAGAGACAGAAAAGACGGACTGTTGGCGTTTGGATGCGACGTAGTAGATGCCACGCGGAGTGTAGCCGCGTGCTACAAAATCAACCTGGCGTTTTTCGAGCAATACGGCTTACCCGGAATGGAGGCACTCTACGCGCTGAGGAAGCACTGCGGCGCCGCCTATGTTATTGCCGACGCCAAGCGGGGAGACATTGGAAATACTTCTGCGGCCTATGCAGCGGCCGTGTTTGATGATTTGGGTGTGGATGCCGTTACCGTGTCGCCCTACATGGGACAAGATTCCGTAGAGCCATTCTTGGCCGTGCGGGATAAGATGGTGTATGTGCTAGCACTTACGTCGAATCCCGGCTCGTATGATTTTCAGAGACTCAGTGTTGGCAGCATGCCCCTATACGAGCGAGTGATGCGCACCGTGGTAACGTGGCCCCGCTCGGGCGACGTTGGTTTTGTGGTGGGCGCTACCAACACAGCCGAACTTGGAGCTCTTCGTGCGCAGTTTCCTGAGGTGCCATTTCTCATTCCCGGACTTGGTAGTCAGGGAGGCGATGAATCGGCAACCATTGTTGCCAATGCAAATGGCCCCGCGGTGTTTAACGTATCGCGCGGACTTCTCTATGCAGACACTACAGAGTCTTGCATAAGCACAATTGCAAAGGAAGCCGAAAGACTCGCCAGTGTAATGTCACGATTGTAAGCGAAGATTGAACGTAACAGTGTTTTCAACAAGGATAAACCTGTTATGTCGGTCTTCAACCTACCGGAGCGTGTGCTCCAACGCGCAGTTCACAGACTGTTGTCGGTAACAGGCGCCCGCTGGCACTGCACAGATGGTGCCGAGATACAGATACTTTCTCCCGGAATGATCAATGTGTCTGCCGGACCCGACATAACGGGAATGGCAATCCTTTGCAACGGCGTAGTGCTAATTGGCGACGCGGAGTTTCATGTGTACTCCTCGGAGTGGTATCATCACGAACATCACCACGATCCAGCGTATGCGAACGTATTGCTTCATATAGTGCTCGAAGATGATGCCGCGCACAGTATTGCCAATGCACGAACCCTAATAATGCCCGCGAAGCATGTTACATCGGCACTTCGCGGACAACAGGCAGACATAGATCAAACAGCAGAGTCGGCAGACGAGGTGCAGCGTGCAGCTATCGCTCGTTTGCAGAGGCATAGCTCCAACATAGGCCGTGCCATTCGTCGTGTGGGGATAGTTGATGCGCTGCGGGGTGCAACCTCGGAGTGGTTTCAGCGCCTTACCGCGAAGAACCATCATCCACTGCGCGAAGAGCTGTTGCTCGACGTTCGTTCGCGTATAGCAACGTCTGCTCTCGGAGTCCTCTCCCTGAACATCGCAAAGATTCATCCACGCGAGATACTCTCCGCCATCGATGCTGCCGAAAGTGCTCGAATTGCCGTGGAGGGGGCAGATATTCGCAGGGAGTTGCTGGTGAACGTAGTTCTCCCACACGCATTAACACATGCACCGCTTGCGCAGAGGATAATGCTGCTTACCTGGTATTGGTCTGCCAAGGCACGCAGACCCTATGGCGTGCTACGCAGACGTTTCCCAACGTTACACCAGATATATGTGTGGCAGCAGCAGGGGATGCTGGAGGTTTCGCGCAGAGTTCTCCCGTAGCAGGAGAGTAACGTAGATTTGCAGCGCATTTTCTCCATTTAGCATTGCCACCATGTCCAACATTGTAACACTTGTAACCGGAGCCAACGGCGAAATCGGTCACAGTCTTCTCGCCGAGTTTGCCCGCCGTGGTAACAGGCACGTTATTGCGCTCGACCTTGCGCCGCTCGCAACATCGCTTCAGTCCTTGGTGGCCGAGTTTATTCAAGGAGATGTATCAGATCCGCAGATAATAGCGCAGATTGAACAATTCGATGTAGCTGAGGTATACCATCTTGCGGCGCTGCTGAGCACAAGTTCGGAGAAGAACCCGCAACTGGCGCACAACGTAAACGTGAATGGTACGATGGGTTTGTTGTTGATGTCTCGCCGCATTGGTGCGCGTACCGGTACCCCGGTTACATTTCTCTTTCCAAGCACCATAGCGGTGTATGGAATGCATTCGATCGAAGAGAAGAATGCTGCAGGCGCCGTTACGGAGTTTCAACACCTGCGGCCCACAACCATGTACGGAATCAATAAGGTGTATTGCGAACAACTTGGCGAATACATGAGCGACCGCTTTGGTCAGCTCACAGACGAAGCCGGTGCGCGGGTACTTGATTTCCGTGCATTGCGATTCCCGGGTCTTATCTCCGCAACAACAGTTCCAACTGGGGGTACAAGCGACTACGCACCGGAGATGATTCATGCTGCAGCGCAAGGTAAACCGTATGCGTGCTTTGTTCGACCCGATGCGCAAATCCCATTCATGGCCATGCCAGACGGAGTAAAGGCACTGCTGAATTTGGCGGCTGCACCGGCCGAAAATCTTACACAACGCGTGTACAATATTGGCGCATTTGCGCCCACAGCCGAAGAAATTGCCCGTCGCGTGCAGAGCGCATTTCCGGGCTCGGATGTTTCGTACCAGCCACATCCTAAACGCCAAGCCATCATTGATTCGTGGTGTGCCGATGTAGACGACTCGAAAGCACGCGCAGACTGGGGATGGAAGCCCGACTACGATATCGATCGTGCGTTCAACGAATATCTCATCCCAACCATCAGTAGCGTGTATGCCTGATGGAAACACCCCTAATCGGTTAGCCCAAGAGCAGTCTCCGTACCTCTTACAACACGCACATAATCCCGTGGATTGGTATCCTTGGGGTAACGAGGCATTTGCGCGCGCGCGCGCGGAAAACAAACCCGTGTTTGTTAGCATCGGGTACGCGGCCTGCCATTGGTGCCACGTTATGGAGCGAGAATCGTTCGAAGACCATGATGTGGCGGAGTTTCTCAACAAACACTACATCAGTATCAAGGTAGACCGCGAAGAACGTCCAGACGTAGATGCACTCTGCATGGATGTGTGCCAGTCTCTTACCGGCCATGGCGGTTGGCCACTGACAATAATGATGGATGCCGGGCGCAGACCCTTCTTTGCAGGGACCTATTTCCCAAAGTTTTCGCGTGGTAACCGACTGGGCTTTTTGGATTTGCTTAAGCGCATTCGCGGCGTTTGGGACGAAGACCACCAGCGGGTAATAGAAACGGCCGCGGAAATTACACGCGTTCTACAAGAGCACGCAGACTCCGATCTCCGCACCGGTATTGCGAACGATGTTTTCGAGATGGCCGAAGAATACCACCGGAGAATGTTCGATAATGAGTATGGCGGTTTCTCCGTACAGCCCAAATTTCCTTCGGCACATCACCTGCTCTTTTTGCTGCGCAGGGAGCATACAACACAGGACCCCGGCCTATTGAGCATGGTATGTGCAACACTCGACGCAATGAGGAGCGGCGGTTTGTACGATCATGTTGGAGGGGGCTTTCACCGATACAGCACAGACCGCGAGTGGCTGCTACCACACTTCGAAAAAATGCTCTATGACCAAGCCATGCTCATCATGGCCTACACAGAGGCATGGCAACGTACCCGCGATCCGCTCTACCGAAACACAGTTATAGAGGTTGCCAACTTTGTAGATCGCGAGCTTACGGTTGCAGACGGACGTTTTGCTGCGGCGCAGGACGCAGACAGCGAAGGAGAGGAAGGCAAGTTTTATGTGTGGAGCGCAGAGGAGCTGTCAGACTGCCCCGCAGACCTGTTGCACCTACTGAACGTACGCGCCGAAGGTAATTTTTCCGACGAGGCAACGGGCAACCCACTGCCACAGAATATTCTCCACGTAAACACTGCAAACATCCGCGAGTTAGAACGCCGCCCAGATTGGCATCAACTCCGAGTGCAGCTTCGGCAACAACGCCGGGCCCGCGTACCACCGTTAACGGACGACAAGGTTCTAACCGACTGGAACGGACTGATGATTGGAGCGCTTGCCCGCGCCGCGAGGGCACTACAACTGCCATATCTGCAACAGCAAGCAGAGCGTGCCTTTGCCCAGTTCTCCTGTCCACCGGCCTGGCACAGAAGTAGGAACGGCAACAATGCCGTTACCGCTATGCTCGATGATACGGCTATGTTGGGCTGGGCAGCAGGTGAACTGTATCAAACCACCGGCAACATCGAATATTTGGCATCGGCTGTACAATGTGCAGACCATCTCTTGACTGCCTTCGCCAACAAGGATGGTGTGCTGTACACAACACCAGAAGAAACACTTGCCGATGTGCCGGTGCGGCAAAAGAATGGGTACGACGGGGCCTATCCGTGCGGAAATTCTATGGCGGCACTCCTGTTTGCTACGTTGGCCGCAATCATGAACAGCGCTACCTACAGGCAGGCCGCCAATCGTTGCGTTACGTCGTACGGTCAGCTTATCGCCTCCGGTCCGGCCGGCTTCTGCATGCTGCTTTGTGCGTGGGACCAACTGCAGCATGGCATAAGCGAGATAGTTGTTCACGGCAACCCAGAAAGCCCCTTTATCAAAGACGCCCTTGCACACATTTCTGCCAACTACCAACCACGCTCCGTGATTGTGTATCCCACAACATCCGCGCAATACGCATATCTGTTGGCTGAAGGGGGCTATGGGGATATTCCCGATTCCGGAGACAGTATTGCGGTGTGCACCAACAACGTTTGCGAGCTGCCACTAACCGATATCAACGCTGTAGTGAGCAGATTTCCCGCACCTACTCTGTAGGTCTGCACCCCATGCCGCCGAGAGTCTGTATTTTTGCATATGCCACTTCTGATTGACGGTAATGCGCTTGCCTCTGATGTTCGCCAAGAGGTGGCCACCGATGTTGCGGAGTTTTTTGCACGCACAGGCGTAACTCCCGGACTAAACTTGTTGTTGGTGGGAGAAGACCCCGCCAGCACCGTATATGTGCGGAATAAGGCCAAGGACTGCGAAAAAGTTGGGATTCGCTCTACCATTTTGCGTCTGCCGGCTGATACTCCGCAAGAAGACGTACTTAACGTAGTGCGCGCATGGAATGCAGATCCGCTTGTGCATGGAATTTTGGTACAACTGCCCCTTCCAAAACACATCAGCGAGCACACCGTTATTCGCTGCATTACGCCAGAAAAAGACGTAGACGGATTTCATCCCGAGAACGCCGGTAAGTTGCTTATTGGTCTCGATGGATTTATACCCTGCACTCCCTATGGTGTAGTGGAGATGTTTCGTAGGTATCAGATTGAAACATCCGGAAAACACATCGTGGTAGTAGGACGCAGCAACATTGTGGGCAAGCCCCTTGCCATACTCCTGGCGCAAAAGCGCAATCCAGGGAACGCCACCGTTACGATATGTCACACCGGAACGCCCAACATTGCAGAGCACACACAAAGAGCCGACATCGTGATTTCTGCCGTGGGAGTTCATGGTGTTATATCGGCTAATCATGTGCGAGAGGGGGCGGTGGTGATAGATGTTGGCATTAATCGCCTTCAACTCCCGGATGGAACCTCGAAACTTGTTGGAGATGTAGACTTTGCCGCGGTGGCACCAAAGGTAGCAGCAATAACGCCGGTGCCTGGAGGTGTTGGGCCAATGACGCGAGCCATGCTCCTTCGCAATACCCTTACGGCTGCGCAGAGGTGCGTGTGAAACCGTCAGCAAAACAACTCGAAGTTCTCTTTGCAGACAACCACGTAGTGGTAGTAAATAAACCGTCGGGCCTGCTCTCTATTCCCGACCGATACGATACAACTCTGCCAAGCGTGCGCTCTATTGTGAAGGAGCGGTTTGAGACATCGTACACAGTTCACAGACTCGATCGCGATACCTCGGGCATCATGATTGTTGCCCGCACGCCGGAGGCACATAAACTCCTCAACGATCAGTTCGAACACCATACGGTAACAAAGACGTACCTGGCAATTGTCTCGGGAGTTGTAGACAAGGATGCATTTCCCATCGACATTCCAATAATGGCCGACACACGACGAAAGGGGCTTATGAAACCCTCGGCCAAGGGGAAGGAAGCACATACCAATGTGCGGGTGATAGAGCGATTTCGGTTGGCCTCGCTTATCGAATGCGATCTTGTTACCGGACGTCAGCACCAGATACGGGTTCATTGCTCGGCAATCGGACATCCGTTGCTCGTAGATCCGGATTACGGCAAAACATCGTCCTTTAAGCTGTCTGCCATTAAGAGAAGATATAACCTTGCCAAGGGGGCCGAGGAGAAGCCGATAATCGACCGGCTAACCCTTCATTCATACCGTCTTACGTTTATCCACCCTGCTACAGGGGAGAAAACGAGCTTCGAGGCCAACCCGCCGAAGGATTTTCAGGCCGCTGTGCAGGTGCTCCGTAAGTATGCCGCACCGTACGCATCTTCGTTCGACGCAGAGTTCTATTGAATTGCGCGTTGTATCTTCGTGCCCGAAAGTAATCGGGAATATGATGATTATCATTCTGTTTGGTGCCCCAGGTGTGGGCAAAGGAACTCAGGCCGTAATCCTTGCCGAAAAACTCGGCGTGGCACACCTCAGCACGGGCGACGCGTTCCGCAGTGCCATTAAGGGTGGCACCGCCATTGGCCTAAAAGCCAAGGAATATGTGGAGGCAGGCAAACTTGTGCCCGACGAAGTTGTTGCTGGCATCGTGGAAGAGGCAATGGGGCACCCGTCCTTTGCAGACGGCTGTATTCTCGATGGTTTTCCACGCACTCGCGCGCAGGCCGATGCCCTAGAGGTGATGCTGGCCGAAAAGGGTAGGTCTGTAACATCGGTTGTTAACCTTGCCGTAGACGACGCTACAATTGTTTCCCGTTTGCTGCAACGCGGTAGGGCAGATGACCAAGAAGATATTATTCGTCATCGCCTCGAGATATACAACGACGAAACAGCACCCCTGCTGTCTTTCTACGCAGACCGTGGTGTGCTAACAAGCGTTGATGGCGTTGGCGAAATTGAAGAAGTAAGCGCCCGCATCCTGGATGCCATACGCGTAGAAAGCTGAGATATCCCTACACCGTGGGGGATAACTGTACGATCTAAATTGTCAGCGTGCACTCTGCAAGTGCTTGCGAACAAAGCACATTGCCAACATTTTCCACAAAGTGCATAACTTGCCGTCTAATGCATGTGGAACGATAATTGATTGCAGGCGCGTGTGCGTGTTGTGGTAACCATGGCCTTGGTTTTCGCTGTTTCCTCGTGGGTGATATATGCCCAACCGAGGAGTGGCGACGTTGTGGGGACACTTAGCGGCGGTGTTGTTAGGTACTACGGCGACTTTTCTGATGACATGGTGGGTCCGCATGCAAAGCTTGGTCTGCGCTTTATTGCCATGGACCGCCTGTGGATAGGGGGCTCGATTGGCGTAGGTGAATATCGGTGGAAGGTAAACCCAACACGTATTGCTGGGTACCCAGACTACTTTGGACCTAACGCTGCAATTGGCGATCTCTACCCTGGTACGTCTACTACAATCGAGGCCATCAATGAGAGCAGATTAACAACAGCCGATCTACTACTCCACTATGTACTTGTACCAGACATCCCTGCAAGCCCCTTTATCACAGCTGGAGTCGGATGGGCTAGCTTTGCCCCTTCGAATAGTGAGGAACATTCGGCACTTCCGAACAGACTGAATCAGCAATACTCATTGTGGAGTTTCTCGGCGGTGCTCGGCGGCGGGGTAGTAATCCCCATTTCTGCTCGGGTGGGGCTGGAATTCTCTGGAGACTACCGCTGGGTGTTCTCGAAGTATCTTGATGATGTGGCTTTTAATGCAAAGAACGATGGTATAAGTACTTTCAGTATTGGCTTAACGTATCGCTTTAACAACCCAACACACTGCTGCGAAGAGCCCGAAGAGGATATACCCGCCTATGAATCCACATCGTGTGTGGATAATTGTTGCGATTATTGCAATAACGTAAGTGATTGCTGTGAAAGTGATTGCAACGATTGTTGTAACCATTGCTGCAAATGCTGTTGTTGCTGCATGTGTTGTTGTTGTGGACAACCAACGGCTTCTCCCGCAGGTGGCGGAGCTACACCTGGCGGGGGTAGTGGTGGCAGCATGGCAGACGCAGCACCACCAAAAGAAACCCCACCGGTGGTGGCAAAAGGAACACCAGAGCCCATGGACGTGCCATGTCCGCCCGGACAGCATAGGGAGTGTTTTGGTCCCCCCGGTTATGGAATATGTGTGGATGATGGTCCGCCCCTTGGACCCGAGCGAATTCGGTGGGAGTTAGCAGAGACACTCGCCGACGGCAGTTTACTCCGCAGTACCGAAGGCAAATGGTATCGCAAACAAATTTTGCCTGATGGATCAACACGGATAACGAAGGGCAACCTGCCATTCGAATCAACGGAGTGCAAAGAATGCAAAGAAAAACAGGAGCAGCGCCGATGAGAGGGATTGTAACGAACTGGATGGTTTTGGTGTTGGCTGTTTTGTGTGCCGCGGGGCAGTTGCACGCTCAGTCCAAAGCCGGAGATGTTGTGGGTGCCTTGTCCGGCGGGTTCAATAAATACTCGGGCGAGTTCGAAGACGACATGTTTGGTCCAGGTGGTTGGATATCGCTACAGTATGCGCCCATCTCGCGACTCATTTTAGAGGGACGTTTGGGTTTAGGTGAATATCGGTGGAAAGTTACGCCCTCGAAGATTGCTTCGTATCCCGATTATTTCGGTCAGGGCGCGCAGATTGGAGGAACCTACCCCGGCACGCTTACCACAATAGAGCCAGAAAACGAAAGCAGACTTACCACCGTAGATTTCCTTGTTAATTATGTGTTGGTTGACGGAATTGCGGCAGTACCATTTATCACGGCCGGTGTTGGACTTGTTAACATTGCTCCATCGAACAGCGAGGAACATGCCCCCTTGCCAAACAACGCGTCGCAAGTGTATCCAACATCGATTTTTTCGATTCCGTTGGGAGGGGGCGTTCGGATTCCGCTTTCGAGAAGCGTGGGGCTGATGCTTCGCGGAGAATACCGGTTAACGTTCTCGGAGTATTTAGACGACTATAATGGTGGAACGAATGATGCGCTTACAAGCTTCTCCGTTGGGCTAACCTATCGCTTTAACCCTCCGCACCGCAAGCACCACTCGGAGTGTCCGGTGTGCGGTTGCTCGGAGCTTCATGGATGTTGCTGCGGAACTGGCGCACGTGCCGAGCAACCACAGCGCGACACACCGCCAACGCGTACAGACACAGTAGTACTTGCGGCACCTGCACCCAAACCCGACACAGTAGTTATCCAGAAAGAGATTCCTAAGGTAGACACGGTGATTCGTACCTCGCCGCCGCCCAAACCAGATACAGTAAGGGTTCAGCCCCCTAAGAAGCGCACGTCATACGCCAAGGACATCCGTTTTAAGGTAAACACAGACGAGTTCGACTTTGAGCAGCCGGAAACGAAACGAAATCTCGACGAGCTTCTAACCTACATGAACGAAAGTTGCGACGAGCTGCAGGTTATGATCGAAGGTCATGCTTCTGCAGACGGACCCAAGGAGCGTAACAAAACGCTATCCGAGCTTCGTGCTCAGCGTGTTCGAGAATGGTTATTAGAGCAGGGTGTTTCGCCCACGAAGATTCGTGGTGCCGTGGGATATGGATCTTCCATGCCACGTGTGCCGGAACCAACGGCCGCCCAACAGAAGAAGATGACGAAGGAACAGCTCGAAACCATCCGCAGGCAGAATCGCCGCATAGAGGTTTCGGTACTGAAGGAGTGTATGGTGTAAGGGACCGAATCTCGGTTTTTCTCGCTCCACAGTATACGTGGTCATTACACCTTTTCCCTTGATTTCGAAGTTGCCTCTTGCGGTAATCGTAAACGCTGAGTCTGTGGCTAATGGATACCAGGATTGAAGTCCTGTTTCCACCGCCGGACTCTACGTTATTGCTCTGGCAGGCAGTACGCCGAGCAGTACATCAACGAGCGAACACATAGGAATATCGTTGTTTATCGTTTTGGAGTAAGAGATACCCCCGGAATCCCGTCATCAGGTAATCCCGTACTCAGGTAATCCCGTAATCAGGTAATCCGGTAATCAAGTAAGACTATGTCCGTTTCTTAGTTGAAAAGCGCCGAGGTTTAGAATCAGTATTGGC
>DAITNB010000049.1:0-12597 GCA_036834845.1 bacterium | reverse complement strand
TTTTCCTCCACAACCGGCGTGGTGGTGTCATCCTGAGGCGCGTAGCGCCGAAGGATCTCATCATGACGATGAAGCTATGAGGCTTTCCCATGACCGGCGATGCGGTGTCAACTTGAGGCGCGAAGCGGGTGCCCTTTTGAGAAGAAGCGGCCAGCTACGGAGTCGGTGAAGGACATGGACCTATCGGTGCGTAGCGCGCGTGCCGACGAAAGTCTCTCCCCGGAAGGATAGCTTCCGGGCACCTATTGAACGTAAGACCACCGACAAAAAACGGCCGGCAGATACGCTGCTGATTGTTTCGTAGTTAGATTTTCTTGCGTACCCGTAGGGTCCTATTCCCACTCGAACGCACGTTTCCTGGCTAGTACAGCGCGCCTACGCTGACGGAATGTAGTGTTCTCGAAGTACCGTTGAAGTTGGATGTGTACGTCGGACAAGGTGTGGTAATGGTGATGAGGAATTCCACGCTTGGTGCATTCCCGTGCTAACGTGTGTTTTGCAAAAACAATATCGGCATGTTCCGCTGCGCACACGTCAGACAATCCATCGCCAACATACACAACAACATCATCCTCGGCTACAGGCGATATCACCACGTTGCGCTTACATGATGCGCAATAACACGAGCACGACTCCGAGGCGCCCGGAAATTTGGCGCTGTATCGGCCCCCTTCATGCACAAGAATATTACATCTGATAGGGGGCAACGGGGTTACCCCGCTCTTCGATAACAATGGATTGATGTACGCGTCAAAACCATCGCTCACGATGGTAACTGTGGCATCATTGTCGCGTGCAAGAGACACGATACGAGCAAAGCCGGGGTCGACGTGAAATCCCAACGCCCATTGATTGAGTGCTTCGGGTGTAAGCTCGGGCCGTAGGCAGTGCACCGAACGGTTGTAGTATTCGGCAACGGTAATTTCTCCGGCTACAAGTTGCCCGTGGAGCGGTTCGAACGAACCCCACGTGCGGAATAACTCATTGCCAACGTCGAGCGGTGAAATGGTTCCGTCGAAGTCTAAGAACACATGTACCGTCATACGCTACGTGTACGTAAAGAAGCCGCGGCTAACGGCCTTGCCAATCCATCCGGCGCGCATCATCTGCTTAAGAAGTATGCAGGGTCGGTAACGCTCTTGTTGGTACTCTCTATAGAGTCCATCTAGCACAAGTGTTATGATGCCTATCCCAATCTCGTCTGCCCAACGGAGCAAACCTTTGGGATAGTTCACGCCTAACGTCATGGCCGAGTCAATGTCTTCCGGTGATGCAAGCTTCTCCATTACGGCAAACGCCGCTTCGTTGATAAGCATTGCCAATACACGCACCTGCACAAGCGCTACTCGGTCTTCTACCTGCTCAACAGAATAACCCAGAGAACGCAGAAGTGCCAATGCCGACGCCGTATGATGGGGCAGGGTGTTCATGCCGCTGCACATGTCCACCGCTGTGGCCGTAGACATAACACCGGGTAGCAGCGTTACGCCGCATATCCGCGTGGGGATATTGGCAAACATCCCAATCTCGGTGGCAGTGTTGGTAAGGACAGAGGTAATCACGGTTGCACGATGGTTAACGCTGCTAACGTATTCGAGTGTGATTCTGCGATCGGGATTTGAAGAAATGCTCAGGTCTACAATGTGCGTTACGGTAGGCGCTATGGACCGAAGGTCTATGGCCACTCTATCGGCATAGGCACCAAACTCTGCGGCCTGAATGCGCACGTCCTCGGTCCACCGATCTGCCAGCTCGAGCTCTACGTCTAGCTCGTCGAACTCGTCGAGTGAAGGCAAGATGGAGAATGGAACATTGTTCCTGTCTAAAACACCAGCAAACTCCACAACAAAGTCGGGGTCGCCGGTGAGCAAAACATTAAATGTGTCGCCGTCGGGAAGGTTATAGACCGTCATAGGACACGAATCTACGTAGCTTCGCGACATGACAAACCTTGCAAAACGCATCATGGTGGGTGCGATAGGAATTCCGGCGGCCGTTGGCATTGTGTACGTGGGCGGCTGGACGTTTGCGGCAGCGGTGGTTCTACTTACGGTGCTGGCGCTTCGGGAGTTTTACATGTTGGCAGAGTCCAAACATGCCTCGCCGAACATTGGCCTCGGTATTGGCTGGAGCATTACGCTTCAAGGGGTTATCTCGTGGCAGGTGCTGCAGGGAGCTGGTGGTTGGGGTGCATACAGTGCCGCAGTCTCGGCGGCGGTGTTACTCCTTTTTGGTTCATTGGTAACGCTTGCGGTGGAGATTTTTCGTGGGAAGGAGAACGCCCTGTTGAACACTGCAATTACGGTGTTTGGTGTTGCCTACATAACACTGGCCCTAAGCTCCTTGTTACTGCTGCGATGCTGTGTTACGCGGGAGATGGATGGTTTATGGTCCGATGGTGGAGCGTCCTTGGTGCTGGCACTCTTTGCGTCTGTATGGGCGGCTGATAGTGCCGCGTATTTCGCTGGTGTGCAGTTTGGACGCCATAAACTGCTGCCGCGCGTAAGCCCAAAGAAGTCATGGGAAGGCGCCATTGCCGGCTTTGTTGCCTCTGTTGCTGTGTTTATGTGGTTTGCCTCCACTTTGCTCCCTGGCGTGGATCTGCTGCTTGCCGCCGTGTGCGGTGCGGTGGTGGGTATTGTTGGTCCGTTGGGAGATTTAGCAGAATCGCTTCTTAAGCGCGATGCCGTGGTAAAGGACTCCGGCGGCATCTTGCCGGGTCATGGTGGCGTGTTTGATCGATTCGACTCACTTCTGTTTGCCGCACCAGCGCTACTCGTTATCATGTTCCGTTCCGCCATTGTTTCGCTCTTAACACCGTAATGCTTGCACATGTTCACACTGGTGGTAGCCACCACCACAACCACGGACACATCCACGAACACGCAGACATTCGCCCCCTTCGCATAGCTATTGCGCTAACGGGAACAGTGTTTGTTGCTCAGGTGATAGGGGGCTTCCTTTCGGGTAGCCTGGCGCTACTCTCGGATGCCGGACACGTACTAATAGACCTGGCCTCGCTCCTGATTGCATTCTTCGGACTTCGCATCGCAGCGAAGGCGCGCAACGAACACAACATTCGATACACATTTGGATTACGTCGCATTGAGATTCTCGCGGCCCTAACGAATGGATTTCTGCTCATCGGCATCTGTATCTACATTGTTATTGAGGCCGTAAAACGTCTTGTAGGGCAAGACGTGCATATACACGCAGAATCTATGCTTGCTGTGGCAGTGGTAGGATTTATTGCCAATGCTATTAGTGCGCTGTATCTGCACCGTAGTCAGCACATTACAACTCGCAGCGCCTATCTCCACGTGATTACCGATCTGTTGTCGAGCGCTGGCGTAATTGTTGCAGGTGTGGTGCTTGCCATTACCGATTGGACGTGGGTAGATCCTGCTATTTCCATTCTCATCGCCATCCTTATCACGCGAGGCGCTGTTGTTGTTATCCAACGTTCGGCGGTTATCCTGATGGAGTCTGCGCCGGAGGGTATTTCGCCGTTAGACGTGCGTGCCGCCGTAGAGGCGATGGACGGGATAACAGACGTGCACGATATTCACGTGTGGCAGCTTAGCGAAAACACCAACACGGCAAGTGTGCATGTGGTGTCTGAACGTTCATCCGACGAAGTAGTACGCTCAGTGCAAAACCTAATGAAAGAACGATTTGGTGTAGATCATGTAACGGTGCAGGTAGAGAGTAAACACATGCACGATGAAGGGGGCTGCGGAGCATGCTAAAGCAGTTTAGCCGCTATGCTGTTGGCTTACTGGTTGTATTCATTCTTGGTCTGGTGTGCGTATACCTGTTAGGCGACAATGAACACGTGTATCGTGTTGGTAACATGTTGCTTCGTTTTGGTCCCGGCTGTTTCGTTGTAGCTCGATTAGCAGAGCGGTACTTCGATGCGCAGCGTGCCCGATTGTTTTCATGGTTATTTCTTGGCGCATTTGCGATGCTTGTGTTGGTGTGCGTGGCAGAGATCATCGATCCACAACATATACCCGCACTGTTTACAGCACAGGTGTTTCTTTTTGTTGGGTTACAGATTGGTATTACATCGGCTGCGCTTGGATTAGGCGGTGCACTAGCGATGAACGGACTTCGCGTAAGGTCGGCACGGTTGCGATACGCCGTGCTTTTTGCATCCGCCGCTATGGTGTGTGTTCCGCCATGGGCAGGATACCCTGCTGTTCCCATTGCAGGTGCGCTTGGTCTTGGTGTGTTTTTCATAGACAACACATAAGCAACTTGTGCGCATTAACGGGAGTTCGGCAACATGCACAACGCAGTTGCTGAGTATATTTACGTATTCGTGTACCATTCACTTCAGCCGGATACCCTACAAATGTCTTCCTATTACAACCCTTCAGACCTAGCCAAGTTTGGCAACATCTCGGAATTCCAACCGCAGCTTGCAGAAAAGTTCTTCTCATGGTACGGAGATGTTTTTGCCGAGGGGGCTCTAACAGCGCGGGAAAAATCTCTCATCGCGCTTGCCGTAGCACATGCTGTGCAGTGTCCATACTGCATTGACGCCTACACAACGGATACACTACAGAAGGGTGCTACCGAGGAGATGATGATGGAAGCTGTGCATGTGGCTGCCGCTATTCGTGGTGGTGCATCGTTAGTGCATGGTGTGATGATGATGAATAAAGTAAAAGAAGTATCAATGTAGAGTAATGTCTCAAGCCACAACAAGTTTACTTCGCCGGCAAGAGCCCCTTGCCAACCCTGAATATCAGTTACACGTTTTGCATAGTCACGAGGCAGTTGAATCTCTGCCCTCGTTTGGGTCCATGCTACGTCCGCACGAAATGTTCCCTCTTACGCCAATCGTGCCGGAGATATTACAGGTGAATGTGGGCAAGATGTGCAATCAGGCCTGTAAACACTGTCATGTAGATGCCGGGCCCGACCGTACGGAGATTATGTCGCAGCGAACAATGGAAGAGTGTCTTGCAGTTCTTGGCACGTCATCTATTTCGGTAGTCGATATCACCGGTGGTGCACCAGAGATGAATCCGCACTTTCGCTGGTTTGTAGAGGAATGTGCGGCACTACGGAAGAGGGTAATGGTTCGGTGTAACCTTACCATTATCATGGCAAATCCGAAGTTCCGAGATCTGCCGGATTTCTATGCCAAACACGGCGTAATTGTAGTTTCTTCGCTGCCGTTCTATGATGCGCGCCACACAGACAGACAGCGCGGTGATGGTGTGTTCGACGATTCCATTGCGGCAATGCGACTTCTTAACGCCGTTGGATATGGCATTCCGGGTTCCGGATTGCAGTTCGACCTTGTGTACAACCCAGTAGGAGCGCTGCTACCCGGACCTCAGGCATCGTTAGAGAGAGAGTTTCGCAAGGTACTAGCCGAAAAGCACGGTGTACATTTTAGCTCGCTCATCTGCATCACAAACATGCCCATCAGCCGTTTTCTCGAATACCTCTTGGCGAGTGGAAACTACGGTCGGTACATGGAGCAGTTAGTTACGGCCTTTAATCCTGCAGCAGTACTCGGCCTAATGTGCAGAAACACCATATCTGTTGGATGGGATGGCACGCTGTACGATTGCGACTTCAATCAGATGTTAGACCTGCCCGTAGCGTCGCCTGCAAAACATATTTCCGAGTTCGACGGAGCTGCCTTGCAGGCCCGCTCTATTGTGGTGGATCAACATTGTTTTGGCTGCACTGCCGGTGCTGGGTCGAGCTGCGGAGGTCAGTTAACATGAGCTGGTGGCTTATTGTGCTGTTGGCGTTCTGCGGTATGGAAGTGTTTACTGCGCTGTTCCACCGATTTGTAATGCACGGCCCCCTTTGGAGCATCCACCATTCTCACCACAAGCCAAAGGGAACATTGCTCGAGCGTAACGATGTGTTTGTGTTGTTCTTTACGGCGAGTGCAATGGCTCTTATTGCACTAGGATATCCAAACTCCTCAATGATGTGGATTGGAGTTGGTATTGCCGTGTATGGTGTTGCCTACTTTCTTGTGCACGATGTAATCATCCACAAGCGTTTTGCCCGTCCGCCGCGTCCAAAGAACCCCTACCTTGTTGCGGTGTATCGTATGCACATGGCGCATCACCGGCACGTTGATACCCCAAAAGGCGAGGCCTTTGGCTTACTCTTTGTACCGCCACGATATTGGAAGCAGGTGTTACGTTGACTCAAGCACAGACAGTGGTAATTGTGCTGTGCAAATCCCCAGAGCTTGGCAGGGTTAAAACGCGCCTCGCTGTAACTGTTGGAGCAACAAGGGCACTCGGCGTGTATCAATACCTTCTAACTCGCACGTTTGATGCGCTTCGAGATGTTGATGCGTCTATTGTTGTGTGCGCAGACGGTGATCTGAGTAAAATGCCGCAACACTCGTTTACTGTACTTACTCAGCGGGGCGAAGACCTTGGCGCACGAATGCTACACGCTCTGCAGGACGTGGGTCCGGTGAAAAGCGCAATACTTATCGGAACAGATTCACCCATGCTTAATGGAAGTATCATCTCCAGTGCGATAGAGATGCTGCGAAGTGCAGACGTTGTATTGGGTCCGTCTACGGATCTTGGCTACTACCTCGTTGGATTCAATTCACCTATTCCCGACATCTTTCGGGACATGCCTTGGAGCACCTGCCGGGTTTTAGAGCGCACATACAATAGGTGCGATGAGCTGGGTTTGCGAACGATACTCTTGGAACCCCTCACAGACATCGATACCAGAGCCGATATTGAGGAGCTGTTAGGGGGCGGACGGGATGCCCGGCGAACGTACGAGGAAATCATGGCGATTATCGAAGAGGACTCCGACGCTACAGCGCATCGGAGCTCTCCTTCGTAGTTTACACGCAATGCGTGTAGTGATTATCGGAAATGGCGTAGCTGGGATTACGGCGGCACGAACTCTTCGCAAGCGTTCGAACTGGGATATCGTTGTGATTTCCCACGAAGCCCCCTACCATTTTGCGCGTCCAGCGATGATGTATGTGTCTATGGGACACCTAACATTCCAGAACACAAAACCCTACGAAGACAGCTTCTGGCGCAAGAACAGGATAGAGCTGGTTCACGATGAAGTGGTTGCTGTGCGCAGCAAGGGTGCCGATACACTCGGAACGTACACCGTGCACTGCAGCAGCGGTTACGAGGTAAAGGCAGACGCAGTTATTCTCGCCACTGGCTCCGTTGAGAGTTGGTACAATTGGCCGGGAGAACATTTGCGTGGTGTGCAGGCCTATATTACCAAGGCCCACCTAGATGAACTCGAAGAAAACATCCGTGGGGTTCGCAATGCTGTTGTGGTAGGGGGCGGTCTCATCGGTGTTGAAGTTGCCGAGGTGTTGCATTCCCGTGGCTTACACGTTACGATGCTTGTGCGCGAGCCATTGTTCTACGGAGGTGTGTTCCCCCGAGAAGAAGCCACGCTGTTAACAAAGCACATCACTTCTCGCGCAATTAACCTGCGCTGTAACACAGAGCTGCGTTCCATTGTGCCAAACACTTCTGCACCCGAAAGGGTTGGAGGATGCATTCTTTCCAACGGTACTACGGCAGAAGCCGGTGTTGTGGTGCTGGCAACGGGTGTAAAACCCAATACGGGGTTGGCGGAAGCTGTAGGACTCCGCACAGATCGCGGCATAGTTGTAGACGAGTTCTTCCGCACGTCGCTCCCCAATGTATATGCTATTGGAGACTGTGCTCAGTTACCACACGGCGTAGAGCAGCTGTGGTATACGGCAAAGGCGCACGGCGAACGTATAGCGCATAATCTTACGGGTGCAGAGAGGCCCTACCAGCAGGGACCGTACTTTAATAGTGCGAAGTTCTTCGACGTGGAGTGGCAGGTGTATGGCAATGTTCCACAGAGCTCCAACAAGCACAACTCCCTGCTGTGGCAGTCCGCAGACGAAAACCGACTCGTCCGTATTTGCCACGTAGATGGCAACGTAATCGGTATACATGGCTTAGGCGTCCGACTCCGGCAAAATGTTTGTGAGCAATGGATAACAAACAACACATCCCTGGAGGACGTTCAGAAGAATTTTACGACTGCATTGTTCGACGCAGAGTTTAGTCCAAAGGTGGCGTTATGAATCTTGTAACGATCAACATTCCGGCCGGTGCCCGAAACAACGGCACCATGTGGCGAAGGTTAACCTCGAGGGGGATACCTGCCTACATATTGTCCGTTGTTCTCACGGCGTTTTATGTGAGTGTGTACTGGTATCCAGATGTTGTTCGGCCCGTTGTGAGTGTTCTTCATCCGCTATCAGCCTCTTTACGCGGAACACCTGCCGATCAGTGGTTTCTGTATGGCACATTGTATACGGTTGCCGTGATTGTAATGGGTGTACGTATGCTTATTCGATATCGCACTGATCGTTACCACCGATATCGCACACTCGCGTTAATGGCAGTTCAGCTTGTGTTTGCCTACCTTGTTCCGGCAACGCTTGTGCGATTGGGTATGAAGGAGCTGTACTTTTCGTACTTCTGGCCGCTCAAACCCGAATACCTGTTTCCCGACACGGTACATGCGCTGCTGGCCAGCGAGCATGGACTCTACACGTTCATGGTATACTGGAGCGTGTTGCTCACGGTTGTAGCTACGCCAGTGCTTACGTACTTGTATGGCAAACGCTGGTACTGCTCGTGGGTATGTGGCTGTGGCGCGTTGGCAGAAACGGCGGGCGATCCCTTTAGGCACCTCAGTTCAAAAACAACCAGAGCATGGAAGATAGAAAGGTGGATGGTGCACGGAGTGCTACTATCCGTGTCTGCCGTTACCCTAGCTCTGTGGTGGGCTAACACCAACCCACAATCGCCCCTTGCCCCCTATGCGCATCAGGCGAATAGGGTGTACGGCTTTGTTGTTGGTGCGCTCTTTTCAGGTGTGATCGGTGTGGGGTTCTACCCGTTGCTTGGTAGCAGAGTGTGGTGTAGGTTTGGATGCCCAATGGCCGCCGTGTTAGGAATTCTGCAGAAATACGTCTCGCGATTTCGGATAACCACAAATGGCTCGCAGTGCATTTCTTGCGGCAACTGCAGCACGTATTGCGAAATGGGAATAGACGTGCGGATGTACGCACAGCGTGGAGAAAACATTGTGCGGGCATCGTGTGTTGGGTGCGGCGTATGCGCAACCGTATGTCCGCGTGGTGTTCTCAAACTGGAGAACACAAGAATGCTTGGCGAACATTCCTGAAGTAACATTCTCTATCATCAAAAAGATCATGAGACAAAACATCGGGTCGGGAACACCTTGGGAACACATCGTTGGCTACAGCAGAGCCGTTCGTGTTGGAAACACCGTTGAGGTTGCTGGAACAACAGCGGTAGACGGAGAGCTGCTTGTAGGAGAAGGGAATGCTTACGCGCAAAGTGTGTTCATATTTCAGAAGATAGAAAAGGCACTACACGAAGCTGGTGCTCGGATAACGGATGTTGTTCGCACACGTATGTACGTTACAACGTCGAACGCCGTAGAGGATGTGCTGAAGGCGCACGGTGAAATGTTCATGAATATTCGTCCCGTTGCTACACTTGTTGTGGTTAGTGCACTTGTAGACGACAGACTGTTGGTTGAAATAGAAGTAACCGCGATTATTGAGGGTGATGGTGGAAACTGAGATTCGCTTTTCCGAGCAATTCACATCACCCGATTGGTGGAGCTTAGGGGCAACCTTCCTCTACTCCGTTGTGGGCACTACACGCGCTATTCGTAAGGGGTACGACCTTATAGGTGTATTCGTTATTTCGTTTGTTGCCTGCACAGGGGGCGGGGTTCTCCGCGACATTATTCTCCAGCAGGGGGCTCCGGTTATCTTGCGCGACTATCGGTATCTGCTGGTGGCATGGAGTGCAGCATTTATCGCCATTGGAGCTCATCGAACTCTTCCACGATTTCAGTCGATTATAAACACGGTAGATGCAGTGTCTATTGGAATGTATGGAGTAGTAGGAGCGCAGATGACAATCCGCGCCGGCTTTTCACCACTTCCTGCCGTTCTGGTGGGATTTCTTAGCGCACTCGGTGGAGGGATTCTCCTGAACATTCTGCTACGTGAAGAACCCGAAATATTTCGTCCAGGCACGTTCTACGCAGTTGCCGTTCTGCTGGGTCTGGTGTGCTTTGTTGTGCTTGTGATTCCTGCCAACGTTCATGCCAACATAGCAGCAATCATAGCCATTGGCGTTACGTTGGTAGCGCGGCTATTGGCACTACGGTACAACTGGCGCACCCGGCGGTTGAACTAACTGGCGCGTATGCCTACAGTCTAAGCATCAAGCCAAGAGTGATGCCCAGTGTTGTGGTTGGCGCAGACATCGTTACGCTTGCCACCTCCCGATACGAATTGGTATACAGGGTGTACGAGGTAACGTCTGCATCTGTAATGAGCTGTTGTAGTCTGGCTTCTATTCGCCATTCCCATAACGCAGAAAGCGGTATGCGAATGCCTCCGGCAAAAATCACCGACGCAAATGGTCCACCGAGACCCGAGCCGGTACTCTGAGATGAAAAGGGGGCTGATGCAGACTGTCCACCTTCCGTATAGGTTTGTGTGCCCGAGGCACGCACGGTTTGCGTAGCCGCCCCGGTGAGCATGGCCCCAAAGCTCAGGTATGGTTGTATTGTTGCGGTGGAATCAATAGGGCTAAACGTTACCATAACAGGTAGGTCTACGAACGTAACATTTGTTGTCATCTCACCAGTGGCAGACACAATGCCATCTCCAGTTGCGGTAGCGCCAGAGAAGCCGGCGGTGCCACCAATGGTGCGAACCTGCGGGTCGGCACGAAAGCCCCATGTTGTATTCAACAGCCCCTCGAAGGTTAAGCCGCCAATAAATCCTATCTGGCTCGACGTAGACGTTACATCGCCACTTGCTCCCACACCACTCATGGGAATATCTGCACCAATGCGTGGCCCAACACCTCCAGACGCACACCCGACTACGATTACAGAAACAAGGGCTACGACTTTAATTGCCAAAGAATTTTTTTGCATCTGTTTTCATCTGAACAAGTGATTGATGCAGCAAGTACATCATATGTCCTGCCGGGTAATAGGTCATCGAAACATTTGGCTGAAGAGAAGGCGGTAGACCAAGGTGATCGAATGTATATTCTGTACCATAGAATGGTGTAGCGAGATCGTAGTAGCCATTGAGCACCCACACACGTAGCGACGGGTTCATTTGTATTGCCTCGCGAAGTCGTGGAGCAACATTGAGGTATTCGTTCTGCACGTTACTATAATCCCACGGCCACACTCTTCCTGTTAGCACTTCGTACGGCAGCGTTGTAGTTACATTGAGTTCGCGCGCAAGATAATCGTTGATACACGTGGAAAAGCAACCTGCAATGGTTGGATGGTGCGACGGATCGCGCTCCATCGACGTTGCTAACTGGTCTGAAACGGTGCCCACGTATCTACTATCGAACCGGCCAACAACAAGCCCCTTGTCACGCATTAGTTCCTGACAAAATCGAAAAATGATGGGGCGCAGCTCGGCGCGTTCGATATACTGTTTGCTTAGTCCGGTAAACGCGGCAAGCTGATCTACAACCGCGCTGCGTTCTGCTGGAGTAAGTCTGTTCCCCTTTAGCAGAGCGGTAGCATACTCTCCGATGGCAAATGTGCGCGCATCACTAACAATTTGTTCAAGGGATTTCGACTGCATCTCTGGCGACAACTTCTTATGATACCACGCTGTGGCTGCGTACGTTGGTAGGAACGTGATGAAAGGCATGTCATTGCCTTCTGCAAAGTCTATCGTCTGAAAATTGAGAACAGCACTAACAAGAATTACGCCGTTAAGGTACATGCCATAGCGATGTTGTAGATGTTCCGATAAACCGGATGCGCGTGTTGTGCCGTATGACTCTCCAATCAAATACTTTGGAGACGCCCACCGTTTGTTGTCTGATATCCAGCGTCGAATAAACTCACCAACGGACTCGATGTCTTGATTATAACCATGAAACTGCTTGGCATCCTTCTCGTCGGCCGCGCGGGAATAACCCGTACTCACGGGATCGATAAAGACAAGGTCCGTCATATCCAGCCAGGACTGATCGTTGTCCACAAGTTTGTAGGGAGGGGGCAATGTGGTGCCGTCTTCATTCATCGCCACACGGCGTGGACCAAGCACACCGAGGTGCAACCATACGCTAGACGAGCCAGGGCCACCGTTGAATGAGATGGTGAGTGGTCTAGTAGATGGGTCGGCCACATTTGCCTTAGTATAGGCGATAAAGAATACCTTTGCGCGCGGGGTACCGTCTTCCTTTACCAACGTTAGGTGACCCGCGGTAACATCGTAGGTGAGGGGCTTCCCACCGATGCTTACCGTTTTGCGCTGCGTTAATGGGTCCTGAAATACAGCTGCTTTCCATGCCGTTGTATCAGCAGAAAACACCCTGATTGCACTTGTTGCCACCAGCGTAGAAAGTGCGATGATTATATGGAGCACAGAGCGCATATAGATTGCCCGAATGTTCTAGTTATTTGTGCCGCAAGTTACGGACTATGTCCAAAAGTTAGTTGAAAAACAAAGAGGCCCCGAATCGGTTGTAGATT
>DAITNB010000048.1:0-12707 GCA_036834845.1 bacterium | reverse complement strand
CGGGCTCCTTCGGCGCTTTGCGCCTCAGGATGACACAGTGCCGTGGTTTTCTTTAAAGGAGGAGTCAAGCACGGCGAAGCCGTGCTTGACTCCTCTACTACTCTTCCCTTTTTGGGTGCGTGCGTGCCGTGTCATCCTGAGGAGCACAGCGACGAAGGATCTTGTCTTCCTAAGATGAGCAGCGACGAAGGATCTTGTCTTCCTAGGATGAGTAGCGACGAAGGATCTTGTCATCGCTTCTTCATCTCGCCCTGCGTTTCCATGATGGGGTTTCTCTCAAAGAATCCGGTGGGCACAAGCTTAAACGAAGCATGTGCTGTTGGCATTATTGGCCAGTCTTCGGGTCGGGCAAGGTGGTTTACACCCATGGTGTACCACAAAACAACATCTCTGCGAATCAGGCGGTCGTCGTTCTCCATATACTGGGGAAGCCCCTTACCTTCTTCCGACTGATTAGGATAGGCACCCGCTGCATAGAGTTCGCTGGGACTAAACCGCGTAACAAATAGTTGGTGCTCGATAAACTGCGCTCGTTTGCGCACATAGTTCTGTGGTGATAGAAACGGCAACGCTGTAGCACCCGGCACCAAGGTGTATGCACTGGGAATGCCGTGCGCACTAGTTCGCTTGGAGCGCACACGCCACGTACGTGCGAGAGGTACAGACACATCGCGCACACCTTCGCGCTCGCTGCGGATGTCCCATTCGTCTGTCATTATCGCATTACCGTATCGGTTCTCGCGTCCACTCGGTGGCGACCTCAGGTCCATTTCCGTAACAACGTTTGCCGTGTCGTCTACATCCATGTCTAAGCGGAAGCTAAAAAAGTGTTGATGTGTTGGTGCAAGCACGTTTGGAGCAACAAAATGTGCATACATCTGACCACTGTTGCCAACCTCGTCATACACGGTATCAGAAGCCCCCTTTACCAACATCAAACCCGTAAGACCAACATCAACAGTTATTGTGCCATCTAGAGCAAAGATGTAGCTTACGATGTAGTCGTAGTTGGCTATGGCCGCTGCATGCTGCACAACAAGTTCGCGTGCATGGCGGCTGCTAACGTTGGTAGCAGACGCGGCGTGACGGTAGCCAATACCGGCGTCTCGCTCGTACACGGCAAGCACATCCTTTTTTGTAACCACAGTGCCATCGTCGTCTACAAAACTTGCGCTGCGCAACAGTGTGTTCTCCGGCACATCTGCCCCCTTGCGGAGCTGTGCAGAGGAGTGGCCGAAGCCATACTCGCCTACGTCGAAGGCGTTACGCCATATCCACGTTATTGCTGTATCTCCATAGGGCACCAACATCTCGCTAAGAGAAATTCTCCATGCTATGCGCCTCGCAACGCCCTTCTCTACAAAACGAATGTCGTACAACGTTAAACCCTCCCGCGCATGAATCATGGGTGTAAAGCGCCACGAATTCCATTGCACTTCGCCGTTCACCATTGTTGGTGTTGGCAGACCCGACTTTACTGGCGGCTCTGGTTTCGATGGTAGCATATACGTTGCCGTTGCGTTGGGTACTTCCGGCCTTGGTACTTCGCGCCACTCCTTAACGCTTCGCGATGTAAGATCTATAAGCGCGCTCATACCTTCGATTGGACGGTCGTACCGGTTTACACCGTTGGCATGTTTTATGTAGAAAATTGCCCGAACCATTCGCTGCGAGGGGGCACTGGGAATACCACTCGCCCATGTTTCTACAGAAACATCTGCGGGTGATATCCCCAACTTCTTCATTGCATCATTGAATCGTGGCCACCGGCGGATGATGGCTTCCGACGAGTCGTAGTCTGCCTTGGTGAGAAGGGGCTGAGCATTGCTAATGTGTTTCACTTCGGAGATCGAACGAGAACGCACATCGGCAGTAAACTCGTACACGTGCCCTGAGGAAGCGTCGAAGATGGTGGCCTTTATTTCGCGGGGCATGGTACCACGCCGAGAAGAGTCGTACCACATCTTCTTCGATGGCTCTGCCAAACTCGTCGTAATAATCCTGGCCTTCGGTGGAAAGCGCGAGTCGGCACGCATTGTGGCAATGGCCACTCGGAGCTCACTTTCTGTGGGCTGAGTAAATGGGTTACCCTGTGCATGCACGCGTAGGGCAGCAAGAAGGAAAACCAGCATGATTGCAGCAGTTTGTAGCATGGGAGCAAAAATGCAAAATGCTCCTCGCGCAGAACCTACTCTAGTTTCAGAAGTTTTATTACACCGCGCTGTACTTCGTCGGTGGCAACTACAAGGTACATGCCCTTGCTCCAATTGGCGGTTTCAACAGGTATAGACTGAACGCCAGGCAGACGGCGAATACGGCCCGACAACTGTTCTATAACTCGACCGGAAACATCCACTATCTCTATGCGGACTGGCGAGGTAGATTGATCTGCATTGTTCACGGTAATCGTAACGTTGTTCTGTATCAACCGTGGCTGTGCATCGTAGGTGAATCCCGCCATAACTTCGTTCGGTACAACGGAAGCAGGGATGGCGGCTATCATCAGAATCGCACAGATGGTAGTGGCTGTTTTCATTGTGCTGCCGTTACCATTATCAACGCCGTAGTAGTATGTCCTTCGCTATTACGCAGATGCGCACTGTAGAATCCCGGTGCTGGAGCAACGGCAATCATCGTTGTACCGCCAATAATACTCGTTAACCCAATGCAACGTACTCCAGACTGTTCCCACGCCTGTTGATGGCCGCTCCATGTGCGGGCAACAGGAATCGTGCGCTGGGCCTCTTCTGCTGTTGTTGCTTTTTCTTCCGCCCACGTAGTACGCTCGCTTCGAAACACTCCTGTGGTGGTACAGTAGTATACGTCACGACCATCGTCATCAGTAAATAGTGATATCACATTCGTGAACTCGTTAAAGCCGATATCGTGGAAGTCCCAGTTGATCCCGTTGTCGCGACTTTCCAGAACACCATCAATCCCATTAATGAGCAGTGTGCCATCACGCAGCCGAATGCCGGAAACGCCAACAAACCGAAAGCCCAAACTGACCGAGCGCGAATACACGGTTTGCCATGTTAGTCCACCATCGGCAGAGCGGATAATGTTGCAGTCTTGCATAGTAGTAAACAGCGGTTCGTGATCCCGCAGGCGCGACTCCTCTAGCCGCATCTTCGCCGTGTCTCGAATCGTTGTTGTATAGCACGCAAACATCTCTCCATTGCTACCGGTAACGGTGCCCAAGAAATAGGGGTCCTCACCATCAACGGGTATGCGTTGCCAGCTTGCACCCTTATCTGTTGTCCGCACAATACCGCCGCAACGATGGCGGTGCACCTGTAAACTCTCGTTATCGTATACGTGCAGACCGCTTACAAAACCTATTACAGCCGTGTCTCCACTGGCAACCATGGTACTAAAGAAGCCCGAGCCGATACTGTCGGTTTCTGTTAGTTGTGAGCGCACGTCAACACTCTCTCGCAGCACGCCCTGTTGCCAGCGTCGTACCGTGGTGCTGTTGCCAATCAGCACATCATCTTCACTAAGCCTCAGTGCGCACGTTGACGGGTCGGCGTCGATAATTCCGAGATACTTGCCTTTGCGGCTAAACTGCCGCAGCTCTGTACCCGGAAAGAGGATATCGGTGCTACTTACTGCGGGGGGCAAACTTCCTCGGGTGGTGTACCACTTAGGTACGGGCTTGAAGTTGCCATCATGTCCCGTTACTTCACCGTTGGTTACAGTGGATATGAGTTCTCCAGCTCTGGTTTCTGTTGGCCGCACCAAGTGGCCGTAGTAGGATACGATAAGAGGCGCTTGGCCGGCATCGGCTCCAATACCATGAATCATTGGCGCTGGATCTAAATCTTCGATGTCTCGTAGCGTTGAGCTAAGAACAAATCCACGACCCGATTTAAGGGTAAGGGCTGCTGGACCGCTGAAGTTCAATGCTGTGTGCGCCACGTTAGCGTGCACGTTAGGATAGTAGCGAATCCGATAATCGTCTGCATTATACTGATGGGGCCGCAGCTCCTGCACCAACGAGTCTGCAAGGTGCAATACAGTATAGCCCGTAGTGCCGTCTTCAAACTTGGCCGGATATGTAACACATTCGGCACGGTATGCAGGCTCGGTGGATGCCGAGAGTATATGCCTAGCCGTGTCCACCACGTGCCACTGCCCCGCTCTGTATTCATACAGCACCATTGCGGAGTCTCTCATGAACACACGCCGCGTTTGAGTGTTGAATAAATGACACGCACCCTGGATGTTTACAGTGCGCCCTGGGGCTGTAGTAATCGTCCTCGAAAAATGCCTGGCCGTTGTGTCGCCAAGAGCGCCAATTCCAAGATAATATTGTGAAAAACCTAAATCTTGAATCCAAACAATTGTGTCGCGACCCAGAAACGCCTTTTGCGTATAGTAACTAGGTCCAGCACTCCCATTCAAACGGCGCACAGGCGTTAACACAGGCTCGGAGCTGCCCGGAGGCAGGGCCCATGGGTGCACCACCTGCACATGGTTCATACTCATTGGCGACATCCATAACCCGCCGATGCCGTCGCCTAGGATCCAACGTGCTACAATTGTAGAGTCTAAAAATCGCTGCCCGTACAACTGCCAGGTATCACAGCCATCAAAAGAAATACACGTCATATTCATCGACAGTTCCGACTGATAGGGCCTTGCCACAAAGTTGATACAATGGTCGGTATATGGTTTTGTGCCTATATAAATGTTAAACGTGTCGATCCTAAACGGCAGGGTGTCAGCCCAGATCCGCAAATCTTCGTCGAACTTCCACAATCGGTTACCCGCACTACCCCATTGCTGGCAGGCCACGCCGCCACGCGAACGACGCACAAACACACTGTATTGGTACGACCCCATATTTCCTACCTCGGATATCTGCCGCGCCAGCCACGATACGGTATCCACAACATACACACCTCGTTGCTGAACATCGAACATCACCGTGCCACTTCCACCAAACATCGTTGGTGTTGTTACCGTTGCTGAAGGAGCTCCTCGTTCGCGGTAAATAGCAACCACATGGTTGGTCTGCGATGTAGTAGCTAATGGTGACAACATCATCAAAGCAACGTGGATAAAAGCCAAGGCTGTTTTAGTTGTGCGAAGGCACCTTATGGTTAGCGTTACGTTCATATAGAGTATCAGTTGATTTGAAAAAAACTCGCCACAGGAAGCACAGGGGGATGCCTCCTTTGGCGTTGAGTGTTAGTCAGTCTCGTTCACAACAACTCTCACGTTCCGGACAACCAATTTCCACGCAAGGGTTCTGGCCGCAGTTATCACCGCCGATTGTACAATACCATTCGCCCGAGGAAGGTTCACTTAAACTTGGCCCGTTAGCTGTTTGCACCCAGCGCATCTCGTACATACAACACGGCGTGTTGCACGCAAGTATACATCCGGTGGACTGATTAACCGAGGCACATTTCGGTGTAAACACCGTCCAGCACCAAATCTCACCTACATTTGGTGGAATAATTCCACCGTTCCACGAGCTATCGGTTCCCACGGGCTTCATCGTGCAGAAAATGGCCGAGAACGTTTTTATAGCATCAATAATAGCGGGCTTGGCACCGTTAAAACATACGCGGCGAATCTTCGTGTACTGATTCTGCTGAAGTATGGAGCATGTAGCATCAAGCAGTGGCGCAGTGTAGCGCACTTCCGTACATCCATACACCGTTACGTTGTAGGTAACGTTGTCAATGCATATGTCCAGGGTTTTAAGCTCTGCAGAGGTTGGACATGCACAGTCCGGTTGTGCAGAAAGTGATGCCGACGAGGCGAGAAAAGCAAATACGAGAAGAACGCTGAATGCTGCACAAGCAACAATGTGTTTAATTACATCAGCCGTAACAACTCCTACCCACCTGGAGTGAGGAGTGAGGAGTGAGGAGTGAGGAGTGAGGAGTGAGGAGTACGCATTGTATCTTCTCCATACGTATTGAAAAAATGTTGACTATGTTCACAACCCCCTGTTAGCGAACCATTCCAAAATACACAGTTTTACGATTGACGCAAGTTGTTTCTTGGGTAGGGTTAAAATCGATGCCGCCCTCGGCTATGACCGTGGCTGTGCATCGTAGGCGAATTCTGCCATTCATGACATACGTGAATCGTCTTGGACGCTCCAGAACAATCACACCATTAGCGTTTACGATCGTCCAGTTCTTCGATTGAATCTCTCCACGGAAGTGGTCCAATACAATACGCACCAGCGTTCCATCAAGCGACACAGCATACGAGTAGTGTCCTCACGGCAAACTTTCCGTCTGGTTGCCATCTGTTGCAACAATGTCGCGGCCTAGGTCAATATCGGCATCGTTACCGTGTGGACTTCAGATAATAATGATCTTATACTTTGCAGAATCGAACTGCAAACACCAAACCCCCATCTTCACGGAACGTTTGCTGGATTTCTTCTTCTGAATAGTATTCTCCCTCGTCGAAGGCGTTTCGCCACATACCCTAGGGCTGTTCGAATGTCGTATAACGTTAAACCTTCCGTAGCATGAATCATGGGTGTAAAGCGCCAAGAGTTCCACTGCACTTCGCCGTTTACCATTGTTGGTGTTGGCAGACCCGACTTTACTGGCGGCTCTGGAACCCTGTGCATGCACGCGTAGGGCAGCAAGAAGGAAAACCAGCAGGATTGCAGCAGTTTGTAGCATGGGAGCAAAAATGCAAGAAGCGGGTCAGTTTGTCACGGGCGCTCTACCAGGATTATTCCCTCGGCAGAGACGTTCCTCCACGTATTGTCTGAAACTGTGCCCCAAAATTCGTGGAACGAAACACGCACTCTTTTACCGTTGAGCATTACTGAGTACGTAAAATATCCGCGAGGGAATCTGTCTACTTGGTAATGGTTGCTTAACACTAGGTCCTTACTAAGGTCTACGAGTGCCGAGGTCCCTTCCGGACTCGTAATAGACATGGAAAGGGGCGTGGTGTTTTCGAATCGCAGCACCCATTCACCGGAATCGTAAAAGATGTGCTGAATCTCTCGGTCATCTTCTCTGTAGTCGCGCAGCACAAACGGTTGAACACTCCCGTTGCGCGCCCAAATGTTCTTCGGAGACCTGTACTGATCCATTGGCAGAACAGCTCGAACAAGTCCCTCGTTCACGGAGCTCTGCACGCCTAACCACACAATGAAGGTATCGTAGTTGATTACCTGTGGAGCACTATCTGCAATACTCTGCATCCAGTCTCGCAGTGTTGTAGAGTCGGCAATGGACATTGTAAACCGCATTTGGGAAAGAATCTCACTGCGTTCCTCCGCTGGCAATTGTAACCACACGTCTCGCTGGATGTGCCTGCTCACCACAAGACCGGTCTTGCGCAACAACTCTTCTGTTCGATGAAGCTGACTTAGCACCGACACGCTGCGAACATTCAGTGGACCGATTGCAGCCACAACCGCAACAACGAGAAGCACCACTGGTATGAAGCGTATGTCGGGACTTCGCCACGCAGACAAGTACAGCACCACAACACTTAAACAGGTAGCCAAGGCCATCACGGCGTAACGCTCTTCTGTAACACCATACGCTGCCACTCGCACGCCAATGGCTACCCACAGCATAATTGTAAGAGGCAACATTGCTACAGCAAACCATCGTCCAAACAACGCAATCCAACGATGGTTCTCCGACGTTTGCAGCGGATACACAAGTAGGTATGCCAATGTTCCAAGTATTGCTTCTGCTAATACATATCCTGCTACATTGCCATCCAAGTTGGAGAAGAGCACCACCTTGCCTGCATACGCATAAAGGATAATCATGAACAGCGCCACCAAGGGCAGCAGCACGTATTGCGTAAATCGCAACAACACAAGAGGGAATGGCTGAAGGGGGCTCCGTGTTGGCACGCCCGATAGTACGTGGATGGTGTTAAACCATCCAACAAACACCGCTACATTGCTTGCATAAATCCAGTAATCAATCTTTACGTCGAACAATACATCCAGTGAGGCAAGCGCTGCCGATGTACCGGCAACCAGAGCGCCTGTAAATATTCCTGCCGATAGAAGTCGTAGGAATATGGACTTGTTAAACTCCCAAAACTCGTCTCTGCTCCGTTTCCATATACCACTAACGGCAACAAACAGATGCACGGCCGCACACGCAGCAAGGTATTGGGAGGTGCTTTCTGAGCTTACAGCATATGTAGTAAACCAATAGAATCCCGGCAGGGCACCTGCAACGAGCAACCAATACCAAGCAGCACGTAGAACATTGCCTTCGCGCAGAATGGTAAGCGCAAGCACGGTGCTCATGCTTAACACACAACTGAGTATAACGTAGGTAAGGGTCTTTGTTTGTTCTTTAAGATCGGATGCGTTTTCTCTCGCAATCAGGATTACAAACGCAATGGCGCATACCGTACCAACGGTTGCAACCAGCAGTTCCACCGGGAACCGACGCAGAGTTGCAAAAAACACCGTTCGAATGTGTGCCAGGGAGGGAAGGAGCATGATTGCAAGATAACAACGGACTGCCCTCAGATTGGTTGGTATTTAACCCACTGTAGTGTTCCATAACTTGCATTACACCAAATCAATCATCAGTGGCATTCTCATGCTGCAAGGCATTAGATCTCGTTGAGCAGACTTGTGATGCTTCTATCATCGCCCGGGGATATTTTGTTCTTGATATGGTATCTGTGGTTCTCTACTGTGCGCTCGGATACGAAGAGCAGCGAGGCAATCTCGTGTGATTTCATACCAACACGCAAGAGGCAACACACCTTTCTCTCTGTTTTGGTAAGTGTTGGGTATCTCTCCTTCAGCGTTGCTTGGAAGCACGGATGGACTGCAACGAAGTCGTTTTCGAACCGCTGCCAGTTAAGAGCTTGTTTCGGTAGGCTGTTCAAACTCTTTCGCACCTCTGTGATTGCCTTCTCTGCACTATCTGCCTGACGCACTACACGTTGTAAGGCAGTTCGTATGGCATCAATCATCTCCGTTTGCTGTATAAGCTGCAATGTCTTATGGGTTAGTATCTCTTGCTGCTGAGAGATCTGACGCTCAAGCTGCACGCGTTCGGAAAGCGCTCTTTGTTGATATTCTTCGATGGCTCGACGCATAACTAATTTATCGGCCTCGATTCTTGCTTCACTACTCTTCACCTGCTTCTCGTACTCCAATGCTGCATTCTGATGTTCATACGCTTCTTTCCATCTCAGTTCGGAATGGCACAGATCAGACAAGTATTTATGAACAGTATACATGTGAATAAGGTCATTAACACTGCGAAAGTAGGCTAGTGCCTTCTGGTAATATCTGACTGCCTTAGTGGTGCTATGTTTCACGAAGCTCTTATTGGCGTAAATGTTGCCAATGTTACCCTCCGCAACGGCGAGCTGCATCTTCTGTCCAAGCTCTCTATGCATGCGTGCGGATCGATGAAGAATTTTCAGTGCCTCTGGTAATCGATTTAAGACAATGAGTGTAACACCCAATTTGCCCTCTAAGGCGGCAACGTTGGATACTGTCCCCAATGTGCTGTATATACGGGAAGACTCGTTGAAGCAATCGATAGCGGCATCATAGTTGTGCATATCCACATGCAAATCGCCAAGGCCCGAGAGCGTATTGGCAATCTGGTCCTTGTTATCATACTCCCTATGCACAGCAAGGGCCTCTTCTAGCATGCCCATAGCCTCGTTATACATTCCCAGGTTCTTAAGTAATGAGGCGATATTCGTTAACACTCTTGCTCTCTCAGCAACATTGTGTAGCTCGTTGTGAATTGCCAGTTCCAGACTACAATAGTGCAAAGCGCGATCTAGTGCGCCAGTTTGGGCATGTACATTCCCAATGTTCCCATAGTCAATCGCAATGGAGTGTTTGTTGCCGAGTTGTTCATCGATAGCCAAAGCATGCTCGTAACACAGCAAGGCCTTTGGGTAGTTACCCACATGGAAGTACAGGGTGCCAAGATTGCAGGTATTGTTTCCCTCGCCGGCACTGTCGCCAATCTCCTGACAGATCTTAACAGCGCGCTCGAGTAGCGGCTGAGCGGAGCTGTAGTCACCAAGTTTGTTACTATACACCATGCCCATGTTGCCGAGATTAGCAGCAAGTGGTTGCTTTCGGTTGAGTCCTTCGTTGATTGATCGTGCTTCTTCATAATACTGCATTGCCTGGTGATAGCCCTGTTGTCGCAGGCAAATGTTCCCAAGCGCGTGCAAGGCATCAGCAAGAACAATGTGCGCATTACTTTCAGTGTTCCTCCGGGCTAAGACAAGAATCTGATCGACGAGTTCCTGTGCTTCTTTGCCCCGACCCAGCATAGCCAATGCTTCGCCTAGCCACATAAGTCCATGTATCTGTAATTCTGGAAACGCACTAAGGTCCGGCACCGAGGTCAGCTCCTGAAGGATGCGCACGGCATCTTCAAATCGGCCTTCTCTTGTTGCCGTTACCGCCTCTTGTAGCCTGCTCTCGAGTTCATCACGAATCATAGTGGTGTAAGAAATCACTGTCTTACGCGCCCAACATGTGTTACACATATCTACACAAATGTAAACCCACAACCAATAGAGACAGTGGCAGATGTGCGCTGCTGAATGCTACAGCCCCCTACGTGCATGGAGCCAGTAAGGGGCCGCAACATCTCATTCTACCTTAGCGTTGCTTCAGTATTGTCAACTCGCGCCTAACGCCCTCGCCATTAACACGGAGTACATACGTCCCTATGGGCAGTTCGGCACCAAACATTCCACTGGAACCGTTATCGAGTTTATACTGGCCTACCTGTCGTCCGGTTATATCGAATACTTCAACAGAGGCCGCACCGGATGTTTCTCCAAGCAACTCTATTGTAATTGCGCTGTGGAATGGGTTGGGGGTGGCACGCAGCTCAATCGTGTTCTTAGTACCGAATACCGGTCTCGGACCCTCTTTCGCTCCGCCGTTTTGACTATACTTCGCAAAGAAGTAGCTGCCATTTGTGTTCGCACTTAGGTATGCGGTACTACTTTCCGGATCGAAGTCTACCAGGTTATTGAACACTCCACAAACAACCACGTTTGTACCGTTCAGGAACATCGCGTGGGGAATATCTGATTGTGCCCCACCTATGTTGAATGCCCAACGGTACTCACCAGACGAGGAGTACTTAACAACATAACAGTCTCCACCCTGTGGGTACGTACTAACTGACGATAGTGTGGCAAGTCCGACACCGGGATCGAAGTCTACCGTGCCTGCAAACGCACCAAACACATACACACTCCCCGCTGGATCTACGCAGATTTGGCTTCCTGTTACTGTTTGCAACCCTCCTCCTCCGGCTTGGAACGCCGAGAGCAGCGCACCAGCATTCGTGTATTTGGCAACGAACATGGCATTCCATGTGCCGCTTGTATCGGTGGTAAGAAAGGATGTTCCTGGCCCTGGGTCGAAATCTACTGCACCCCGAAACGCACCCGTAATCAAAACGTTTCCAATGTCATCAACGGCTAAGGATGAAGCATGGCATGGGCGCGTACTTCCAACTGGTATTGCCCATTGATATGCTCCTGCTGAGCTGTACTTGGCAACAAACAGATTACCTCCGCCGGCGTCATTGTTTAGCGAGGTTAGGTTCACTGCATTGCTACTAGGATCGAAGTCTATTGTGCCGGCGAACCTTCCGGCCAGGTATATGTCGCCGGTGCCAGCAACAACCGTCTGCGCCGTAACCGACCAGTCGTATGCGGCTGGACCTATGAATTTTTTGGCCCACACGTAGCCACCGGCAGAGGTGTATTTCGCAATTACAACTTCATTGCTACCAGTTAGGTTGTTTGTTTGGTTACTTGGGTTAAAATCAACAGTACCATTCAATAGGTACGTGGCGTATATGTTACCACTTCCGTCTAGTGTTAACCCCATGTCCAGCGCTAGCTCTGTAATCTGCTGCCCATCATCGCTTGTAAGAGCAATAGACCATACATGCGTTCCGGAAGGTGAGTACTTGGCGATAAACCGATTTCCCTTTCGTAGCGCAGTTCCGCTCCCGGGGTCGAAATCTGTTCCCTTACTGTTGAATTGTGAAAAGTGCCCTGCCACTATCACATTCCCCAAGCCGTCCAGAGCCATCTGGAATATCCGATCATTCAACGTACCCCCAATGCTAAACGCCCAAACAAATACCCCCGCGGAGGTATACTTTGCCAAGAACATATCTGATGCACCTGTGGCGGTGCGGTTGGCCACCCCAGCGCCTGGGTCGAAGTCTACCGTACCCGAGAACTGCCCACCTAAGTAAATGTTGCCAAAAGCATCTACCACGGTTGTTATTCTGTTGTTCTCGCCAACGCCCTCGAGTTTCTTGGCGAACTCATATGTAGGGCCCTGTGCCGACACCACACCTGTGAGTAGTAACGTAAGCGCTATCGATGCCACCAGCAATCGTGTGGAAGGCACCCTCGAGAAATAGTTCAAGTTCCTCATTTCCATCCCGCCTTGTAATGTTAAACATGTTCCTGTGAGCACCTTTTGTGATCACCCGTCAGTAACATATTGAGTCTATCGGTGCATGCGCTACGCATGGCGGTACTCATTTTGGCGTGGTATGCTCTTCCGAGAAAATTTCCCCTACTATGTGTGATTGCAATTCTCAAAACCTCAAAAAAGCAAAAAGCTCCCAACGCGTACAGCGTTGGGAGCTTTTTAAAGAAGACCTGGCGACTACCTACTCTGCCACACCAGTTCAGATGCAGTA
>DAITNB010000047.1:0-13028 GCA_036834845.1 bacterium | reverse complement strand
CTCGTAGCTCGTAGCTCGTAGCTCGTAGCTCGTAGCTTGCAGGTTGCCACTTGTAGCTTGTAGCTCGTAGCTTGTAGCTCGTAGCTCGTAGCTCGTCACTTGTAGCTCCACAGGGGTTTCCATGTCACAACACATTACACGATGCGTTCGCATTCTCTCCATGCTTTCGAATGGGCAAGCACTGTCTACTGCCGAGATGCAGCAACGCCTACAATCAGATCCCGATCAGAAACAGGTAACGGTTCGGCAAATCCAGCGCGATTTGCAGGCGATAGAAGCTGCAGGGGTGCCGTTAACGATGGCACGCAGTGGAAGTGATACTCGATGGTACATCCCCCACCATGCACGGGTATGCACGCCCCCTTCCATTGAAGATCACGAGATTTTGTCTCTTCATGTGCTGAAGGGATCGCTTGGACTTTTCCGCAATACGAGTGTTGGAGCAGATGTGGAGAGGTTGCTTCGGAAGCTCGAGCGTGTGGCACCTGGCACGGTGTTCATGAGTCCGGATATTGTGAGTGAGGTATCTCCGGGACAGTACGCAACTTCGGTAAGTGAATCGGCAATGCGCTCTATTGTAGCTGCCATTGTAGATCCACATTGGGATAGGGTAACGTACCGCAGTGTAAATGCTACCACCCCAAAAACGTACGTGGTTAGTTTCTGCAGACTCATTAACCATGCCGGACGTTTGTACGTTGCAGCGTGGCACCCCGGTTATCAACGATATATAACTCTTGCTGCCGATAGGATAGACCACGTGGAACGAGCAAACGATGTAACCGACCCCATTCATGAATTCGACGAAGCGCTCTACAGAAGTGGTCGGTTTGGCGTGTACGATGGCGACATTGCAGACATAACGCTACGCATAGATGCCTCCGCCGCTGCGTTCTTTATGGCGCGTACGTGGCATCCGTCTCAAACATTTACAACGCTGCGCAATGGAAGGGTAGATCTTCAGTTGCGTGCCCCGCTTTCTCCCGAACTTGTTAGTTGGATTGTGAGCTGGGCCGATGTACTGCATGTGCGTAGTCCTAAAAAGCTGCGCGAAATGTGCCATGCAAAGGTGCAACGTATTACGGCGGTCTAACCCGCTACTTCCAGCCGCCCCCTAGCGCCCTATAGACGTCTACGTGTGCCTGCATCTGACGGAGCTTTGTTTCGATAAGCTCCATCCGTGCTTCTAACGCGTCCCGCTGCGTCATAAGCACTTCCATGTAGTCTGCACGCGCAGATAGGAACAGGTTGTTTGCTATGTCTACGGATGTTGTAAGGGCGTCTACCTGACGTGTGATGCGGTTGAATTGGCTCTGCAGGTTCTCGCGCTTTGATAGCTGATTGGCTACCTCTACGTATGCAGTAAGCAGGGTTTGCTCGTATCCAAATGCTGCCTGTACCTGACGTGCGCCAGCCGTGAAGTACGCGGATTTGATTGCCGCACGGTTGATAACGGGCATCAGGAGTTCTCCTGCCATGTTGTAAACAATGGACTCGGGCGAGGTTACAATATAGCGTGCGTTGAAGGCCTGGTATCCGAAGCCCGCAAGAATGCTCAGCTTGGGATAGAACTCGGCCTTCGCTACGTCTATGTCGAGGTTCGTGGCTTTAAGCTCGAGCTCGGCACGCCGTACATCTGTTCGATGTTCGAGTAGTGTTGATGGCACACCGGTGCGCACTGTGTCTGGATTGGTAGAGAGGAAGCCGGCACTTGGACGTGTTACGGGTTGTGGATAGCGTCCCATAAGCAGGTTGAGGCGATTTTCGGTCTCTACGATGCGTTGTTGCACGCCAAACTTGCGTCCTTCATTACGCTGCACTTCTGCCTCGAACTTTTTTACAGCAAGTTCGGTTGCCTTGGCAGCAATCTTCTGCTGCTCTACAATGAGGAGCGCTCTACGAAGGAGTGCGTTGTTCGCATCGATAGCATCGAGAAGGTTGTCCAACGCCATCAACTCGTAGTACGAACTGGCTATCTCGGCAACAATCTGCGTAACGAGGTACCGTGTGCCTTCGATGGTGGCCAGATACCTCATGGATGATGCGTCTTGCGCGTTGCGGAGCTTCCGCCAGATGTCTATCTCCCACGTCATTGTAGCGCCAATGCTGTAGTTGGGAAGGGGCTCGGGGAAACGCTCGCCAGGGCGCACCTCCAGTTGGTCTTCTACTGCACCGTTGCGTGTGTACCGTCCCGACTTCTCAATACCTCCGCCGGCGCCAAGGTTAACAAAGGGAAGGTACTCCCCACCGCGCGCGCTTACTTCGTTACCGGCAATGGCAATCTCTTGCGTAACAATATTCAGTTCTTTGTTGTTGCGCAGCGCAGAGTCTATCAAACTCACAAGGAAGCTATCAGCATAAAATGCTCGCCAGTCAATGTCTGCTGAGGTTACGGTATCAGAGGTGTTACGATACCGTTCGGGCAGGTTGTTTGCTGGCTCTTTTCTCAGGATATCCGGGACGCAGCCAACCACACCCAGGAGTGTTAGCATGATGAGCAGGTGGCGTGTCATTGATTTGTCTCCGCACGGCTGTGAACGTACTCTTCGGAGAGTGGCTCTAGGTGTTCGTCCTTAATAAGACTTTTTCCCTTAATAAGGTTGGCGAACACGTAGTACAGTCCGGGTATAACAATAACGCCAATTATGGTGCCTACGAGCATGCCCCCTAAAGAGCTGGCACCGATGGTGCGGTTGCCTATTGCGCCGGGTCCACTCGCTAGCACAAGTGGTATAAGGCCAGCAACAAATGCGAACGACGTCATAAGGATTGGACGCAGTCGCACGCGCGCCCCTTCGATGGCGGCCTCGAGAACACTTGCCCCCTGACGCTGCTTTTGCACGGCATACTCAACAATGAGCACAGCGTTCTTACCAAGCAATCCCACAAGCATGATGAGTCCGATCTGCGCGTAAATATCGTTGGCTAATCCCATGATCTCTAAGAAGAAGAATGCGCCAAACACACCAACGGGTAAGCTGAGAACAACAGCGAGTGGCAACACAAAACTCTCGTACTGCGCAGCCAATACTAGGTACACGAAGATGAGCACCACGGCAAACACGGCAATTGCCTCGTTGCCGCGATCTGCTTCGTCGTAAGACAAACCCTCCCATGCGATATCATATCCGCGTGGCAACGTTGTTGCCGCCACTTCCTTGATTGCTTCAATGGCGTCCCCCGTGGTATGGCCGGCCGCTGGCAAGCCACGGATGGCCGATGAGTTGTACAAATTGTACCGCGTAATCTCGTTGGGTCCCTGCGTTTTACGCACAGACATAAAGGATGAATACGGAACCATCTCGCCACGATCGTTTTTTACAAACAATCCTTGGAGATCGGACGGGTACCTACGGTATTCGGGGGAAGATTGAACGTAGACTTTAAAGAAGCGTCCAAACTTGATAAAGCCCTGCTCGTACGTGCTGCCGATGAGGATGTTTAGATTGTCCATAGCCGCACCAATAGACACACCCTTCTGCATCGCAGCGGCGTTGTCGATGCTAAGCTCGTATTGGGGATAGTTTGCCGCATAGAAGGTGAACAGACCCTGCAGCTCTGTTCTCTTGGCTAGGTTCTCCATGAACTCTGTGTTCACCTTTTCGAATGCGGTGTAGTCTAGTCCGTTAGTCTTATCTAGCAACCGTAGCGAGAAGCCCCCCGAAGAACCAAAGCCGGGCACGGCAGGGGGCTCGAAAAACTCGATAACTGCACCCAGGTCTCTGGTCTTGGCTTCGAGTTCCTCCATCACTTCGTGTACGGTGCGATCTCTGTCGGACCAGTCTTTTAGGTCGATGAGACATGTGCCTGCATTCGATCCTCTGCCGTCGGTCATGATTTCGTATCCAGCCAGACTCGATACCGACTCTACATCTGGCAGTGTTTTGCATACACGTTGTAACTCCTGCGCCACCTGATTCGTGCGCTCCAGCGTAGAACCCGGCGGCGTTTGAATGATTGCGTAGATAGTGCCTTGGTCTTCTCCCGGGATAAAGCCCGATGGGATGAGGACATCGATAAACACGATGCCTGCGATAAACAGTGCCAGCACACCAAACGTAAGGTATCGGCGGTGTACTGTGCGCCGCAGCAGCCACTCATATCGCTTGGCCAACCGTTCGAACGCCCTGTCGAACGCAGCGGTAAATCGTTGCATCCTCGTTTGTTTTGCGTTCGAGCCGTGAGTTGGACGAAGGATAAGAGCACTCAATACGGGCGTTAGCGTAAGCGCTACTACTGCCGAGAGGATAATGGCGCTTGCCATGGTGATGGAGAACTGTCGGTAGAACGCACCCACCGGACCCGACATGAAGGCGATGGGGAGGAACACGGATACCATAACCAGTGTGATGGCGATGATGGCACCACTAATCTCACCCATCACGGCTCGCACGGCCTGATAGGGTCCGACGTGTTCCTCCGTCATCTTTGCGTGAACGGCCTCTACAACCACAATGGCATCGTCCACTACAATACCAATGGCAAGAACGAGGGCAAAGAGTGTTATAAGATTGATGGATAACCCCAAAAGCTGCATCACAAAGAAGGCACCAATCAGAGAAACCGGAACTGCGAGAGTTGGGATGAGTGTAGATCTCCAATCTCCAAGGAACAGAAACACCACGAGTGCAACAAGAATAAACGCGTCGCGCAGCGTATGCAGAACCTGCTCCATTGATGCGTCGAGAAACTTCGACACATCGTAGCTCACTCGATAATTCATCTTGGCGGGGAAGTTGCCCTTAAGCTCTTCGAGTTTTGCTTTTATCTCCTTAATCACTTCAGTAGCATTACTTCCATAGGTCTGCTTGAGCATGATAGCTGCCGATGGGTGACCGTCGAGACTACAATAGATGTCGAAGAACTCGGAACCAAGTTCTACCCATGCCACATCCCTTAGCCGAATTGCTTCGCCGCTGGTGTTCGCTCGAAGGATGATGTTCTCGTACTGCTCGGGCTTGTCATAACGATCTTGATATTTCAGTACATATTCGAGAGACTGTGCATCCTTACCGGAAGCAAGACCCAAGCGCCCGGGACGCGCAATGATACTCTGCTCCTTCATGGACTGCATCACCTCCTCTGCAGAGATGTTGTAGGCACGCATTCGGTCGGGCTTAAGCCAGATGCGCATCGCATACTGTCTGCTACCAAGGATGCTGGCAGAGGCAACACCCTTGATGCGTTTAATCTCGGGTATGAGATTTACGTTTGCATAGTTGTACAGGTATTTCTCGTCGGCATGTTCATCTGTGCTGTAGAGATTTACATACATCAGCATGCTTGGCTGTACGGGAGTGATGATTACGCCTTCCCTCTGTACAAGCTCTGGCAGCAGCGGCATCACCTGATCTACTCGGGTTTTAACCTGCACTACAGCCACGCTTGGGTCTGTTCCCGGATCGAAAATGATACGTACTGTGGCCTCGCCAGCACTTGTAGCGTCGGAGGCGATGTAACGCATTCCCGGCACACCATTCAACGCTTGCTCGAGCGGGATGAGAGTAGACTTAATAAGCACATCTGCGCTCGAACCAGGATAGGCAATTGCGATGTTTACTGTAGTGGGTGCTATCTCTGGAAACTGAGCCGTAGGCAGTTGTTTGATGGCCAACGATCCTACAAAGAGGATTACGATAGACAGAACAATCGCCAGCACCGGCCGGTGGAGGATGTTACGAAACATGAGTATAGCGGGCTTGTGGTGTGGAGATTATTCGGCGTAGAGCTGAAGTGAACGTACAACGTCTGCCGGCGCAACCTCCTTGGCTGTAATCCGGTCATTTTCTTTCACCTTGCGCAGCCCGTCGAGGAGAATGCGGTCGTTTGTTTCAATACCAGAGCCAATTACATAGAGATGCTGAAGCTCGGCTTTTATCGTTATGGGGCGAGCATGTACCACCCCGTCTGATCCCACTACGTACACGAACTTCTTATCGAGTACCTCGAACGTGGCTTTCTGCGGGATAATGATGGCCCCCTTCACCGTTTCCGTCATAAGGATGTTCCCCGTCTCACCGTGCCGAAGGAGTCCTTTTGGATTTGGGAACGTTGCGCGGAAGGCAATGTTCCCTGTTTCATTGTTGAAGTCCGCCTCGATAGTTGTTACCATCCCAATCTGATCGAACACCGAGCCATTAGCCATCTTTAAGCGCACCGCTTCGTGCTTTGCATCCTGCCGCGCAGACATGTAGTTCAGGTACTCTGCTTCTGGCACGTTGAAGTACACCCACATGGAGCTGTTGTCAGACAAGGCAGCAAGGATGTCTCCTTCGCTTAGCAGGCTGCCGTTTCGTGCCTGCAGTCGATCCATGATGCCATCAAATGGCGCAGCGATCCTTGTAAAGTCGAGGTGTGCCTTTGCAAGACCAACGTGCGCCTTTGCCTGATCGAACTTTGCCTTGGACATTGCCAATTCGTTTGGCGAGACCACGTTGTTGTTGGCCAAAGACTGCGTGTTGAGATACTCTATCTCCGCAACCCGTGCTTCTGCAAGAGCGTGCTGATATTCCGCCTGGTATATCACTGGCATTATCTGGAACATCGGCTGACCCTTGCGAACACGCTGACCCTCGTCTACAAGAATCTTCTCGAGGTATCCTCGTTCGAGCGCACGAAGCTCGATATGCTGTATGGCGCGTATCTGACACACATACTCGCGCTCAATGGTAGTATCCATCTGAAGAGGACGGGTTACCGTAAAGGTGGGCCGCTCTTCGGCATGTTCATCGTGGTTGCCGGTGCATGAAGGCATAATGAGAGCCACAAGAACTGCACAGAGTGGGGCAATACGCACAGCGATGTGCGCACCCATTCGAATGCGAAAGGTCATAACAGTATTGTTTTCGTGAGTTATCTACGCTGAGGCAGCGGACGGGCTAAGTGCGTGACGGGGGCGAGAGAGGAACGTTCTCACCCAACAACATACCGGCGGCAACGCCGCGCGAGACTAGACTCTATATCAGGAAACAGCCGTTGGCAACATACACTGGGGTATGGCTTGTTCGTGCGGCAGGGCCTTTTGGGGCTGGAATAACACACGGCGAATAATCGTGCCGATATACATCTGCTGTGTGCAGTGGGCGCACGTCAGAACACGTTGGATCGAGCTCTAAAACCTCTTCTGCTCGTTCGGCTATTGCGGGAACCACCCCACCACATACATGGACAACATCTACCCCACAGCCCGCTACAGCATTACTTGCGCCAGATGCGGCACGCCCACCTCCTAGAAGGAGGAAGCATAACAACAAAATGGAGGAGATGATGCGGATCATGTGTTTGTGTAGCGCGCTCGGCGCTCATTAACGAAACTCTGGCGGAATTCGTGTATTGCAAATGTACGCACTCAATTCGAGCGAACTCCAAAGACCTACGCTTTTCCCGGAAGAATAGGTTCCCGGTAGGATTTTTCCGTTACCCGCCTACCACAACAACGTTCCCACACAGCCAGATGCATTACATAAGCGGACGAGGAACGCCCCCTGCGCAAGTCCGTCCGAATTGATGATGGTGCTGCCGCTGGTAGCGTCTGTTGCGCCTCTCGTCCAATGACGTATGGCAAGGCGCTCGCCGGTTATTGTTGCAACCTCTACTGTGTGTGTGCCCGAGGTGCCGCTCCACCATTCACATTCGATGTTACTATCACTATTCCTGCGTGCAACAACTGCAGGGGACGTTGCTGTAAGGAATCTCACAGCCCGCACTATTGTAGCGCAATGTTCGGCATGTAGGTCAATTATGGCTTCGCCAGGAAGCCAGCATTCGGAAGATGGGACAGCAACAACAGCAATGCTGTTATCTCGAAAGCCACTCAATAGCAACTGTGCATCGAATTGAAGTAACTCGGTGTTGGCGTGTGCTGCGTCTATAACGCACGCGATATGGTTTGTGCGGTCTTTCACCGTTTCAACTACAGACACTACAGAAGCTGTTGGGACAATCGTTACAACAGCCGCTTCGACAGGTACCTGGAGGGTCACCGAAACAGTGCCGCTAACCGTGTAGCCGGGGGATACGGATATCGCTCCCCTGTACCGGTTACCTACGCTCCCACTGATGGATGTTCCCGTGATAGATAGGGGGCGTTGCGTTTGCACATAAACGGTAATGGTGGTAGTAGATATGCAGCCTTCAACATTCCACGCGGTAATCGTGTATTCGGTAGTGGTTGGCGGCCACGCACGTGTAACAGAGTCCCGTGCGTTCTCTAGGTACGTTGTTGGCGACCAGCGATAGAATGTGGCACCGCGCGCCCACAGAATTGCTGTGTCACCAACGCATATCGTGTTATTGCCAGCAGTGATCAGTGCAGGAGGATGCTGCACCGTAATGAGCGTGCTGTCTAGACCCATGCAGCCCTCATTCTCTACCGCTATGTAATACCATGTAGTTTGCGTGGGTGACACCGTGATGGTGCTGCCTGTATGAGCTGTGCCAGTGAGCGCGTTGGTCCATACAATTGTGCCAGGTGTGCTGCACGTTAGGGTTGTAGACTCGCCGGAGCAGATAGTGCGATGGGGGGGTACGTCAACGGTGAGTGTGGTGGCTACGTGTACTACGATGTTCGCTGTATCGGAGCATCCATTGTGGGAAGTGCCTACCACGGTGTACCTCGTGGTGATGCTTGGGGCAACGGTCGCAATGGAGTCTGTTGATACAGTTGTGCCGTCAGGTGCATACCACTGATACGAGTTAGCGCCAAAGGCCTGCAGCGTAATAGGAACTCCCGCACATGTGCTCGGCTGTAAGGGGGCTATCCGAAGCTGCACTCTAGGCAGAACGCTTACAAGTATAGAAACCGTGTCCGTGCACTGACCAGTACGGCCAACCACATAGTATCGAGTGGTAGTAGTAGGAGAGGCGAAGACGCTGCTGCCGTTGGTAGCGCTGAGTCCGTGATCTGGCCACCACTCATAGGTGTCTGCACCTTCGGTTCGAAGACGCGCAGTACCCCCTGAACATATGGTTGTGTCTGTGGAGGTGCGTAGATCGACGCTTGCAACAAACACCGTAACGGTGTCGAGAGTAACACACCCGGCCGCACCATAGGCGGTGAGTATGAAGGTGGTGGTTGTATCCAGAATGGCCGTTGGGCGTTGGAGTGTTGAATCGTCCAACACATTACCTGGTGACCAAGAGAAACGAGCGTTGCCTGTTCCTTGCAAGACTTTGGCAAGCCCCTTACATGTCCACAGGTCGGGGCCGGCGACGGCTACAGGACGGCTACCCACTTCGACTGTTGTTTGTCGTAGCATGATGCGTCCGTCCTTGGCTGTGATGGATGCACTGACCGTATACGTGCCTGCGGAATTGTATACGTGACGCGCGGGGTTCGTGCGGCTCGTGTTAGCGGGACCGGATGCTGGATCGCCGAAGTTCCATGTTATGGACTGTATCGAGTCTATCGGCTCTGCTACGAAGGGCACCGTGTCTCCAGCGCAACCGTTCGTTGCTACTATGGCAAACTCTGACTCCTGAAACAGCACAGAATTGAGCATCTCTGGCAAGCCCCATTGGCACAAACGTCCAGCCAGATACACGCCGTCTGCCGTATACCCACAATCATCGCCTAACTCGTTTGGGAAACGAATCTCGCCAACATACGCCGCGTTGTACCGTGCAGCGTAGATTCTTCCATTGGGCGCAAGTTGAAGCGCTGATGAGGCACTTGTATATGGCGTTCCAATCTCGACGCGAGTACCTGCGATAGCGTAATCTGGAACGGTAAGATCGTATTGCTCAAGCGCGTCAATAATCCCAGAAGCGTAAAGCCGTCGGCCATCGGGACTAAACTCAATACCGTAGGTCCTTCCGTTAGAGAGTACCTGCTCGTTCGAAAGAACGCCGGTAGCACGATCAAAGCGGTAGAGAGTTAGTCCAATTTGTTCACCCGGCATAGGTTGAAAGCTGTGATAACGACTCACGCCAACGGCAATTCGGGTGCCTTGCCTGTTCGACTTCATAACTCCGTGGCTACTCCAAATGCGGCCTCCTCCCATCGCCATCTTTGTGGGCGTGGTGTTGATACCATTCGGTGTAATACGAAACACCGCAACAGTATCTGTATACCACACGCATCCTATTAGCCACACATCTACACCGTTTGCATGACGAATAGCCGTTACCCTCTCCGCAGAATTCTCCAGCAGATCTTGCCCCCTAACCGTTACATCGCCAGCACCGCCGTTCAGTGTGACATCAACAATGGCGTAGCGCATGGTGAGTGACCGTTGATTTACTGTGCCGACTTCTTCGAGCGTCTCGTTAACGATAACATAGTACTTCGTGGCGCTGCCTGGCATAGGGATTATGAGGCACGCCTGATAGCTTTGATCACTACCACCGATGTCTGCGCCATTCGGCATAATGTTGTGGTGTTTATCCCAGACATTCTTGCCGTTGGAGTAGAACAGGAGCCTACCTTGTGCATCAGAAATGGAGGCGCAGCCTGAATGTGCGATCATCGCACCATCTGTGAGTGGAGTGGGGTCTTCGGTGGCAAAGAGCAGCCCCGCCTTGTTACCAAAGTACCAGTGTTCAGATTCGCGCTGCGCATGAAGTGCAGTGCCAAACATTGCGGCGCAAAGCAAGGTTAGTATCGTGAGGCGCACGTACATGTGGGGAAATTAGAAAAAAACGCCGCAACCACGTAGCCGCCGCAACGGCAGGGCAGCGTGTTGGATGCTCTGCTACACGCGGCGTAGGCGTGCCATGAAGAGTCCGTCGGTGCTGTGGTGGAATGGGTCAACCTGCAGTACGGATCCTTCTGCCGGGCAGATAACCCTGCCGGGCAGACTGCCGGGCAGATAACCCTGCCGGGCAGGAATGGGTTCGGTGGCAAAGTCGGGGTTCCGCTCAACAAACCGGCATACAACATCTTCGTTTTCTTCGGGCATGATGCTGCACGTTGCGTACATCAGTACACCGCCGTCGGCAACATAGGGAGCATACTGCTCAAGCACCTTGAGCTGCTTGTTCGCGTGACGTTGCAACAGCTCTGGAGTAATCCTCCACTTGGCCATCGGCATACGTCGCACGGTTCCGAGTCCGGAACACGGTGCGTCCACCAACACCAACGAGTACTTCTCCTTGCCAAGCGAGCGTGGCACCTGTATGCTGCGGAGACCGGCACGTGTTGCGCGCTTACTTACTTCTTTCAGGCGTTGCCACTCTACATCATGCGCTGTGATGCGCCCCCTGTCATGCTGAATGTCTGCAAGGTGTAGACTCTTTCCGCCGGCACCTGCGCAGGCGTCGAGAATTGCGTCGTGTTCTTCAACGGCACATGCAAGTCCCACGAGCTGACTGCCTTCGTCCTGTACTTCGATAATGCCGTTACGATAAAGTTCGTGTTGTAGTAAGTTTACTCGCTGATGAACCACAATGGCACCAGGAGCAAGTTTGCCTTCTTCACATGTAATCCCCTGCGACTCAAGATGTGCGATGACGTTTGCACGATGTGTGCGTCGCAAATTCACGCGAAGCACCAGCGGTGCCGGTTGCATCATGCTGCGCCATACTTCGTGGGCGTCGTCAGGCCATCGTCTCTGGGTGGACGTTAGTAGCCACTCTTGTGTGTTGATCTGCACATGCAGTGGCAGTGTCTCGATAAACGAGAGGTCGGCGTTGGCAGGGGGCTCCATGAGGAAGTGTGCCGCGTGCGTAACGTCATCCATGCCAAGCGCTTCGCGCGTTGCCTCGCTTAATAGCAATGTACGCAGTGTATAGAACACCAGACTGCTGATGAATCTTCTATCTGTACTTCCAAGGTACTTCTTTGACCGAAAATAGTCAGACGCAATGCTGTCTGCCGGTTGTGAACTCTTACGAATAATACGCACGAGCTCCGATGCATGCCCAAGTAGTGAACTTAATTGCATTGAACAACAATCTTGCCGAACTGTTCGGTGTTGTGTAGGCGCACGAACCCATCATGTGCGTGGTCCAATGAGTACACAGAATCAACGATCGGTCGAATCTGCTTTGCATCTACGAATGCCAGCATGTTTGCGAAGTCTTCCGTAGTGCCCATTGTGGAGCCCACAATCGTTAACTGCTTCCAGAAGATTCGATGCATGTTTAGCATTGGAGCCGCGCCACGTGATGCGCCATAGGTTGCTAAACGTCCACCCGGACGTAGCACGTCCAGTATGCCGTTTACCATGTCGCCCCCTAACGAATCCACAGCGCAATCTACTGGTCCAATTTCCTTCACACGTTTGGGCCAGTTTTCGTCCGTTGTTAGCACGCCGTGATGCGCGCCGAGCGCAAGTGCCGCATCGAGCTTGTGTTGCTTGGTGCTTGTTACAATGACGCGGGAATACGAAGCCAGTGCAAACATCATCGCGAGTGTGGCAACACCACCACCGATTCCAGTAATCAACACTGTTTCGCCGGACTGCAGAGCGGCTTGACGCATGATTGCGCGATATGCCGTAACTCCGGCCAGCGGCAGCGCTGCGGCCTCATCATTCGTGAGATGGGAGGGGGCTTTGTGGACGTTGGTAGCGGGGACAACGATTTCCTCTGCAAGTGTACCTTGAGTTGGCATGCCCAAGATGGCATAATTGGACCCTTGCGCGCGAGGATCCGATCCCCACTGCAGCGAAGGATCAATCACAACACGCTGTCCAATCATGTGGGGACGTGAGGGCGCTTCGGCTACGATGCCAACGCCATCAGATCCGAGTACCGCTGGCAGCACGATCTTGGAATATTTGCCTTCGACGATGTACTGATCGCGGTGGTTAAGCGCAGCCGCTTGAAGAAGAATTCGAATGCCATCTGCTGTTAGGGGCGGACGAGGGATCTCCTGAACCTGGAGTCCGGAATTAGTGAGGACAAGGGCGCGCATATGCGAAGATAAAACCTAGTCCTCCTGGAAGCTATTCTTCCGGGAAGACAAAGAATCGATCCCGTGTTACGTTCCACCAACCAACCGACACTCACCAATACAATGCTAACAGCAGAAACCTAGGAATACTGCAATACCCAAACGAGTCGTAAAGGCCTATCCCACCGAGATC
>DAITNB010000046.1:0-13329 GCA_036834845.1 bacterium | reverse complement strand
GGGTATTACGTACTGCATCATACTGATGCAGCGTTAGTCTAACCCATTTTTTGTGTTTAGGAGGCACCATGCCAACCCAATCCTATTTACCCACGTGCGCTACCTTTCCTTTAGCATGGTGGTAGCAACATTGATGTGTTTTTGGCACGCGCCTGTGCAGGCGCAAAACAGTTGTGTGTGCCAGCCCGCAGATACGCTGCTTGCCAGTTTGTCCATCTGCATTGGTGGCACGGCGTATAACGTTGGTGTTGTTGGGTGCACGGAATCCGGCATCCTAGAAAGAGACTGTGAAAACTCTGGACAACAGAATCAGAAGACAAGCATCACGCAGGTGTGCTTTATTGGCAACAAGCCCGCAGTAATTGACGCACAACAGGTATTCGGTGCAATATTGTGTGAACTTAATCCCTGCAAGAACCCGGGCATCATGGGCGCTAACGTAGGACTAACCATTGGAGATCTGTACTGCTGGACGATCAAAACCCCAATGTGCGTGCGCGTAAACCAGACCACCGGTTGTATTGACCGATGCGGTATCGGCGGATGTTGTAGAATTGCCTTCCAGTGGCGACGCATGGCAAGTGGAGACTGTGAGTTAACGAACACATGGTACTGCGACGATGAAAACGTAACGTGCTCGATTCCGCCATGTACGCAGGTTATCACCTGCCCAACACCCACGTGTTGCAAATAATGTAGGCCACGCCCTAAACGCTACAGAAACTTTCTCTTGAAACACTTGTTGTTTGTGTTGGGGCGCAACGCAGTTGTGCCCCAGCATATTAACCTATATGAGGGTGTTCGATGATACCAAGAAGTGCTCCAATGTTTTGCTTCGTTCTTCTCCTCTCTGCAGTTTGTATTCAAGCACAAACCGCTACACTGCTGTATCGGGAGCGACACACAACCGTAACACAACAACCAGTTCTCTTTTCACCCGGCAACAGAAGTAGTGGTATGGACGGATTGTTTGTTGGTATCTCGGCAAAGGGTATCTATAACGTAGATCTTCGAACGGGAATACTGTTGCCTGTTGCAGCCACCCTAAACTCGGCTGGCTACGAGTATAGTTATATGTGCCCGTGCCAGAATGGCGAGTTTTTTGTTCATCAGCGTGGCTTCCTGGGAGAGAGGTTTTTCCGATTCGACACGTTGGGTGTTGCGCACCCACTGTCGTTTACAGCCGGTGATAGTGCGGGCACACGTGTGGACTTTGCCAGCCTCCGCAACGACGGATCGCTCTTTATCACACTCGCACGTCCCGATGGCTCGTACAAAAACCGCGTAAGTGTAGACTGCGCTTCCACATGGTTTGATGTGCCCATGGACATGCGTCCAGTGGCGAACAGCGCCGTAATGTTATTGGCAACTTCTTCTCCTACACGCTTCTACATGGCTACTCCAGGGCTAGGCAATAGGGCCTACCCACTTCCGCATTTTACCCGTAGCCAAATAACTCCCGGGCTACTGGGAGCCGACTCCATAACATGGATTTCCCGTGGGCGCACGGCGAATGATGCCGATACCTTATGGATGTGTAACATAACCGACAGTACTCTCTACCGTATCGATTCCGTTGTTACTGTGCGTGGCGTGGAGGGGACCGTAAATCTTCAAAATGTTCGGCTTGTTAGTACCACTCAAGGCCGGCTGTACATGTTTGCTTCCGCTGGCTGGTATGCAGAGTGGCAAGGGGGCTCGTGGGTGCTGCGTGATTCGGTGTCGGGGATCCTTAACGCCGCAAACAACTCTGGCGCGAGGGATGTGTATTCCATAACACAGGGCTCTATTGGTGACTCACTCTTTTATGCAAGGGTCGACCTACGCAGAGATTCCAACCAGGTGTCGCGGGGGGCTATCATTCCTGGCTTTCCACCGGGGTACATGAGCAATTTTAGAAGCATTGCTGATTCTGTTCTACGATATTCCCTCTTTGTGGACACCAGCCCAACTCCCATCGTTCGCAGCGACGGCCAAACCGTTTGGCTCAACGAAGTTGCCGGTGTGTTAGATGAACTGGAATTCGTACCAGCCCTCATGGGCTTTACCGACACTACAGGTAGCATTGTTGTTGTGGGCCCGCATGACATGGCCGTGGCAAAATCGTCCGGCGCGCCCGGGCTGTTGCGTGCCAGCGCCCTCCGTGGCGAGGTGTACTCTGATGCCAAGGTGCACGGACCACGCATACAAACAAGCCGTGGACTACGAACACCCTTTGTGGGCTCCAACGAAATACTCATGCCAGGAACTACCGTCAAACAGTTGACCCGCGATGGGCGTTTTCGGGCAACCGTACATAACGGTGCCGCCACGGCCGTGCCTCGCCGTAGTTCCGGCGAGCTTATCATAGCAGACAGCTCCGTGATTCGTAGCCACAATGAAAATGGCGATACATTACTCGTAGATCTTGCGCAACTAGACTGTAGTGCTCCGGGTGGAACGGGCTTTGTGAGTGCTCTCACAGAACTTTCCGACGGAACTCTGTTGGCATTTGTTAACGGCATTGCCATTCAGGATTCCGAGTCGCTCGAGAAGTTATCCTACAGATGTGGCTTCATTGCCCGCTCTACCAATGGAGGGCGTACCTGGGTGCGCAGCCAACAGCCGTTAGAATCGCCATATTTCCTTGGTCACATCCTTCTTGCAGACGGCTCCATTGTTACCTCGGCAACACGCGTGGTACGAGACACAACTCCTCGCAGGTCCGATGATAACGCCCCTGTTCTAGAAACAAAGAGTCATATCTGCGATGACCGGCAAGTGATGCGCTCTACGGACATGGGAAGATCGTGGACACTTGTACACTCCTCTGCAGTCTCCAGTGCCTATCGCCTGCTGGGAGGCAATGGTGCTATTGATACCGATGGCTCGCTCCTGCTGTTAACGGTAGACGGCCTCTTGCGAAGCACCAACGATGGTGGCTCATGGGAGGTGTACGACGTGCCAGGAATCGATCCCGGCACCTTCGTAATCTCCATGTTCCAACACCAGCCACGCAGCAGAGTGTACTTCTGTACCACTACGGGCGTGTATGGATCAGATATTTCTTCTTCAGTAGCAAACGAACAGTCCAGTGTTGTTGAGCCCGTACTCCCACCGCTTGCTCAATCATGGCACGCGCACCAACAAGTATGGCAACGCGAGAGAGTCGCACTAAACGCACTAATCACACTCACGGGCAGCCGCATTCCCGCTGAGCAGCTTACCACTCCACCTGCCACAGGTACGTATGTTGCGCAAACCTCGCTTGGAGGAAACACCACCTACCGCATTATTATGGTAACGCCTTGATCTCAAGAGTACTCACCTCGGTTACTATGTTGGCATTGCTGGCCACTTCAACACATGGAGACCCAGGCGTTCCCGGTTTTGCTATTGACGCTCATCCGCGCATGTTCAATGAATTTGTTACGGTTACTGTTGTAAATGCAACCCGGGCCCGGGGCGGCGTGCAACATCTTTCCATTGTTAACTCTCGAGGAGAGCTAATGATGAATCTGCAACCCCTTGTAAGCAACATCGGGGGAAATCAGGAACTAACTATCGAAACAGACACATGGCCGCGAGGAATGTATCTCGTATTGGGAGCAGAACGCGGTAATACAGGCATTGTTAAATTGCTGAAGGTGCAATAGATACAAAGAACACATAGCAACCTCTCCATTTGTGGCCCGGGGGCACTTTTTTCCTTCAATTTGCGTTAACGCGCCACATGCCCCCTCCAGTCATCGAAATACGTAACCTCCACAAACAGTATGGTGCTTTCTCGGCGGTGTCGGGCTTGAACCTCTCGGTGGAACGTGGAGACGTATATGGCTTTCTTGGGCCTAACGGAGCCGGCAAGAGTACCACAATCCGTATGATGCTCTCTCTGATTCGACCCACATCGGGCAGTATTAACATATTTGGACTCGACTTAACCACACATCGAACGCAAATTCTACGAAGAGTTGGTGCAATTGTAGAGCGTCCGGACTTCTACAACTACCTTACAGCGCAGAAAAATCTGGAGTTACTTGGCCGGTTAAGTGGAGTAGATGTTTCCTCTGCATCGTTAAAACGCATCCTGGGCATTGTTGGTCTGGAGAGTAGGGCAACAAGTAAGGTAAGAACCTTCTCGCACGGTATGAAACAGCGTCTTGGAATTGCGCAGGCACTCTTGCACTCTCCAGACCTGATTGTGTTAGACGAACCCACTACCGGACTCGACCCACAGGGTATGGTAGACATTCGTGATCTCATTCTTGAGTTAGCAACAGATCACAAAAAAACCATCTTCATCTCTTCCCACATCCTTCCTGAAGTTGAACTTACCGCTAGGCGAATGGTCATAATTAATCGTGGCAAAGCTATTGTTGAAGGGGCTGTTCAGGACCTACTGAATGCAGGACGCTTAAAAGTAACCGTCGAAACACCACTCGTGCAGCAAGCGCTGACCGTAGTCTACGGCACGTCCCTCGGTAAATATGTTCAGTCTAGCACCAACACAGCGTTCGTGATCATGCTGAAACGTGATGAAATCGCACACTTAGTTACGCACCTATCAAGCAATGAGATTCCACTACTGGGGGTTTCGCCGGTCCGCTCGTTAGAAGAGTACTTCATCAGTCTTACACAGGGGGCGTTGTGATGTATACGGCGTACCGTGTTGAGATGTCGAAGATGTTTTCGAAGTGGCGCACCTTCATCGGCTTTATTGCCCTGGGCGTATTAATACCTGTTGTAGTTGCTGCAATGGGAGTAGAAGGGGGACAATATCTCGGGTTTGCCACGCAAACACTCCAGCAGAGCTTTGATTTCACAGGCAATCTGATGAATGGTTACACCGTTAGCTACATCATCTTTGGTTCGCTTTACGTTCACGTTCCGTTTCTCATCGCACTGGTAGCAGGGGAGGTACTCGCCGGAGAGGCAACTATGGGCACGTACCGAATTCTTCTCACACGACCGCTCTCGCGGCACACAATGGTGCTAGCAAAGTACCTTGCCACCGTAACCTACACCAATCTGCTTGTCGTGTTTATGGCCGCATTATCTTTGGGTCTTGGCGTATCACTACTTGGGACTGGAGAGGTTGTTGTAATCCGGACGCAGATTACCATACTATCGGAATCCGATATCTGGTGGCGCTTTGCACTTGCATATGGTTATGCGGCGTTATCAATGACAACGGTTGCCACAGTTGCCTTTCTTTTCTCATCACTTGTAGAAAACGCCATTGGTCCCATCATGAGCACCATGGCCATCATCATTGTGATGACAATCATCTCGGCCATAGATATCCCATTGTTCGACTACCTGCGACCAATCTTCTTTACCAACCACATGAATGGTTGGAAGTTCCTGTTCGATAACCCCGTGAACTGGAACAAGGTTGGAGTATCGGCCTCGGTTCTGCTTTCACACATAGTGGCGTGTTACACAGCCACGCAGATTATAATGCGTAGGAAGGACATCCTTACATGACACGGTGCCTCGTTGTATTACTGGTAGTGCTCGCCCCCTGCACATCTCAGGCAGCTCGCACCGCCACGCAGCTCCTCGACGAGCTTAAGGCCAAGATGCAGCGTGTACAGCGATACACCGTAGAACTTTCCATAAAGGTTGACGTGCCCTTTATGAAGGTACCCGTATCCACGGCAACCCTGAAGCACATAGCACCAGATAAAACAACGATAGACGCTCCCGGTTTTGCGATGATTCCAAAGCACGGGGCCGCTATGAGTGCGCTGAAGTTGCTGAGCAAGGATTATGCAGCCGTAGACATGGGAGCGGAGATATGGCAAGGCACCTCGATGCGTAAAGTTAAGGTGCTCCCCACGGATGAAGCATCGGACGTAGTTGTTGCCACCCTTTGGATAGACACAACGGTAATGGTTGTACGAAAGGTGGTATCCACTACCAAGAATGCCGGCACCATTACGGCAGAACTGGTGTACAACAACGCGCAGGCACGCGAGTATGGATTACCGAGTTACACAAAGCTGTTCATGGACATCGGTTCCTTTGAGATCCCCAAGACAATGTCCGGAGATTTTAACGAGAGCTCCCGAGATACCAAGCCAAAGATCGGACCGCAGAAGGCCGTGGTAGAGATTTGGTATGGAAACTATAATATTGCTGGCTACAACTAAGGGGCACAGCCGTGAATACTTCTGGCAATGTACTACAGTTACTGGAGCAGCGATTTTGTAGCAACACCCACCGTCATACCCAGATGGAGTGGAGTACGGTGGCCGAGGCCTTGGCTAAAAACAAGAAGACTCTTGCTACCATACAACAAATGGAAGAGTCTGGAGGCGAACCAGATGTGGTTGTCCTTGACCCACGCTCTGCGTTGATAACGTTTGTAGACTGCTCTGCGGAGTCGCCATCGGGCAGACGTAGCTTGTGCTACGACAGTGCTGCCCGAACTTCACGAAAGGAAAATGCACCATCATCTAGTGCCATGGAACTTGCCCAAGAGATGGGAGTTACCATTCTCACTGAGTCACAATACATTTTGCTTCAGAAGTTTGGCCCCTTCGACATGAAGACGTCTAGCTGGATATCAACACCAGCAGATGTTCGGGAAAGGGGCGGCGCACTGTTCGGAGACTACCGATTTGGTAGAGTGTTCGTGTACCACAACGGAGCGCAGTCCTACTATGCTTCACGAGGGTTTCGGGGACTGGTTACGCTTTAGGTGTTCGTGTACATTCTACGGTGTCTACTCGCGTGCACTCATGAACTCTGCTATTCGAGTCTTTACCTGCTCCACACTTGGTAGTGTGTTGTCCTCATCCAGGAACAAGTCGTGGTAAGGCACTGTGGCAGTTGGGCTTCCATTTCTAAGTACCAGGAGAAACGGTGACTGCAAGGTGGTATCTACTGTGAATTCTGGCGTACAATTGTTGCTATAGTCAGATTGATACAGCAGGTAGATCTCCGGAGTCTGCACAAGTCTCTTTACCCATTGAACAGACTCTCGGCGCGATATTGAACTGTTGCTGCGTGTTACAACTCCAACGATTATCGAGAACGTCGAGTCGAGAGCCTGAACAGCTTCTTCTATTACCGTATGGCATGCCCCACAAGCAATACCGTTGGATACTATTAGGGCAACATTGCTTCTGTTGCTTACGCATACTTCGGTGCCCGCCACCGTCTCCAACCGGAAAGGATGGTGGGCCGTGTACCGAAGTGTGTCCTGCCCAAGAAGTGTATGAACGTTACTAACTAGAACAAGGACGAACAACCCTGTGCAGTTCACTTTCGCTTCCAGAACGTTATAGCAAATCGCAGCTCATGCTCCGCAAAGTAACGCTGGCATGCATTCTCGTATGCGTCTACGGATGGCCACGTGACTGCGACATCATCACCAGGGTGTTCGCGCAAATCGTACATCATATCACCAAGGGTAGCAACGCGAGTTGAGAATGAAAGATTAGCATGTTGCACAAGCCCTTTTGGTGCACTTGGCCAGGCTGTAGAAACATCGCTTTCTGCCAATGTCCACTTACCATTATTCTTCGACCACATGTCGTAATAGAGGTCAAGCATCATCGTTGCTCCATCGCCGCTTCTTGGTGTTGTCCACATCACAAGCGCCAGAGAGTCGTTTAGCAATGATGCGCGGTGGATGAGACTCACTCCAAGACGCACCCTGTTGAAGTCTGCGAAGTCACGTTGGGGAACTGCCTGTCTGTTAAGAGTTGAATCTGTACCATCCTTGGACAACCAAGAAGGTGGGACACGTTCCAACGTTACTGTGTCTCTGTTTGTTGTCCAAATCTTAACGCGGTACTGAGATACGTCTGCTACAAGAGTGCTCCCATTAGTAGCTGACACTACGCTTCTTGGTTGCATAAACATCATTGATGCACCGCGTGATAGTTGAATGTCCTGTACCGCTCCGATGGTACGAGTTGGCACGTCTAAGGTAGTTCTATAGAAGTACGTTGTGGGTCTAGCACTACTCCCATATTGGTCGCTCCAAAGAACAATCTTGTCTCCCTGTTGCCGTGAATACAACACCATATTGGGTAGCTCCAATCGAGACTGGTACTGCCACGTTGAGTCCGCGCTCTTTACAAAGAAGCAAACATATGTTAACTCAACAAGAATCAGCGTCCCTTCGTATTGATGAACGCCGATGAAGAATGGTCGTTGATGCGGAGGATTGGGCATCCAGAGATGTGATCGCCGACTTGTACCGAGTTCTTCTAACTCAACCTGCCACCTCGTTGAGTCCCGATACACTTGTTCGCGATGGGTTACCATCAGTTGGCCATTGAGATCTGCCACAAGTACATCACGCTTCGCCTTGTAGGTACTGTCAAGCAGATACGTCTTCACCTCAAACAGCCCGGCTGGTTCTGTTGGTAACATACTCTGCCCCCTAAGAGGGCATTGTAGAATCAGTGCCCAGGCAACACAGCTTACCGCCATTCGCAATGACACATGGTTCATAACTGCTCCTCTAACTCAATAACGTTACGGCAGCGGAGCAACACTTAGTTCGACTCCACTACAGTTACGTCTACAGAGCGTTCACCCGTGGAGGTGTTGTAATTCCACGTCACTGTTCTGTAATACGTTAGACTCCCCACAACCAGATTCGAGCTGTAGGAACCCGATGACGTGTTGTTCAGAATCTGACCCTCTGCGTAGTGGATCATCGAATTGACATCCCCAAGAGTGTAAAGCGAATTAGCGTCAGACACATAGTAGTCGCACCAGTGGCAAAATGACTCCCCTACTGCCCAATTGCAACAAAGATTGCCTGAGCCGTAACAGATAAGGTCACATCTATTGTTATAGCACTCTACGTTTACGTATTGGTACACTCCCGAACAACTGGACGCAGTAAACAACCGTGCCGTTGAAGGGGACCCCGGAGTGGCATGCGAACTGTACGTATGCTGCCGCAGCACCGTGGCATTACATACTGAAGTAACCCACAAGAATGTGAGAACTACTGTTGAGATTCCGATTGCTTTCATGTTCTCTCCTGCCCTCATTGGTGAATAATTGTACCCGTCCTAACGTGAAACCAGCATCTTGAATGTCCTGAAACCGGATGGTCGTGGAATCACGACAATATAGACGCCTGGATCAGCCCGCAATATTGAGCGTAGCTCTTGCACTCTGGTTGTGGCTGGAATAGGTACGATGTTGAGTAGCCGGCCGTCAATCCCATATATCTGTGCGCGTAGCTCCTGGCCTGTCGAAGCGGTAACATTGCAAACATATTCTTCACCGGTAGGCTCGTTACCTTCATCATCCGTGATGGACGTAGTTGTTTCTGCACAACAATAGATTTTCTGAAACTTGCAACAGTCGGAAGCGGATATAGAGCGCCGCTTCACCCAACTACCCAGCTTACTGTCCATAACACTTGGGTCGTCTTCGCAGTCATCACCGTTGTCATCTGGGCCATTGTCGTGCGCAATTCCAAACACGTGGCCTATCTCATGAACGAGTACAGACCGTAAATCGTAGTATTCATACCCCTCGTCCTTCATTCGAGTTTCGATGTTTGGCGGAAGATCAATGTTCGAGAAGTAGCGAGTAGGAATGACGTTCCTTCCTATTGTAGGGCCCTTAAATTTGTCTGACGCGTTGAGTACAATTTGTGCTCTCTTCTCATATGCTGGGTCACATGCCACTCCATTACATGAGGTTGCACTGCTACCAATACGTCTAGTAATAGCAAGCGCAGGATCATCACTATTTGGAACTCGAAATCTGCTCTCATTACTTGACCAATAGACAACAAGGCAGCATTCTGGACCCGTGTTTGGCCACGACGAGCTTGTGTACGCGAGCTTCACTCCATTTTTATCGCAACACTTCGTCCATTCGCGTGTTGCACTCTCCACATTCGTCTCCAAGGCCTGTGGTGTGGGGTCGTAGACCAAGGTAGACTGTCCATTCGGTAGGAAGTACCTGAGCGGTTGATAGCTGTTGCCACCGAGATAGAGATCGCTCGTCTTCTGATCTTCAAGTACGCAATAAATTAGACCAAGAGAGTTAATAGAAGGATGATAATGCCTGAGTGGCTGCCCGGTAACCGGATCAGTAGTTGCATGCGGACTCTCAACACAAACATGCTTATAGTATGCCGATCCGGCTTCATTGGTAGTGCAGAATTCGTACTTGTGCTTCTTCTGCAGACAGTTAGGGTCGCAATTGATGGTGTGACTTGGCTGGGCAGTTACAACGCTCGTGCAAAGGAATGAGAGAATTACAGCAAGGGGTCTCACTTTTGCCTTCCTCAAGGATTGGTTATCTGCTGTACGAGCTGGTTGAACCGCGTAGTAAACTGCCCCGCCGTAAGATTTGACGGCCACCACACCTTGTTGAGATCTACGACGGTGTTATCGGAAATTCGGAGAATTCCGTACGATGAATTCATACCAAGGTCGAGATTGAAATAGTCATAGTCGTCATCAACAAGTGGATTATGGAACTGAAGGAATACAATGCACTCTGTGCCCGCGGGTATGGTGAAGTGCTGCTCTTGATCTAGAAATACCGTGTCCCTATAGAATTTGCCTAAACCCGCCGCCGTGTAGTCGCCTGTCCTGTAAGCTCCCTTCCAATATTCGAAACGGATCTTGTTGCATGCGATACCGGGAGAGGACGAGTGTGGTTGTGGAACGTCTTCCTTGTTTCGCAGACCCTGTTGGTACGGTTGAAGGTACTGGCTCCGGTTCTGACAGAGGTTCGGGAAAACCTTTCCCTTAAGAGTGTCAAGAACGGTAGCATACGCGGAGAAGCGAAGAGCAGTTGATTCGGGGGTTTGGTAATTCCTGCAGGAGTCTACTGAGTCTACACGAACACGTAGAACGTAATCAGCCACTAACAGGGCTCGTGCTGCTTCCTTCGTCATACCACTGGGTGCATACTTCACGTACTTGCTGCGCATTGCTGGTATGGCAAACGTTAAGCCAATGCGGTATAGATCAGGAAGGGCACCTGCTGCCGTATCGGTTGGATTTCCGTTTTCATCTACAAAGTGCAGTGTGTCATTGGGTATACCCTTTCTACGGTATTGTGTCTCTAGCTGATATTGCATGAACAACACCGGGTTCCAATCAACAACCTGATACAGATACTTTCCAAACTGCTTCAGTGTATCATTGAGCGAGAACATTGAGTCTACAATTCCATTCATCTGGCGTGGCGTAGCCGTCCGCGCAATGCTATCTGCACCGATGTAGGCCACAAGCACATCTAAGGGCATGTTTGTTTGGAGCGGTGGTAGCGAAGTGAGTATCGGACTCTTGATCTGAAACATCTGTAACGAGTCTTCACACACCATTCTCCGTGCTCGAACAGATGGCAGGTACATCCCACGTTTTGGTGTGCGCTGCGCCGCAGCATCAGATAGAACGGTGGTAGCTATTACGGCTACAATGGCCAGATATCGACAGAATAGAAGGACCCACATACCCACCTCGCTAGTTAATCACACACAATCATAACATACTTCTTACCCAACCCCATACGTACTTTCACATTTAACTTGCTATAACTGATCACTTCCGCCCTATTTCACTAGGGTTGAGGTTTTCCTCCCACGATACAATACCCACAGTGCAGCTCCCGCTGCAAGGAACACCGCGTTCTTAACGATGTACTGACCAACCAATGTAAGCGCATAAGGCCAATGCACAAAACTAATATGACGAAGAAACAGCAGCGGCATAACGGTACCTACCATGTGCAACACAAACATTAGTAAAGTAACCTTGGTCACTCGTGGAATCAAAAACATCAAACCAACGATTATCTCACAGAAACCAAGAATGTTAACAACCTGATCCGTTGTAGTCCAGCTCAGCGTGCTTGTGACAAGCTCGTGAGCGGGAGAAACTCCAAGGGGCTTTAGAGCGCCAAACCACACGTAAACAATTGCGAAAGACACACGAAGCATCCATTCAGCACCGAGATCGCTCAACAGGCATTTATCAGACTTCAGCACGAGATATGCATCATGATTCTCACGGATTCAGTACCACACCTACCGGACAATGATCGCTACCCATTACGTCTGTTGAGATCCAAGCATTCTTCAGAGCTGGACGCAAATCTTCGGTAATCCAATGGTAATCTATTCGCCAACCAACATTCCGTTCGCGAGCTCTCGTTATCTGGTCCCAATATGAGTACCAATCCGGTTCGTCTGGATGAAACTCACGAAACGTGTCTACCCAGCCCCCTGCAGCCATTTCGTCGAGAATCGCGCGCTCTTCGGGCAGGAAGCCGGTAGTTTTTTCATTCTCCTTCGGCCTTGCCAAGTCTATGGGCTTGTGGGCAATGTTATAGTCTCCACACACCAATATGGAACGGCCTTCTGCACGCTGCATAGCCCAGCGCTCCATCACTGCATCGTAGAACCGAAGTTTGAACGGCACACGCTTATTGCCAGAGGATCCATTCGGAAAGTAGATGTTGTAGAGCAGAAACGAACCATAGTCTATCTCGAGGATACGGCCCTCACCATCAAACTCATCAATTCCAATCTTCTCTGTAACGTTCTCTGGTTTGATTCTCGACAACACACCAACACCACTATAGCCACTCTTGATAGAACACGAATGCCAATACGTGTGGTATCCGTTAAGCCCCTTAACCTCATCCGGAATTTTATCAGCGTCTGCCTTGGTTTCTTGAATACAGATTACATCGGCCTTGGCTTCGGCAACCCAATCCAAGAATCCCTTCTTATGTGCGGCCCGCACTCCGTTCACATTCCAACTGATAATCTTCATTGCGCGCCTTTAAAATCCGTCATGGTAAACAACGCATTCAATTCGAATCCCGCTTCGCGCAGGGCTTCCCGCCCGCCTTGTTCGCGGTCTATTACGCATACAACATTCGTTGTGTGTGCACCGAGCGACCGAAGTTCGGTTCCGCTGATCACTACCTGACCGCCACTAGTTATCACGTCCTCCACTACGCAAACCCGCTTACCAGCAATAGCCGGACCCTCTGCAAGCTTGCACGTGCCGTATTCCTTGGCCTTTTTGCGCACAAACACTGCTGGTATACCCGTTTGATGCGACAGCATCGTACAGATGGCCAGTCCGCCCATTTCCAAACCGGCAAGCACTTCGGTATCAGGAGGCACTAAGGGGGCTAGGTGTTCTGCAATCGCAGCAAGTATCTGCGGATCGCTTTCAAACTGGTACTTATCAAAATATTCGTTGCTGGTTCTACCGCTACGAAGCAGGAACTCACCCGTCAGGTGTGCAACGTTGTATATGCTCTGGCAAAGCTGTTGTCTAGTCATACCTGCAAAGTTAATGGAAGAGCGTCCGACCACGCACGGGCGGGGCG
>DAITNB010000045.1:0-15485 GCA_036834845.1 bacterium | reverse complement strand
CTGCAACCCAAGGCTAAAGCCTTGGGTTGCAGGGGCAGGCGGGGGGGGGCGGGGCAAGGCGGCACCGGCACAGTCTGCCGTATGTTCGCACACATGAACAGACGTTCCTTTATCGCTGGTACCATGGGCCTGGCGTCGCTCAGCTCCGCACAGAAAATGGTTGCCGCAGGCCCCCTATCTCCAACCTTTGTGTCTACGTGGGATCATGGTATGCCTGCAAACGTGGCAGCACTACAAACGCTGGGCAACGGGGGCTCGGTGCTCGATGCCGTAGAAGCTGGAGTGATGGTGGTAGAGTCCGACCCCACTAATCTTAGTGTTGGGTTAGGGGGCTTACCAGATCGGGATGGCATTGTAACGCTAGACGCGTGCATCATGCAAGGCAACGGATTGGCAGGTTCGGTGTGTTTTGTTCAGGGTATTGCACATCCCGTACATCTTGCACGCAAGGTGATGGAAAACACCCCCCACGTAATGATGGTTGGCGCAGGCGCAGAACGTTTTGCTCGTGAACTTGGCATAGAACAGTTGCCAAATACTCTCACGGAACAATCTCGGCGTGCGTGGGAAGAATGGTGCAAGCAGAAACACTACAAACCCGTTATCAACATTGAGAATCACGACACTATTGGCCTTATAGGATTAGATGCCAAGGGTAGTATCGCCGGTGCATGCACAACGAGTGGACTTGCCTACAAACATCATGGTCGCGTTGGCGACTCGCCCATTATTGGCGCCGGACTGTATGCAGACAACGAGGTTGGTGCCGCCACCTGCACCGGACTAGGAGAAACGGTTCTACGCACGCTTGCTTCTTTTCTGGCGGTAGAACGCATGCGAAATGGTGCATCGCCTCAACAAGCATGCGTAACGGCAATACAGCGAATTGCAAAGATGCACCCCAATGTTCGCGACTTTCAGGTGGGTATTCTAGCGCTCAATACCCGCGGAAGTGTTGGTGCGTATGCATTACAGCCCGGTTTTACGTACGCTGTAAACGAAACTCTCCACACCTCCAAGAGTTTACTGTAGATACTTCAAACGATACGTGCTTTGCACAAAGCCAGAATTGTAGTCCTTTGTGGAAACATGTTCGCAGAGGATGTCGCGCTGTGTATTGGCAAACAGCGGTATACCCTGACCAAGAATTATGGGTATTCGCGTTATCGTTACGTCGTTAATGCGTCCACTCCGCAACAACGCCTGAATTAAGCGGCCACCATCGGCGTACACGTGCTGCGCACCCTCGCTGCACACAACATCCCATGCCTCGTCTGCACTGCCAGCAACAATCGTAAAGAGGCCGCGAATCCGTTCCGGATAGTCCACTACCGTTGTTGTGTTAGAGCACACAACAACGCGCTTGCCGGTGTATGGCCACTGGTCCATGCCTGCAACTACATCGAATGTGTTCCTTCCCAGTAAAACCGTGTCTATGGTGTCCATAAACGCCGCGTAGCCATAGTCCTCTCCGGATTCCTCACCCGATGTATCAACCAACCAATCCAAACTACCATCTTCCCGTGCAATGTATCCGTCTATGCTGGTGGCAATAAACACCGATGTACGCATATGCATTTTTCCTATTGGTTTTGCAGATTGTGGGCTATGAACGTTCTCCCCTTTATACTATTGGCGGTTAGCACACTCATTCTTACTCTTGATGCGGCAGCACAAAACTTTGTGTCACGCTCGTTTGCTGCGTATTCAGACAACGATGTTGCGTACACCACGGCCACACGCTTTAACGGAGCCCTGGATACTCTTCGGATGAATATTTTTTATCCTGTCAACGATGGGTCCACAAGCCGTCCCTGCATAGTGTGGGTTCATGGAGGGGGCTTTACCGGTGGCAATAGAAACGAGATGAACGAACTGGCACAAACGTGGGCCGAACGCGGCTATGTTTCTGTTACCATTTCGTACCGACTAGGCTTCTACGGAGCGTTCCCACTTGACGCGCCATTTGCGTACGACCAGGCCGAGGTTGTGCGCGCATGTTTTCGTGCAGTACAGGACTTGCGATCGGCACTGCGCTTTCTTGTATACAGCCGCGAGCGATATCGCATAGACACTGCGCGGATGATCATCGGCGGTGGTAGCGCCGGAGCAATCACAGCACTCCACGCAGCATATTATGACTCCGCCGATTCTCTCCCGGTTGCTCTTGGTGCGGTGGGGCCCGTAGTTCGTGGTCTTGAGACATTTCAGCGTCCACCTCTGGGCCCAATTGATGGTGCTGCGCCACCAGACGGGTCTGCCCTTCCTTCGCTTCGGGCGGTGGTGAACATCTTCGGCGCTGTTACTTCTCTGAACATCCTTGGGGGTGCGCCCTTTGTTCCCACGTTTAGCTATCATCAACGCAATGATCGGGTTGTGGCCTGTGGAACCGAGAAGGGGCTTTGGGGTTTGCCACTCAATGTTGGTGCAAACTATCCAACCCTGCACGGAAGCTGTGCTCTTCAGTCGGAGTTTGAGCGGCGTGGGATACCGGCGCAACTCCACAAAACCCTGATCTATAATGGAGCAGATCACGCTGTGAACGATGCACCTTTTGTAGACAGTGTAGCTGCAGTGTTCTGCGCAAGGATTCTAGCCACCCCTACATCAGTATGCTCCAAAACGGTGCTTTCAGAAGAAGGCCTTCGTGATTATCCTGCCTCTGTTTTCGACACGCGTGGGAACCTTGCGTTAACAGCCAGAGATTTAGGGGAACTTTCTCTACTGCCATCTGGTGTGTATGCACTTGTTGCGGACGGAACTCGTCCGCGTGTTTTTTGTGTCCAAGCGGGAATAGTTCACTTTCGAAAACCATGACGTACGTCATGCTTCGTGTTCTTTTTACGGTGGACATTGCACCACATACTCTTCATCACCATAGGAGTCAGCCATGCGCTCTGCTGCCAACCCCACACTCGAAGCCATTCTTGCCGTATCGTCTGCGCCATGCTGCAGTATTTATTTGGGAACACATCGCACGCAACCAGAGCGCAGAGATGATGTAACTCGGTATCGAGCTCTTGTTCGTGCCGTTGCCGACTCCCTCTCCACCACGTATGATGCGCCAACGGTTCAGCGGCTAACCGACCCGCTAAATGCACTGTTGATAGATGAAGAGTTTTGGAATGCACGGAAGGATGGCATCGCGGTGTTTACTGCCCCGGATTTCTTCGAGGCAATACATCTCGACCGATCCGTGCCCGATACCTCTATTGTGGCGGATAGATTTCATGTTAAGCCCCTTCTAAGACTACTGCAAACAACCGATCGATACAATGTTCTAGCCGTAACACGCAACCACATCCGTGTTTACGAGGGAGACCGCGACGGATTAGAAGTTGTAGACGCTGGTCCGCTTGTGCCACTTACCATCGAAGACGCTCTCGGAAGCGAGCTATCGGAGCGAAGCTTCGCCCGATCGAATTCCGGCGGCACTCCAAGGTCCATCGCCCACACTACGGTAAGCGACGAGATCGAGATAGACACAGAGCGGTTTTTCCGCGTGGTAGACAAGGCCGTTACAGAGCATGTTTCTCGCAAGTCGGGTTTGCCCCTTATTCTGGCCGGCTTACCGGAACAACTCAGTGTATTCCAGAAGGTCCGCAAGAACCCAAACATTCTTCTCGAAGGAATACCGGTGCATCCCGATGGCATTTCGCACAAGGAACTTGTGCGCCGCGCATGGGGAATTATTGAACCCTACGTACATGCTAACAGCCGGGAGAGAATTAACACCTACGTGGAAGCCCGTTCGCAGGGCCGAGGTCTGAATGACCTAGTGGAGATTGCATTTGCTGCCACAGAGGGCAGAGTAGACACGCTTCTGGTAGAAGCCACGCGCCAGGTTCCGGGACGAATAAATCCCGCAACCGGGGATGTGCGATTTGATGATATCGCCCAGACGGACATTAACGATCTGCTCGACGATTTGTCTGTCTTGGTACTGAAGAAGGGTGGCCGAGTTTTAGTGCTACCCACAGAGGTTATGCCCGAAGCTACCGGCGCCGCCGCCGTGCTTCGCTACTAGCATTACCGGCCAAGTACGTGCGTTGCAACCAACAGTACAACGTACACCACCAGCGCAATCCAAAGCCGCAGATTGTGTAGCATTATCGTGTTCCTTGTTGATGATGAGAATTCATGATGCAACCTAAAGCAGCCATGAACCATTATCGGACAAATTTTCCGATATTTCTCCTATGTCAAGACAGGCATCAGACGAGCTACACACACTGATTAGGGGGCTTTCCCAGTCGGAAAAGCGCTATGTCAAGCTGGAACTGCGAAAGCACGTACTTGGCCAAACAAATCAGTCGGAACTGTTATTCGATGCCATTGCTTCGCAGAAGGTGTATAGCGAGGCAAAAATCAAGGCACAGCACGGCTCCCAGCCGTTCGTTCGGAGGTTGCCGGAAGCCAAGCGGGAGCTGCTGAATGTAATCTTGCGTGCCATGCGCCAGTATTTCGCCGAACGTTCGGCAACGCGGCGTGGAATATCAGCCGTGCAGGATACAGATTTCCTTCGTTTGCGGGGGTGTTTTCACTGGGCGCAGCAGAAAATGGAAGATGCGCTAGAGAATGCAACGCTGGTGGGCAATCACGCATTGCGAGCTCTTACTCTGCAGTCGCACGCCGCGTGGGAGCGCGCACAGGAGATCTTTCCGCACCCGTCTTCTTCGCCGGATCAGGATCCGGTGGTTCTCGAGGCACGGGCATTGCTCGAAGCGGCGTACTTCGAGGCGGTAAGCGACAGGATGTACTCCATCGTCCGCACCTACGGTAGGTCTGGCGGACCCGTTGCAGAGGCCCTGGCGGCAGACCTACAGCGGGCAGGCGAAGCACACCTGCCTATCACGTCGGCAGCCGCCCAGAGCAGTTGGCTACGGTTCCTCAGCATTAAGTCTATGTTTATCGACAACAATGCAGAACTGTCGCTTAGCTATGATGTTTCGCGCTTAGAGGTTCTGGAACAGAACCCTAAAGCTCGGCAAGCCAACATCCACGAGTGGGTGAACCTTGTGCACAGCGTGGCCTTGCGTCTTATCCTTTTGCGACGCTTCGACGATGCGCGGCCGTATCGCGACAAGCTCTACAGCCGTTGGCAAGAAAGCGCGAAGGGTGTTTCACCGGCCAATCGCAAGGCCGTAGCGGCGCAATACCTGAACATCGAAGTTCAATTGGCTCTTCAGTCCAACAATCTGGAAGACATTGCACCGCGCATACCGCAGTTGGACGCGGTTCTTGCCGACCACGAAAGCGACTTTTTAACCGAGGTGGGCATTGCCATACATAACAACATCTCTTTAATCGAACTGGGCTTAGAGCGCCGTGCCCAAGCGCTACGGCGCATTGAACATCTTCTTCAATACCCACCCAACTTTCGTCCAGACGTTCACCTGTCGTCGCGTTTACTACGCATACTTCTGCATTTAGACGAAGGGAACGACTCCGTGGTATCGAGTCTTATCCGCGCGGAACGCAGGAAATTAGCAGACGTGCCCATTAGTCCGGATCAAGAAGCGTTGCTCTCCTTCGCTGCACGGTTTTTTGCCGCAGCGCCGGGCACAAAACGAACAACGCTACTACGCAAAACCTTAGAGAGCGTGGAGAGTTTTTACAATGCAAGCACCACTCAGCCCCTTACCGCCATGTTTGAGTTTCGTGCATGGTTGCGCGCAAAACTTAACGGCACCACATGGCGCGAGGAACTGCGCAAGGTTATTGAGCGGGGCGAATAATTCCGCGCAGTGGTGTGACGATTCTGCCGAATTCGGGATCTTGCGCCATGAAGCAAACTCTTCTCCTTTCCATCGTGGTTCTTTACACCACGGTGGCCGCAGCACAAAACACAACCGTTGGCGTTATTAACCACAACAAAGCCGCTTCATTTCAGGGCTATACGTTGTTTGCGCCCGTTACGGCAACAAACACCTACCTTATTGATAACGACGGCTACGTTGTAAAGGTGTGGTCTAGCGCAAACCCGCCCGGTCAGGCTGCTATGTTGTTAAACGATGGCACACTTCTTCGAACAGGAATGCCGTTTGTGCAGGCCATGGGAGGGGGCGGTGCCGGCGGCATTGTAGAGAAGATTGCATGGGACGGAATGGTAACGTGGCGGTACGAACACTACGGTGCAACGTATCGGGCGCATCACGATGTGGAGATTATGCCTAACGGTAATGTTCTGCTATTGGTATGGGAGAGCCACACCATTGCAGAGGCAATAGAGCATGGACGCGATGCAACGCGGCTGACAGAATCGGCACTGTGGTCCGAACGCATTATCGAGGTGCAGCCAACGGGACCTACGTCTGGGCAAGTGGTGTGGTCTTGGTCATCATGGGATCACATGATACAGGATCGTTCGCCGGCGAAACCAAACTATGGTGTGGTGAGTGAACATCCGGAACGAATCGACATTAATTCGGGCGATACGCGTTCAGACTGGCTGCACATGAACTCGGTGCGGTACAACGCCAAGCGAAACGAAGTAATGGTATCCGTACACAATCTTCATGAGTTTTGGGTGATATCGCGTACTACAGGAGACATTGTGTACCGATGGGGCAACCCCCAGATTTACAAACGTGGTGTTGCTGCAGACAGACGCTTGTTTGGCCAACACGATGCGCGTTGGATTGATGAAGATGGAACGAGGATTTCTGTGTTTAATAATGGTCAGGGCAGACTCACGGGCGCAATACGCAACTATAGCACCGTGGAAGAGCTGAATGTTCCGCTTACGGAAACAGGTGAATACGCAAACCCGGGCGCCAGTGCGTATGGACCCTCGGCCCCCTCGTGGATATACCCACAAACGCCATCTGCCCAGTACTTTGCTACCAATATCAGCGGGGCAACACGTATACCCAATGGGAATGTGCTAACATGTTTGGGTCCGCAAGGCACCTTTGTAGAAGTAACGGACAGCGGACAAGAAGTTTGGCGATATATCAACCCGGTTGGACAAGGATCTGTTGCCATGCAGGGTCAGACTCCCCGCAATAACATGGTGTTTAAGATTTACCGCTACCCGCGCACTCATCCGGGACTGGCAGACAAGTCGCTTACACCAAAGGGCCGACTCGAAGAAGGGCCACTTAGCGTAGAACAAGAACATCCGGCCGCATCGAGTACTGTAGACATACTCGGCGGCCGGACAACGATTCATGCAGTTGTAAGTGGACGTTATACGATTGACGCCTACGATCTGCTAGGGCGCTGGCTTGGGGCCGTAGTAGACGAGATACTGGAACCAGGCACCCACGTGCGGCCGGTTCCCGAGGGCACCTTTGTTGTGCGCGCAGTGCGCCGCTAGGCGGGCTATCCGGCAGAGTTATTGGCCGGGCACGTGTACACTAAAGTCGATGTAGGGTCCTTGTGGTTCTTCACCCGGTGGAAGCGGACTTGGTGCGGGTTCGCCAAGGGGTTGTAGCGTGCGCACATAGGCATACACGGCTCCAAGGTCGGAATCGGACATGGCATGAAGATTAAACCATGGCATCGGTGGCAAACCCTTTGTGGTTTTAGCAAACGTAATCCACTCGCGCTCTGTAAAGTTGCTTATAAGCAACCGCAGATTCAAGGGGTACGAGGTACCCCAAGGTCCCTTAAACCCTAACTGATTACCCTTAAGCCATTCAGACTCAGGCACGTCACCGTCCTTTTCTATGTACCCCGGCGTGTGGCAATCGTTGCAGGCAGCCGTGGCAATAATATACCTTCCGCGGTCCACACGAGACTTTTCGGTGCGCGCGAATTTCTTCGGAGTTGCGGGCTTCGTAGAAGTAAATGCAAAAAGTGCCACCGTGCTTACCGCAATGGCCGTAACGAAGAATAGAGGTCTACGCATCTGTGCGATCCTGTTGTAATGAGTGAACGTTTCGTTTGTGATGCGCCAGAACGGACATTCGGATTTGTGGTTCAAACATCTTTCGGCGAAACCTTCGGAGTCTGTAGTCGTACGCAGACCCCCTATGAAACAGAATCTCTGGAGCGTAATCCACGCGCTATCCCCTGGTGAACGCGCTGCAGTAAAGAAGTTTTTGCAGCGGCACGTTATCGCTGGAACCAGCGACACCTCGGCGTTATTCGATGCCGTTGCAAGCATGGATGAATACGACGAGGCCGCCCTTCGCAGACGGTGCAAAGGTGCCCGATTTCTTAGCAGACTACCCGCGGCGAAAAACGAACTGTTAGCACTGGTTATGCGGGCTATGCGGGCGCATCATCACAACAAAACAACTCTGCACACCATCACGTCGCTGTTGCAGGATGCGCAGTTTCTATTGTCGAGGGGCCTTCTTCACGCCGCAACCGATGCGATTACTTCCCTTGAACGTGTTACCAAGGAGGCCAACGATCCAGCCCTGAGAATGAAGGCCCTAACGCTGTATGCTCAGTACCTCCGCCTAAAAAATGAATGGTCGGAACAGTCAATTGAGTGGCTCGGGCGGGAGATGGCAGATGCCGCGCAGGCCGCGCAAGAAATGGCAACCATAGAGCCCCTTAGCACCCAGGTGTCATTGGCAATCGCCACCAACAACACACTACCTGCACAGGCGCAAAAGAACATCAACACGCTGATGAACTCTGAAGGGCCACTGCACCCCTGGCCATCAGTGAGCATTGCGCAATACACTATGGCCGTTTCCTACGCCTTGTTTTACGAAAAGGGAGCTAACACCGCCTATGAGTTCGAGCTTCGGATACGCAATGTGTTCAACACCAATGCCGCCTACACCAAGTGGACACCGCAGTCGAACATATTCTCAATCGCAAGTGCTGCGCAAATGGCGGTTCTCGTTTCTCGTTTTGATGAGTCTCGCGAATACGTGTCGCAAGCGTGGACGGCGCTGAACGAAGCTTCGCGGACAATCCCAGAAAGAGTGCGTTTAAATCTGGAGATACGCCTTATTAACACCACCATTCACCGAATGTTAACGGAGGATGCTGGTCCTATACCACAAACCGAGTTAAAGGAACTCTTACAACGCATATCGGAAAATCAACTACGGGGGCAGACCGCCGAAGGAATGGTTGCCCTCGTTAACATTGCGTTGATTGCCCTTTCTTCGGGTGGGGCTGCGGATGTACTGAATATCGCAAAAGACCTGGGGCGGTATCCCCAAACCATCAGACCCGATACCCGGCTAAACATGGCGATGCTAGAGATAATGGCGCACTACGAGCTTGGCCACATGCAGCTTGTAGCATCCCGAGCTCGATCCGTTCGACGTTCCCTACTAAAGGCCAGCAACCTCCACGAGGACGAAGACATCTTCTTGCGAACCCTCCTAAACTTGGCCGAAGCGCCCTCGCCTGCAAAACGAAGGAAGCTCATTACGGATGCCATTACAGGCATAGAAGGATATCGGGAGCGTTCCAATAGCAGACCCCGTACCGATCCGTACGGTCCTGCATTGTGGTTTCGGCGCCTGTTGTCGCGGCCTGGAAAAGCGTAGGCTACGCATTCGGAGGAGGCACTGAACCGTGATACCACCCCGTAAACCGTATATTTGCCCCTTCTTTTCATGCACCACCGTGGGTGCATCACCGATCAAGGGAGCTCATGGTAGAGATTGTCCGAACATACCACGCGGCACGATGGTTGGCGATAACCATCGTAATCGGCCTCGGTGTGTGGACATCGCTTGGGGCGGCCTACCCAACGGAAACGCCTCATAAAGCAGGGGGCATCCCCGATTCGGCACGTCAGCGTCCCGTTTTTCCCGATGAATTCAGCGATCTGGACGAAACCACGTCCACGGCCGGGGAGTGGGATCCCGAAATTAACAACCGGTTAGAACGTGCGCGCCGCCGATACCTGCGCGCCTTGGCCCTGGTAGAGCAAAAGGACACTGCCTCTGCCGCCGTGCAGTTCGAGGCCGCCATCGCCTATCTGAACGAGCTGGCTTCATATCCGCGAATAGAGGACAATGCCGACTTTACAGATCTTGTTCAGGCCGTTATCGAAGATTACGAGGCGTACGTTCAAAACATCGACAACCTCGACGAAAACTCTTCGGTATTCCTACTTCGCGAGAGAATGTTTGAGGAGGTAGACGCAAAACCCGTGGTAGAAACCATTGTGGTGCCGCGCCCCGAGCCCCCTTCCACTATCCCGCAAACCACCATACCGTTAACGTATAACGACTATGTGCAGAAGAACATAGAGTTCTTTACCATGCGCCCGCTTGGCAAGAAGTTCATGCGCATTTCGTTAGAGCGCACCGGACGCTGGTTCGATATGATACGCCGTATTGCGGCCGAGGAGAAAATGCCCGAAGAAATTGCCCACCTGGCCATTGTTGAATCTGGCCTAAACCCCAATGCCTTTTCTCGGGCCCGCGCAGTTGGGATGTGGCAGTTCATGCAGCCCACCGGCGAAGAATACAATCTTGGCGTTTCGTACTGGATGGACGAGCGCAGGGACCCCGAGAAGTCTACACGCGCAGCCATGAAGTTTTTGCGTGATCTCTATAACGACCTCGGAGACTGGCACCTCGCTCTGGCCGCATACAACTGCGGAGCAGGGGGCGTGCGCAGAGCCATCCGCAAGTCGGGCTTAGAAAAACCCAACTTTTGGCAAATCCAGCCATACCTGCCGCGGGAAACACAACAGTATGTTCCTCGCTTTATCGCAACATCTCTTATTGCATCGAACCGCGCGCAGTACGGTTTTCCGGATGACTCACTCACCATGCATACACCGTACGAATACGAGGTGGTGAAGATTTCCGAACCCGTGCAGGTAACAGCGCTGGCGGCATGCGCAGACATTTCGGCAGACTCTCTTAAGAAACTCAACCCAGAACTTGTGCGTGGCTGCACGCCCCCTACCGGCACATATCCCTTAAAGCTGTATCCCGGCACTGCCGAGACGTTTAAGAAACGTTTTGCCCTTCTTTCCGAACAAGAGAAACGTCCGTGGTTAAACCATACGGTTGCAAAAGGCGAAACTCTGGCAGCCATCGCCCGACGTTACGGTGTTTCGGGTGCAGAGATTGCCGAAGTGAACGGACTAAGCGGATATAAGGCCAAGCTGCGCAAAGGAAGCATTCTGCGGGTTCCTATTACATCGAAGGTTAGCGAATCTTCAGAGCCACGCGAGGCACCGACTTCATCTTCTTCGCGCACATCTGATATTCTCCCCCTTGGACGGAGATCTCCCACAGACAGATCCAGCATCGAAGGCGCAGCCACGAACGAGCCGGCTAACCAGACCAATGCAACAATCGAACGCACCACGGTAACCGGAACGCGCTCTACCTACGTTGTGCGCTCTGGCGACAATCTCTCTTCGATTTCACGAAGGTTTGATGTGCGCCTCGCAGACCTTCGCGCATGGAACTCCATCGCTCCCGGAGAAGAGAACATTCGAGTTGGAGATACGCTGGTAGTGGGCATTTCCGATATGCCGGCCAAAACCACTGCCACTGTAGAGCGGTTGCCCGTAACGCGCACAGTAGATCACGTGGTGAAGAAGGGTGAAACTCTTGCCGGACTTGCCGATGATTATCAAACAACGCAAGAGCGCATTCGCGAGCTTAACAGGATGCGACCTAAGTCTACACTCAAGGCCGGGCAGACACTTTCCATAGAAACCTCCCTATCGAAGACGCGGATTGCCGCCATTCAGAATAGTCCCGCTGCAGCCACCCATACTGTACCCAAAACGTACCGCGTTCAGTCGGGCGACACTCTCGCCGAAATCGCCTCGCGGTTTGGACTAACCATAGACGAGATTCGGGCAAAGAACCCTAAGCTGCGTAGAACAACCGTAGTTCAGAAGGGACAAACTCTTAAACTTCGCTAACGTGTGGTCTTGGGTCCGCTCCGTATCTTTGCGCCCTTATGCACGCCATTATCCCGGTAGCGGGAATCGGTACCCGCCTGCGTCCATTCACACACTCCTTACCAAAGGTTTTGGTGAATGTTGCTGGCAAGCCCATTCTCGGTCACATTCTCGATTCGCTTGTCGCACAAGGTGTAACAAGCGCTACGATCATAACCGGATATAAGGGCGACCTTGTAGAAGACTATGTGCGCACCTCGTACAGCCTAAACGTGTCCTTTGTAGAGCAACAAGAGATGCTTGGCCTTGGTCATGCCATCTGGGTTGCTAGGGAATCTCTTGCAGACCAGCCAGTGCTCATTATTCTTGGAGACACCGTTTTCGATGTAGACCTATCGGTGCTCTCCACAAGCCAGTTCTCCTCGTTAGGAGTGAAGTACGTAGAAGACCCCCGGCGTTTCGGCGTTGTGATAGAGGAAGGGGGCTTTGTACAACGCTTAGTTGAGAAGCCCGAGACCATGGTGTCCAACCTTGCCATCGTTGGCCTGTACTACATCGCACGTCCGAAGGCACTTCGTAGCGCACTCGAAACACTTATTGCGAACGACCTACGCAACAAAGGCGAGTACCAACTTACCGATGCACTACAACTCATGGTAAACAGCGGCGAGAAGTTTACATCGTTTACCGTTGATGGTTGGTATGACTGTGGCAAACCCGAAACGCTGCTTCAAACAAACCGCTTCCTTCTTACAAAGCGCAACTCCATGCCAAGTGCGCCACAGGGATGTGTGTTTATTCCGCCCGTGCATGTAGACCCCACGGCCGTTGTAGAGCACAGCGTAATCGGACCCTATGCATCGGTGTCGAAGGGGGCCGTTGTGCGAAATGCAATTATCCGCGACACCATCGTGAGCGACTCTGCAACCGTGGCAGACATCGCGCTCGATCAGTCTATCATTGGCGAGAATGCCGAAGTAACCGGACGCTTTTCGTCCATAAACCTGGGCGACGCATCCATCGTTCGCCTATCACCATAACCAGCAATTACATTTCCCGCCCACCGTTACCAGCACCCTATGTCTCTCATCTTCACCTCCGAATCTGTTTCCGAAGGACATCCCGACAAGGTATGTGACCAAGTGTCCGATGCCGTCCTCGATGAAGTGTTGTCTAAAGACCCAACCGGCAGAGTTGCGTGCGAGTGTTTTGCCACTACCGGAATGATTGTTGTTGGTGGCGAAATAACAACAAGTACCTACATAGATTTACCTGAGTTAGTACGAGGTGTAATCCGCGATATCGGGTACAACCGCGGTGAATACCGATTCGAGGCAGACTCTTGTGCTGTAATAAATGTTATAAACCGCCAGTCTCCAGACATCGCCCAAGGTGTAGACACCGGTGGAGCAGGAGACCAAGGCATGATGTTTGGCTATGCTTCCGCAGAAACAGACGAGTACATGCCTGCCGCTATCTACTACTCGCACAAGCTTGTGAAGAGACTTGCAGACATTCGGAAAACAGACAACATTCTGATGCCCTACCTTCGGCCCGATGCAAAGGCGCAGGTTTCTGTTGTGTACGGCGATAATGGCGAAGTTCAGCGAGTAGACACAATTGTTGTCTCAACGCAGCATGACCCAATGGAGAACGCCCAGGCGCGCATTCGCGAGGACGTAATTCAGAACGTAGTAAAGGCCGTTATCCCAGAGCACCTTCTCGACGCGAACACCCGCTACCACGTTAACCCAACAGGCAAGTTCGAGATTGGCGGTCCACACGGAGACACAGGTCTTACCGGTCGAAAAATTATCGTAGATACCTATGGCGGCAGAGCACCACACGGTGGTGGTGCGTTCTCTGGCAAAGACCCATCGAAGGTAGACCGCTCTGCGGCCTACGCAGCGCGTCACCTTGCCAAGAACATCGTTGCAGCCGGCGTGTCGAAAGAGTGCACCATTCAACTTGCCTATGCTATTGGCGTGGCGCAACCCGTGTCTATCAACGTAAACCTTCACAATAGCTCGGCAGTAAACGAGCGTGAGTTAGAGAGCTTTATCCTTAAAGAAATCGACCTCACGCCTGCCGGTATTATTAACAGACTTCACCTGCAGCGCCCCATCTACCGTCCAACTGCCGCCTATGGTCATTTTGGACGTCACGAGTTCCCTTGGGAACATCTCGACCTCCGTGAAGTGTTTGCTAAGAACTTTGCCTGACATTCCATCACCAGTAGAACCATCATGACAACGAAATCCATCAAAAAAGCGAAGCCCACCAACGGTGTAGCAACGAACGGTGCAGCCAAGAGCAGTGCTACCAAGACTGCAAATAAGGGTCTGAAAACCCCATCACGCGTTGCGAAGGGTACTATCGCGTACAAACCCGCCCAGTATGCCGTAGCCAACATGGATCTGGCAGAATGGGGTAGGAAAGAAATCCGTCTTGCAGAGGCAGAGATGCCCGGACTGATGGCGCTGCGCCAAGAGTTCAAAGGAAAGAAGCCATTAAAGGGGGCACGCATTGCCGGCTGCCTTCACATGACTATCCAAACCGCCGTTCTTATCGAAACCTTGGTAGACCTTGGCGCAGATGTAACATGGTCTAGCTGCAACATCTTTTCTACGCAAGACCATGCCGCAGCCGCCATTGCAAAGGCCGGCATTCCGGTATATGCGTGGAAAGGCATGAATGAGGAGGAGTTCGATTGGTGTATCGAACAAACATTGTGGTTTGGCAAGGACCGCAAGCCCCTTAACATGATCCTTGATGACGGTGGCGACCTTACGAACATGGTCCTCGACCGCTTTCCCGAGCTTGTAGACGCCATTCGTGGCTTGAGCGAAGAAACAACTACGGGCGTACACCGACTTTACGAGCGCATGAAGAAGGGTACCCTTCCAATGCCAGCCATTAACGTAAACGACTCTGTTACCAAGAGCAAGTTCGACAACAAGTATGGCTGCAAGGAATCACTTGTAGACGCTATCCGCCGCGCCACAGACATTATGCTGGCTGGTAAGGTAGCCGTTGTTGCTGGTTACGGAGACGTTGGTAAGGGCAGTGCTGCATCGCTTGCCGGAGCAGGCGTGCGTGTAATCGTAACCGAGATAGACCCAATCTGCGCACTTCAGGCAGCTATGGACGGTTTTGAAGTGAAGAAGATGATAGATGCCGTACAGGAGGCAGACATTGTTGTAACCGCAACCGGAAATTGCGACATCATTGGCGAGAAACACTTCAAGGCAATGAAGGACAAAGCCATTGTGTGCAACATTGGTCACTTCGACAACGAAATCGACATGGCCTGGCTGAATAAGAACCACGGTAAGTCGAAGATCGAAATCAAACCGCAAGTAGACCTCTACACTGTGGGCAAGAAGGAGATTATTGTTCTTGCCGAAGGACGTCTTGTAAACCTAGGCTGCGCTATGGGTCACCCATCGTTTGTGATGTCGAACTCCTTCACCAACCAAACCCTTGCGCAACTCGAGCTGTGGCAAAACCACAAGAACTACGAGAACAAGGTGTATGTGCTTCCGAAGAAACTCGATGAGAAGGTTGCACGCCTGCACCTCAAGAAGATCGGCGTTCAACTCGAAGTCCTCAACGACAAACAAGCAAAATACATTGGCGTAGAAGTAAAGGGTCCGTACAAGCCAGACTACTACCGCTACTAGAT
>DAITNB010000044.1:0-16079 GCA_036834845.1 bacterium | reverse complement strand
GGTACACATGCTCTCCGAAATTGAGAGGTGAAAAAGAAAGAAGCTACATCAGTCAACATACGATACTGACCTCTCTTTAGCAAGATGTATCCCCAGGTTAACGAAGCTATCAACGCGCTTGAGAAGAGCACCGGGTGAGTCGCTAGCGTGACTAGAACGCCTCATTAAACGAAAGGTAGAATTGTGGAACACCTCGAGCAGTTCCAACATCCAAACGCAGACTTACGCGCTCCTTTTCGTCGAACACGAACCGCACGCCCCCTCCCCATCCAACCCATACCCCAGTAAGAGTAAAGGCACTGGGTGTGGGAGCAACATGTCCGGCATCCACAAAGGCGGCTCCACGAAAGCGCCAGAGAATTGGAAACCGAAGCTCTGTACTTACAAGCAGAGAGATTCTGTCTCGCTGCTGGGCATCAATAACGCCGCGCAGGTTGCTTGTACCACCAATAGATGGCAATGCAATAAACGTTGGTGTGCCAGCCACGTTCTGTGCCATACACCGCGCGGCTATGGAGGTACCGTGCCAAATCTCGTTATATGCTCGGAGATCGATTGTAGTAAGTGTGGCAGTATAGGTACTTCCCACTGCTGCTCCATAAGCAACGACAGATGCTTCGCAGAAAGCACCATTTCTCGCATCAAAGTTGTTGTCGCGGGTATCGTACGATACCATCGGGCCCACCCCGTTATACCATCCACCCTTGGCACCCGTAATCTGTCCACTAGCAAGGGGGCCAGTGGTTCCGTCTTCCCGTGGGTCTACACTCTTGATGTCATCGTAACGTAGGTCTAATCGAAGTCCCGCACTAAGTCCATGTTGGACTCTGCTTCCACTTACTGCGTGAAGCGCTCGTAGCTGCAACCGCGCACCGTTCGGTGTGTACAACTCGGCGTTCGAAGATGGATTGTTGTTACCGATACCGAAGAACTTGTACGGATACAGGTACCACTCTACCAATCCCTCCACGCGTATGCGGTTCCCATCGAGGTAGATCTCAGGGTAAAGTCCTGCTGCAAACTGTGCATTCTGTGTTGCTTGTAGCGCAACCGCCATTGATGAGGTGCGGTAGGATGAGTCGGCTACGTCTCGATACGTTAAGAACGCTGTGAGCACGGCCATCCATCGCGTCTCGGGTAGATACGCCACTAAGGGAACGATGTCCCAGTCGAATCCGGTTTTCAGGGTGTCGGCCGACGTTTCCTGCACCGCAGAAAATGCCATGCCCGGCACACCGATAATCAGCGCAATAGATATTGCTACTCGTAATTGCATTCAAAGGTGCTCGCTTGAAGACATGGATTAATCTACGGAGGTTCCTGTTGCAGTAGGGCGTTAGAGGTATCATCCCTGTATGTTTGTGCAACTAGGACTAAAAACGCGGAGGTATGCAATGAGAAACTCCTTTCTCTTCCTTCTGACTCTCTTTGGCATCGCGTCATCGTCTGCTGTGTGTCAAGTGCAGATTCACGACGTGCACTTCTACATGCGAGAATTGGATGACAAGGCAGGATTAGGGTTCACCAGGAGACTAACCGCCGACCAATTTCGAGAGCAATTGGCTGGCGACCTTCGACTTGGTGCGTTTTTCCTGAGGGCTATAATAAAATGCACTGGAGATTCTACTATCGATACCACACGCATTCGCGTGCGCATCAAGAACGATGCCACCGGTAAGATTGTATACGGTACCAATAAGTGGATATCCAATGAGGCAATTCTAGATTCTGTGTTATCAGGGATTTCGCTTTGTGATTCTCTCGGCAATTGGATTCCCTATACTGCAAGAGAGCATGCGATAGCGCCCGGCGAGTACGTGTCGGTTGCGTTTCCTCCCTTTGAACCCGTCGGATTTATTGACGATTTTGTAGGCAGATTACGGTTGACAGTCATCGCAGAGAGAAGTGGAGACTCTTCTGTATACTTCACACAACAAATCGTTCGTTTGGATCGTCGCTGGGGGTTTTCACGATTCGCAGTAGAGGCTAGCCATATGCAGTCCTCCAACGCTGTGATACCATCAACTCTACTCTTTGTGAACGGCGGTACTACGTTCACATCACAGGATAGCGGCCGTTCGTTCCTATATCGAGAGCATAGAATTCTTCAACCACTCAATGCAGACACGATCTCCATTGCGAATCCGGCGATTCGGTTCGACCGTCGAAGCGAACGAGGCACTCCCTATCAAGGATTGTTTACGGGAGACACCCTAACGTCTGCCGCTTTGAATCTCACTCGTGTACAAACCGCTACGCTTTCGATATCGGCGCGAAGAGTATATCCACGAGATCTAACGCACAGACGATGGATGTTGGACACGCTGTTTGGGCCAGAGCCAACCACGTCTGCTGAATCAACAACCTATCCCGGCGATCAGCTTGTGATTGACATTCTCAGGCCCTCGCCCGACCAGTTGAATGGCATTGTGAACACCGTGGATTCTCACTGGATTCAACAGCCAGCTATGCGGGCGGCCTTGCGCATGCGAGACCCGAATTATCGTGATCGCTACGAAGTTTTCACCATTCCGATTCCTGATTCGATTTTGAAGAGCAAGAACGAGGGAGCACGCAACGTTCGCTTCCGTCTGGTGCTCCATGCAACGTCGCTAACGGAGCGGGATGATGATGATCCGTGGGAGGTAGAGGGAATTCCATCAATACAGACGAACAACTGGATCTAAGCATCAACGACGTTGTTGTACCTCTTCCCTACAGTGTTATCTCGTATCGGCAAGCGTCACTTGCCCCATTGCGCGTGAACCTCGTTAATCACACGCAGAACACACACCGCAGAATTCGCCTACGTGTTGTTGCTTACTCCGCACAAGACACTACAAGGCGCACCACCATAGAACGATTTATCGACTCGTTCGGTGCGCTTGAACAACGAGAGATAGAGATGCCTCCGTTCAATCTCTCAACTGTTGCTGTCACCGACCTCGACACCATCATACTAAAGGCGAGTATCGCACAGGGCAATGACACAACCTATGAAGACAACAACCAGCACAACAACACGATTTACCGCAGAATGCCGGTCCGTCTGGGACGAAGTCTTGCTTACGATAATTACGAAGCCGAAGGACATCATGTTGTTGCGCACGAGGCGGGTATGAGCAGCAACTTTGGTCTCCGCACTCCTGCTACGAAAACAAAGGATGATTCCGTGTCGCGATACGGTGGTACCGACCAACCTACCCAGGTAGGACCTGGCGGAATTACCATGACGTTTGCGCTGACGCAGCGAGACACATTGTATGGCTATCAGTTTGCGTTCGACAGGGATCAACCACGGCAGTCTGCGTGTTCAATATCGCTGGTGAAAATTCTAAAAGAAGATGCAGTAGCCATTCCAGATGCTTCGCTTGAGATCTATCCCGGCCGTGCCGACAATGGCACAGTGACGGACACAATAGGAACCTATTCACTATCTGCTCCCATAGCACTTGACTCCGGCACCTACGAGGTTACTCTTACGCAGCATACGCACGACGCTCTTAACCTTTGTGCAACAACGGCGCGGGCCGGAGTGTTAGTTCGCGCGGCAAATCATGGAGATCCTGTTTGGGGTTCGGAGATCATTGCTGATCCAAGTTGGTACGTTGATCCAAGGGAACCAACGTTTCCATTTCGGAATGAGAACTTCGCAACACGCGGACGTTTCTTCGTTGGAGAAAGGGGCTACAGAAGTTTCACATACGGAGACTATGGCGGTCGCGTAAACGGTGTGCGTACATTTAGACGCGGTACGTTTATCCCTGTATTCAGAGTGGTACTCGGGCACCGCACAGACTCCCAACCTACCTCCGTTCAGCAGCACACTACGGGTCTGGTTTCTGCCCTTGTCTCGATATCTCCAAATCCTGCAACCGCATGGCTAACCATTGTTTCTACGGTTGAGACAACTGTTGTTGTTGGTCTTTACACCGTGCAGGGCTAACTTCTCGTTACAACAACCGTGCAGGGAAGTACCACAGTGGACACTTCCATGTTCTCATCGGGACAGTACATCGCAGTTGCACGAAGCGGAGCGCTAAGCCATTCTCAGATTGTTTCGGTTGTTCGCTGAGGATGTGTTGAGTTTCCTACTACAACCTAGCCCAACGTGCTTACGCGCCACTACATAGAGACCCAGCAAACATCGTTGCACATTGTACGCAATAGCGTCGATACCGCAATTGGAACGAGTTATGACTATCTATGAAGTGTAGATGTCGACGTATAAGAGATCATCATGCGAAGGTGCGGGCAATACGCGAATCATTGTGTTCAAATGCGCTGCTCATTCGATCGATATCCACGGATTGTACTCCTAAGTATTTGGCTTCGGATCGCTAGGTAGATGTTGCCTTGGCAACTTGGGCTATGATTGACCGGGCGTTTACTGTTGAGAGTGAAAAGAACTGAGCGGCTGACTCGAGAAGTTCGACCGAACAGGTTGCCTCGTCGAGGTTGATGTTCGTAGACAAAACCCGTGCTTTCAAATCTGTTGGTGTTGGATTGATGTCGTATGCAGGCGATAGCACCCAGCCGTGTTTATCCAATCGCAGGAAACCGTGGTTTCATAAGTGATCGTCAACATTGGAAATGAGCACGTTAAACGCCACGCGCCGAAACAGTTCGTGTGCATCGCGCTTGGCATGAGCCCCGATCCGCGACAGAGCATCAACTATCTCGGGGTAGCTACCGGCCACACCATCGCGCCCATTAATCATTGTCATTGCCGAAAGAAAGGGGAGACGCTTCGCTCCAACCCGGTCGAATCTTCTCACCAAAAGAACAGCTCTACCCGAAACCGTTTGCAGCTGATGATCGACCACTTGTATTCCAGCCCGTTCTGCTAACCGAAGAGCAATCTCCTCCCATGTCTCAATACTGTATTCGTCAAACTCCCTAGGAAACTTCGCGATCGAGAGGTATCCGTTTTGGTCTACTACCGAAGCCTTAGGGCGCGCCCCACCAAGCGATGTGCCTGGACCGAGCAGGAGCTGAAGCTCAGCGTCTGTTTGATCGTTACGAAGAATTCGATCTGCGCTGTTCATTAAAACACCCAACTGAACAAGTGGTGGCACGCCTACGGATGATTCGGCTAAGTAGACACCTCCATCGGGATATCGGTACTGCAAAGCACCCTATCGGGACACATCCGACACGCCAAGAAGGAAATCAGTTCCCATCAGCGTGCGCACGGTACGCCCCTCACGTTCAGCAATCTTGCGCTCCGCTCGTTGCATCAACCTTCGTCCCCAAGAATCAGGAGTTGAGTCTCCTAGTGAACCGTGCATTCCAAGCCCAGCCGGCGGATGGAACACTCCCTTCGTTAGGGGTAATGCTGGCTCTATTGCATAGCGTCCTCCATAATTGAGCCATTCGTTTGAGTACTCAAATTGTACTGATTCTTTGCCTCGGGTGTTGGTAACGTATGCCCATCCCACGAGCTGTGTTCCGCCATCACTGTATGTACATACACCGAAATTCAATGTGAATCACTCTTCTTTGGAACTGAACGAAGACGGACACGTTTTGGCAGTGCCTCTGTAGAAAGCGCTTGGCCAACCGTATCGGTGGATATGTCTGCCAATTGCCCGATACCATCAAGAAGACCCAACGAGTGGAGCACAGCAGCATAAATTCCCATACTCACTGATGGATCGCCATTCTCGATGCGTTGCAGGGTAGAACGAGATGTAAACGCCCGTTCTGCAACCACAGCCATCGGCAACCCTCGGCGACGCCGAGCATCTCGGATATCTGATCCAAGTTTAGCAAGGACCTTACGCACGGCGGCTGGGGGATGGTGTGGAATTGGCATAAAGTGCTCAATACGTGCTACATTAACAGTCATTAATGTATTACGAACAATACAATCTACAACAAATATTGTCTCTAGCACACGCCGCAGCAGCTTGCCAATTGGACGTGATTTGCATCCATGACGTACGTTGTTCTTGCTGGTACCATTATCTAAACTCCGCTGAGAATGTCCTCTTTCAAAAAAGCCAACTTGGTACTTGTACGTGCTTGTTTCAAAGACTGTCAGCTCCCTTTCGTCGAACACGAACCGCACGCCCCCTCCCCATCCAACCCATACCCCAGTAACGGTAACGGCACCGGGTGTGAGCAACATGTCCGGCATCCACAAAGGTGGCACCACGAAAGCGCTAGAGAATTGCCAACCGCAGTTCTGTGCTCACAAGCAGGGAATGTCTATCGCGTTGTTGCGCATCGATTACGCCGCGCAGATTGCTTGTTCCACCAATAGACTGAGTGTAACTACGGGTCCTTTTTCGTAACATCGTTTCATGATGCAAAGGTTGCGAAGAACCGTTTACTCTGTGCTCGACGAAGATTTTACGGACCGGGCCTCCCGTCGCGTGAACGTTATACTTATTGGCGCTATAGCACTCTCCATTGCGCTTATCGTGCTTAGCTCGGTGCAAAGTGTTGATGCCGTTGCATCGGTCTATTTTGAGTCTGCAAACCTCGCCCTGGTTATTCTCTTTGCCATTGAATACGTGTTACGGGTGTGGACGTGTACAGAAGATCAACGTTACAGCCACCCGGTGTGGGGTCGGCTCCGATTCATGGTGTCGCCCATGATGATTGTGGACTTTCTTGCCATTGCACCGGCCTACATTGTTGGACTGGGTGTTGACCTTCGCAGCATTCGGATAATTCGTGCGCTGCGTCTATTACGTGTTCTCAAGCTTGTTCGCTATGTGTCGGCTGTTACTATTCTCCGCGAAGTTGTGTATTCAAAGCGGCATCAACTTGGTGTGAGTTTGGCTTTTGTTGCATTCCTCTTGCTTCTTACGTCATCGCTGATGTACGAGGTGGAACACGAAGCCCAACCAGATGCATTTTCGAGTATCCCTGCTACCATGTGGTGGGCCGTTGCGTCGCTAACAACGGTTGGCTACGGAGACATCTACCCTATAACACCGTTTGGAAAACTTCTCGCGTCTGTTACCGCCATTCTCGGCGTGGGACTAATCGCATTGCCAACGGGCATTTTAGCATCGGGTTTTTCGGAACGCGCCTTTGTGTCTCAGGAGAACAAACACAATGAACAATGCCCGCACTGCGGCAAGGAGCTGTAGGGTAACTAAGCTCTTACTAGCTCAGCGATTCTCTCCTAGCATTCTCTAGAGCTGCACGGATCGATGGATATACCCTGACGTCTACGCCACTCTGGGTAATACCTGCGCGGTTCATCATCCCAAGCACCTCTTGATTTACGCCAGCAAAACAATACGCTATCTGCTTCTCACTCAGCTCAGCGAGGAGCTCTTCAAAGGCCACTAGGGCTGTATACTCAAAATCTGGAACGGCACGGAGATGAAGTATCACAATCTGCGGTGCCCTAGTTTCGATGATACTTCGCACATTGTTCACAAACCTCTCCGCATTTGCAAAATAGAGTCTACCCTCCGGACGAATAATGAGTACTCCTCGTAGTACCAATTCATCGGTGGGATCAGTTCCTTCCGGAACAAACTCATGCGTTGCGCGCAACTGCCGAAGCACCAATACCTTGGGGTTCGATGTTTGCTTGATGAGTGCGATCATGCTTACCACAACAGCAACAATTATTCCCCTTAGCGTTCCCAAAACTGCAACACCAGCTACGGCTGTCAGTGCCCACACAAACTCAGTGCGACGAACACGAAGAATGCGACGCAACTCTGCAGGACGAATGAGACCGATAGAATACACCACCACGATTGCTGCTAATGCAGCATGAGGAAGTTTGCCGATAAGCCCCGACAAGACGAGTAGAATAAGCGCCGAGCTTAACGCCACTACCAAGGATGTTGCCTGTGATTGAGCCCCCGCACCTATGTTCAAGGCGGTCTGCGACGTCCCACCCCCTCCGACCATTGCACCAAAAAACGAACCTCCTGTGTTTGCGGCACCCAGGGCTACCAGCTCTCGATTTGCATCGAGTGGTGAGTCTTTTTGCTTGCGAAAAGAACGGGCAGCAGCGTTCGACTCAGTAAAACTCATTAGTGCTATACCCATTGCGCTAAGAACGAGAGAAGTAAACATCGATGCATCGGGCATAGTAAGTGGTGGCAGTCCAGATGGTATGTGGCCTACAACCGATACTCCAAATGTTGTAAGGTTAAGAAGTCCAACAGCCAAGGTGCTCAGCACTACTGCGAGGAGGGGTGCTGGTGACTTCGGACTAAACCGTTATAGAGCAATAAGGAATACGATTGTACCACCACTAATAGCAATTGTAACAAAGGATGTACTAGGAATTGCATGAACAATGGAGATGATGTCCCGAAAGAAACCGGTCTTCGTTATGTGTATACCAAGCATCTTCGGCAACTGATCGGCGATAATTACAAGCGCAACACCAGCCCTGAATCCGGTTAGAACTGGATCTGATACAAGGTTTGCAATGAAGCCCATCCGCAGAGCACCGGCGGCAATGAGAATTGCGCCAACAAGAAATGCAAGCGTTGCACTTGCCGTAAGTAGCTCTTGTGGGTTTCCGCTCGGTGCCGCTTGGCTTATTGCCGATGATGCAAGAATGGCAAGCGTAGTTGTTGTGCTAACACTTAGTGCCCGCGATGTGCCGAGTATGGCATAGATTACTATGGGAACAAGTACCGTGTACAAACCAACTTGTACGGGCAATCCGGCAATTGTAGCGTACGCCATGGCTTTGGGAACAACAACAGATGCTGTGGTTAAGCCAGCGAGTACATCCTTTGCAAGCCAAGCCGATTGGTAATCACGTATCCATCGCGGTAGTACTTGCACGTTCATGATTATCCTACCACACGGCCTGGTACTGAAGCACTACCTGCGAACGTCGGATGCCTTTAACAAGTTCGCCATATGGTGTGGTTTCTACGTCTAATCCAAAGGTTGGACGATTCTGTACTTCCATTGATACCCTGCTGCGAATTCCATCGAGCAAAAAGCTGCAGCCAAGTGCGTATATGTCTGTGAGTTTATAATCGAGTCGTTCGTACCACGATAGTGTTGTGCTTACGTATGGCATTACGCCCACTGGTCCGAACACCTTGGGTAAATACACCCCAACGTGTGAATACACTAAGTTTCCTGTACCAAACATCGGAAATGTATTGCCGAAGCTTGGACCAAACCCGGTAAGGGGCTTAAGCACTGTAGAGTCTGCGGGTTGCTGCATTGATGTTGCCGGATTCATTGCGCCGTTATATCGAAGAAAGTTTCTTCCATAGTTGTTCCGGAAGAAACCGAGATAGGCACAAAGTGTTGTTCCATCCTTCGCTATTGGTGCGTCGTACATAGACTCTACGGCCATCAGCAACAATTTCTCATACAGCGTATCTGGACCAAGTGATCGCCACATCGCACGTGGTTGATACATAACTCCGGCGGCAATGTTGAACACCTTGCGGGTTCCGTAATACGTGCCGGCCATGTTTGGTAGGTTGTGTGGCTCGTGATCCATGAATTGGTAAATCACGTATGCCTGTTGCTGCATGCTGTGCCCAACCTGTGCAAAGTTGGAATTAGCGTTGATGGCCGGCTGCGGCTGACCGTTTGTTGTTATTGGAAACGGATCGGAAAGGGCAACGCGATAATCAATCGGTCCTATTTGCCCCCTTGCTGTTAAACTGAGCTTCCTGCCGAAAACATCAATCTGTTCTACAGTTGCCTGACCATGAATGGGAATGTCCATGGTTGGCATGGCAATAACGGCTGGCTGAGAGAACCTACTTAAGCCGTTAACAAACGCTAAACCTACTCCAAGCTTTAGTTCGTTTGCTTCTGTTAGCCGGTACTCCGCAAACACATCGTGGAAGAAGGCCTGAACCCTACGATTTCCGCCGTAGGCAAAATTGGTGTTGTAGTTGTTAAATCCGTAGTGCAGAAAGAGTGTTGCACGATCGGTAATGTTCGCAAACGCTTGCACCCGTGCGCGGCGAATACCAATGTCGAAGGTCTCCTCTTCGGGAAGTCCTTGTACCACAGACCCCGGGTTGCTTTGGTTGTACCGAAGCCAGAACTGACCAAACAACTGAATCTTGATCGCCCTACCGGAATCCGGTTGCACACCCCAATTCATATCCTGCGCGGGCACTATTTGCCAAGCAAAAAGTGTTACAACAACGGCAGCGATGAAACGAAAGGTGTGCAAATCGGTTCTTACCATGACGCGAAGTTAGGTACATTCGCGGCCTGAATGACAACATCCTGAACTCCAACTATGATGAAACTTCTGAATCTGAATTGCCTCCTCTTTTCGTTTGTCGTAACATGGTTTGCAGTGCTTGCGTTGGGATGTAGTGATGAACCCAAGGAGTTGGTTGTTCAGCAGAAGAAGGACACGCTCTTTACACCGCCAGACACATCTACCATTCCCAATGATGCCACGGGCGAAATGATTCGATATGGGAGAGAGCTACTTACCAACTTCCCGTATTACCTTGGCCCAAAAGGAACGGTTGGGAAGTATGGAGGCAATGGCCTTGGCTGTCAGAATTGTCACCTCGATGCCGGAACACGTCCTTACGGACTGAATTATTTCTCCGCCCATGCGCGCTATCCGCAGTACCGAGCTCGCGAGGGCCGCATGCTTACACTTGGCGACCGTGTAAACAACTGCATCGAGCGTCCACTCAATGGTCGCAGCATGCCGCTCGACTCAAAGGAGATGGTTGCCATTCTGGCATATATGAAGTGGCTTGGGCAAAACGCCCCAGTTGGAGGCAATGTACCGGGAGACAAGCTCAAAGAAATCACCCTTCTCGATCGTCCGGCCGATCCTGTTAGGGGGCGCGTGGTATATGAGAAACATTGTATGAGGTGCCACGGAGACGATGGGCAAGGCGTGCAGAAGGAAGACGGTATTGCCTATGTCTACCCTCCGCTGTGGGGTCCGCTTAGCTACCAGCCAGGTTCTTCTATGCACCGGCTCATCAAGTCCGCCCAGTTTATCAAATACAACATGCCGTTCGATATTGCACGCTGGGATAAACCCGTTCTTTCAGACGAAGAAGCGTTTGATGTTGCTGCATACGTTAACGATGATAAACTACACACACGTCCAACGCCCGACCTAACAAACGAGTACCCGAAGCACCACGAAAAACCGTTGGATTATTACTATCCGCCATACAAGGACCCGTTCCCACAGGAGCAGCACAAGTATGGTCCGTTCAAACCCATCTTCGAATGGCGTAAGAAGAACGGACACCCTACGGGGTACTGACTACCAGACCCAACCAAGTGAAAATCCACCGAACTGGACGAACCGCCTAGCCCCAAAATCATACATCGGTGTAGCGGCGATTCGAAATAAGAACCCTCCTGTCGAGGGTTCATAACGATACCCAACAACGGTCGACAGATTCACATCAGATTTAGACATTGCTGGCAGAAGCATTTCTGTCGTTGGGGCCGAGCCGGCAGATGTGAGCACACAAATTCCCAGTCCGATTTCCAGATGCCCACTTCCTTGAAACAAGACGAGTTTGCCAAGCACTGGGGCATACGCATTCTGAATCGAGCCGAAACCGATTCCGGCAGAATATCGTAACGACTCCAACAATGAACTTCGATCAAACCGCACGGCAATTGCCTCGATATGTAATGAACTATAACAAAGGGCACTTCCCAGAAACTCCGTGTACAAACCAAGATTAGGGCCTCTCTGTGTCTCACAAGCAATATTCGCCGTAGAGTCTCCTATTGCGTGAACCTCGCCGCGCAGAGCAATAAACATCATTATAACCAGCATGTAGTAACTACAAAGAATCATATAGCACTAACGAGACTTTCTATACCGGCCTGAAATGGCATATCCGGCGGGGCACGGCGGCAACTTGTCCGTGGGAAATGTACATGGTTTACCATCACGGGAAACAATCGTCCCCAATTCATGCCGGCAACAGTGTTCGTCAAAGCAGCAGAGATAGCTGCTACGTATCCACCCGAGCAAGTACATATTCCGTGTGAAAGAGTATCGTATCCACCCGAGCAAGTACCTATTCCTGGTGATAGGTTGTGGCGATAGGTTCGCATAGCACAATATAGGAGTTATGCGATGTCAGAGAAGAGGAAGATGCGCAGCCGTGATGAGATGTGTCCACTGGTAGAGCGGTGGCAAAGCAGTGGATTAGGCAAGGGAGACTTCGCACGGAAACACGGTCTGGCCTATGGCACGTTTCAGTAGTGGTGCTTCTGGAACAGGCAGTATCGGAAACAACAGTTGTTATCGTGCTACCGAGTGGCATCCGCATCGGGGTGCGCTGTCGCCTCTGTGCGACACGTTTTCGGTACCTGCCTGCTCAACGGCATCAACCCACACCACTGGCTGCGATATGTGCTAACACTTATCAACTCCATCGCACAAGCGAAGTATCACACATTGCTACCGCATACCGTCGACCCTGCGTTGCTCGATTGATAAACAACATGTGCTTGCTCGGGTGGATACAAAGAAACGTTACATCGCTGTCTATTCTACTTTGAGAACCGGATGTTTGACGGTTGTAGTTTGACCCACTCTCCAAATTGCAGAGTAAACATTGAATCCACGACTCCATCACTAAGTCGACGAGCATCGACAATGCTTGCACTTGAATCGAGTGTATATACTACTAGTGGGTCCTGGCCAATCACGACCTCATCAATGTACCTCTTGTTCAAATCCACGTGAACGGCAAGATTGTATTGGCTCACTCGCTCATCATTCTCAAACAGTTGTATCAATTGAACCTGACCCTGTCGTCGATAGATCCGAAGCTCTTGCGTTCCATCTTTGAATTTGACTTGCAGCATGTTGCTATCAGAGTCGTTGATCGTTACACTTGTAGATGCTCGGTTGTCCTTGCAGGCGAATAGAGATAGAGAAGCAAATACTCCGAGAAGAAGGTAGGCTTTGAAATGAGACGCTTGCATAGATACGACTCCTAGTTCTGAGCGTGTAAAGGCTCTCATCATCTGTATCAAAGATGCCTTCATTTCTTTTCAACTTCTTGATCATTGCGTAGTAGTTCATCGCGCTTCGAGAAGATCTTGTCGCCAATTTTCTTGAGATAGTTAACATCCTCTTGCTTCCAATGCTCTCCAGTAGGAATGGCACCGCTGAGTAGGTAATTAGCCAGTATGGCTTTGCCTTGCGAATTGTCACGATAGTAGGACGACAACCCCTCCATGTTAGATTCTGCAGCCCTCTCCACTAGTGTTAGCGCCTTGATGGCGGCACGGTATTGTTCAATGTATACCTGCATTTCCATGGCAGCATGATACTTCGACTTTTCATCTATAACGGCAACGAGTACTTCAATACCATACGACCCGGTGGTTCCATTCTTTCCATTAGAAATCGAGACCACGTCATTCGAGCCGTTCACACTTGGGGCATTATTGTTGTTCTTAAAAGTCCCGAATGACTTCTTTGACATTTCCAACTTCAACTTCAAAAGCTGTTCGTTGTCTTCTGCTTCGTTTCTCGGAATGAGAAACGGCATCGAAATGGCCCTTTCTCCATGTGCAAGGCGGTAGACGTCTCGCTGCAGTGTTTCCAGTACCGTGAAAGCACCTGGTTTCATCTCGACATAATACGCCTGGCGAATCTCTCCAAACACCGACTGTGAAGTGTGTTCAGCACTTACGGGGGTTCTCAGACTTGCATTCTTACCGCCATATCCAAGTGTAATGCTGATTCGTGCTTTTTCGGAACTTATATACTCCAACCCATCGACATCAAGACCATCAATTGCTCTATTCATTGCAAAAGGATATGGACTCCATGACGGGAAACAGGTTTCCAACGGATCCACGCTCAAGAACCTCGCAATTCTTGGATCGTAGATGCGGAAGCCATAGTCCTGCTGGTTCCCCTCTCCCTTGACCTCGTTGTCGTTCTCCTTGCCATTAAACCCAAACCGGGCGGCGTCTTCGCCGGTGGCGCGCCAGCGGCGGCCAGGCATCTCCATGCCAAATGGGTAGTAGTCGGCAAGATGGTGCCGCTCAGTGTCAAGCCCGGCAAAGGGGCTGGTGGAAGATGTATTGACCTGATATCGGTAGACGAGCGGTTCCATAAGCTAACGTTTGCGAAGATCGATAATTCGGCGTTGCCTGCCATGCATTCGATTCGCGAGTGCTAAGAGTGTCCACACGTATACGATTGAGGACATCGTACCGGTATCGGGATGCGAGGTTCTCCTTGCCCCCAGTCGTGTTCCGCGAGCCCCATACCCATGCTCCCCTCCAACTCACCCCCGCCCTCGCTGCGCTCGGGCTGCCCCCTCTCGAGTGCGAGAGGGGGCGATGGTGTGTGTTGGCGCATTGTGCATCTGCTATTTCGCCGCTGCGCAAAGGGCGTGTGATGCATGCACGATACCATCCTTCTCCTCATCATTGCTGCGGGTCTCTCACGTGAATCCGTCTTTGACCCCACGGTATCAACTCACGCGACTGTGCAAGCTTCGACGGCCACTGTGTATCTATCTACTTTACTTCAAGCTCACTGAGGTACGTGCGTAGCAGTTGGAGCTGCCTCCTGGACGACGTGTTGAGTCTGCGGACGAAGTAATAGCCCAATGGTATGTGCCCGTAGCCGAACGGAGACTCGCATCGAGTTTGCATTGAGCCATTCTCGCGACATACGATCAGATTACATTCCATAACGGTGATCGCGAGGGAACGAACTGAATCGATCTGCACAACGATGGTGTCTCCATACATCGCAAGAAGCGAGTCGAGCTGCTCCTCTCCTAGTCCTATGCCACAAGTATCCTCGTCGTTGCGATACGGATGTTCTACGATCGGCATGCCAAACCAATTGAGCAGATACTCTACTCGCACGGCACCTTCAGTCTGAGTCACGTGATTCATGATGACTTCGATATCAGTCTCCCATCGATACTCGAAGCATGTTGTATACTTCGTGCGATAGTCAAGTTTCATCACAACTTGGGCGTTCATGCTGTGTGTGAACAGCAGAAACGACCCCATTACCAGAAGCATAGTCTTAAACATTATCACTCCCAACGGTTCGCTTTCACGGTGACGACTCGACTTCCTTGTCCGGTACGCTCGGCACAGTCTTAAGCAATTCAATGTGCGCTTCGTTCGAGAGACTCTCCTGACCCGTAATCGGAGTCATGAATCCGCCTAACTTTTCCTCCGACTTGTCGTCCCGAGGAAGCGGATTCCGTGACGTTTTTCCCCGAGAGTGTAGCAACTGGTGCACAATCTCATGGGCCACGATCATCGACAGAGGACAGCTAGTGCCTACCACCCAAGTGCGTATGCCCTGAGTTGCCCCATCGTGATCTTCCTTCGCTGTAGGATGTACGCCACGATGAACCAGACCAGTTTTGATCGTCCAGTACTTCGACCCAGTTGTCTGCAAGCTGCGGGACAATTGCTCTTCAGATGTCTTCTCCGTTCTGCGCAGCAACTCCTGCTCCTTCTTGTCAAGATCCACACCTGCTGGATTAAACGGCGTCAGTTTGATCCGGTATTCAACAGGCAGGCCTTCATCATCCGTGTAATTGTTTATGTTGTACCGATGATGCACTGACTTTCGGATCTCTTCATACTCGGACGAGGTAAAGGCCACACCAGCCAGGTCATTAGCGTCCGATACTGCAATCAATACTTCGTACTCTACGACTCTTTGAATTACCGTCTTTTCTCCGGTTGTTTTGTCGATCGAATACTCGCGATACTGTTTACCTTCTGCGCCATCAAGGTCTACGTTATCAATCACTCGGTTCATCGCAAACGGGTATGGACTCCACGAGGGATAGTATTGACTCAACGGATCCACACTCAAGAACCGAGCAATTCTTGGATCATAGATGCGGAAGCCATAGTCCTGTTGGTTCCCCTCTCCCTTGACCTCGTTGTCGTTCTCCTTGCCATTAAACCCAAACCGGGTGGCGTCTTCGCCGGTGGCGCGCCAGCGGCGGCCAGGCATCTCCATGCCGAATGGGTAGTAGTCTGTTTGGCTTGCCACGGTGGCAAGATACCTGCATTACCTGGATTACTGATGGGGTCCTTCGGCGCTACGCGCCTCAGGATGACACCACCACGCCGGTTGTGGAGGAAAA
>DAITNB010000043.1:0-16443 GCA_036834845.1 bacterium | reverse complement strand
CAGAACACACAGACATGGCAACCGAACAAAGAGACTATACCTATGGCGTAGCAGGAGCGCATCTATCCAGCGTTGTTCATCACCCCCACCTTCCTTGGCTCACCCCCGCCCATCGCTGCGCTCTGGGCACCCCATCTCAAGGTTGAGAGGGGGAGAGATACGGCACTGTATCATCCTGTATCAATTCGTAGATAGATTTTATCGAGGATCTTGGCGCACACTGCCAGCGTTGAGGCTAGTACCTCTTCGTTTGTGCATCGGATGACACAATATCCATGGACACGTAGGACCGTTTCACGATCTACATCCCGAATACTTTCTGTCTGTAGAACTTGAGGCCACCGAGTCGTCTGTTTCGAATACACTCCCACAGAACACGCGCAGCTCGTGTCATGTTAGAACGCATCAATTGTGCGCGAGCGCTTAACATGCAGCGATACTCTCGGTTGTCCATATAGTACATGTGTATCAGGAGCTGCACTTCGTGACGTTGCTGCTACTGAGCTCTGTCTTGCCCCCTCTCGAACTCGAGAGGGGGCAGACCCGTAGCGTAGCGAAGGGGCGGGGGTGAGCCGAGCTACGAGCTACTCAAACGCTTTAGCAAAGAAGTCGTTCACAGGTTTGGCGGCCTTGTAATACTCAAACAGTGTGTCTGCAGCATTCGTTGGTAATGCGCTCTTGGGGATGTTAGCCCAGTAATAAAACTGCTTGTTTGCAATCAGTGGATCTATCCTTGCTGCGTCCCGAAACTCTGCCGGCAGCACTTTGTTGCGTTCGCCCTGAATCTCTCCGTAGAAATGCACGAAGTTTTTTGCGCGTAGCAACTGTTTAAGTGCATCTCCTTCGTGTTGTATTAGGTCTCGCACATTGGCAAGTTCTTCCTTGCTGGGCATGTACACGCCCCCTGCTGCCGCTGCACCCTTGGCAGATATCTCAAAGTAAAAACCGGGATAACCCATGGCCTTTTTACCTCGCGTGTTTATGTGCGCCGCCAGGTGAGTTTTGTAGGGCGCTTTATCCTTCGAGAACCGTATGTCCTTATTGATGCGATACATCACATCCTTTGCCGCTACATGTAATGTTGGCTCTACGGCTTGGATTCGTTCAATCAGCGTCTCTACTACAGCACGGAAGGGCTCCTTAACATGCTGCTCGTACTCGCTTCTGTGAGCATCGAACCACTCCTTGTTGTTGTTCTTTTCGAGAGCAGCAAAGAACGCAAAGTACTTCGGCGATATCATTCGGCACCGTTACTGTGGAATGCCATGTGGTTTCCCTCTGAATCGATGAAGATTGCCATGTAACCGATATCATCGGAGATCTTTGTCTTGCCCATTATCAAGGTTCCACCGTTCTTTATGGCACGATCCAAATAGGGTTGCAGGTCTGGGTTGCCATTCAGGTAGAGTAGTGGTCCCGCAGTAGCGGGCTTGTGTTCGGGCAGGTGAACCACAGCACCTCCCAGCTCGCCTTCGTCATACGGCAGAATTGCCATCCGTAGTGGCGTACCACCAGGCATGGGCATTTCCATCACGGGCATGGTGGTTTCAAAGATGGCTTCGTAGAATGCCTTGGCACGATCGAAGTCTATCGATGGTATTTCGAACCAGTTAATTGCATTTCGTGGCATGAGACGCTATCCTTCTGGTAATGTAATGGAAAGGGGCTTGTTGTATTGGTATTGGGGCTCCCAACCATGTAATCCATGTTCGAGGAGCTCGAACATGGGGAACACGGGCATATACATGTCTCCTGGACCAAACATGTCGAAGCCAACTCTGGTAATGGTGCCAGTTTCATTGCGATGAAAGGTGCTGTATCCGGGCCAGAGCGAAACATCGCCGTCTGCCTCCACGGCAAAGCCCATCTGCTTTGTAAAGTGTCCATCGGTGTCGCGTAACACTCTGAAGCCCCAGCCACGCTGTTGTGCAAACTCAATTTGAACATCGTCTGGATCTCTGTTTACAAGCACAATCGCTGTTCTACTCTGCAGATGGTTCAACAGTCCGTTTAGTCCGTCTGCCCACAGAGTGCAGTAGCGGCAAGACCTACCCATGTTATGAATTACTACTAAGTCCTTCATTGTTCCGAAGAGCGAATCAAGATATACAGGATTGCCGCTTTCGGTTAATGCATATTCTGCTGGGTTCACCGCAAATGAGTTTGACCGAAGGAGCTCTACCATCTCGCTTCGTAGAGCAAGAGTTCGTTTGTAGATGTCTTCCATACTGGCACGCTGTTGTTCGTTCATAGTAACTCCGCTTGGTGTTAGTCTTCGAATTCGTACTCATAAATGTTGTGTGGATGTTCTCCTGGGTCTACCTTCACGAGGTTCTTTAGGTACCCTGTGTGCATGTCGTAGATCCAACCGTGCAACATTGGTCTTCGGTGGTTGTTCCATGCACGTTGAACAAACGAAATGTCGGAGATGTGATGTACCTGTTCTATCACATTTAGCTCGATGAGTCTATTGTATCGCGAATCGTCATTCTCTATCGCGTCTAGCTCCGGAGCATGGAAACGATACACATCCTTGATGTGACGGAGCCACTTGTTAATCAAACCTAAATCCTTACGCTGCATGGCTGTTCGTACGCCGCCGCAGCCGTAGTGACCGCATACTATGATGTGCTTCACTTCCAACACATCTACCGCGTATTGTAATACGCTAAGGATGTTGAAGTCAGTATGTACAACAAGGTTTGCCACATTCCTATGGACAAAGAGTTCGCCTGGGTTGGTACCAGTAATTTCTTCTGCCGGAACCCGGCTATCAGAGCATCCTATCCAAAGATACTCTGGTGCTTGCCGCACGGCGCTGGAAGAAAAGAAGTCGGAACGTAGGTCCAGCTTATCCTTTACCCACGCCTTGTTATTTAGGAGCAGCCGCTGATAATCTTCCATACTAATGCACTCCCTGTTTGCCATGGTAGTTGTGGTACTCTATGGTAATGCCCTTATGGGCAGCGGCAAGACTATAGTCGTGGACGGTTTCATACACATCATGATCGATGTATAACGCCTTTGTTCCATCAACGATGAGATGAGAGTTGTCTGGCACTTCCAGCAATGTTCTCTTCAGAACAACACGCTGGATAAAGGTCATGTCTTTATTGAACCGCAGTAGATATGTATTGCCTTCGTTTACAAGTGTAATCGCAATTCGCTGATACGATCGCACTACAAAGAACATGCTTAGCACCAATCCTATTGCCACACCAATAAGAATGTCTGTGGCCACAACTACAACACACGTTACCATGAACGGCAGGAACTGTGTAATTCCTTCCTTCCACATAGAGCGAATGAGTTTGACGGACGAGAGTTTATAGCCCACGATAAGCAGCACGGAAGCCAAACATGCCAATGGGATAGTGTTGAGAATTGTAGGGATAAATACAACGGCGGCAAGAAGAAGTATTCCGTGAGTAAACGAGGATGTGCGGGTGCGAGCGCCAGCGTATATGTTGGCAGAAGATCGAACGATTACAGACGTAACTGGTAAGCCCCCTATCAAGCCACTTAACATGTTGCCAATTCCCTGCGCAAACATCTCTCTGTTTATGTTGGATAGACGCTTCTGTGGGTCCATCTTGTCTGCCGCTTCTACGGATAGCACAGATTCGATAGAGGCAACCGCGGCTATCGTAATAGCAACAATCCAAACATCCTTGCGAGCAAACGCCGACCAGTCTGGAAGTGAAAACTGCGTGAAGAACCCAGAAATGTCTGATGCAACGGGTAGTTCAACAAGGTGGTCGTTCTCTGCCGTGAGCATGAGTCCGAGACTCATCGTCTGAAAAAACTCATTGAGCAGCGCGCCAACTACAACACAAATCAGCGCTCCAGGAACAAGCTTTGTCCACCTCATGCGCTGCATAAAGGGTGATTCCCACAACAGCAGAATGCCAATACACACAATTGTAATGAGAACTGCGCCTGGTTGCACAATGTTAAGATCAAACGCGCGAAGCGGATCCAAGAAGATGTCCATCCACTGAGTGCCAGCAAATGCTTGTTCCTCATCTGTAAACCCGCGGTCGTAGCCAACAGCATGAGGCAGTTGTTTTAGGATTATGGTAATTCCAATAGCAGCCAACATCCCCTTGATAACACTATGCGGAATAAAGTTGCCAAGTGTTCCGGCACGTGCTACTCCAATTCCAATCTGAAGCACGCCCGCCAATACCACGGAAGCAAAAAAGGCGGGCCAAGAACCCAGGGTTGCAAAGGCCACGGCTACGATGGATGCCAGGCCTGCGGCCGGACCCGACACACTTAATTCCGAACCAGAAAACAACGATACTACGATGCCTCCAACAACTCCCGCAATGATGCCCGAGAAAGGGGGCGCACCAGACGCCAGAGAGATGCCTAAACAGAGCGGAAGCGCTACAAGGAACACCACTAGTCCGGCTGGAAGGTCCTTCTGTGCTGCGGCCAGCGTTGGGAGGGTAATCTTTAAAGACATACGGCGCACAATCTACACCGATTGAGGCGTGTGGCAAGCCCTCGAACGAACTTGCCCCGTATGTTTGTAGGACAAGGAGAAGATATGTCTACGTACTCATTCGACTTTATCAGCGAAGTCGACCTGCAGGAAGCAGATAACGCCATAAATCAGGCGGTGAAAGAGATTGAGCACCGTTATGATCTGCGTGGCTCAAATTGCACCGTGGAGCTGAAACGGGGCGAAAAGCTTTTTACTATCCATGCAGACGGGGAACACTTTGTAACCGCAGCATTGGAGATTGTAAAGTCCAAAATGATAAAGCGCGGAATTAGCGTGCTGGCACTCGACGAGCAGAAGGTGGAACTCCTGAGCGGTAAAAGTGTACGGCAGACGGTAAAACTAAAGGCCGGGCTCTCCAGGGACGACGCCAAAAAGATTACCACCCTTGTAAAAGAGAAGAAGCTCAAGGTAACCGCACAGATCGTAGACGATAAGGTACGCGTGTCTGGAAAGAGCAAGGACGACCTGCAAATCTGCATCCGCGAGGTTCAAGCCGCCGACCTAGGATTCCCGATTCAAACAGACAACCTGCGTTAGCCCCCTACCATTTCCGATATTTGCAGCCGAACATTCGGAGTACTCGTGGATCTCTTCCAAAAATGCCTTGAATTTACCCGTGCCGACGAAGTGAAGGCGGCCGGACTCTACCCTTACTTCCGTCCGGTGGAAGAAAACGAAGGTCCTGTAGTTACCATCGAGGGTAAACAGGTTATCATGGCCGGCTCGAACAACTACCTTGGTCTTACAGCCCACCCAAAGGTGAAGCAAGCCGCCAAGGATGCCATAGAGAAGTATGGCACCGGATGTTCCGGTTCGAGATACCTTACCGGAACAATTAACCTGCACGTAGAGCTAGAGAAACGTCTTGCCAAATACCTTGGCACCGAAGACGTGCTTCTGTTCTCTACGGGATACCAAACCGCACTCGGTGTAATATCGGCGCTGGTTCAAAAGGGCGACTACGTAATCTCCGACAAGGAGAACCATGCCTGCATTATCAATGGCTGTTTGTTGGCCAAGGGTGGTTTTGCGGAGTTTGTGCGGTATAAGCACAATGACATGGACGATCTGGAGCGCGTACTTTCCCGCATTCCCGCTAATGCAGGTAAGCTGGTTGTAACGGACGGTGTTTTCAGCGTCTCGGGCGAGATTGTGCATCTACCGCAGATGTTAGAAGTAGCCAAGAAGTATGGTGCACGTGTATTAGTAGATGATGCCCATGCTACGGGCGTTATCGGCAAGGGCGGACGTGGCACGGCATCGTATTACGACCTGGTGAGCGAGACAGACCTTACAATGGGCACATTCTCCAAAACCTTTGCTTCTCTTGGCGGCTTTGTGGCGGGTCCGGAGCGCGTGATGAACTACATCAAACACCACTCTCCTGCTCTCATATTTAGCGCTTCTCCCACACCCGCTTCCGTTGCTGCCGCTCTTGCAGCGTTAGACATATTGGAAGCAGAGCCAGAGCGTATCACACGTCTCATTGCCAACGCCGATAAAATGCGCAAGGCCTTCCACGAAATGGGCTTTACCGTTATCGATTCCGAAACCGGCATTGTTCCCATCATTGTGGGCGACGCAGAATTGGCCTTGGTGTTCTGGAAAAAACTGTACGACAGAGGGGTGTTTGTAAACGCATTTGTGCCGCCAGGAGTGCCGCCAAACCTATCCATGATGCGAACCAGCTACATGGCCACTCATGAAGACGTGCATCTTGATGCCATTCTGAATGCGTGCCAGGAAGTTGGAATCGAGCTCGGTCTTATCACACCGTAAACCAAACCACGTGCCCCATGCAGATTACGCGTTTTGAAAGGGGCTTGCAGAATCGTGTAGCCCTTGTTACCGGCGCAGCCGCCGGCAATGGCCGGGCCTTTTGTGAGCGCCTCTGCGAAGAAGGAGCCCGGTTGATTATTGCAGACCTAGTTCCGGCTAACGAAACAGAGCGCGCCGTTCGGGAACTGGGCGGCGAAGTACTCTCTGTACAGGCAGACATGACGGTGCAAGAAGACGTAGAGCGGGTTGTGCAAACGGCTATTGATACGTATGGAAGGATAGACATCCTTGTGCACAACGTTGGACATTATAGCGAAGAGCCCTTTGAGTTGCTTTCGTATACCGAGTGGTGCAAAACACTCCACATAACGCTCGACTCTATTTTCCATACCGTCCGCGCCGTTCTTCCACACATGAAACGTGCCGGCTTTGGACGCATCATTACGTTCTCGAGCGACACCGTTTGGCTTGGCACTCCATACCTTACGCACTATGTAACCGCTAAGATGGGTGTAATTGGATTTACACGCTCGCTTGCCGCAGAGGTAGGCAAGTATGGCATAACCATCAATACCATCACGGTTGGACTAACAGCCACGCAGAGTGCAACCACCTCCGCAGCAATGAGTCCACTTCTCGAACATATCATCCCTACGCAAGCTGTTCACCGCGCAGACGAACCCGAAGACATAGCAAATGTGGTGGCATTTCTTGCACTGCCTGCGTCCGGCATCATCACCGGCCAGACCATTAATGTAGATGGTGGGGTGGCGAGGCACTGAGGAAGAAGCTACGAGCTACGAGCTACAAGTGACAACCTGAAGGGTTGTCATCCTGAGGAGCGAAGCGACGAAGGACCTCAAGCTACGAGTGACAACCTGAAGGGTTGTCATCCTGAGGAGCGAAGCGACGAAGGACCTCGAGCTACGAGTGACAACCTGAAGGGTTGTCATCCTGAGGAGCGAAGCGAAGAAGGACCTCGAGCTACGAATGGCAACCTGAAGGGTTGTCATCCTGAGGAGCGAAGCAACGAAGGACCTCAAGCTACGAGCGATGAAGGACCTGATTACCTGATTACCGAGTGACTCCTGCTGTGTAACTTCGTGGTTCAACCATGGAGGAATCATGAATCTGTCTCTACGTGTTTTCGTTGCCGCTGTTTTGGCATTTTCTGTGTTGGGTGGTGGCAGTGCCAAAGCCCAAGGCGGAGACACGATTGTGGTGCGAACTCTGCAGTTCTCAGACATCACCAAACGGTCTGGCACGTGGCTGTTTCCGCCACCGGGCAGATACGAGAAGGTACTGATGCAATACACCTTGAAGTGCGACCCGGCCACAACGCAAGACAGGTTTAATTGTGGAGAGTGGGACTACCTAACCTATACGGTGCTTCGTGATTCTTCTGGTGAGTTCGACTCCACAATTATGAAGCAGGTAAACTACATGGTTCGTGGTGTAACACCAGACACGTTTGCCTATGCCTCCACGTTTGTTGCCAATAAACGGCGATATCGTACTACAACCGTACAAAGGGCTGCACAAGAAGACTTCATTACGGTTGGCACGGGCACACAACGAAATACAGCCATTCTTAAAGCCGATGGTGGCAAGGCGCGCTACATATGGCGTGCCTCGGAGCTAACCGCAGCGGGGTTAACGGCGGGTCCGATTTGTGGCATAAAACTCACCACGTCTGCTGCTGCTTCTGGTGTGTTGCTGTTCACGATTCGAATTGCACAGCAGCAGAACGCAACCATAGGAAAGATCCTTGGCCAGGATAACCTTACAACCGTGGTGCGCAGAGATGTCAACTTTGCCGAAGGTGTTAACCACGTGCCATTCTCTACATCTTTCTCGTGGGACGGTGCGTCCGACATTGTTATGGAATTCTCCTGCTGGTCTGCACCGGCGTCCATTGGGCTTTCCGCCGATGGCGTAACTACTGGCGTTGTAGATGATGGATCTCGCAGAGCGTATTCATTTACGGCCGGAGATCGCATTGAGGTGCCAGGAGACATTGGAACACAGTTGAACGACGAGATAACAATCTCCTACTGGTGTTGGGGCGATCCGCAAAAGTTGCCGCGCGCTCACAACACGATGGAGGCCTACGATGCACAGGGCAGACGCGTAATAAACATCCATGCCCCCTGGGACAATGGTACTATCTATTGGGATGCGGGCATCGACCCAGTTACCGGCGCCGTAGATAGGATTGAGAAGAATTCGATTCCGGAGAACTACGCGGGCAAATGGAATCACTATGCCTTCGTGAAGACCAAAACAGGCGAGATGCGTATCTACATTAATGGTGTGCTTTTTCACTCAGGCAATGGTAAAACACTGAAGATGAGAAACATCGAGCGGTTTGTTGTTGGCTCTGGCTCATCCGGGTCGTACGAGGGATACCTGGATGAGTTCCAAGTATGGAATGTTGCTCTCGACGATGCAACCATCAACCAGTGGATGACGCGGAAGGCAACAGACCTACATCCAAAATACACGAACCTTGTTCTCTACTATCGGGGCGAACTCGACCCCTCGGCTACGCGCGCACGCGACGAGTCGGTAGGTGGCAGAGACGGCGTGATGTTCGGTCTACCAACGCGCGAACGTTTGTCGAACGACGAGTTGGGATACCTTACACAGGCCAACACGTCGCGCCCAACTCTGCAATTCGAAACGGGCAATCCATCACCAACCACAGCGCGTGTAGATGTAGATATCACCTTGGAACCACGCAGAACATCGGTTGTACTTTTTAACAACCCAACTCTGCCAATTATTTATGCTCTCGACAATCCGAGGCATCCGTCACTGGTAACAGATACTCTTACCGTGCAGGCAGCAGGAGTTCTCCCTATTTATGGGGAAGGGGGCCTAAAGGTAGATTCGATTGTTGTTCCACCTACTACGGTTCTGCGAAAACAGGAGCGCACGTATTACAGTCCTATTGTTGATTTCGAAATCGGTCGGTACATCACCCCTTACGGCATCGGCTTAGACCTTGGACCCAATGGCTTCCGCTGGGAGTACGACGTAACAGACTTTGCGCCACTACTACGGAATAACGTAACGCTCTCTGCCGGCAACCAACAAGAACTGATAGACCTAACGTTCGTCTTCATCAAAGGCGTTCCAACGCGAGACGTAAAGCAGATAGACCAGGTGTATTACGATAGAGGAGCCATGTTCCCCGCAGTACTTGCCGGCACAGCCCTGCCACCCGTTACTGTGCCGCTTAACCCCGATGCAAAAACGTTTCGCCTTAAAGCTGTAACGAGTGGTCACGACTTTAGCAATGAAACAAACTGTGCCGAGTTCTGTCCACGCACACACTTCCTCAGTGTAGATGGTACCGAGAGATTCTCGTGGTTGCTCTGGAAAGAGTGTGGAGACAATCCAGTGTTTCCGCAAGGGGGCACGTGGCTTATCGACCGTACGGGATGGTGTCCGGGTGCGCCGGTAGATATGTACGAGTTCGAGCTTACGCCATTTGCGGTCGGTAAGTCTGCGGTTACCATAGACTACGGCATAAAGAAGCAAGCGCCAAACGAGGCATGGGGCAGGTGGGAAGTTGCCACGCAGCTTATTGGATATGGTGCACCAAATCATACCAAGGACGCTGCCATTGCAGACATAATCTCGCCAAACAATTGGGAGTATTATGGTAGGCTTAATCCAATCTGTGGCTCTCCGGTGGTTGTGCTCGAAAACCGCGGTTCAGACGAGCTAACAACATGCAGTATCGAATACTCCATCAACGGTAATCCCCCAAAAACCTATTCGTGGACAGGAAGGCTTGGTTTTCTTGGAAAGGACACCGTTCTGCTTCCTGCACCGGAGTGGCCTGCAGCGCCGGGACTCTCGACATTTACTGTACGTACGGTTCTTGCGTCCGATCAATATCCGGCAAACGACGTACGCACAACGCAGTTTGTAATGCCGCCTGTCTACTACAACGACTTGCGAATTACCCTTAGAACAAACAAGCAAGCAGAGCAACAGTACGAGTGGCGTTTACGGAAAACAACCGGCGAGATTATTGGCGAAGGTAAGAACCTTGCAAGCGAAACAACCTTTACGTTCGATTACACTCTGCAGGACGGCTGTTATGACTTTGAGTTAGTGAATAAGGAAGGGTATGGTTTAGACTTCTGGTTCCTTCGCTCGCAACTCGGCACCGGCAGCTTGTCTTTTTCATCGGGTGGCAACATCATCAAAACATTCCAGCCCGACTTTGGTAACCGTGCATGGATGCAGTTTTCTGTTGCACCGAAGCCAACAATCACATCTAACACCGACTCGCTTATTTGGTCCTTACCCGCACCAACAAGAGAGCTTCGCACACTGGTTGTGCGCTCTGCATCTTCGGCGCCGCTACGTATAGACAGCGTTTCCATCTTCTCTGTGCGCAAGCACTTCTTTGTAGAGTCTACATCAACACCATTGCCGGCAACACTTGGTCCTAATGATTCATTGGTTGTTGTTGTTGCCTTCGAACGTCCAGATGCCGGCAGCACCTCTGGTTCGCTACGTGTGTTTAGTAACGACGAGAGAAACTCATCACTGGTTGTACGACTTCTTGGTGTAGTTGGAACAACCAGTGTGGCAGAGGCTGTAGAGAACACACTACCGATTGCGGCCGATGTAGTGCCACAGCCGGCTGCGTCTGCTGCTCTTGTGCGCGTGGAGTGTTTTAGTGCTACTCCTCTGGAGAACACAACAATTGTTGTGCGCAATATTCTTGGCGCCGAGGTTCATCGGTTATACAGTGGAGTACTGGTGGCCGGACAACAGCAGTTCCCCATCCCCTCGGAACTTCCTACCGGATCCTACACGGTATGGATCGAATCGGGCCGTTTCCGCTCTTCTGTTCCCTTCGTAATAGTCCGTTGACGTCGCACCAGCACCATACAGACGATCCCCGCATACGGCATTTTATTGCGGACGTAGATGTAGACACATCCGCAGCGAAATGTGTTGTTGCGCTTGTTGGTGTGCCTCAGGACATAGGTGTAACACGTAATCGTGGTAGAGCCGGTGCATACGGCGGACCCGATGCCATACGTTCGGCACTGTATGGCATGGCTACCTCCGCTGTGCAAGGCCCCCTTCAAGAGGGGTCCATGGCAATTCTCGATCTTGGCAACATCGAAACACGCGGGAAGACCCTCGAGCAGATTCACGACGAGCAGCACGACATTGTTTTGCGATGCCTTCGGAAAGGTGCCATACCCATCGTACTCGGTGGCGGGCACGATGTGGCGTGGCCCACGATTAGGGCCTTCGAGTCGGTGCAAAAGCCCTATGCCGTTGTGAACATAGACGCACACGCAGATGTGCGCCCACTCAAGGACGGTAAGGCGCATAGCGGTTCGCCGTTCAGACAAATGCTGGAACACGAACCAAGCGTTTTGGTGAAAGGGGGCTTTACAGAGTTTGGATTGCAGCACTATGCTGTTGCGGCTTCGCATCTTCAAACACTCCAACAGGCGGGAATGGAGGTTCGCATGTTACCCGCTATACGGAGTAACGATCTTCACGCCGTGTGGGACAGCGTTGTTAGCAGAACTCCACCCGATGTTTCCCTATACGTGTCGTTAGACATGGATGCGTTTTCATCAGCGTTTGCTCCCGGAGTTAGTGCGCCATCTGCCGATGGATTTACGCCACACGAAGTGGCGTACTGCGTGGAACAAGCCGGCGCATCAGGGAAACTTCGTGCCTTCGATGTTGTGGAGATGAATCCTACGTACGACGTAGACGGGCGCACGGCAAAACTTGCGGCCACCATGATTATGAATGTGCTCAAGGGTCTAGCAGATTCGCTGTAACGTTTCCTCGAGAAACCACCGTGTTACGCCGCGTTGCGTGCGCCGCTCATGGTAACTGCCGCCCACGCTGCCAACGGCGCTACAACCACGTCAATGGTGTAATGCACGTGTTGCAGCACAACAGCCACGCCAACAAACAAAGCAAGCGCACTGAACAGGAGTTTTAGATTCCTTTGTGGTATAACAAAGGCCACCATGCAGAGAATAGATGTGTGTCCGCTGAAGAACAAATCGCGCGTTAACGGATGAGCAGAGCCGGTAGTGAATAACTCTACAAAAGGATCGTGGAGAACAATCATTCCGCCGGGAGGATCGAGCGGTAACAGCCACATACAGATTAGCCGCAAAGCCACCAACAATGTGTAAGCGCGGAGCGCTTTAAACAACACCATTGGCATTCTGCCCATAGTAACAACGGCTATTAGCAACGCGCCGTACAACACCACAAAGATGGGCCATGTAAGATTAAACGGACCCAAAAGAGCATGAATAGGGTCTGCAAACAGTACACCCCTGCGATCCTCAACTTCTACGAGGAAACGCGTAAATGATACAAGCGTAACACATAGCGAAGCCAGCGTAACCAACACCATTACCACGTTGGTTCGCTCGCTTACATATTGTTTCCATGTTGGTTCGCGCATATCTATAAATTACCGAAGGTTTGGGGAGTAACCCGTTACTCGTCTACCACAATGCAATAGATAATGCTCCAACGGCCATTAGCGCGGCCGCAGTAAGTCTGCGTTGTGCATCGGCCTCGCCCAGAACCATTACGCCGAGGAAGGCACCAAAAAGTATACTTGTTTCGCGTAGCGGGGCAATGCTTGATACGGGCGCGAGTTTCATAGCAGACAGCATTAGGATGTACCCGGCCGGAGATACCGTGCAGATAAAGAGCACACGTCTTCGGTGCTGGTGCCAAACAGCGAGCATCTCTTTGCGGTGTTTCCAGAGTAACGGCGCCAGTGCAACAGTGCGAACAGCACCGGCAAGCCAGTCATAGAGAATAGGCAAAATGGCTACACCAACCATTATCCTCTTGTCGAATGTTGTATACAGCGCAATCAGCACACCCGTAAGCAGCGCGTAGAACACTGCTGCGCCGGAAACATGTACACCCCTCCGCCACAACGGAGCGGAAAGAGCAACCACACCCAAACCGATGAGAACCATACCGATTATGGCACCTGGCGAGGGTATTTCTTCGAAAAGAAGGTAGGCAGCCACCATGGTTAATGCCGGACCGGTGCCGCGTGCCAGAGGATATACCACAGACATGTCTCCACTGCGGTAACCGCGCATGAGCACTATGAAATACGTCATGTGAATACATGCGCCACCGGCAATAATGGCCGCATCTGCTACAGACAGCGATGGCGGTGCTATGACAAACACCGGAACAACAATCGGGAGGTAGATAACCGCCGAAACAACCCCCGTAAGAAGCACAAAGGGCAGTCCACCGCCAACCTTCTTCGCCATAAGATTCCACAGAGCGTGGAGTGCCGCTGAGGTAAGTACAAGGAGTATGGCGGAGAGCGGCATTGCGCAAAGTCGTAAATTTGTGGTCTATGGCAGTATCCGAACCCCAAAAGATCATATTCAGCATGGTTGGCGTAGGCAAAATCTACAAGCCCAACAGACAAGTGCTGCGAGACATCTATCTCAGTTTCTTCTACGGCGCCAAGATTGGCGTGCTTGGTTTGAACGGCGCAGGGAAGTCTACGCTTCTCAAGATTATCGCCGGTTTAGACGACGAGTATGTGGGACAGATAACGAAGAACAAGGATGTAACCTTCGGTTATCTTTCTCAGGAGCCCGAGTTAGACCCCACAAAAACGGTACGCGAGATAGTTGAGGAGGGGGCTGTAGAGGCCGTTACCCTGCTTAAGAACTACAACGCCATAAGCGAGAAGTTTGCCGAGCCCGACGCCGACTACGAAAAACTCATGGAGCAACAGGCGAAGCTTCAGGAGAAGATCGATGCGTTAGGAGCGTGGGATATAGATTCGAAGCTAGACATGGCCATGGACGCCCTGCGGTGTCCACCCGCCGACACACTGGTTAGCGTTATCTCGGGTGGCGAGCGCCGCCGCGTTGCCCTTGTACGGTTATTACTACAAAAGCCGGATGTGTTGCTTCTGGATGAACCAACGAACCACCTCGATGCCGATAGTGTTGCCTGGCTCGAGCGCCACCTTCACGATTACGAGGGTACCGTTATTGCTGTAACGCACGACAGATACTTTCTGGACAATGTGGCGGGCTGGATACTTGAGCTCGACAACGGGTCGGGAATTCCATTCGAGGGCAACTACACGAGTTGGCTAGAACAGAAGCAGGCCCGACTGGCAACAGAAGAAAAGCAGGAGTCGAAGCGACAAAAGGCGCTGAAAGAAGAACTCGAGTGGGTTCGGATGAACCCTAAAGGACGCCACGCAAAAAGCAAGGCACGTATTACGGCGTACGAGAAGCTCCTCTCCGAAGAGTCCGTAAAACGAAACGAAGAGATGGAAATCTTTATTCCGCCGGGTCCACGCCTTGGAGATAAGGTTATCAATGCCCAAAATATCTCCAAGAGTTTCGACGATAAACTACTCTACGAAAACCTAAGCTTCGAGCTCCCTCCCGGTGGCATTGTGGGAATTATCGGACCCAACGGGGCTGGTAAAACAACCCTCTTCAAGATGATTACCAAACAGTTGCAACCAGACGCTGGCACCTTTGATGTTGGAGACACGGTAAAGATTGGCTACATCGATCAGAACCGCCCCCTCGATCCAAACAAATCCATTTGGGAGGAGATAAGCGACGGGTTAGACGTAGTAATGATTGGCACCCGCGAGGTAAACTCTAGGGCCTACGTGGCTCGCTTTAACTTTAGTGGCAGCGACCAACAGAAGAAAGTAACCCAGCTATCTGGCGGCGAACGTAACCGCGTTCACCTTGCCAAGATGTTGAAGGAGGGGGCAAATGTTCTGTTGTTAGACGAGCCCACGAACGATTTGGACGTGAACACCTTACGGGCCCTCGAAGAGGCATTGCAAGGTTTTGCCGGATGTGCCGTCGTAATCTCCCACGATCGGTGGTTCTTGGACCGCGTTGCCACACACATCCTTGCGTTCGAGGGAAATAGTCAGGTTGTTTGGTTCGACGGAAACTATTCTCAGTACGAAGAAGACCGTAGGAGAAGACTCGGCATCGATGCCGATCGGCCACACAGAATTACGTACCGTAAACTCATGCGAGACTAATCGCCACTTTTCACGAGGTTACCTATGATGCCCCTTGCCCTGCTTCTTGGAGCTCTCCTGCCGGTGCTTGCACAGCAAAAACCACAGATGCCCAATTTTCAAGCGCCTCCCGGCCATACGGTTAAGGTGGAATCGATTACTACCCGCTATAACTTCAGTGGGTTTAACAGAGTTGTGAAGATCCCGCTGAACCCCTTTATTTGGCCAGATGGAAGTATCCCATCCGAATACAAACGCAGTCCTGATGTGAAGTTCGCCACAAAGGAGGCATCGTCTCTTTATTCAACATGGCGCAAAGTTTTGCCTTCGTTCGAAGAACCCAAGCGCATTATTGTGCAGTCGTTTAAGGGAGCAGAAGGCGGCACCATCATGTATGTTGAATGGGAAAGACCGCTGCCGGCAGATGCTCGAAAGGCCATCTGCAGAGTGTTGTTCAAGGCCGACGAAAAGGATTACACCAAGGACACAAAGGACGACCTTATTGTAACCGATACGTGGGTTATCATTTGGTCGTTCAACAAGCCCCTATCCAAGATCAAAGAGGCACACCAGAAACACTGCTTTCAAGCCCTTAGCTCCGAAGCCCAAATCTGGGAGCAAAACAACCCCGAAGCCGCAAAAAAATTGCGCGAGCAGCAGGCCGCAAAAAAATAGTGTTGTAACCTACCGGCGTTGTTCGTGTTGTTAGCAGCGAATATTATCTGCGAGATGTAGCCATGATTATCCTTAGCACGTTCGAAAACGAAATGGAAGCCCAACTTCTGGGTTCGTCCCTGCGCGAGGCCGGTATTGACTATAAGGTAACGGAAGACCGTAACGCGGGCTTCCAGGTGTTCGTTTTCGAAGACGATGTAGAAGAGGCCAAGGAAATAATGATGGCCCGGGCTATGTCTGACGACGACTTTTCGGTAGACCTTGGCGAGGAAGATATAGACCTAGACTCGCTGGAGTCGTAAGGAAGACGGGAATGGGGGAATAACGGAATAACGGAATAACGGAATAACGGAAGACTATGTCCGTTTCTTAGTTGAAAAGCGCCGAGGTTTAGAATCAGTAT
>DAITNB010000042.1:0-17022 GCA_036834845.1 bacterium | reverse complement strand
ATCCTCCCCAAGCCCCCTGCCGCCCCGTGTCCGGCTATGCCAACGACAACTGTGGCAAACACCAGTGGCGCAATAATGGCCTTGATAAGGTGCAGAAAAACATCGCGCAGCCACGCTATCTGCGTACCGAACTCCGGCACAAAATGTCCAATGGCAATGCCGGCAACAACGCCAACAAGTATCTGCTTTGTAAGGGTAAATCGCATAGAGATGGAGTATCGGTTGCGTGTGATTCAACAAAATACTCGTTCCACGCCGTAAACTTGCTGGAAATGCTTAACCTCTCTCGCTTATCCTCGGAATTTCTCGCTTTTCTTCAGCTCCGTTTGTTTGTAGCAATGGGCTGGCATATGCAGGCCCTGGTTGTTAGTTGGTATGTATATGCACTTACACACGATCCGTTGATGCTGGCCTTTGTTGGGTTGGCAGAGGCCATTCCTGCAATTGGCTTGGCGCTCCCTTCGGGATACTTCGTAGACAAGATGGACAAACGCAGTGGGATTCGGATTGCTGTGAGTTTGATCATTGCGTCGGCCGCAGTTTCTGCAGTTATGGTGCAACCATGGGCCGCAGAGCAGTTTGGTACGTGGGTAGTTATTGCCGTGTTGTTGGCAATGGTGATGATAAATGGCAGTGCGCGTGCACTGTATTCTCCGTCTATGTTTAGCACGCTTGGCCAAATTGTGCCGCGCGAAGATGTTGCTCGCGCATCTGCATTAAGCAGCACCGTGTGGCAGACTGCTATGATTGCGGGTCCCCTTGTAGGGGGCATCGTTTACGGCGCCTACGGACCGCGCACCGCGGGAATACTTTATGTGGCGTTGATGGTAGTAGGCGGCGTGGGAGCATTGCGACTAACCCCCAAGCCCCCTATCGAGCAAACGGAACGTAGGTCTATGCGCGAGGATCTTACGATAGGGATTCGATTTATTTTTTCCCGACCCATTATCCTGGGTGCGTTATCTCTTGATTTGTTCGCGGTGTTGTTTGGTGGTGTAGTAGCATTGTTGCCGGTGTTTGCCCACGATGTGCTGCATGTAGACGAGAGTGGACTCGGGTTGCTGCGCTCTGCCATGAGTATTGGTAGTGTAGTGATGATGGCCTACCTCTCGTGGAAACCCGTAAAACGTAATGCCGGGAAGATCCTTCTCGTGTCGGTTGCGTGTTTTGGTATGTGTATTCTTGGTTTTGCATCGAGCACACTGTTTTGGTTGAGTGTTGCATTGCTGGTGCTGGCCGGCGCGTTCGACGCAGTGAGTGTTGTTGTGCGCCACACCATACTTCAACTGTCTACCCCCGAAGAAATGAAGGGCAGGGTAGCGGCAGCAAACACTATGTTCATATCCAGCTCTAACGAGTTAGGAGCAGTAGAGAGCGGCGTTGCGGCCCGTCTGTTTGGCACCGTTCCAAGTGTGTACATTGGCGGACTGTTAACCTTAGTTGTTGTTGCTTTGGTGGCGTGGAAGAACAAGCCACTACGAGATATGGAGATGGGGTGAACGGGTTGCTCCATTGAGTACTCATTGAGTAGGGATAGCAAAAGAGGCACCCGATATACTTGTGCTGCCTTGTATGAGATTCCCAAACCAATGGAGGCGTTTAGGTATGACGTTGCGTCGACTCTTCTTGCTTGTAGCTACAAGCATTATGCTTACCGTAGTGCATGGTACCGCCCATGCACAATGCACTGCATATTCCTTGGTGGTGGGCACACCAGTGCAAACCCCAGCTCAAACGTGTTGCTATCCGATAACCCTTACGGCAACGGAGCGAAATGCGTGGCGCATTCGTATTGTTCCCGACGATGCAGGAATGACCTTTGCACCCTACACAGCGGGGCAGCCATACTTGGCAGACACCGCCACAGGGACACTTATATCTATCAAGAACCCGGCAGGCCCTATCCTGGGGCTTAGCAACCAAGATATGGGTCAGTTGTGCCTTGCTACTGCGCAGCAGTACCCGGCACACGCTACGGTGCAGTTCTTGGATCAGCAAGGGGGCTTGCTGTGCTCAGACCAGATTGAGTTTGCGTCCTGCGGACTCGCCCCTCAGGGTTGTCTTGAGTTCACTGCACCAACAATTAGCTGCATTCAGAATGCAGGTGCATTGTTGTATTACGTTACTTCTACCGTCTCGAACACATCGGCATCGAGTGGGTCCGTCTCGTTTAGCGCACCTGGTGCTACCATAACTCCATCAACGATAGTTTTAGGCACCGGTGCAAGTCAACTTGTGAACCTTACGCTTGCAACGGGTGCTTCGGCGGGTTCGCAGATTACCATTACGGGTCAACTTGGTGCACAGGGAGTTCCGGCATGCTCTACAACCACTTCGGTGGTTGTACCCTCCTGCGCGAACAGTTCCTCTGCGTGTGCTGCAGTAACAAAAACGGTGCGATCCACCGTACCCAATATCAACAGCATTAACGGCGTTGTAGGATGGAGTGGCTCTATCTCTACTAGTGTTCCAGTCAGCTCCATTTCGGTAGGGGTGGTGGCAGCTATGACGAAGGTTGTATGTGCGGGTGCGGTGGGCGGACCCTGGGTGAACGTGCCGGTAACCGTAACAGCACTCGTGCCGGGTAACAACGGACCCGTGCCAACGAATGCCATTACTGGCGGAAGTATCGCCGGCTTTAGTCCGCAGAACACTACCCATTCACTAACTGGCATCACATTTGGACCACTTTCATCGGTGCCTATGCAGGCGGCAGCCATGAACTTTCAGGCGCAGTTCCCCCCGCCCCCTATCGGATGTCCGGATACTCTCCGTTTCTGTGTCCGTTACGCAATCACGTATGTAACGGGGCTTACATGCGACACAACAATATGCCACAGCATCGCCCGCGTGTTCACACCCACAATGTGGAGTAATGGCGGCACAATACTTAGCCCACTAAGGGCAAGGAAGGATAACGGAGATGGCCGCGTACAGAGTGTTGATAGGTCTGGAGGTAGAACGTATCTCGTGCTTTCGGATGACACGACAGGCGTTCTGGGTTTCTCGATACCACAAGAGACGCGGGCTAAAGGGTTGTTTGGCCCTGGAACACGTGTTCGTATTAGCATGCCACACTACGCGGGAGAGTCTGTTGGCGAAATGGTGCTCTCTCGCAATGGCGTGGACGTAGATACTGTTCGGCGTTCCTCACCTGCAGATGTGCAGTTGCCACTTTCTGACGTGGATGGCACGTCCTTATACACAGAATTCAACGTGCGGCTTCTTTACCGAGGAAGGTGGGATGGGAACTACGCAGACGGCCGAGTTCCGGTTGTTGTTAGTGTTTCCTACCCCAGTCCGGTTGGTGTGTTAACATCCCCAAGCTACGAGGTGGTTGCATTGCAACCGAGCAAGGTTGGTGGGGGAGCAGTAACAGAGCCAACACCTCAGGATCCGCCGCGAAATGTGCAACTGTTCTCTGTGGCCTTCACGAATACGAACACGGCCGAGGAGCCCATGGCGGCCTTCTCAATCACGCCACGCGCGGGTAGCCGCATTATTGGTGCAGGATCGTACGATGAAGACGAAGGTGTGATGCTTGTTGCAGGCGATGAAGGGGGATCCACCACAGGAAACGAACCACCATGGGTTCCTTTTGCAGGTAAGTCCGTTACAACATCGAAGAACAACGCGCGGATGAAAGCTGCGGGCATCAAGGATCTCGAGGATGCGCAAGCAAGAGATAATGGAGGACTTGTAGAGCTGCAGTTTGCTGGCCGTACTGTAGACTATGGAAAAACCACTCGTCCGGTGTATCTGGCATTACAAACAACACCTGGACTGCCAGTAGAGGTAGACTTTGTAGCACTTTCCAGTCAGGGCTACGAACTCGTGCGCGGAACTATGACGTTGGTGAACTCCGTAGGGGGCGTAACAGGAGTGAACGAGGTAGACCCCGCGTCCCCTCGCTTTGCGGTTAACGTTACCGGAACTACAGCAACAATCACGGTGGCGCCAGGCGTTCGTGTGCAGTCGATGCATGTTGTAGACACTCGCGGTGCCATCATGCAAACACTAGACCATGGTCGTATGCATAGCGATGCGCACACGGTTGCAACCCTCAATCTCGGTGGGTACCCCAGTGGCTGGTATGCTGTACAGTTGAGAACGGAGGACGGAGCTGTATACACTCGTCCGCTTGTTATCACGCGATAAATAACCTCCAGGTACAACAAGCACCGTGGCTTTGCGCTAATTTGCGTTCGCCACGGTGCTGTTGTTTATAAGCGCATGACACAACCAAGAACATCAAAAGAAGCGCTGGAAACTCTGCGGGAGTTTACCGCAGCGCGAAGGTCAGCCGAAGCGCGCTTTGTGATGATGCTTGAGCAGGCAGCGGAGTTGTTGGGCAAGCAGGTTAGCCCCTTAACACGTGGGTTGTGTTCCGTAATGATAGCACAGGATGCCTTTCTTCGTGGCGAGTATGTGCGTAGTGTGACTGTAATGGATGCCGCATTTGCATGTATCTCCCGCATTCGGAGTTTGCCCTTGCGGTCCATTATGTACGATTCACGTGCATCTGCTGCCCTGTACCTTGGAGACTATCGCGTATGCATACAATATGCTCTGTTGGCAATCGAGAGTGCTCGTGGTGCGGGGCGAGAAGATCTCGTTGCAGTAGCCTATTGCACTCTGGCCAACGCCTATTGTTCTCTTGGCGAGGAAGTTCAGGGCGTGCATTATCTCGAACAAGCTGTGCAGACGCAGAAGAAACATGGCACAGAGCGTCAGCTTGCTACTGCCTTGATGAACCTGGCCGCTATTCAGCGCGCACGCGGACTACTAACAGAGCACAATAGCAATGTAGAACGTGCCGATTCTATCTTCAGAAAGGTAACAGACGTGGTGGGGCAAGCCAGCGTTGAGGTTGCTCGCGGCAACGGATACATGGATGCGGGAAGAATGGACGATGCGATTGTGTGCTTCAGAAGCGCCTATGCACTGGCATCGCAAGTAATGGACAACAACGATGCTGCCGTTGCACGATTGAACGAAGCGTTGCTGCTTGTACGAACCAACCGTGTGCGTCAGGGGCTTACTCTTGCAAGAAATACATTGGCCACGTTCAAAGATCTGGATCACCATCGATTTGCTAGTAATGCTCATCAGGTTATCGCATATGCACAATATTGCTCCGGGGCAATGCAATCGTGTGTTACACACCTTCGCCAAGCACTCGATATAAGCGTTAGGTTAGATGCAAAGCGAGACTGCGCCACCATTGCTCACGCACTGTATGAAGTGTATTCCGAAAGGGGCGATTTGGTGCACGCACTTGAGTTCTACAAGAAGTACCATTCGTACTCAATACAGGTTGTTACGAAGGACAAAGAGGCATCGCCAACGCAACACGCGCTGGTTGCTTCGGCCGAAGACGCACTTCGCAGAGCATCCGAGGCCCACGATGCAGCCGTAGAGCTCCAGAACAGAATTCATGAGAGAGACCGAGAGCTGCAACAAACAGCGCTGCGACTGGCCCGCGACCACGAGTTCATTGCTAGCATTCGCCGGATTGTTTCTCAGGCGTTGCACAATCCGCACCAGTCTGTTGAGGCATTGGATTCTATCGACGGAATGTTCCGGGAGTTTGATGCATCAGATCAGGCATGGGCAATGGTTGAACGTCAGCTTACCTTGGCACACGGGGCACTTGTAGCTGATTTACAGCAGCGCCTGCCGCATCTATCAAAAGCGGAGTTTCGGGTGTGCGTGTTGGCGAAAATTGGCCTGTCTGCAAAGGAAACCGCGGATGTTCTGTTCCTCAGCGTGCGCACCATTGAGAACCATCGCTTTCGCGTGAGAAAGAAACTTGGGCTTTCGGGTGAAACAGACCTACAGTCCGTATTATAACGATACGTCAATGCGAGCCACAGACCCTTGGGTATACCTCGCCCAAGCGTAGCATCCGCGCACAACTCTGGAACCATACAAAAACGAAAAACCCGAGGTCGGGAGTGACACCTCGGGCTTTCGCTGCACGTTGGTTCAAAGAACCGACAGATTGTCAGAAGGTGTATGTAGCCGATACATATGTGAGCCGAGGGATGTTCGACCCACCATAGGCCTCGTAGTGGCGACGATCGAGCAGGTTGTTGATCGCAAGACCAAGCCGTAGCTCCTCGAAAACGTAAACGCCGGCGTTAACATTTACCACAGCATACGAGGGTACGTATCCCTGGAAATCCCCAGCAAGCCACGCGAAACCCTCTACGTATCGGAGTACAACGGATGCGTCCCACGCTAACGGCACTACATAGTTAGCACCAATGTTGAACCTGTGAGGCGACGTGTTCGGAGACAACAATGCACTGCCTGTTGCGAGAAACGGATTGGTTGTTTTGGCGTCTAGCAAGTTGGCGTGATAAAAGGCGTAGTTGCCTGTCAGCTCCATGTAGCGCGTAAGCTGATAGGCAAGACTGAGTTCTACACCGAACTGTTCAACAAGTCCGAGATTGGTGTTCGAAACAATGAAGGCTGCACCCCCTTCGTACGTTGTAAATCGGGCCCGATCCTGAGGCGTTAGAGCAGAATACACCATGGTGTCTATAAGCCCCGCGTATTGCCGTAGTTCTGCAGGCAGGAGTGATGCGCTCGACCACACCTTGTAGTTCTCGTTCACGCCGGGCAGAAAGCCCGAGATAAAGTTGGTAAGCCGATTGTAGTATGCATCAACGGTTACAAACAGGTTGGGCAGCACCTTGCCGTTGTATCCAAATTCGAAACCGATGTTTTGCTCCACGTTCAAACTTTGATTGCCTACGCCCCATGCTACTGGCTGAATGCCGAGAATGTTCGTTGGACTAGTTACCGTGGAGTCGTACAGGCCTAACCATACATCCTGAGAAACACCAGTGAGAGCCGAAAGAGTGTCATTGATGTTGGATTGTACGGGCCGAAAGTTCACCGGACGCCCCTGCGCCGTGAATGCCGGACGAAAGGCGTACTTACGATAGAGTTCGGAAAAGTTCGCACGTTGGAAAGACCGCCCCGCAGATACCCGGAGTTGATGCCCTTCGATGGGAGCATAGAGAAATGCAACGCGAGGTGAGAATTGTTGAGGGTAGATATTGGCATTGTCATACCGAGCCGAAGCAACGACGTTGAGGTGGTCCGTTAGCTTGGCTTCGATTTGACCATAAATGCCGCCAATCCGCGCAAGGATTGGTTCGTTCGGGAACACCGTGTTCTGGGATGCAATGGACATGTATTGGTACTGTCCGCCAACCACGTATGAAATGTCTTCCGTGATTGTGTTGGCATACTGGGCATCCAAGTTCATGTCATAAGAGTCATCAAGTATAATGGTTCCCGGGGGTGCGGCAAGAATCCGCATGGTGTCTAGCGTTCTTCGTGCATTATAGGAAGCTTGTGTGTGGAAATGACTGTCATGGTACGCGATACGCGCAAATGGTTTCTCGGATTTGGGAACATGGATACGACCCGACCCTGCCAGCATTACTTCATTGCCGAACTGACTATACCCGGCCTCGGCTAAGATTGTTTGTGTCTCGCTAATGTCGTAGTCGAACCGAAGTGTGCCGTAGGTAGCAAATGTCTCGCGGTCCTCCTCAGTGATTTTGTTCAACTCACGTGCTGCCGGCCAAAGCGATGGATACTCGTTCACCATTGATGCGCTGTCGGTTCTGTTCTGTGCAAGATTGTAGGACTGGGAGTGACCAAGAGAAATCTTGTACGACAAATCACCAAGAACGCCAGCGTGTCGAACGTCTCCTCTCAGGGTTTTGTAGTCGCCTCCAAGCAGAAATAGGCGGGTGCCGAGTGCCTCTTTAGGCGAAAGCGTGGTCATGTTAAGTACGCCGTTAAAGGCATTGGCTCCATACAATGCCGCTGCGGGCCCTCGTATGAGCTCGATACTTCGGAAGTCTCCCAGCGAGCTCGCGAACGAGTTCCATTCAACAGCACCAATCTGCTGGAGCGATACGTCTCGGCCATCAACCAGAACGAGCAGCCGACGGTTTGTGCTGTTATTAAAACCACGGGTGTTCACGTTAAAATCCGTTGCTCCGTTCTGCACGATGTCCACACCATTAAGTCCGTCTAGTGCCTTACCCAGTTGATTAGCACGCGACAGGCGTTGGATATCTGCCTCGGTAACAGCGGTAACAGCAGAAGGAGTCTCGGTAATCTTCTCTGCCCTCTTGCTTGCCCCATAAACAACAATTTCCTCTCGACTTACAATTGATCTATCAATCACTACATCCAGCGTAGTTGTTTGATCATTATTTACAACTACATCAGCAATGGTTGTATCTCGCACCTCCACGCCATGAATGGCAATGATGTGTGTGCCGGCTGAGAGATTCTGCAGGGTAAACTTGCCGCTTCTATTCGTGTAGGTTGTACGTCGGGCGGAAACATCCGTAACGCGAACATTGCGTGCCGGCTCCTTGGTGTCGGCTACCGTTATCGTGCCTGATATGCTACCATTGCCCGCGAGTACAGTGGCAGGCATCATAAGCAGAAGTAGTGATTTCACCGCCCAAAGTATGGCTCGATACCCCTTTGCTGCGCGCTCGCGAGCCATTGTGTCATACGCCTCGTGGGCATTAGGTGTTGGCGTTGCAAGTCCATCAACGTAGCGATTAAACATGCAGAATGATGCTCCTATGAGAATTGAATCGTGGATTTCTGTGTCTGTGGCACCAGCAGACCGGGCTCTGGAGATCGCCTCTTCAGTAATGGCTTTGCCACCTTGTGTTACAAGCTTTGCCAGAGATGCCAAGGCGGCAACCTTGTTGTCGGATGTAGTTTCTGATGCGGCGGACTCCAGGATGGCTACTCTTGTGCTGCCTGCGTGTGCCGCGGTGATTGCAGCGTGGATATTTGAGCAGTACTCGCAGTTGTTCGCTGCCGATGCCGCTGTACCAATAAATTCTCTGTCTGCCTTACTCAGTGTGTGCTCGTCATGCAACAACACACTTGCCAGCTCATTAAGATGGATTGCAACCTCGGGGCGCACCATCATAGGACCGCGGATGCCGAATGCCCCCTCGGGGAGTTCAATGTGTGCCAACGGGTTGTCTCCTTGTATACCCGGTTGTTGTAAGTCTTTCGGCCAAGGAATCGAAGTATGATTCATCGATGGGTAGGTCCGTTGCAAGCCCATCAACGTATCTGTTGTAGAAGGCAAAAAGCGCTGCAATCAGAACGGTGTCGTGGATCTCCAACTCGGTTGCACCGGTCTCCTTCGCAACCTGCACCATCTCCTCAGTAACCTCCTTGCCGAGAACGCCGGTAGAACGGGCTATTACAAGAAGAGAAGCAATTCGCGGCGAAACGTGACCTGAGAAAGGGTTGCGAATTATCTCGCGAACCACGTCCATGCTGCCTAGGTATCGCGCTGCAACAGTAGTGTGGGCGGAAGTGCAAAACCTGCACTCGTTGCCACTGCAAACAATAGAGGCAATAAGCTCTCGCTCGCCCTCGGTTAGTGAGTTAGGTGCACGAAGGATGAACTGCGTTATGTCGCGTATAGGCTCTGCGGAGTCTAGCCTGGCCTCCAAGAGGCCAGTAATGCCAGGAAGCTGGGATGGAATGTTAATGTGTGGCATTTGCGTTCTCCGGTTCATAACCTATCTCGGCCATACGAGCACCCATAGGTACGTATGCACTTGCTTCGGTTGGCGTAAATGCGCGCAGGCCATCTACATAACGGTTGAACATGCAGAAAGCGGCCGCAATAAGAACCGTATCGTGAATGTGTCGATCACTGGCTCCAAGGGATCGCGCTTGCATTACAAGCTCGTCCGACACGCTTCTTCCTCCAATACGAACGCACTCGGCAATGTCGAGCAGGGTGCGTAGCAAGGGGCTAATACCTGATCTGTCGCCACTGTATACAACGCTATCTACCACAGCGGAATTCTGGCCATAATGATGGCGCGCAGCCGCGGCGTGAGACATGGTGCAGAATACACATTGGTTGCCGTGCGACACGAACGTGGCAATGAGTTCGCGTTCTCCCTTCGTGAGCGGACTCTCCCCGTGTAACAAAACATGTGCAAGGCGACGTAACGGTGCGCCGGTTTCCGGACGATACTCGAAGAGCGAACGAATGCCCGGAGTGTTAGGATCTACTGGAACAAATGCCATTGTGTTGAGTGCCTCTTAGGAGATTGGAATCAGGTTGTTTCGAGGTTAACGGGTGTAGGTGCGCGCCGCGTGGCGATTAGCCCCGCAACAAGTACTAATGAGAAAATCAGTAGTGCTTCGCGGTACCCTCCAAGGGCGGATGCTATAACGCCCATCTGAATCATGGCTAGAGCAGTAACTATTCGTCCAATATTAAAGCACAGCCCAACGCCAGTTGCTCGGATAACTCGGGGAAAGAGCGAAGGTATGTAGGTGGCCATAAGGCCCTGAGAAAGACCGAAAAAGATTGTAAGTGCGAACACACCGGCCAGGAAAAAGTCCTGGCTAATTGAAGTAATGCCATACAAGCAGAAGCTGAGTGTAATAGCACCTACGTAACACAGAACTATTCCCTTCGTTAGCCCAAGGAGCTTGGTAACAACACCCGAGATAACACTACCAACGATGCCGCCAATACCAAGGGCCATCATCGCAGCACCCCGAATTGCGGCACCTCCATCTGCACTAATGAATCTTTCCGATGCCCACGTTGGAACCCATGAGAAGGTGGCCCAGAGTGCGATAAGCATGCAGCCAAACAATGCCGATCCAATGAGCACTTGGCCTCTATGGTCTAAAAGAACATGGCGTGCGGAAACGCTGTTGGTCTCGCCATTGCCTGTGATGTTTGGCTTCTCGCCTGTGGCTACAAGCCACTTGTTGCTAATGGTAAACGGCAGAGCTACTACACCAAATAGTAACGTGCTGTAGCTCAGCACTTCAAATGAGATACTCCGAGATTGCAGGATGCCGGTAAGAACGATGCCAAATGCGTACGAGTTAACGAGCAAGCCCATCAGGTAAGGGCGTCTGCTGTTCGGTAGAGTTTCGGCGCCGAACGTTATGCTCACGGCCATCACAGCGCCAACGCATGCTCCTGTGCCAACTCTCACGAGCGATAAACTGGTGGCTGTTTGAGCAAGTGGCGAAAGTGCAGAGCCTATAACAGCGCCCACAAGTGCATAGCCAATTACTCGTGCCCGCCCAACTTTGTCTGAGACGTAGCTTAAGAGAATTCCGCCGCCTACCCAACCAAAGAGGAATGCTGGGAGCACCGATGTACCTAACGATGCCGTGGTGCCTGGTATGTGCTCTGCAATCTCTGGTAGATAGGTTGGTGCAACGGAGGCGATTGTTCCACATGCCAATCCGGATACCCAACACAATGCGAATGTTAGCCATTGTTGTGAAGTCATGGTTGCAAATGTAGTTGCGCAAAGTGTGCGATTCTGCAGCACATGAAGCAGTAAGGAATATATGTTGCTTAATGTTATGATGCGTGTGATAATGCAAGAAGTATTGTGTATTCGATGAAAGGAGTACATGGGCTTCAATGGCGATAGGTTGTTGTTCTGCCGTGTTGAAGCCACGCAATGGCGCAACGATGTTCCATTCACTCTCGCACACGAGAATGTATTTGGGACTGTGGTGAAAGAGAGCCGCAGCGAATACGAAGTGTTGCTGGAGGAAAGAATCGCAGTTCACGAAGATTGGGGAGTGTCTTGTCCCAACCATCTGCGGTGAGAGTAGCCACACCGCGGTAATGCTGGTTCACGTTGGGTGCAGCGAATCCGCATTGCCACCTATGCGCGTTGGGGCAGAACTATTAGTAGGAGTAGGGTGAATTACTTGGCGGGCTGCTAGCCCCGGCGGCGGCGGACGATAGCCGAGATTCTGGCGGTTTGGCAGTTTTGGCGTTTTCTGGAGTTCGGTATCCCGCCGAAAACCCCTATCTTTGTGGTCTTTACCACTTCGGGTCTGCCGTCGGCGGGCCCTTTGTCGTACAACGATGAAGTGGTTTGTTTCAAAACACTAGTTTAGGTGACCTGCTATGGCAGATCTGTCGAAAGTCCGGAACATTGGGATTAGTGCCCACATCGACTCCGGTAAAACGACGCTGTCTGAGCGCATCTTGTATTACACGGGTAAGATCCATGCAATCCATGAGGTGCGCGGTAAAGACGGCGTAGGCGCAAAGATGGACTCAATGGATCTTGAGCGCGAAAAAGGCATCACGATCCAGTCCGCCGCTACGTATTGCACGTGGGGTGATTTCAACATTAACCTTATCGACACACCGGGCCACGTGGACTTTACGGTGGAAGTGGAAAGAGCACTTCGTGTTCTCGATGGTGCAGTGCTTGTGTTGTGCTCGGTAGCCGGCGTTCAGTCTCAGTCTATTACCGTAGACCGCCAAATGCGTAGGTATAGCGTACCACGCCTGGCCTTTATTAATAAGTGCGACCGTCAGGGGGCTAACCCAGATCGCGTAGCAGATCAGTTGCGCGAGAAGCTTGGACATAACCCTGCCTTCGTTACGTACCCAATCGGACTCGAAGACAAGCTCGAGGGTGTGTTGGACATCATCAACATGCAGGCGATCTATTTCGACGGCGAAGGTGGATCCGACATTCGTAAGGAAGCCATTCCGGCCAGTCTCATGGAGAAGGCAACCGAGCTGCGCCATCGCTTGGTGGAGGTTGCTGCCGACTTTAGCGACACCCTTATGGAAAAGTTCCTCATGGAAGTGCCGATTGGTGCCGAAGAACTTTCGGCTGCGGTTCGCGCGGGAACGCTGAGTATGAAGATGACACCGGTGTTCTGTGGATCGGCCTATAAAAACAAGGGCGTTCAAACACTGCTCGACGGTGTTACCGCGCTTCTGCCTGCCCCCTTCGACATCAAGAACGAAGCACTCGATCAAGACAACAACGAGCAACGTATTACGCTGGAGAGTGACTCTTCAAAGCCGCTTGTTATGCTTGCCTTTAAGCTCGAAGATGGACGATATGGTCAGCTTACCTACATGCGTATCTACCAGGGTACCATTAAGAAGGGCGACACCATTATCAATATCGCCAATGGGAAAAAGGTGAAGGTGCCGCGTTTGGTGCGAATGCACTCCAATGAAATGCACGACATCGACGAAGCAACGTGTGGTGATATCGTGGCAATGTTCGGTGTAGACTGTGCCTCCGGCGACACGTTCACCGATGGTAACGTGCGCTACACCATGACGTCTATGTTCGTTCCCGAGCCCGTTATCGAGCTTGCTGTAGCACCGAAGGACAAGGCAGGGCAGGTGAACTTCTCGAAGGCACTCAACCGCTTCACGAAAGAAGACCCAACCTTCCGCGTGATGCGCGACGAAGAGTCGGGCGAAACGATTATCAAGGGCATGGGCGAGCTTCACCTCGAGATTTATATCGAGCGTATCAAGCGCGAGTTCAACACCGAGATCACCGTTGGACGTCCGAAGGTTGCCTTCCGCGAAACACTCACACAACGTGCCGAGTTTAACTACACCCATAAAAAACAAACTGGTGGTTCGGGTCAGTTTGCCCGCGTAGGTGGCTTTATCGAGCCGCTTCCAGAAGACGCCGTAGAGAACTACGAGTTTGTAGACGATATTGTGGGTGGTGTTATTCCGCGCGAATACATTCCAGCCTGCGATAAGGGCTTCCGCGAGTCTATCACAGAAGGTTCGCTTATTGGTCAGCCGGTAGTGCGTGTGCGTGTAACGATTAACGACGGTGCGTCACACGCAGTAGACTCTTCGGAAATGGCCTTTAAGACGGCTGCAATCATGGCATTCCGCGAAGCGTATTCTGGGGCAAAGCCAACCATCCTCGAGCCGATCATGAAGCTCGAAGTGTCTGTGCCTGATGAATTCCAAGGTTCGGTTATTGGCCAGCTTAACCAACGCCGTGGCGTTATCATGGGTACCGATTCAGACATGGGCTACGTTACCGTAGAGTGCGAAGTTCCATTGTCGGAGATGTTTGGGTATTCTACGGACCTCCGCTCTGCTACGCAGGGTAAAGGCGAGTTCTCGATGGAGTTCAAGAAGTACCAACCGGTACCACGGAATATCCAAGAAGAGATGGTGAAGGAATACCAAAAGAAGCGGGCCGAAGGCAGATAAAGCCGGCCGCCAACAGAGCACACTCTTTGCGGGGTATCGCCATCGGCGATACCCCGCTTTCGTATATGCGGGCACCTGCCCGATAGCCTGCTGCTTCCGCAGCCCATTCGACTCCGAAGGAATGGCAGATAATTGGTCGAACAATGAGCAAACCGCGTCGTTGAAGCACCTTCCTACGCACAAACACTAACAATGGAAGGACTATTGCGATGACACTCTGGAGAATACTTTGTCTTGTAATGATTGTGGCGACTGTGGCAGTGCAAGCATCGGATGAATGGTATGCGGCGCCGCAGCGTGTGCCAAACACGCTTAATTCTGTAGTAATGCGTACCAACGTAACTGGCTTTGCAGTTGGCGAAAGCGCCACGATGATGGAAACAACAAACGGCGGGCTCTCGTGGAATGGCGTGCCCATGGAGAATGCTGGTTTGCTAAGGAATCACTCTTTGAACGGCGTTGCAGTAAACAACGCCGGAGATGTAATTGCGGTTGGTAACGGCGGACGAACGGTAGTGCCTGGCGATCGATGGGGCTTTCAGGTCCGCCTCGTAGACACAACGTGGGATATCATGTCTGTATGTTTTGCGCCAAACGGAAATGCCGTTGCATGCGGACGGCAAGGAACCAACCCTGTTGTGCTGCTTTCGTCGAACAAGGGGGTTACATGGACGCGGCGAGAGCTGGCAGACACGAACGTTATTCTCACGGCGGCACGGATGATGTCTCCGTTGGTTGGCGTTGTATTGGGCTATCGTCTAAATGGCAATGACGCCGGGGATGGTGTGATTCTGCGAACAACAGATGGCGGAGAAACATGGTCCGTTGCTATGAATGCCAGTGGTTTGTCTCTTGTTTGTATGGTCGAGAACGAAGGCAAACTCTATGCGTTTGGTTATGCAGGTCTCGAGCATGCGGGATACGTGGTGTCTGCAGACATGGGCCAAACCTGGACGTTTGTTGAAGTAGAAGACATGACGCTGGCAACCGGCGCCTACACGAACGGTAAGAATGTATTTGCCGTAGGTCATCGTTTTGTGCCCGACGTTGGAGGTGTGCGTACGGTTGCCTGCCAGTTTGAAATTGGTAGCAACGGTTCAACCCGCCTAACGGACATTGCAGAAGGATGGTTGGGAACACTGGTTGCTACATCCGTTGCGAACAAGGCACTAATGGTTGGAGACTCTGGTGTAGTATGGTCTCGGTGGATGGATGGTGCTCGGAGCATACCAGAGGTGCGATTTGGGTACAAACACGTTGAGTTTGGCGCAACTGTGGGCACGGCCGACACAACATTGTATGCGTTCGTCGAAAACACGTCTCTTGCTACGCGGCGGGTGCGTACATTAGAAATCCGCGATACCCGCGGTGAGTGGGAGCTTCTGAAGAACTATCAGGGTCGCGAACTACAGCCCAATGAATACCTTGATGTGGCGCTACGATTTAGTCCAAAGTTTGCCGGATCGCACTGGGCCTTCCTCCGCGCAGTCCTCGATGACGGTAGGGAGCACATTGTATACCTCAGCGGAGAGCTAGCGTATGCCGACGAAAACGCACGTGTGGTTGTAAATAAGAGGACCTACGACCTTGGCGATGTAAACAATCCGTATGGATTTGCCCAATGGTTGGATGAGATATGTACAAACACAAGTGGCGAAGATATTTCCATTGCTGCTATTGAGTTTGAAGACGAAGATGCAGGTGCGTTTGAAGTACGAGATGTAGAGTTGCCAGTAGTTGTTGCCCCTGGGGAGTCTTTTGGATGCGAGGTTTTCTTCCGCCCAACTACACGCGGAATATATCGCACTCTGCTGAAGATTACCGTTGCCGACACGCAGATTCGCATCCCTATTACGGCTTCTTCTCGGATAGAAGGATACAACGACATCGTGGACATCGGCAACATACGTAAAGATTCCTTTGCGTATAAGCAGGTGTGGTTTACCACCGATCCGTACTTCGAACCCTATGATGTGTTTACCCTAGAAGAGCCGGGAAGTCCGTTTGAGGTGATTGCCGGAGACCAGATTGACGAGAGAACATACAGGTTGGATATTGAGGCACATAGCACTACTCCGGGCGTATTCCTTGCTGGACTCTTCGGTGAATGGGGCGTTGGAGGTGGAAGTATCCAACGGGTTGACAGAAGAATTCTCCGCGTTGAGGTGCAAGACGAGGTAAGCTCCGTTCCGCTTCCAGCCGAAGCGATTGGATTAACCATGGCCCCTCTGCCGGCCAAGAATGTGCTTGCAATTCGGTGTGACGCTATAACCAACGATGCACTGGCAAACGTGGTAAATGTGCGTGGTGAGTGTGTTGCCAGCGCGCGTTTCAGTGCATCTGCCACCGGCATAAATGCAACACTCAATGTGGAGCATCTTGTTCGAGGTGTATACACCGTTATTGTGCAAAGTGGTGGTACCTCCTACCGCCGCAGCATGGTAAAGGAATAGTAGTCCGTTGTAGTTTGGTGATATGTGCACGCGCACTGCACCAACACCATCGGGTCCGTTGCACCTTGGCAATGCCGTAAACTTCCTCGTTACGTGGGCGCTTGCGCGCTCGCGTGGCGGGGAAGTGTTGCTTAGAGTAAATGATAGAGCGTTGCACGTGCGTAGCACAACGCCCTACGCTGCACACCTTGCTGCTGCGCACATCTATAACAGCGCCGGAATACTGGTGGCCGCACTCCCAGTGCAGCGCACTGGTGATACCACGATAGAAGTACGGTTGCCACGGCTTACCGCCGGACTCTACGTGATTGCTTTGGCAACCAACACACTACCAAGTAAACATTTAGGATCATCGTTGTTTATCGTTTCGGAGTAAGAGATACCCCGGGATCAAGTAATCCCGGAATCCCGTAATTCCGTAATTCCGTTACGTCATTCCGTAAGACTATGTCCAAAAGTTAGTTGAAAAACAAAGAGGCCCCGAATCGG
>DAITNB010000041.1:2985-17488 GCA_036834845.1 bacterium | reverse complement strand
AGCTACGAGCTACGAGCTACGACGTACGTCGCATGAGTTGCATGGCGAGCACGGCAAGTAGTTCTCGGGCATCGGAGGAGGGCACGTTTTCAAGCGCTGCAAAGGCGCTCTGTGTGTACTGTTCTACAAGTGCGCTTGCGTCGCGAACCACGTTGTACGTGTTCAGCATTTCTACCACATCGTTAATGAGAGAGCGGTCTATGGCATTGTTGCCAAAAAACGCTTCAATAAGTTCTCGATGATGTGCACTTGCCATCGAATCGGTGCGGACTCGCTGCGCACATTCTAACATCAGCCAGGTGCGTTTTCCTTCGATGATGTCGCCGCCGGCCTGCTTGCCAAAAAGTGCGGAACCGGTGATATCCAACACGTCGTCTTGCATCTGAAACGCAATGCCGATGTTTCTAGCAAACTCGCGCAATGCATGCACTTTGCCGTTGGTTGCGCCCCCTACATTAGCACCAATGGCTACCGACATTTCGAGCAGTCGAGCGGTCTTTTTCTCGATCATTACAAAGTACTCGTTGGCCGTAACGTTGCTTCTGTCCATAAACGCAAGGTCCATTGCCTGACCATCGCACACTTCGATTAATCCCGTGGAAAATGCATCAACAACACTGAGTGGTTCAGGTGCGTAGCGCGCACTTCGGAGCAGTAACCGCATTGCCATGCCCATCATCACATCCCCGGAGAGTATGGCGGCACTTTCGTTCCACCGAACGTGAACGGTTTCTCTGCCGCGGCGTTGGGCAGACCTGTCCATTATGTCGTCATGCACCAACGTAAAGTTGTGGAGCAATTCTACAGCCACGGCGGCAGGCAATGCACTCTCCCTACTACCGCCAACGGCCTCGCAAGCCAGGAGGGTGAGAATTGGACGCACCCGTTTGCCGCCCCCTTCAAAGAGGTAGTGCACCGGATTGTAAAGCCATGCGGGTTCGATAAACTCCTCGAGGGCCGCTCGAAGGGCGCGCTCGATATCGGAGAGATAAGGGGCGAGTGATTGCGAAGGTACTGTCATTGTGCAGGAATGAGTTTACAACGTGCGGGTAGTACGCGATGTGCGGAACAACTCCAGCGTACTACATCCGGTGAGGAACATCCATTGACGCAGTTGGAGTTCCCACTTGCGCAGCTCGGCAACAATTTCTTCAAGGCCGCCCCGAGAGTAGGCCTCCAGCATGGGTCGGGCAGTGCCGGCAAGCATGGCCCCCATAGCTATTGCCTTGGCGGCATCTGTGCCAGTGGTAATGCCGCCAGAGGCAATAACGCAGGGCACAATGTTTAGGCACTGTTGCAAACTCTCGGCAGTAGGAATTCCTACATCCCAAAGGTGCATCTGACTCTCGGCGTCGGCCCGGCGCAGTATTTCTATGCCAGCCCACGAGGTGCCACCGGCGCCGGCAACGTCTAGCATTGTTACTCCCGCACGCGCAAGTTTCTCTGCAACAGCCCGCGAAAGTCCGGCACCAACTTCTTTTACAATTATGGGGACCGGAGAAATGGCAACCGCGTGTTCTATTGCCTCGAGTACTCCTCCAAAGCGGGGCTCTCCTTCTGGTTGCAGAAGCTCTTGCAGGGGGTTCAGATGAATGGCAAGCGCCGATGCTCCAACCATGTCTATGGCGCGCTGTATATAGTGGGAAAGTTGTTTGGAGGTATGCCAAGCGGCAACTTGCACCGCTCCAAGGTTGGCAATAATGGGTACCCGCGAAGACCAGCGTTGTACAACGGTGTAGGATGGATCGGGGTGCGGTGCTTCGAGGGCGGCTCGCATAGACCCAACACCCAGCGCCACGCCAACGGTGTTGGCGGCCTCTGCAAGTGCACCATTAATCTTCTCGGCGTCTGGATAGCCCCCTGTCATCCCAGTGATGATAAAGGGGCAGGCAAGGGTTGTGTGAAGAAATGGCTGCTTAGTGGTTATCTCCGAAAAATTCATCTCGGGCAATGCGTTGTAAACAAACTCTACCCGCTCGAAGCCGGTGGTTTTCTGCCGGAAGGTTGCCCCACCACTCAGGGCTAATGCCACATGTTCTTCTTTTCGCGATTGGATTGACATAAGCCGCAAGATAGGGTGTATCACTCACGCACAACATACCGTCCACCCGGCATGGCATTGGCCAATCCATTCATCTCCAAGGTAAACAACCGAGAGAGTGCTTCGGGTAGGGAACACTTCCACAGGGTTGCGGCTTCTTCGGCTGTTACCACGCGCGAGGGCGCGACTGCGCCTGGCTCTGCACATGCTGCGTGCGATTCGGATCCACGCACAACCTCCTCGGGCCAACGCAACAGTTGGGCCTTCTTCTCTGCGATAAGGTTGTTGCATCCTGCGCTTCTGTCTGATGTAACCGGACCCGGCACGGCATAGAGCGGTCTGCCTTGCTCAATAGCAAACTCGGCCGTGATTAATGCGCCACCAGTTTGTTTGCTCTCTACTACCACTACGGCATCGCTCATGCCGCTAATTATTCTGTTGCGTGCCGGAAAGTACGGTGGCAGTGCTGCAACACCACAGGGATATTCGCTAACTACACAGCCGCTTCGGGAGGCAATACGTTCTGCCATCCGCTGCGCGGGGATGGGCGTAATTCGGTCTATGCCGCTGGCAATAACAGCTATGGTTGATGCTCCGCTGCGCAAGGATGCTTCGTGGGCTATCATGTCTATCCCGTTGGCTAAACCGCTTACTATTCCGCATCCCATTCTGCCCCATGCACCCACAAAGAGGTCGGTTACGGGTTTGCCATACTGTACGCTGCAAGAGCGGGTACCCACAACGCCAATCATGGGAATAACCTCGGCGGGCATCTCGCCTAATACATAGAGAACGGCCGGACGCCGGGTAATGGCGCGGAGTCTGGCCGGGTAAAGGGGGTGGCAAAATGGGATTATTCGTACTCCACGTTCTGTGCAGCGTTGCTGCTGACGTTGAACAACATCGCGCAAATCCATCTCGTGTCTGCCAATAATGCTCAGTGCATCCTCGAGAGATTCCGCAGAGGAAGAAAGGGCTATAACCTCTGCGGCAGTAATCTTCGAGAGTAAGGAGAGGGCAAGGATGTCTGCTTCTGCTAACATGCGTGTAGAATACGTAGTGCACTCTACAGCATGGAATGTGACGCGGCTATGTTAAGGCGCGCAGTACATTCTGCCGCACTATGGCGCGGAGGTCGGAAGGGAGTTTCTCGGTTAACTCGGTAACGCCGGTGTATACCTTTTGCTGAAACTCTCGTAATCGTGGCAGGATGTCGGCAATAAACAAGGGGTCGCACGGAACCTCTATCGTGAGTTTACCAAGCTCTACGAATAAGGCAATGATGTGTGCTTCTTCCTGCGACCCAACTTCGATAACGCTATCGGCACGAGATCCTTTTTTGCACGCAACACGCCAACCAAACATGGTTCCATCTACCTCGGCCTGGGTAATGCCCGATTCCACAATTATGGTGCGTTTGGCCACTTCGGGGAGTTGTTCAATAAAGGGGGCATACCACTCGCCTAGTGGGCGCACCTTGGCAGTTCGCTGGAGTTCGAAACTTAACGCGTTGGACAGATGACGGACGTTGCTTGGTTTGTTCCACCAGCCAAATGCAAACCGGTACACCCAGCGCTGCTCTTCGTCTGTTAGACCAAACACATCGGTCATTAACCACGAGTCGATCTTTCTGCGATCGCGTTGTATGGTGTCTTGGCGGACCCCATCGGCGGTTGCCGATCCAAACTCTTGGGCAAGTGGCTGTATGGGACGCTTGGCAAGGTGGTGGTGCTTTCGTGTTTCTATGGCCTGTAAGATTTCTGCGGTGGGCACGGGAAATTCCTGCGCGTCTCGCACGGTGATATCTACTACATTTTCTTCGGCGCGCACTAACTCGGTAAGAAACAATCCCAACGAGGAGTTCATCCAAAGTACAAGCTGGTCTGCAAGCGTTGCATCCTCCAGAGAAACACCGATGAATGCATCGGTGATGTATGCCTGTACGGGGTTGGCGCACACCAGCCATCGTTTCTGTTGGTTTTTTGCGATGATGATGTTGGCAATTGACGGCGAGGTTAAACTCCACCACACATCTCTGTGGCGCACGGATGGACGTAGGTGAATGCCTTCGCGCTCGGCACGTTCAATGCGTGTTAACACGTTGGTGCCAGCAAGCGCCGCACGCTCGGCGGGCAGCAAGAGTAGGCGTCTGTCTGAGTTCGGCAGTCCCAACATGGTATCTGCATCTTCCGCAGACGTTAAGATGATGTTATCGCGGATAGACCCATTTTCGCCCGATCGTTGCCAATACTGCAGCTCCAGATCTTCGTCGGCAATGGCGTGGGTGTCTGGAGCAAAAACTTCGTTGGCGCCGGTGCGAAGTCCGCCGGAAACTTCGGCAATAGTCCGCAATGGACGCAGATGAGGAAACGTTTTGCGGACAATAGATGCTAAGATGTCGGGAGGAATTAGGTGGTCTTCCCAGGAAGACTGTTGGCGCAGTGTTGTTTGAGGTACCATGCGCACAACCGCTTCGTCATTGAGTTTGCCCTTGTTCGATGCGTCCAGGTAGGCAACAAACTCGTCGAGTACCTTGAGTCGCGTTTGTTCTAAATCGCGCGAGGCGCGGGATGTAGGAAAGAATGCTGCGATGGGTCTTCGCAGATACACAAATCGTGCAAGAGTCTGTTCGGTATCATCAGCTCTGCAACTGGCAATTACGCAGCAGGCACCTGTGTCGGGCTCTGCCAATGCTTCGGCATCACTCACGATTGCCCACTGAACGGAAAAACGATCCGTAAGAGCTTGGCGCATCGCTGCATACTCTGCGTCGTGAAGTGCAGAAAGAGGCAAGAACAGCACTACAACGCCACCTGTGGCCATTGGCATTCGCTCGAGTAGAAGCCGAATTCGGTGTCGGTCATGCACGTCTGTGGTGGAGGCAACAACCAAATCCCAGGGCTGTGCCGTTGCACGTGAATCGCGGAGTATGCGTACGTCTGTTCCTTCGTCTAGTCTGCCGCTGCTGCGGAGTACCACGGCGCGTTCGTCATCAGCGGTGGGCGCGTATACGCGTGCGTAGCATGCGCCGGAGTCTCGCATGAGAAACTGTCGAACGCTTGCCAATCCCTGTGTTGGACCCAACTCTAACATGCGTGTGTCCAGCCCCTTGCCACGAATGTGGGCAGTGGCGCGCAGCGCTAGGTCTATTGCGTCGATCGTTGGCACAGACGTTTTCTGAACCCTCGCACAGCGCTGCAACACAGCATCCACAGCCCGATGTAGTTCGGTATCGCTTAAGCGTTCAACATCAAATCGATAGAGGAAGTGCACCAGATCTGCTAACGTCATGCGGAACATGTCGGTTCGGCGTGGAGCAACCCGCACATCATCCACCCGGTGCGGAACCATAGAGTAGCCAACACGGCGGGCCTGACGGAAGAAGCCCCCAACAAGGTCTAGCATAAGATCGGCGCTGCGAGTACCATAGGGCAAGGAGAGGGGATCGAGTTCTGTTGGACGCCGCACCTGTATAAGCATGTATGCCAAGATGCTGGTGCCTAAGCGCAGGGCAGCCGTGCGCTGAACATTAGAGGTATCGGTGCACTGCACCATGTCTTCGAAGAGCTGCGTAACTCGCTCGGCAAAAAATGCTGCTGCGTCTGTAGACCGCTGCGCAGCGTCTAACGATGCGTCTATGGAAAGCCACGAAATGGCTTGGCGCAGAGACGACGTAATGGCAACGGTTTGTGCGGCAGCCCGCACGTCCTCCAACGTTAGTACGTCGCCCGCTGACTGCCAACCAACAATTTGTTCTTCGTCTGGAAGTTTTGCCGTAACTGCTTCGGTGCGAAACGAAACCACTCTGCGAAAGTTTGTACAAATGATGTAGGGGGCTTTCACTCTGGCCGCAATGTTGCGCAGCCGGTCTCGTACAACGTCGTCGAACGGACTTTCTGTGGGAAGCACTGCATCAACTACGGCTACTATCTGCTGCGTGGTTTCATCGCGGAGCAGTATTATGGTGCCCTCAACGCTGTGGTGCTCTTCTGTGATTACGTGCAGTCCACCACGGTCTATGGCATTGCGCACACACTCGCCAAGGATCTGTCTTGCCGGATTACTCATGGATATGGTGCTGGATTGTCTCCACAAGAGTGCGCGCCTGCTCCTCTGTAGGAGCTTCGGCGATAATGCGCATTATGGGTTCGGTATTCGAAACACGGATGTGCGCCCATTTGTTGGACCATGAAAGATGCACGCCGTCTTCTCTCTGCACGGTGGCATCGGGAAACGCCGTGGCAACGGAGTTCAGGATGTTCTCTGCCGCTGCTCCGGAAGGAAGTGCGATCTTGGTTTTTATCATTTCGTATTTCGGAAGGAGCGCCACGGCATCACGAAGCGTAACGGCATGTTTACGCAGATATGCGGTTATAAGGGCAATGCCCACTATGCTGTCTCGGCCAGCATGGCACTGCTGAAGTATTACGCCACCAGAGCCCTCGCCACCAAGTACGGCGTTAACGCTGCGCATGCGCTCTACAACGTTGATCTCTCCTACCGCAGAGCGAACAACGGAGCAGGAGTACTCTGCGGCAACATCGTCTACTAACCGAGTAGTGGAGTAGTTCACAACAATTGTTCCGCGCTCGCCACTGTCGAGCAACGCCTTGGCTGCTAGTGCAATTGTGCGTTCTTCTCCAATTGGGTTGCCCCCTTCATCATAGAGAACTAAGCGGTCTGCATCGGGGTCTACGGCAATGCCAAAGGCGGCGGATTGTTCGCGCACGGCATTGCCAAGTTGACCCAGGTTTTCTGCGAGTGGCTCGGGTGCATGGGGAAACACTCCGCTACCATCGGCAAAAAGGAGAAATGGCGTGTATCCTAGTCTTCGCAATAATTCCGGCACGATAACCGAACCAGAACAATTCACAGCATCTACCACTACTATTTGGCCGCTTGCCATGGGTGCGCCTTGTACGGCGTCTAATTCTAACACTCTTTGGATGTGTTCTTCGGCTGCTACCTGGTTGGGGTGAATGTGCCCGCCCTGTTGCTGGGTTGTAAACGAGAACTCCTTGGAGTCTGCCACGCTCCATAGCTGAGCATTCGCGGCCGCATCGAGAAACACGCCCGTTGAATCAATGAACTTTAGTCCGTTCCATTCCGCCGGGTTGTGAGAGGCAGTAATGGAAATACCGCCAACGGCTGCGGAGTGTTCGGTGATGAGTTGTACTGTTGGTGTGGTAGCCACGCCAAGCAGAATTACGTCTCTGCCACACGCATTAAGTGTGGCGGTAACAAGCAACTCAATCCAGGCGCCGCTCGGTCTGCCGTCTCGGCCAACCACAATTGCACCAGACGGCGTTATCTGCGCGAATGCAGCAACATAATTGCACACAACGGTAGGTGTAAGATGCTCCCCGAGTGTGGCGCGGAGTCCGGATATCGATCGAATGAATGCCATATGCGAATCTACCGATTGAAAAGGGATGCCGTTATGGCGCTTTTCCCACAACGGCCTCTATCTCTTCTATGCTTCGCACTAATCGGGCAGACATATTGATGGGGCCGGCCGGGGTAACAAGTATGTCGTCCTCTATCCGCACCCCAATGTTCCACCAGCGTTTGTCGCATGGCGATCCTTCGGGAATGTAGATGCCAGGCTCAACGGTAATAACGCTGTTTGCTTTGAGTGGACCCCCAGTGCCGGGATCGTGTACGTCTAAACCAAGGTAATGACTGGTTCCGTGCATAAAATATCGACTGGCTTCTTCGGTTTTCGATGTAATGCCTAACTCCATAAGACGGCGTGCAACAACCGAGCGCGCAGCCGCATCGGGTGCAGAAAAGGGGCTTCCCACACGCGAGGCAGCAATACCGCTGTCCTGCGCTTCTAGCACAATGGCGTAAATCTTTCGTTGCTCTGCGGTGAACGTTCCGCTTAATGGAAATGTGCGGGTGATGTCTGCTGTGTATCCGTGATACTCTGCGCCACAATCCGCCAACACAAGTTCGCCCATCCGGGTTGCTCTGCGGTTGGTGGTATAGTGAAGGATACAAGCGTTATAGTTCGATCCAACAATCGAGGGGTAACCAACATCTTCTGCACCTAGGGCTTTAAAGGTGTACTCTATAAGTGCCTCTAATTCGTACTCTCGCATGCCTGGCCGTGCGCCTCGCATCATGGCATAATGTCCGTCTACCGAAATGTCAATCGCTTTTTGCAGCAGCCGTAGTTCGGAGGTATCCTTCACTTCTCGCAGCGCAGCAAGTAGTGGCATGGAAGTTCTAAGTACAATCTTGGGGTTTTTCTCTCTAAGCCACGTGCGCAAATTGCCGTCCGTATAGAGGTTGCGTTGTGCAAGGGGCACCGTAACACTCTTGGTTGGCATGGAAGAAACAAAAACGGTGTCGGTTGTACTCAAGCACGAATCGAGTATCTCTGCAAGCTTGGAAAGGGGCAGGGCAGTGTCTATTCGGAGTAATGCTACTGTCTCGGCAGGACCCATCGTGGGGCCAACCCACTGTTCTTTTGCGGTGTTGCGCTCCCGAAGAAAGAGAATCTCTTTGTGAACCTTCTCGCCAATCCGAAACCCACGCGCACTCAGGAGCAACACGGCCCCCGGCTCTGTACATCCTGTTAGATAGAGTAGATCGGAATTCTGACGGTACTCAAAGTCTACATCGTTCTGCCGGTTGCGTACATCTGCCGCCAAAACTGCGGCAACAGACGTAGGTGCAAGCGAGGCCACAACCCGATCTCTCCGCTCTTTATGTACGTGCCACGGCGTATGATCTTCGTCGTACACCTCATATCGAAACTGTTGGGCAATGCTTGTTATAGAGCCGGCAGCAATAAGTGCTGCATAGAGTAGAATGCGCATGCCGCAAAATAGGAGATTCGCAGTACTCACACGGCCGCGCAGAGTGTTGCGGCTTCTACACGCACCGCACCGGCTTCGAGCAACGCGGTTGCGCAGGCGTTTAGGGTAGCACCGGTGGTTAACACATCATCCACAAGAACGATGGTTTTACCCAAAACCAGATCTGGTGCGCGCACAGAGAATGCGCCGGCAACGTTCGTTAAGCGGTCCTGCTCGCCCCGTGTTGTTTGCGTTAGAGTATATCTGCTTCGGGTTACGATGCCTTCGGGCAGAAGTGGTCTGCCGTGTTGTGAGCACCAACCGCTTGCGATAAGAAAGGCCTGATTGTAGCCACGTTCGCGGCGGCGGGCTGCATGGATGGGCACCGCAACAATCTGGGTGTTAGGCGCAAGCCTACTCAGGTTTGGATGACGTTCTAACCACCCCCCAAGGTTGCGCGCCAGCGTGCGCTGACCGTGGTACTTGATTGCGTGGATGGCATGGTCGATAGTTGTTCCAACACTAACAGACCACAGAGCGTGAACCGCAGAAAGAGCCAGATCGTCTGCATGGAAGTGACGCAGCAGAAGCACTCCCAAATCATCGGAGGGGGGCGCCGGCGGGTGATGCAGTAGGGCGTTGGTGTCTATCCCCGGAACAACGTGATTTTCTTCCCCCAAGTACCTGCCACTCAGATAACAATGCCGTGGAAACAGCATGTGGTCCAAAGCGTCCAGTACAAACCGCACAACATCCTCAGCGGGTGGCCTCGTTCACGAACTGCAAACGTGTGGCTATTTCTGCCGGAAGGGCAGGTGTAGCTGTTTGCGGAATAAGGAACGAACTAAGTGAAGTAAGATCATCGAACACACGCTGCCGCACGGTTGTTTGCATAAGGTAGTCGTGACCGCTCGATCCACCGGTGCCAACACGCATACCAATCATTCTGCTTACCATCATGGTATGACGGAAGCGCCAGAGCGATACCAGCTTGTCGAGCTCGATTATCGCGTCGAGAAATCTGTATGGTGTTTGTAGAAGGGGCATGTGGCGATACGTTGTAATGAAGAGTGTTGCCAGTGTGGCGCGTTGTGACATTCGGCGGGCACCGTTCTGAACTAACTCGGCATACGTGTCTGCGTTAAACAAGGCCAGAAAGCCCCTTTCATTGGCATCAATCTGCGCCAGTGCCTCCGTTGGGTCTGTATGCTCTGCCTCGGCCAGGGTGCGCACTTCCGCGCGATCGTGATCTAACATGGAACGCACGGCTGTTTTGTAGGCGTCCCAAAAGGTATAGTCCTGGCCTTCCATAAAAGGGATTTGCTCTAGCCATTTTTCTACCGCGCTGAAGAGGGAAGTGCCAGCCGTAGCAGTGTCTAGCTGCTCTTTGTGTTTGTCCGAAAGTGCCTCTGTGTAATGTTTCAGTACACGCTTCTGCTCGGGCACACCAAGGGAACGTTCTAACACTCGCCATTGAACAGACTGGAAGCCCGACGCCGGGTTGAGGAAGGCGCGGAAGTCCATGAAGTCTCCGGGCGTCATAGTTTCGATAAGCGTAAACTGCTGAACAAGATGTTCCATGATGCGGTTTACGCGCTGCAAACGCGCAAGGCAAAGTCCTACATCGCTCTCCGGAACATAGGTTCTGTTCAGCAGTTCGATAATGGAGGTAACTTCAAACAGCACCTGTTTAAACCACAACTCGAATGTTTGGTGCGTGATGATAAACAGCATCTCGTCGTGAGCAGGAGATCCTGCCTTCTCGCTCTCGCAGTGTTGGGAGGTAAGGAGAGTGTCGAGTGCAAGGTAGTCGCTGTAGTATACCATGGGTGTTGTTACCTTACGTCTTCTACATGAAACACGGCCGTCTGCGCAATAATGTCGTGCAAGGCCAACCTTGATGCACCTAGAACAAAGAAGCAACCAATGAACAATGCTATGGAGAACAACGATCCAAAATAATCCACAAGGCCCAAGCCAGGCAGCATAGCAACAACCTGGAGGAGCGAAGCGATGTTCTTTACAACATAACGTCGCATAAACAGTGGCAGCTCGCCGCGCCCTCCATCGGGTTTGGCAACGGTAATGCGGAGAATTCTCTTGCCGGGCGAGGCACCGGTAACGCCCTCGATAAGGGGGTAGGCAATACCAATTATGATGGCGCCCAAAAAGAAGCCACCCAGCAGGTCGGTAATAGTGGAGATGGCGCTGGTTGGTATTCCCAGCATCTTATAGATGTTGGTAATTGCATCCACCTGATCTTGTATCTGCTCGCCAAGACTGATGGACGAAGACATGGTTGCAATAGCTACTGCCATCATAAGCGTAAGCATAATCAACCCATCAATAAGATAGGCAACCAGTCTTTTCGAGAAACCTACGCGTAGAAGCTCTATCGGTGGAAGCATCTGCGTGGCGTAGGGATCAGTGGGTGGTTGATCTTGGTACTGCATGAGTGGCCTCGAGTTGAGAAACAGTGTTGAGAATTTCTACCGCTATCGAATACTTCTTGAATGGGGGCATCAGGTACACTCCGTCTATCCGGTTCAGAGCCAACCGCAGAAAGTCTACCGCCAGCTCTATTCCTATCGTCGTAGCGTGTTCGGTAGAGTCTGCGGCTGTTGCCATACGTTCGCGAACCCATTTTGGAATGAACATCCCGGGAACCTCGTAATGAAGAAATTCGGCATGCCTTAAGGTTCTCAGTGGGATAATGCCGAGCATGAAACGGATATTGATGTGTTTTGTTCGCTCGAGGAAACGATCCAAAATTTCGGGATCGAATATGGGCTGCGAAAACGCCACATGCGCCCCCTGTTCGGCCTTCATCGCTAGGCGATCTATTTCGCGCTCCACATCATCTGCGGCAGGGTTAACGGCACAGGAAATAGAGAAACCGGTAGCACTTCCAAGGGGGTTGCCCATGAGGTCTTTACCGTGGTTCATCTTTCCCATGGCGCGGATTAGGCCAATTGCGTCTACATCGTACACGCTTGTTGCAGACGGGAAGTCTCCGATGTGTGTTGGGTCTCCGGTTACAGCCAAGATATTTCGTACACCCATTTCGTGTGCGCCGATGAGCTCTGCTTGTAGCGCCACCATGTTGCGATCTCTACACGCAAGGTGGGTAATACACTCCATACCTGTGGCTTCGTGCACAAGTTTTGATATGGCAATAGGACTCATCCGAAGTCGGGCTCGTGCGCCGTCGGAGATGTTAACAGCATCTATTCCGTGCTCGCGCAAATACGCCGCCCCCTCAATAACGCTGCTCATGTCTAAACCACGTGGTACGTCTAACTCCACGGTTGTGATGAGTTTTCTGCCCAGCTTTTCGTGAAAGGGGGTAAGGGGCCGTGCATGTGATGTTTGGTGTTCGGGGGCAACGATTTTTTTTCTTGGCAGTGGCGCGCTGCCCACAACAATATCGCGTACGGAAAATGCAATGGCGGCTATGTGTTCAATACCGGCACCACCGTCTGCGCCAACAATGCTTGCGCCGTGTTCCACTAATCGCCGCGCTGCTGCAGCCACATACGATGGTTCTGCGTTGTAATGCGCTGTACCGTCTACAATGGTGGGAATGCCCACGTCTGGCAGGGCAACAAGTGGTACGGTACTGGAACGAAGCGATTCGATAATCCCAAGCATTCGTTGTGGTCCAACTGTGCCGTTCGATCCAATGGCTTGCACGCCATTAGCGGTGATTCGTTTGGCCACTTCTTCCGGAAAGGCACCGCTTAATACAGAGCCGTCTTCCGGAAAAGACTTGAGCGCAATAAGAGGAATGTCTGTGCTTGCGGCGCGAACGGCCTCTATTGCAATGTCTATCTCGTCGAGGTTAATGAACGACTTCAACACAATGATGTCTGTGCCGGCGGCAAGAAGTGCTCTGGCCTGCTCTTCGAAACATGTGCGAAGATCTGCAGGTTCTAGCGGACCCAGCGGACGCAGCAACCGTCCACTCGGACCAATTACGCCCGCAACAACGGCCTTGGTGCCCGCCGCAGCCCTGGCCAGCCACACTCCCTTTCTGTTAATCTCCTGAACGCGTGCCGAAAGCATAGACGACTCTAACGCATAGCGGTTTGCGTGCAATGTGTTGCTCTGCAGAAGTGTTGCCCCTGCTTCTAGAAAGTCGTGATAAATCCGCTCTATAACCACCGGCGAAGACAGGTTGTACCTATCGGGCGGACGCTCCGTGAACCCTCTGCGAGCAAGTTCTATGGCCATGGAGCCATCGGTTACAATAGCACGTTCACCCAAGAGGAGCTTCATGCGTTGTGGTCCGTGCTATTTGATTCCAATGCAAGAGCAGTTGAAGGGAAAATCCAGAGATACGTGCTCATGGCAATTAATCCGAGGTTCTTCGCCACCTTCATCCAACTCACCTCCTCGCCCCCTGAAGCACCAAAACAGCCACAGTCGATCTTCAGTCCCGCAATTACAGCGTAGGTTACGGCGAACGTAAACATCACGAGCATCACGTGAACAAACGCAGCACTTAGGCGCGTGCGAAAACCAACTACAAGGAACAGCCCCACAAGTAGCTCCATCCAGGGTACCACAAGGGCGTATCCATTAACAAGCCACACCGGCAAAAGACCATAGTGGCTAATGGATGTGGCAAAGGCAAGGGGCTCTATAATCTTTGGCACGGCAGCAAAAACAAAGTAGCCACCGATAAAACACCGCAGCCCCAGCCCCAGCCATGGTTGAATCTGTCTCATAGAAGTATAATTTACGGCATCTGTTCACAATCGTTGGAGGGATCATGAAGTTGTATGTTCAACATCAAGAGCAATACTCGCGCGGTGAGTTGCTCCTGAGAACCTTTTTTGGCCTGTTTTACATAGGCATTCCGCATCTGTTTGTGCTTACGTTTATTAGCATTGGGGCCAGCTTTATGTCGTTTCTGGCCTTCTTTGTATGTCTGTTTGGCAAGCCGTTCCCTAGGGCATGGTTCGACTTTATCGTGAACATGTACCGATGGCAGCTTAGGGTAAATGCCTCGCTGTACAATCTGGTGGATGGCTACCCACCCTTTGGTATGGATGGCGACTGGGACAAAACGAAGTTGGACATTGAATATCCAGACTCGTTCCCTCCGGGCCGTGTACTACTCGTAGTGTTTCTCGGCGGTTTTTACGCTGCTCTGCCTCACATCATTGCCCTATACGGCAGACTCATAGCTTCGGCAGTGGTGGCCTTCGTTGCATGGTGGGCGGTGCTCTTTACTGGCAGATACCCCGAACGTATGCATGCATTCAATGTTGGCACGCTGCGGTGGAGTCAGCGATTGGCGTTTTACCTACTCTTCATGAGCTTCGAATACCCACCGTTCTCCGGAAAGGAGTAGGGGGCAACCCTGAGCGTAGCGAAGGATCTCATCACGACGATCCTTCTCTCCACAACCGGCGCCGCGGTGTCATCCTGAGCGTAGCGAAGGATCTCATCACGACGATCCTTCTCTCCACAACCGGCGCCGCGGTGTCATCCTGAGCGTAGCGAAGGATCTCATCACGACGATCCTTCTCTCCACAACCGGCGCCGCGGTGTCATCCTGAGCGTAGCGAAGGATCTCATCACGACGATCCTTCTCTCCACAACCGGCGCCGCGGTGTCATCCTGAGCGTAGCGAAGGATCTCATCACGA
>DAITNB010000041.1:0-2885 GCA_036834845.1 bacterium | reverse complement strand
CGGCGCCGCGGTGTCATCCTGAGCGTAGCGAAGGATCTCATCACGACGATCCTTCCCTCCACAACCGGCGCCGCGGTGTCATCCTGAGCGTAGCGAAGGATCTCATCACGACGATCCTTCCCACCACAACCGGCGGAGCACTCCTTCGTCGCTTCGCTCCTCAGGATGACACGGCGGAATGGTGATGAGGTTCAAGACTGCCGTTACGATTTACGCAGTTACAAACAAAAACAGAGTGCTATTCAGAATCGGATTATGGGATGCCCCCTTACAACAACCGGGTAGAGAGAAACATCCAGCATATCATGGCCAATACGATGATGTTTAACACAAGGCCTGCGCGGGCAAGCAACAGCCCACCGCGCAGGTCTCGTTGTATTCTGCGGTCTGTGGCTACGCCCAGCGGGTTGGCCCTTGCTATACGCAACGCACTAACGGCGGCAACAATTCCAACGCCCCACACTGGGGATAACACAATGCTGGCATATCCAAGCCAAACCACCTTTGTGTGGGACTTCATTTCTTTAGAGATGGGTCCAATGCCACGGTGATGATGTGCTCTAGATCTGCGTAGTGTGCCTGATTCATTGCATCGCCACCAGCAGCCCCCTGTAGCTTCTTGCGAAGTGTGGTAAGGCGGAAGCGCGCAATTGCCCGTATATCCGTGTCGTACGTATTAGGGCCGCGCATCATAACAGACCAAAAGTCTGTTGGTGCGTTTGCATCGGGCTTCGACATTCGTTTAATCAACTCGTCGATGTAGGCACGGTGGAGGTTTCTGCGATAGAAATCTGCGGGGGCTTTGGACGTAAGCTCTGTAAGCACCACCTTCTCGATATCATCGAGTAACTCTGGCACTGAATAGGCCTTGGCGCCAAAACGCGCGGCTTGATCGAGCATGCGAACGAGTTTATCTGCAGACATTGCGGTGCGCAATGTGCGAGTTTGGAGCGACGATAAACGTTGCGAAACGCCGGCCGGGAAGAGTAGCTGTGCTATGCGTTCGTCCAGAAGCCAAAGCGGAGTTGTAAATACATATTCCCCAAGGAAGGCAATAGCGGCCTTTTGTTGTTCCTTCGGTACCATGCGGTAGGTTGGACCTTCGGAGCCAAACACTTTGCGATCGATGATTACGCCGCCGGGAACGTTGGCTACATGACCCATCTCGCGTGCGTACTGCGCAACAATATCGTCGTACGTGTCTTCGAGAAGAGAAAAATTCTTACCCTTTTCGTACGTGGCATCGTACAGATACCCCATGGCGCGTTTTAGGTTCGCTACGCCATACATGCCGGCCTTTACGGGATTGTCGCCAAGGTCCTCCATTTGTGCTGTTGGGTCGAGCACAGCGCCCCATTGTTGCGAGCCAAACCATAACATAGGATTCGACTCCGCGGCAGAGGCCCACGCGCGGAGTGTGTCGAGTTCTTCGTCGGACGTTGCCGCATTAAGAATTGGACGATATCCCCATCGTACAGCATAATGATCGTATGGTCCAACCTTAGGAAATACGTCTACATCATCTCCGGGCTGGGCTATGTAGTTGTAGCGGGCATAGTCCATGATTGTTGGAGCGGTACCATGTTTCGCAGTAAATGTTTTGCTGCGAAGTGAATCTACCGGATAGGCGCTCGACGCCTTCATGTTATGCGGGAAACCGATAGTGTGTCCAAACTCGTGAGCAGCCACCGTGGCAATGAGCTCGCCCATGAGGGAATCGGAGTACGGCAGCTTGCGCGATTTGGGATCGCTAACGGCCTGAGCAAAAAACCATCCGGTTTGAAGTTTCAATACGTTATGAAACCATCCGATGTCCGACTCGAGAATCTCACCAGTGCGGGGGTCATGGATGTTCGGACCGTATGCGTTTTCAACGGGCGACGGAAAGTAGCGGATAACGCTGTACCGCGCATCTTCAGGAGACCAATCGGGGTCTTCTTCGGGGCTTGGTGCCTCGATACACCGTACGGCATTCTTAAATCCGGCCGACTCGAATGCCGGGTTCCAAGATTCGATGCCTTTCTTAAGCCACTTGCGCCATTGGTGTGGCGTTGCAGGGTCCAGATAATACGTTATCGGCGTAATCGGTTCTACTAACTCACCACGGAGAAACGCCGCAGTATCCTTGGGCTCTAATCGCCAACGGAGAATGTATTGTCTGCTTACGGCCTCGGGCTCCGGACGGGAGTAGTCTATCTGACGTATTCCGAAAAAGCCAACGCGGGGGTCGGACAGGCGGGGCATCATTGGTTTCTCGGGTAGCAATACCATGGAGTAATGCATCCCAAAAGACATTGTTCGTGTGGCCGTATTCTGTGCGGGATCTTCGGCAGAGAAAGTAAGTACGTTCTCTATCTCGATGTTGCGGGGAAAACTCTTGGCGTATTCAACAAAGGAACGTTCTCTGTCGAGTGGACCAATTTTATGTGTCTTGCGTATGTCTTTGTTTGGACCAAGTATGCTAACATCTCCCACTAACAGATCGGTGCCGTCTATCACAAAACTCGTCGAGTCTTTGTTGTACGCCTGCAGTGGGAATGCCTTGATGATCTCTTCAAAATTGGCGGCTCTTACAGCTCTCGCAATCGGCTGAGAGTCGCTAGCAACATTTACGTATGAGACAGTACGGAGCAGAATCTTTTCGTTTTTCTTTTCCCACCGAACCACCTCTGTGTTGTTTTCTTCGCCTCCATACCCAACCTGTGGGGTTTTGGAGATGCGCGAAACAAGAAGCATTTCTTTGCCCAGAATGGACTTGGGAATCTCGAAGAAGTATTTCTCGTCTACCCGGTGGATGGTAATCATCCCTGTATCGGAAACGGCCTCCTTCGTTACTACCTTGTCGTACGACTTAATTTTTTTGTCGGTAGGGGGCTTATCCGACG
>DAITNB010000040.1:0-20328 GCA_036834845.1 bacterium | reverse complement strand
GTAGCTTGTAGCTTGTAGCTTGTAGCTTGTAGCTTGTAGCTTGTAGCTTGTAGCTCCCTTACGGCTTAGAACGTGTACGACATGGTAACCGTTGCCTGCCTGCGCAGGATGGTGCCGCCGAACACCTCGTAGTGGGCGCGATCGAGGAGGTTGAACACGTTTAATGATGCGCGTAGTTCCGGGAAGATGTAGTACCCGGCGTTAAGGTTCACAACGGCATAGGCGGGTACAAATCCCTCTGTGGTGCCGGCAAGCCACCGGAATCCTTCAACATAACGAATGGTAAGGCCTGCGTCGAACTCGCCGGGCCTTAGGTAGCTGATGCCCCCGTTAATGCGATGGCGCGAGGTGTTGGGAAGAATTTTCGCACGCACTTCGTCATTGCTCACCACGCGTGTGTCTAAGTAGGCGTAGTTGGCGTTCAGACTTATTTCGTTGGTTAGGAAGTAGGCCGCAGAGATCTCGGCTCCCAGTTCGTTTACGAGCGCAATGTTCGTAGGTGCAACAACAAATGCCGCTGCGTTGCGGAAGTACGACAAACGTGTGGGGTCGATAAGCTGACCATTGCTGAATCGCATCTTCGATAGTGTATCGCGCAGCACGGAGTCGGCTATCCTGTTTGCGGCAGCGTCTCCGGTGTTGCTTGTTACTGCGGGATAACTCTCCGGAGCTACACCACCAAGAGGAACGGATATAAAGTCTGCGCGACGGTTAAAGTAGAAGTTCATTCCAACGAACATCTTCTGGAGAATTGTACCCTTGTATCCGAGTTCGAAGGACTGGGCGGTTTCGGGTTTGAGATTGATGTTCCCGTTATTCCACTGGGGTGTTGTAGCTGTAAGGGGCAGTTGTGCACTAACCTGCCGGCCAACAATTGCACTGGTAACACTGTCTACATAACCGGGAAGCGCTGCAAGATTAACGGGACCACCTGCCGGTGAGTTTCTGTAGAACTCTGTGTAGCTGGGACGCAGGAAGGAGCGATTGTACGTAAGTCGAATTGCCTGACCTTTGGCGGGCTCGAATACCAAGCCAAGTTTTGGTGAAAGCTGAAGGTCGAAGAGGTTCGATGCGTCTACACGCATTGCACCAACAACGGTGAACATGTCCGCCGGCTTCCACTCAAGTTGACCATATCCGCCAAAGAATCTGCCGTACATCTGCTGCGGATCTGTGATGCCAACTATCTGCACTACCGGCGCGCCGGTGTTCGTGAATGTTCCAATAACCTCGGTATACGTTGGTGAGAAGATGTCTTGATATTCGGCGTTGGCACCAATGATGTAGCGAAGGTTGGCAGACTCGATTACGTTGTTGTATTGCATGTCTACGTTCAACACGCTCGACTCTTCGATAGATGCAGCAAGGGCGTTGTATACAATTTGGTTGATAGGCGTTGTGCGCTGCTGCCACATTCCCTGCACGGTAAAACGTTCGCTCTGATACGCAAGGCGCGCAAACGGTTTTTCTACACGCTGCACTACGAGCCGACCCGTTTGGTTCACATACATTTCGTTGCCACTTGCCGAAAAGCCCCCTTCCGCAAGAATCTTGCTTGTTGGTGTTAGGTCATAGTCTAAACGCAAGGTTCCACCAACGGCAAAGGGATGTTTGTGTGCGTCAGATAAAACACGGCTGTATCCACGCGGGTCTGTTACGTCGGGAGCAAGACCAGGGTATTCTAGTCCATTGTTTGGTTGTGCTGGATCGATATTTCGTGGAATTAGGGAGTAGTTGTACGAACTGTTCCCGCCAAGGGTAAGCTTGTAGGATAAATCGCCCAGGGCACCGGCATGGCGAATGGATGCGCGGTAGGAATTCCACTCGCCGGCACCCACTGTAACCCTTGTGCCGAGTACTTCTCGCGGCGAATACGTGCGCATGTTTACAACACCGTTGTAGGCATTAGGACCATACAGCGCGGAGCCCGGACCATGCACAACCTCTACGGAAGCAAGATCTTCCATAACCGTTTGCATGGAGTTCCATTCGATGAGGTTGATAAGGGGCGTTGAGGGGTCGCGTCCATCTATCAAAACCAACATTCTTCGGTTGATAGAGCTGTTAAAACCTCGAGCATTCACGTTAAAGTCGTTTGTTCCACTTTGGGCAACATCTACACCTGCAAAGTGCTCGAGTGCCTTGGCGGTTTGGCCATGTGCAGCCGCTTGCTCTAATGCCATTGGAGTTACCACATCTACCGCTGCTGGTGCATCGGTAAGTTTTTCGCCTCTTCTCGATGCGGCATATACTACCACTTCGCCCATATTCTGACTTGTTGGCTCCATTATGGCTACAATGCGGGCCGTATCGCCACCCATTATGGTAACCTCGCGCTCCTGACGCAGCCAGCCAATGCCCCAAATTTTTACCACATGTCTGCCGGACGGCACGTTGGTTAGAACAAACGAGCCATCCTTCTTTGTTGTGGAGGTGCTGGAGCGCCCTTGGAGCATCACCTGCAAACCGCTAAGTTCCGATCCGGATATCTTGTCGGAAACCGAACCAACAATGGTTCCCGTGCCCTGCGCACAAAGAATTGTGACAGACACGAGAAACGTTAGGCAAAGCGTCAGTACGTGGCGCATGGTTGTTCCGGTGATTACTCAGAATGTTTAACCGACCAGTCGGTCGGCTCGCAAAACTATGAAAACTTTCCTTCTGTCTGTTTGGTTCCTTGGCTCACTTTCTGTGTGGGCCCAACCCAACCATGATGCTTTTACGGATGTACTACGTTCGCATGTTCGCAGCGGTAGGGTAGATTATGCCTCGATAAAAAAGGATGCCCGGTTTGCCCCCTACCTGGCCTCGTTATCCGCTACAAAAGCGTCTGAACTGCGTGGCGCAGAACTGAAAGCGTTCTGGATTAATGTCTACAATGCCTACACCATTAAACTGGTTTGCGACAACTTTCCACTTCGATCAATCCGCGATTTGGCGAAGGGGGCTGTGTGGGACCGTGCTTTTATCACTATTGATGGCACTGTGTATTCTCTGAATGATATCGAGAACGACATTCTGCGTCCTCTCGGCGATAACCGTATTCACTATGCGCTTGTGTGTGCCGCCCGAAGCTGCGCACCGCTGCGTTCAGAGGCATACACAGCAGAGAACCTAAACGAGCAGCTTACAGAACAGGCACGGCTGTTTGTAAACGATACCACGAAGAATACCTTTAACGTTTCGGAAAAGAAGGCCGCTCTCTCTCGTGTGTTCGAATGGTACCTGCAAGATTTTGGTACCACCTACGCAGACCTCCTTACGTCGCTCGCAAGGTACCTACCCGAAGACACACGCAGCACATTGCAAGCCAATGCACGCGCTTGGAGCGTAGAGTGGAAGGAATACGACTGGTCGCTTAATGGGAAGTAATCCGCCGAACGTGCGTCTTGGTGCCATCTGATGAACGTGATACTATGAGATACACACCACGCGGCAACGACTCAACAAGCTCGCGAACATCGCCTATTGGCACGGACACGCGGATAGCGGCTCCTCGAATGTCGAACACATCCGTTGTTCCCTCTGTTATGGGTTGCTCAGATGTGCGCTCCTCCGATACACTTACCGTGCGGAGCAGAGCATTAATCTCGATAACACGCTCGGTAGGACACGAGTCGAGTGTGAAGCGTATTGCTCCTGTAACCAAACCGTCGGACTGAAACTCCTGTGGCACAAGACTAACAGAAACCACGGTGGGTTTACCAACCACAAGTTCTGTTCCGGGCCGAAGTGTTGTGGTAAACGGACCATCTACAACCACGCCAGTAACTGCAATCTTCGGAGCGCCGATAAGTGTAGTGCTAATGTTGAAAGATCTGGTGCGGGCTGGTGCGTTGGAATACACTGTGTCGAAAGACACGTTGGCCGGATGATCAATCGTCATCCCAATTGTGCGAAGGATTGCAGCAACCGTAATGCTGCCCTCGCACTCGTTAGCACTATACGAAAAGGTTAAGGAGTCGTTCTCTACTCCACCAATTCTCCGGCCGGGTGCTATAACGGTTACAAGCTTCGACTCGCGTGGCGCAATGTCTATCGGACCACCTACCAGTTGAACGTTGGTTCCCATAGTGCGGCCACGCACAGCCGATATGCTGATCGCCACGTCCGAGCGGTTGTCTATCCGCACATCCGAGCTATACTCTACCGTGTCCTTGCAAATAAGCTTTGTTCCAAAGTCTACCGGCAACGCCGATACAACCTTTGCCTCCGTTCTTACAAACGAAACAGGGATGGAGAACTTTACATCGCAGAATCGGGAGAACAGGTCAATGGTATCACGAACCTGGCCAACACTGCTTGGACGGATCACAATTGATGATCCGAGCAGAGTGCTCGCAGGAATTACAATTGGAGTCTTCAGAGAAAATGGTGTTCCGCGGCGCGACCGTGCAGAATCGATAAGAATGTCTTCTGTTCCAAAATTCCGCAGCGCAATATCTTGCTCTATGCGGTCGATACACGGCGGAAGAGACTGTAGAGCAATCTGATTGGGTGCCATGGTAAGCCGCTGATCTGGCACGTACACAAATGTTTCGGCAGTGTCCGAGCACCCACCCTGATCCGTTACCACAAGCCGTATGCGAGACGTAGAGTCTATCCGCGGCCAGAACTTGTCGTTCGATGTGTCTGCCACAACGTTGTTGAGAAGCCACTTGTACTTGTATGGCGGACGCCCATTTATGGTAGTGCTGAGAATTTCTACCACGGTTCCCTTACACACACGATTTATTGCCACTTCGAGTTGGGGCCGAGGCAGTTGGAACACGTTTATACGCGTAGAATCAGACGCTATAGCACCCGCACCATCCGTTACCGTGCAGCGCAGTGTAAAGGTGTTCTGGGGCACAAATGTTAGTGTTGCCGTTTGAGTGGTTGTATCTATTCCACCACCAAGCCATCGGTATACTACGGTGCCCGTTGCACCAACAACATCTGCTGTTACAGAGGCGGGTCTGCTTCTACATACGTCAAGTGAAGCGGGCATGTCTACACCAAAAAAACTCACAAGTGGTGTACAGGCACTGTTTGTGAGTTTGGTTTTCATCAGTGCTACAACCCGGTTGTTAAACACCAGCTCGGTACCTTGGGCCGTAAGGTGACAGTACGACATAATCGTACCCTTTGTGGCCTTAGTTCCGGTGTAGCATCCACCTTCGGCGGTGTAGCAGGAATCTATTGGCGGGTTCCATGTGCAAGAGTGGGTATGGGGCGACCCAATGTTATGTCCAAGTTCATGGGATATCACATCTGTGTCCCAAACGTAACCGGCTGCCGGATATGTTACGTTGTTATTTGTTCCGCTTACAGCATAACCAAACTGTTTATTGCAAAGTCTGTCTACATAGGCAATACCACCAATGTTGTTAACGCCCGACAGAAGGTGAGCAAGCGTGCGGTCTACACCGGCATTCAAAGAGCGCCATCTGTCTCGAAACTGCACAAGCAGCGCATCCGACGTTGTTCCTGGATACGGGTCTGCAGTAGTCCAAACAAGCAGAGATCCAATAGAAAGCGTTGCCTCTACATCTCGCTCGTACAACGCGCTCGATGCAGCTACAACTGCTTCTGCATATTGAGTTGCCTTGGTAATGTTCGATCCATGATCGATATAAAAGGGTTCATCGCATTCTATTGCGAGTGTAATCTTTCGATACTGCACCGCCTGCGAGCGCTCGTCCACTTTTGGGGTGGGAATGCGCAGTCCCTTTGGCTCCGGCGTGGCACAGGTCCACCCACCACCCTCGGTAGGCACATCTGCATCATCGTACAAAATCAGCGTACCTGCCTCAGATCCGGTAAGGTTTGGCAGGGGGCTTAGCCGATACCGTATGGCTCCGTTTGCTGTGGGCACAGTAATCATTCCCGTAGACCATTCAGGGTAGAGTGCGAGAACTACAAATGCCCCCTCCATACCCTTGATCTTTCCGCGAAGTAAAACGCTTTGCGGTTGAGGTACCACCATAGGACCACTTTTTGTAACGGCAACTACCTGCGCAGATGGTTCCATTACACGATAGCGCGCAGCCACAACTTCTACACTGCCAATCTTTGGGAGCACGATGCTTAGGTTAACAATGCCGTTGTCTGGCAATGCCCGAGCCATATCGAAGGCCGCGCGATCTACCTGCCAAAATGTGGCTGCATGTGATATAGCAACGGCCGATGGCGCAGGGGTCTGACGGAGTAATACCGATGCATCTTGGGCATACATCGCAACGGTGGCCAGCAGAAAGAAAATTGTACGCATTATCATTGTTCGCCTTCGTCGGTTTCGGGTTCTAGTTGTTCGCCGTCTACGCGTTCGGATAGTGTTCCATCCTGGCGCACACGTATGGTCAATCCGGGCAATTGTTCTGTAGAGAGGAATTCATCTGTACTGCAGTTAAAATCATGGCGGAGCTGTCCAACGCGGATAGAGAAATCCTGCTCCATGGAGCATGCGCGGAGGTAGGTTGCCTCGCATGTGGCCTGAAGAGACGCTACAAGCGTACGACTCCGGATTTCTGATCCGTTGAGGACTGCCAGATAGATATTCTCGTCTGTTGTTCCCTCTATTCCACGTACACGCATAAGGCGCACCTCCAGGGTGCTTGTACCAATCGTGCATGCTTCCAATACCTCGGCAACGATGGCCTTTGCAATGTTTCCTGTGCTGTCTGCATATCCTGCGTCGCGGAGGAACGTCTCGCGCTCGGTATCAACAAGTCTGCGGCGCTCCGGCCATCTGGCTGGAACGTCGAGTAGTACTGCTTCGGTAATGGTAAATGCGGGACGCAACACAGACAGACAAGAATCAATATCTGCTGCGTTTGTTACCGAAAAACACGTAAGAAACAGGATCGTGCCGAGGATCATCATAGAAAATACCACCTCGGCCGGAACTCTAACGGCTTCCCTGCTGGGCTAAACGCTCCAGACGCATGGATTTGGTTCGGAATTTTGGAATGAAGGGCGCAAGGAAGTACACCCGGAAGATGTACCACCAAAAACTGCGTTCAATAAGTTCGGGATCGATTTTATCGGCTACCTCTGCATGCAACGCGGGTGCCTTACTCCAATGCGAGCCCGCCTTATCGTGGTGCACGGTATGGTACCCGTTATTGAACAGCAACAGATTTAACCACCCGGTAAAGTTGCGGGAGTGGTTGTACTGCGACTCTTCGTCTGCATGTACGTGCTGAACATAGTTAAACACCAGCACGCTAAAGAGTCCAACCTGTTGTGGTAGAATCACATATAACAGCGCTTTCTGCCAATCCAGAATGAGGAACGCGCCAATCCACACAAGCAGCATAACGTATTGTCCGGCGGCCAAAGCCCACTTGCGCCTGTCGCCACGCCACAGGTTACGCAGATAATCGCGGATGGGCTTCTGCTGATAATACGAGCTCATGGTAGGGTAGAACAGCAACATCAGAAGTGTGTTGTTCTCGGTAAGTCGGTAGGTAATTGTATAATCGCCTTCCTTGTTGTTCAGGCGGTGATGATTCATGTTGTGAGTAGGAATCCAGGCAAAGGCCGGGAAGCCATAAAACACCGTAAGCCAGTAGTCTGTAAACGTGTTCAGAAGCGGGGTACGGAAAAGGGGTAGGTGGTTGTGGTTGTGCGCAATAACGGTAACGGCAACAGAGAGAAACAGGTAGAACGCATAGAGAAAGGGGTTAAATCCCACAATCGTCCACTGTAATGCGAACACCGCTGTAGTAACCACCATGTAGGCAACCGTACGACGGTCTTCTTTAAATCGGAGCATGCAAACCAGAACTGTTGGTGACACAAGAGTGTTTCAGAACCGCAAACTACCTCTAAGAGTTCACTCTCACCATAGGGAAAGCCCCCTATTTCTTGTATGTTTCCCAGATGAAGCACTTTTACATCCCCGTTCTTTGCGCCATTTTGGGTCTGTTTTCCGCAAAAACAGCGGTTCTCGCAACAGAAACAACCCTGGTGATTCGTCACAAAATGAATGGTGCTCCCATAACGATGAATGCCGCAGTACCCCTAAACGGTGGTACGGAATTTTTTGCCCCTCGCTTTCTGAAGTACTACGTTTCGAAGATTTCGTTTGTGCGCCGGGCGGGTGGGGACGTTGCCGCAGAGAATGTGTACTTGCTGGTAGATGCCCTTGGCACTGAGCGGTATCCGCTGGGGAATTTTGATGTGGCAGACATGGATAGTTTGGTGTTCCACGTGGGGGTAAACCGAGAGCGGAACCATGAAGACCCAACGATCTATCCACCTGGTCATCCGCTTGGCCTGCACAACCCCACAATGCACTGGGGCTGGACGGCCGGATATCGCTTTATTGCCATCGAGGGCATGGCCGGACCCGATGCGGGGTCTGTTATTGCCGACGTACAGCTACACAGCGTTGGCAATGACCTCTACCGCAGAGTATCCGTGCCGGTTCGGCCGAGGTTGGTAGATGGTACGTACGAAATAGACATTACCGCAGAGTATACAGAACTACTCCACACCCTTGATGTATCTCTTGGCTTAATATTCCACGGGTTTGGCGAAGAAACCATAGTCCTTTCGGATAACATGGCCACGCGCGTGTTCCGCGCAACCAACCCTACCTCCGTTGTCCACCAGGATGCACCACAAACGCCATGGGTAACGCCATCGGCAGATGGTACCACCGCTACCATTGGTGGCGTTAACGGCAAAGTGCAGATCTTCAATCTGGTGGGCACACTGTGCCATGAGTTGCCAATAAGTGGCACCACAACGTTTGCAACAACGGCACTTCCGGCGGGCACCTACTGCGTTGTGTCCGAAGTTTCCGGTGCTCTGCGTTATGTGGGTGCGCTTACCATTGTGCGATAAAACGTGCGTGTGCTTCTCTCCATAGCGCTCTGCTGCTATATGTGCATTGGGTGCAGTTCGAACCCTGCGGCATCGCCTGTTGAGGAATCGAGCGCAGAACTCCCTCCCGGATTTCCGGAGATGCCGCACCCCACGGATAACACACCTACTGCAGAGCGAATAGAGTTGGGCAGGATGCTCTTTGCCTCTCCAAAACTCTCTCGCACAGAAACAATCTCGTGTTCTTCGTGCCACAACCCTGCTTACGCATTTGCAGACCCACGTCCGGTGAGCATTGGTGTAGACAGTCGCAGCGGACTGCGAAATGCCCCATCCCTTGCCAATGTTGGATATGTGCCTGCTCTTATGCGGGAAGGGGGCGTGCCAACACTGGAGATGCAGGTGCTTGTTCCTTTTCAGGAACATGCCGAGTTCGATGTGAATATTCTTACCGTTGTAGAAAAGCTACAAGCAGATACCGCACTTTCCGCGCGTAGTCTGCGCGCCTATGGCAAACCTCTAGATGCCTTTGTGATTACACGTGCCATTGCTGCCTTTGAACGCACGCTAATAAGTGGAAGATCGAGAGCAGACCTTGGGCAGCTATCAGACGTAGAGCGCAGTGGCGAACAACTCTTCCGCAGCGCGCGCACCGGCTGTAGCAGTTGTCATGCCGGTGTGCTCTACACCAATCACGGTTATGCCAACAACGGCGCGCTGAGGCGGTATGCAGATCCCGGTAGGGCACGCCTTACAAATAAGGCGGAAGACAGTGCTGTGTTTCGCATTCCGTCTCTCCGGAATGTTGGCGTTACCGCACCCTACATGCACAATGGATCCGTGCAGACGTTAGAAGAAGTTATTGCCACCTATTCCAGCGGCGGGTACACACATCGTAACAAAGACAGCCGAATTCGCCCCTTACACCTTAGCAGCGAAGAGCAAACCAGCATTGTTGCTTTTCTTCGCAGTTTAACAGACGCAAAATTTCTTTCGCAGCACCAATAACATGAAATACGCCCTCTTGGCAACATTGGCGATTGCCGCAGTTGTGTTAAGTGGATGTGGCAACGAAACCACGCCCGCAGACCCTGCCGTGTATGATGCTACGCCGTATGCCTTCGATCCGCAGGGACTACCGCGTCCGCCCCTACCAACGGACTACCCATTAACGAATGCGCGCGTGCAGCTTGGCAGACTGCTGTTTTACGACGGAAGACTCTCTCGAACCGGAAATCAAAGTTGCGCCACCTGCCACACACAAACATCCGGCTTTTCCGATCTGCGAAAGTTTTCGATTGGTGTAAGGGGGCTCCCCGGAACACGTCAGGCAATGATGATTGCCAACCTTGCCTGGCATAGGCGCGGCTTTTTTTGGGACGGGAGATCTCCTACACTTCGCGATCAGGCGCTGCATCCTATTCAGGATCCGCTGGAGATGGACAACACACTACAAGCGGCCGTTGCCACCATTCAAGCGCTTCCAGAGTACCGAGCACAGTTTATCCGTGCTTTTAACACAGACACAGTTACGGCAGAACGAATTGGTGTTGCCCTTGAGCAATTCATGCTGAGCATCGTTTCGGGTAATAGCAAGTGGGACAGAGTGCAGCGGGGAACCGATGTGTTTACACCGGAGGAAGAACGGGGCCGACGCTTGTTCTTTACAGAGTTCGATCCAACAGGCAAGGTGCGCTCGGGTGAGTGTTTCCATTGTCATGGAGGTCCAAACTTTACCAACGACAGGTATATGAACAACGGACTCGATAACGATGCGTCCTTTACGGACCTTGGACGAGAGAAGGTTACAGGACTAGCATCAGACAGAGCAAAGTTTAAAGTACCGTCCTTGCGCAACATCGCTGTAACTCCGCCCTACATGCACGATGGAAGATTTTCTACGCTCGAAGACGTAGTTATCCACTACGCGCGTGGTGTGCAACGCTCTTCTACGGCCGACCCCTTGTTGCAATACAACTTCGATCCAGGCCTGAACCTTACCGGAGAAGATGTGCAAGACCTGGTGGCGTTTTTGCGAACACTCACAGACTCTGCCTATCTCTTCGATAGTAGGTATTCCCGACCATAGTCCGAATACCTGCTATGGTTATCTTCTCCCTGCTCTTGATTATGCTGCACGCCCCATCAGGTAGTTTGCAATTCGAACTACAACCGCGAGATACCGTTCTCGTAAAGATTGCCGACGTAGTTCCCAATCTACTTACCGACGTACGCTACGCTACAGTTAACAACTTTACGGGCAGAGTGCTCTACACCACCAATGTTCTTTATGCAAGACAAGTAATGGCCGAGCGATTGGCTGTTGCACAGAACCTTGCTGTGCAGCAAGGACTTCAACTAAAAGTATTCGACGCCTACCGTCCACTCTCCGTACAACGTTTGATGTGGAGCATTGTGCCCGACGAACGGTACGTGGCGAATCCCGAAAAAGGGTCACGTCACAACCGCGGATGCGCCGTAGACCTAACGCTTTGCGATGGCAACGGCCAAGAGCTTGATATGGGCACAGGTTACGACGAGTTTACCGAACGCGCTGCCGCTACGTACACACAACTCCCCGCTGCAGTACTCGCGAACCGTGCTTTACTCGGGAGCATCATGAATCAAGCCGGGTTCGATGTTCTCCCCAGTGAATGGTGGCATTACGATATGCGGGGCTGGGAGCAATTTGCCATTCTTAGCGAGTAATTCACTGCACAAAGCTCTTCTATGTGGAGCCCTGTTGCTATGCCGTGCTTGGCATAGCAGCGCTTGTTCAGACACAGTAGACTACGCAAAGCTTGGCATAGTTGCCGGAGCAACCGCCGGCGCTATCGTATACGGTCATGCCGTTGTGAACGACTTCTGGTGGAAAGGAGAAAAGGTCCCCTTTCATGTTAACACCACCACCGACTACACCTATGCCCTAAACGCAGACAAGTTGGGTCACATGACCTTTGCCTACACCGCTTCAACTATCTATGGAGACCTTGGAAGATGGTGTGGCATGGATAGCACTGCTGCAACGTGGATGGGTTTTGGTGTTGCCCTATCGTACCAGACGTATGTAGAAATCAGAGACGGATTCTCGAAAGACTACGGATTTTCATGGGGCGATATGGGAGCAAACCTTGTTGGCGCATCCCTTCCCGTGGTGCAGCACTACGTGCCTTCGCTGCGATGTATAGACCTACAAATATCCTATTGGCCGTCGGCCAACTTTAAGAACGGCGCTTACAACTCCATAGTAGATGACTACACATCTACCACACACTGGCTTGCGATAAACACATACGACGTAGCACCGCGCCAGTGGCAGCAGTGGATACCACCGTGGCTGGGCATTGCCCTAGGCCACAGCGTTCAGAACTTGGACGGCAATGGCGGAGGTCAACACATCGTGTACCTATCCTTAGACTGGCAGTTGCACCGCATTCCCAACCTTCCGCCGTGGCTGCAGTCCATACTCCGTGTGCTACACCTGTATCACCTGCCAGCGCCCGCCGTGCGCATACTTCCGTCTGTTGTGTGGTATGGATTGCGCTTTTAGAATGCCAGCAGTGTTTGCCTTCCCAACAAAAGCGTTGTACCTTGTTATATACGGAACGTAGGGAGGCAACCTGATGCGCAATGTTTTTGTTATAGCAACAGCACTGATAGTAGTGCTACAGGAGGCCGCGTTTAGTCAGCGCGAGCAATCGATTGTGCGCGAATTTTACATGGCGGGCACAACTGGAGATGTTGCAGGATCATGGAAGCTCATCGACGATAATCAAGAGACGTCGCCACGAATAAAGCGATCGCCCAACGGAAAACGTCTGCTGGGACCGTACCACGCCCATCATACCATGAGGATGTCCTTAACCGGAATACCCTCGCACAGCGTAATGCGCATCCGCATTGGATGGCACATTATAGGTCCGTGGCAAGGACGTGATGCGAGCGACAGATTCTTGGTAAGTGCAGACGGACGGTATGTTGTAAACGGATTGTTTTCGAACACGGCATCCTATCAAACCTGGCCCGACACCTCCAACGTGCGTTCGCTTCCCTCCCGAACCCGTGCGCGCAACGTGAACATGTTGGGCTACGAATGCACGTATGGTCCAGACTACACGGGTCCGATGGACGCCACGTACGAAACCGAGATAACCATACAACACAACAAACCTACCGCAGAAATAGACGTTTCGGCAATTCTTGGAGACTCCGTAGTTGATGATTGCTCCAAGCGGTGGGGGATAGATCACATTGAAGTAGATGTGTTGGATTACACACCCGAAAGTCAGCTACCCCATCCAACCACCAGAAAGCCCCCTATAGACGCGGCCTCGTACGATGGACCCGACATTCGAAGCGTAGCCGAGTACACCCACGAAGGTCACTTCCCGGGAATTGCCTCGAATTCTGCCCTCGCCCGAGCCCTGCATATCCCCTTTGTGCGAGCAGAGTGCAACCGTTGCGGCGACGCGTGTTTATGGTACACCTACACCCTGTATACAGACGGCTGGATAAACGTGTGGCAGAACCGCGCACCAGTTGGCGCAGCAACCGTTTCATTTCAGCTCAACACCAACGAGCTTAACGATCTCTTCGACGTAATTCTCGACGCTGTTCGCGAAGCTCCAGCGCCATCGTATCACGATGCTGAATACGAAGAAGCGCACATAGACCTAACTCATTGCACATTGATGGTAAACATGCATGGCGTTACCCACGAAACAGAAGTATGGGCCGGAGAGCCCCCTGCCATCCGAAAACTGTTAAGAACCATGCTTGCCGTTCTTGAACAGCGTGGGTGGGCTCCCATGCCACCGTAACCATTCAGCAGACGGTGGGTTTCCATACACTACTAGCCACTTATAGGTCCATCCAAACATGAACCTCCTCGTTGCCCTTGCAAGCACTATAACAATGTTGTTTGCGGTGTGTGCACAATCGCAAACTCACCCCGCTATCACGTCCTGGCTTATTAACACCACTGGAGTAACCGGACGTCATTATGTTGCGGGAAACCCCTCGCCCCTTTCAGACACAGCACAAGCTAACGTTCAGATTGTACGGTATTCAGAAGACTACGCCTACATCAACTCCAGCGGGATTCCTGCCTATGTTATCGGACCGTATCGGGATGGAAACCCATCACAAGCTGTACATCGCAACTACTTGTTTAAGATACCGCTAAAGCCCGCGGAGCAGAAAGCCACCAAAACGGCCGTTGGCCTCGGTCAGATTGCGGTGCTGATTAACGGAGTGCCGATATACAATTATGCCGATGCGCGCTCCTATAACAACCAAAACGTTTGGCATCAGAATGCGATCTTTTTTGAGCGTACTGGATTCGATTGCGCGGTTGGACATCCAGCACCCATCATGGGAGGAGGGGCAGGGGGCGGTGCAGTGTCTGGTCAGTACCATCATCATCAAAACCCTACGGCTTTCAACATTGCTGCGGTAAAGATGTCCGACGTGTGCGACATGTACCTGGCGGACGGACTCTACGTGCCCGACCCAACAAAACATGGTCCACTCATCGGCTTTGCATTCGATGGTTACCCAATTTATGGCGCATATGGATATGCAACCGGAACAAGCACCGTTAAGCGGATTACGCCCAGTTATCGATTGCGAGCCATAACGGATCGCACAACGCTGGCTAATGGTACAGTGCTAACCGCTGCACAGTATGGACCTACGTTAGCAACGCAGCCACTTGGTGCGTATGCAGAAGACTTTGAGTATGTGCCCGGCCTTGGCGATTTGGACGAGCATAATGGTCGGTTCTGTAGTACGCCAGAATATCCCAACGGAACCTACGCCTATTTCGCAACGATCGACGAAAGCGGGGTATCGTCCTACCCGTACGTTATTGGTCCGTCCTATTACGGCGTTGTTGTAACCGATAATTTTCCATCGCGCACACCCGGTGCTGGGTCTACGAATGTGCGCATAACAGAAACTGTTACCGTTTACACCCCAACCACAACCGTACCAACGATAACATTCACATCGCAGCCAGTAGCATTTGGCAACGTTGGAACAGCATACGAGTACACCGCTGTGGCAGCCGCGTCTACGTCCGACACCATTAGGTACACACTAATATCGGCACCCCAGGGTGTTACGCTGGATACAGTATCTGGATACCTACGATGGTCCCAGCCCGTTGCGGGAATGCACCAACTGCAGCTGCGTGCACATATTGTTCACAAGGGCGTGGTGCACAGCGCAACGCAGAGCTTCACGCTTACTATTCACGCACCGGCTCCGGTTACCATCCTCTTTACCTCTATACCACCAAGGGAAACTCTAGAGAAGAGAGAATACCGCTACACCGTAACTGCCGTTGCTTCAGACACGTCCAAAGCAATTAGCTTTGATCTGCGCAAGGGAGCACCTGGTATGGTGCTTACGGAGCAGGGTGTATTAACGTGGACTTCACCCGTGGTGGGTAGCTATGCTATGGAGATCCGTGCTCGTGTCACCGCAGACACAATTGCGGCTCTTCAGAGTTATACGCTTACCGTTCTGCCAGACACGGTAACAAGCGTATTCGATGCGTGGTCGGCGCTGAGTCTAACCATCCTTCCAAATCCTGCGCAGGAGGTTGTAATAGTGCAAGTGTGCAAGCCACTTGCCAATAGCGCAGCCGTTACCCTATTTGATGTGGCAGGCAGAACAGTGGCATCATCACAGATTAATCAAGGAAGCACAATGTGCTTTCTCGATGTTCAAACAGTGTATGCTGGCCTGTATGTTGTTCGTGTAGACTTGGGTAGCAACTCTTACACCTACCCAATTGTGATTCGTGATTAGCATCTTGTTATCGGCACTACTTGTTGCAACGGAGCTACGGTTTGTTCCTGTGTGCGGAACATCAGATTCTCCTTATTGCAGCACAATAGTAACAGCCGCGGGAGACACAGTGCACTTAGAGAGCGTTCGCTTCTATGTTGGCAACATTCGCATGGAACATACTGATGGTGGAGTTTCTTCATGGAATGCCTACACACTTATAGACCTCTTGGCAGACACTACACAACAGATTACTCTACCGTTGTACGAGAGGAACGTGCAGTCCTTGAGTTTTTCTGTTGGTGTAGACAGCACAACCAGCGTGTCGGGTCCACGAGAGGGTGCTCTTGATCCACTCCACGGCATGTATTGGACCTGGAACACCGGCTACATCTTCTTCCGTGTAGATGGTACGTCTCCACAGTCTTTGCAAACCCGTAACACCGTTGAGTATCATGTGGGCGGCTACAGTGCCCCCTACAATAACATTGTGAACGTGGTACTTCCAATATCCATACATGCCGATACCATTACAGTTCTATGCGATTTACAACGGTTTTTCGACAAGCCCGCGCCACTCAGAGTGGTGCATACTGCCAGCGTTACCGATGCTAAAGCCGCAGTACCGTTGCTAGAAAGAATTCGCGGGATGTTTCGTGTGCAATAGTATTCGATGGGTGATTGTCTACAGCATTGTGGCAGTAGGCATTGTAGTTTCTTCCATTGCTTACAATGTGGATGATGCGTTCCCCAATCCAATCTATCGCATCCCGCCATCGGCAAATGACTCGGCACTTGTCGAACTGGGAAGGACGTTGTTCTACGATCCACTCCTCTCTGCAGACAGCACAACAAGCTGCGGCTCGTGCCATCAACAGTTTGCCGCTTTTGCTCATGTAGACCACGCCCTAAGTCACGGCGTTTTTGGAAGAGTTGGAACGCGCAACGTGCCTTCTCTCCAGAACCTTGCTTGGCAACCATCATTCATGTGGGATGGTGCGATTATGCATCTAGACATGCAGTCCATTAGCCCCCTAACCAGCGCCAACGAAATGGGAACAACGTTCCCAAACATACTTTCCGTACTTCGATCGAACGAAATCTATTTCACCCAGTTCTACAACGCGTTTGGAGACAGCGTCATCACTGCGCCACGCCTTCTCACCGCACTTGGTAGATTTTGTGCAACATTTGTTTCCAATTCTTCGCGATATGACCGGCACCGTGCCGGCGCGGAAACATTCAATGATCAAGAGACGAGAGGTTTGCTACTTGTACGTACATACTGCGGTACATGTCACGCAGAACCACTGTTTACAGATCACAGCTTTCGATCGAACGGGTTACCCATGGATTCGGCGTTACAAGACAGTGGAAGGATACGCGTAACCTTTGCCGAGCAAGACCGCCTCCGGTTTAAGGTGCCCTCCTTGCGGAACATCGCCGTAACGCATCCCTATATGCACGATGGACGGTTTAAACGCTTGCGAGATGTACTGGACTTTTACGCCTCCCCACAACGTAGGGCTAGCCACTCCGACCCACTCGTGAAGTCCATAGACACGCTAACGAGCGAAGATCGCAAGGACATCATCGCCTTTTTACTCACGTTAACAGACACCGCCTTTCTGCAGCGAGAAGCGTATACGATGCGGTAGTATTCCTGGTGCAATAGTTCTGCTAGATATACCCGAATGACTCGGGAACATTTTGCTTGGCGCACTATTCTTTCACCCACCTTCGCACCACGCGCGCAAACGGTCGAAGAAACACGATAAAGACACCTGCCGTTACGAGATTGAAAACCGCGTGCCCAAGCGCCAATCGACTAACGTCGTTAGCTGGTACCAACTGCAACAACTCTACAAACAGCCAAATCAACGGCAGAAAACCAGCCACACCCAATACATTGAAGAGAATCTGTGCCCATGCAATCCTGCGTGCTTCAACAGACGTGCCTCTACTGGCGAGGTAGGCCGTGATAGTAGTTCCCGCATTGGCACCAAGAACAATACCAATGCCAGCAGGAAACGAGATAAGGTTTAACTGTAGCATCACCACCGCAAGTCCGGTAACAACCGAGGAGGACTGCACAATGGCCGTTAGAATCAGACCCGCCATCACGAAAGCATACGGATGCTCCAACGTGTTTAGGTACGAAGTAACAAAGGGCTGATTAGCCAGCGGAGCTAATTGATCTGCCAGAATGCTCAGTCCAAAGAACACAAAGCCGAAATAGAAAATCAGCTTGCCCGGTACAGACGCCTTGCCCGAAACCAAGGACAGCAAGAATCCAAATGCTAAGATTACCGCGCCCCATTCCGTTACCTTAAACGCCACCAACTGTGTGGTAACGGTTGTGCCGATGTTCGATCCGATTACAACTGCGAGAGAGTTATAAAACGATAGCACACCAGCGTCTACCAAACCAATGGCCATCACCGTTGTAGACGTTGAGCTTTGCAGTACAGCCGTAACAAGAATACCCGTAACAAGCCCGTGGAAACGCGTGCGGGTTAGCCTCTCCAGAATCCGCCTAAGGCGGGGTCCGGCCGACCGTTCCACCTCCCTGCTGAAATGTTCCAGCCCATAGAGGAAAAGAGCCAGACCGGCTATTACCACGCCGAGTGTTTTTACAACCGGGAGAATCTGATCGTAGGTGGGCATGGTTCAAGTATACAACAGATGGTGATTCTCCCGGAGTTTTACTCTCCTGGAGTAAGCCCTTCTCGCGCTGGGCTGCGAATATTTCGCGGAACTTCCGTACTTTTGCCATCCCCTTTGCGGTCAGGTAGCTCAGTTGGTAGAGCAATGGACTGAAAATCCATGTGTCGGGGGTTCAATTCCCTCCCTGACCACAACCCCATTCGGTATCCGGATGGGGTTTTTTATGCGCGGTACGATATAGTGCTCAGTTCTGACATGAAGCCCTCGAGACGGAAAAATGTTCACGTGAACGATGTTCTGCCGAAGCCAGATACCGATTAATGGTTGTTTCATCAGGCGAGGGGTCGGTCGGTTACACCGCATTTTGTTGGAGTCCTTAGGCTACGATGTTTCGAGCATTAATCCATCCGCTTGAGAAGTCCGTAATTGTTCGATTTGTAGCCTGCATCGTTTGGATTTGGTACGAACCCCGAATTCGACGGCTAGAATGCATATTGCAGAGTCAATGATAGAATGAGAAATGCATCCCATTTGCACACAATGAATCCAGTTGACAATCGACTCCGACATGTAGTAGTCACTACATACGCGGACGGGCGATCGAATCTTCGCGGCATACCCATCGTGAAGCGTAAGAATCATGTTGCGTCCGTGTTGGAGATTACCGGAAGAGCACCAAAACAGGAAGTGTTAGTTTATGAATTTCGTAAGGCTGTTTCCGTAAGAGAGAATTTATGGTCTCGATACATAGCTAAAACTGGTGAACGGTACTACCCAATTGAATCGATTACGGAACACTTGTTTACAAGAATTGGGCAAACTCTGCATCTAAACATGGCAGAAACAAAGCTGTCCATTATACGTGGTCAATTGAGGTTGTTATCGAAGGTGTTTGTGCCATCTAGAAGATTTCAGCTAATACATGGTGCGGAGATTCTTACCGCTCATCTAGACGGAGATAAAGAGTTTGTTCAAGAAATTGTGCGCGGACAAAAAAAGTTGGCGTCGTCAATTGTATTCGTGGACGATATTATTGAAGCAATCCAGAACATGTTTCCGAATCACTACAATCCACTTGTTGAAGGTTTACTGCAGACACTTTTGTTTGATGCTTGGTCGGGCTGTCTTGATCGTCATCTATACAATTGGGGCGTCATCCGTGACGTGACTGACAGACTTCCCCCGGCGTTTGCTCCTATCTATGACAGTGCTCGTGGACTCTATTGGCGCCATACCGACCGAGATCTTCGAGATCATCTTGGTGATCGTGGCAAAGCAAAGCGCAGCAAGTACATAGACGACAGTTGTCCCGAACTGGGTGCCAAAGGGCAGGTACGTAAATGTAATCACTTTGACATTGCGCGGCGTATCATCGCTCTGTGCGATAGCCCTTCTCATACATGGGCTTCACAAACAAAGAACTGGCTTTGCACAACATTTACTGATGATGCGCGTAATTTAGTGTGTCGGATGATTGAAAATGAGTTTGGCATCATGCTTAGCCCAGTGCGTATCAAAGCAATTCAGCAAACAATTATCGATCGACACGAAAAGTTCTCTCAAATCCTTAAGGAGTTCAAATGATTGAAGCGATCATGCGAAGGCTCAAGGGTGATGCAGGGCTCGACAACGTGGACAATGGATCCGTACAAGCTCGTTGGACTTTATTGTATGGCGGTTTGAGCGTAGCAAAGTTGCAGTTCGACGGCAACTCCTGGAGTTTTGAATACACTGATGAATTCAAGGCTCAAAGTGTGCTAAAGCCATTTCCAGACTTTCCTCAGGTTGAACTAAAGTACACATCTCAAGAGCCGTGGGCTTTTCTTTTGTCTCGGCTTCCTTCACCCTCAAGAGCAGACATTAGCAAGATTCTGTTGCAGGAAGGAATCGAGTCTGATGATTTGGTTTCTCTTCTGAATCAGTTTGGAAGGCATTCTGTAAGTAGTCCGTTTGAGTTGATAGCGGCGTAGTTCAAGGCCCTATCGGAAGTTGGTTTTTTTCTAGCCCCCCAAATAGCTGTAGCGGGACTCCTGATTGTAAATTAACTCAACA
>DAITNB010000039.1:0-20808 GCA_036834845.1 bacterium | reverse complement strand
ACCTGGACTACCGGATTACCTGGACTACCGGATTACCTGGACTACCGGATTACCTGGACTACCGGATTACCTTAATGACCTAATGACCCGAACGAACGGTAGTGCAGGTAATCAGAAAATCAAGTAATCAGGTAATCTTGGTAATCCGGTACTTAGTAACTCAACACACTCCGCCGCGTGCCCGCGCTTGTTACGCAGAACGCTCCCGGACGGGGCGGAGCGCTGCTTGTATCCTTGCCGAGAAGATCGAAGACCGATGGTATCCGCGCGAGCAACCCGTAGTTGCTCAGAAGGAAACGGAGATTCCGGAGCATACCCCCCCCCAATTCATGCTCATCAAAGGCATGCCAAACCGTTCGGGAAATCATCGTGACTAACTGGAAGAACATCACGAGTTCCTGAGGTGGAGTGGTGAGTCTCCAAGCTCAATCTACAACGGCAACAAGATGGATATTTTCGCTTGAGATAACGAGAAAGACGCCCGACGTGACAACTCTATGGTCTACCAGCCGTCCATGAACATCATATACGACTGCCTCTTCTGCATTGCTCTGAAACCAACTACCAAACGTAGACGCATTCAACGTTATAGAAGAGGTACGGCCACTACCGCGGGCATTCCTTGCCGTATCATCCTCAATCGATGAAGTCATTTCGGGTTCATCAATTGAGTACACTACCGTCCCACGGCAGTCGCCTACTGTTATGGCAACATAGAATCGGCTATCCCACCAACCTCCGCCCGTAATCGTTGCGACAGAATCGTCTTCATCGAGAAGTCGAACCGTTACTTCATTGGTCGAGGCGTAGGAATAGTATGTCATACTTGCTTTACCTCTTATTGACCACGAATCCCAGTATAGTGAGCCATTCTTGCCCGCGATGCCATAACCGGGCTTGAATTTGATACGGGTTTCGAGGCTCCTGTTACAACGGTACCTTTCCGTGGACACGCTTAGTGCGCACGTGCCACAACTTGTTGACCAATACACGGAGTCCCCGATTTCAGTCGCATTGAAGATCCATGAACCACCGAATCCTCCGCAAGTCTCTGCGCCATCATCAGTAGGGATATCACGTAGGTAGGGTGAACTAAGCGTAGCTTGATACGCTCCTGTTATATCAAGAAGGATAACAGAGCCCAGATTAGTACCGAACACTTCGTATAGTGAGTGGTCTCTACCCGGCTCCCAATTGGGAAGAATCCTCGTAGAAGTGCCATCTCCAGGATTAACCAAAGATGGCCCTACTTGTTGCTCATACCCGATGATATTCTCACCAACGCACGATATCGTTCTGCCTGTTCCAGACTTACCACTTCCGTTCGGATAGTAGTGCCATGAGCCATCTTTTATGTTTATGGAAGCAAATGCTGAGTCCCGCTTGCCACGCCGGTTGATAGCAACGTATATCAACGAGTCTACGACTACAGCCTGAGTAATCCAACGTCTTTCTACTACCAACGTCCCACTACTATCCTTCGTCTTGAAAAATATCAACGTGTTTGAGTCGAGAACATCGGCTTTGATGCTCGCCGTAACACCATCCCTTGAGACTCTGATCAACGAAGCATCCATACCCGATGCACAGCCCGAATGCCGGAATACCACCTCTACCAGCTGTCCCCGCGACTCATACGTTAGCGTGAACAACACGAGGGCAGCCGTTAGTGCAAGAAGAGATTTCATGTAGCCATACTCTCTAAATTGACGAATCCCGTCTTTCCAAGTCCAAAACGTGAGCTTCCCCCCATTTGATTGACAGCGAATCGGTCTCCACTCACCATATTACACATGGAGGTCGACAATGACAAGAAAACAAGGCAGTCATCAATACGATGATGCACTTCGCGCACAGGCGGTGGCATTGGTCATCGATCAGATAATGCCGGTCAGCGCGGCGGCAAAGCAGATCCGCGTTTCATATGAGACGCTCATGAAGTGGGTTCATGAGTCCGGCCGTACGGCAGTCTATCGATGGGTTCATCTGTTCTACAACTGAAAGACGATGCACTCTGCATTGAACTATATGACCCCTGTCGACTTCGAAGAACAACATCTACGCAAACACGCTGACCGAGCTCACTGAAATCAACGTGGGGGAAGCTCATTCTGCTATCAAACATACCCCCCCTCATATAAAAGCAAAATCTTGCGGTGGTTGCTCTCATCAATTGAAGCACTATGGAACCACCGCAACCAACCAGCTTTTCCCCGCGCTTGTTACGCAGAACACTCCCGGACGGGGCGGGGCGCTGCTTGTATGCTTGCCGAGAAGATCGAAGACCGATACGTCCGACCCCAGCACTGCGATAATCCTGATATAACGGACACTTTGTTAAGCTACACGTTTGTGTTCGAAATGGAAAGTCGCGTCATCGAAGTATCGATACCCGGAACCAACGGACAACCTCGTCACTTATAGCTTGTGGTCCTTCGCTCCTCAGGATGACAACCCTTCAGGTTGTCACTTGTAGCTTGTGGTCCTTCGTCGCTTCGCTCCTCAGGATGACAACCCTTCAGGTTGTCACTCGTAGCTTGTAGCTCGTAGCTCGTAGCTTGTATCATGCTTCCCATTCACTCCATACTGCCGGAGTTACTCCAGGCGTGTAACAACAACACCGTTGTGCTGTTGGAGGCACCACCGGGTGCCGGTAAAACAACTGTTGTGCCCCTGGCCTTACTGAACGAAGAGTGGCTAGGCGGGAACACCGTACTGATGATAGAGCCACGCCGTATTGCGGCTAAGGCCGCCGCGCGCCGATTAGCACATCTATTGAACGAAGACGTAGGGCAACGCGTGGGGTATAGAATGCGCAACGAAACACTGGTAGGCCCCCGAACATCTCTGGAGGTTATTACCGAAGGTGTGTTAACCCGACGTTTAGCGAGAGATCCGGAACTGCAGAATGTGGGCATGGTAATCTTTGATGAGTTTCACGAGCGCTCCATTCATGCAGATACGGGTTTTGCACTTACTCTCCTTACGCAGACGCTTGCGCGGCCAACACTTCGCATATTGATTATGTCCGCCACACTCGATGCACCATCGTTACAACGTGTAGTTCCGCACGCCACAATTGTGCGTAGCAGCGGTAGAAGTTTTCCGATAAACACAACCTACCTGCGCAGTACCTCGGACAAACCGCTCGACGCATTGATGACGCTTGCTATACGTGATGCCGTGCGAGATGGCGAAGGCGACATACTTTGCTTCCTTCCCGGTAGGCGCGAGATACGTCAAACACAGAATAGAGTACTTGCAGACAACACTATCACAGAAAACACAGACGTACACATTCTCCACGGAGAGCTGCGCGCCGAGGATCAAGATCTTGTGCTACGTGCCGCCAGACAACGGCGAAGAGTGATATTATCTACCGCCATTGCGGAAACAAGCATCACTATCGATGGTGTGCGCACAGTAATTGATGGTGGACTCTCGCGAGAACCGCGCTACGACCCGCGTTCCGGTATGGCACACCTAACAACAGTGCGTGTATCAAAGGATAGTGCAGATCAGCGTAGGGGGCGAGCAGGGCGCACAGCACCCGGGGAGTGTATTCGACTCTGGACGGTAGCCCAACATGAACAACTCGCAGAAAAGCGAACCCCAGAAATAGTAGTGTCCGACCTTGTGCCTATGGTGCTCGACGTTGCTGCCTATGGCATAATGGTAGAGGACTGCGAGTGGATTGATGCGCCACCTGCCGGCACACTTGCCCAAGCGCGCGAACTCCTGCGCGAGTTAGGCGCTCTTGATTCTCACAGCAGGATTACCGATCATGGACGCAAACTTGCATCCATAGGCGCACACCCCCGCGTTGCCCACATGCTTGTACGTGGAGAAGAGCTTGGAATTCCGCGCTCCGCCTCCGGTGCCCTTGCATCGTTAATTGGCGAACGCGATGTTCTTAGCGGTGTACGTATGGCAGACATTCACATGCGTTTAGATGCTCTCGCAGGCACATATTCCGGCGGTGCCACAGACAATGAGGCCTTACGTAACGCAAAACAGCGGATGGCTCAGTTTGGCGGAACGATTGGCCCAAACAATAACGAACACGCTGCCCTGCTGTTGGCACTGGCATATCCCGATCGTATTGCACGCCGCAAGGCAGACGGGAGATTCTTGCTGCGCAACGGCAGATCCGCTCGAATCAACGGAGACGATCCTCTTGCGCGATGCGAATGGCTTGCGGTTTCGGAACTCGATGGGTCTGGAGCGGAGCCACGCGTTGCCATTGCCGCCGAAATCAACACAGAAACTATCGAGTCTCTGTTCGGCTCCGAAATACACGTGCGCGCCGAAGGTGGGTGGAATGCCAAGGAACAACGCATTGTAGCGCGCACTGCACGCATGCTGGGAGCCATTGTTGTGGGGTACACAACCGGCACACCAATGAGCTCTGAAGAACTGGCAGAAGTGTTTGCCCGATTTCTTGCCGAGCGTGCCTTGCGAGACCTTACGTGGACCGACGAGGCGCGTCAGCTAGTCCATCGCGTGCGATTTGTGCACGCAAATGGAGAGGCCCATGTACCTGCATGGACCGATGACGATCTTGCCGGCACTGCTCACCAGTGGTTAGCCCCCTACCTCCTTGGCAAGAAAACTCTTGAGGAGGTTGCAAAAATAAACGTGGTAGAAGCGCTTATCTCTTCCCTTCCGCAGTCGGTTTTCCGACGCATTGCAACGCTTGCTCCCGAGTTTTACACGCCACCGAAGGGGCGAGAGGTACGCATAGACTATTCCGTAGCGGAGCGTCCAACGGCATCGGTTCGCATTCAGTTTATGTTCGGAGTAAAACGTCAGCCAACCGTTGCTGCTGGCAATGTGCCCCTTACCATCGAGCTGCTGTCTCCTGCCGGACGTCCCATACAGGTAACCCGAGATCTCGCAGGGTTCTGGGCCGGCTCCTACGCCTTGGTTCGAAAAGAGATGAAAGGTCGATATCCGAAGCACGACTGGCCCGAGAGTCCGTAACTTGCGAGATGAAAAATGCTACCCTTTTCGTTTTGGCAATGGCAGCATGTATATCCATTGCCTCTGCTCAACGTCCGTGGATTCGGATGTCCGGACAGTCTGCCGGTGCTGCCGGTAAGGTTACCACCGTTAGTAATGCACTATTCCTCTTCGATACCGTGGCGTTGTTATCGTACAACCACGGTGCAGTTTGGGACGAAGTGCAATCTCTCGATGGTACGGTGTGTGCGTTAAGCGATTTTACGCTGGGACTTTCGTTAGCCGTTACGTTTGATGCAAGCAGCTCCACAGCACGATGCTACTTCTCGTTTGGGGGCACGGCATGGACAAAGTTCGACTCTCTTGTAGGCGTGAACAAACCCGTGAAGATTGCAACAATTGGAGAGGAATGGTACTTAGCAACAGAGGGAGCAAAAATCTATGTTTTTGGTACCAAGGTTGATTCGGTAAGTCTGCCCGGCAACGCAGTGTGTATAGATCTTGTATCGCGAGGTACCGACTTAGTAGCAAGCACTCGCAGCGGTGTATTCTTTTCGAGTACAGCCGGAGCCACGTGGACGAAAATTGCTCAGGACGGGATTGGCGTGCTGCATACGAATGCAAACAACGTATACGCAACATCTGTAGCCGGAGTACTTAAGCTAAACGCCACAAATACCATGTTCGAAAACGTTGGGCAATGGCAGGATGTTGCCACGCCACCAATGATTCTCGACATCGATTCTTACTCAGGACGCGTGTATTGCATTGCTAAACACAGCGAATATCAAGCGTATTGGTTAGAAGGCGATTCCGTTTGGACTGCCATTGGATATCCGCTTCCGGGCACACAGGCCGTTGTTACCTCGTCTGTGTTTACCATAGACGCTGGCTACATGATTGTAAACCACATGCTTACATCCGACCCAGACAACCTGTCCGGCGTGTACGTGTACGATCTTAACGACTTTACAGGTGTGTCGAACGAGGCATCCCGTTCGGCACAAATGCGCGTGCAGAGTACAGACAACGGCACACTTGTTATTGAGACCGCAGCAGAGGGGGCCGCCGGTGTTGCTATAGTTAATCTCCTTGGAGAGGTAGTTGCCGCCTCAAACGTAGAATCGGCTCATCGTGCAGTGGTGCACGTGCCCCCTGCCGCCAAAGGACTACTTGCGATACTACTAACCACGCACAGCGGCGTGGTGTATCGGGGCGTTGTACTTCGGTAGGAAAGACCCACATGGCAAAGCAGTCTGTTGTACAGGAGCGCAAGCGCGTGATGACGCGCAAACGGCTGCTCATTATTGGCGGCATGACGTTGGCGGTGGTGGCATTTGTGTTGTTTTCTCCCTACGGTGTGGCCACCCGAATGCGCTTAACGAGTGAAGCCGCAGACCTGCGCGATTCGCGTATTGCCATGCAGTCCATTGAAGACTCTTTGCGTAAGGTTGTTTTGCAACTGCAAACAGACAGCACAGAAATAGAGCGACTCGCTCGCGAACGCTATGGCTTTGTGCGTCCCGGCGAGGAAGTATACATCATCAAGCGCGATTCACTATGAACGCTGCAATCACCTGTCTTTTGTTTTCCCTGTTCCTTTTCTCCTGCACCACTATGCCCCGCACCTTCAACAATCCTTCGGCTGCAGCCCCAATTGGACCCTATTCACACGGCGTGCAGTGTTCCGGGTCGCTTCTGTTTCTTAGCGGACAAATTGCCCTGCGTTCCGATGGGTCGTTCCTCGATGGCAACGTTGAACAGCAAACCGCACAGATATTCGAGAACATCTCGTCTATACTGCAATCTCAGGGGGCTACTCTGAACCACGTTGTAAAAACCACCGTCTTCCTTACGAGCATGGCAGATTTTGCCGATATGAACATCCGGTATGCCGCGGCATTCGGCGAGCACCGTCCGGCAAGGAGCACCGTGGAAGTTTCGAAACTTCCCAAAGATGCTCGTGTGGAGATAGAGGTTATTGCGTGCGTTCCTTAGGAATCGGTATCCTCGTAGTGTTGTGCTGCTTCGGCTCGGCGAAAGCCGTTACCGATTCGAGTCTCACCCTCACCAAGGATCCAACCCGTGCCGTAGTGTATTCGTTGCTTCTGCCGGGGTGGGGTCAGTACTACACCGAAAGCTACTGGAAGATTCCCCTCTTTACCGGCACCGCAGCCGTTTCTGCCTGGGCGTTCTTTCGAAACAACGCCGATTATCTAAACACATCCGAATTATACGACCAAGCCGTTGCTGCTGGCGCCGACGCCTCCGTACAGAATACCCTGCTTCGTCAGCGCGAGGCATTTAGAGACAATCGCGACCTAGCGGGGGTGATTTTTCTCGTTACCTACGGTTTGGCCGCCATGGATGCCTACGTTGGCGCCCACCTGTTCGACTTTGATGTTGGAGACAATGTTAGCATGGGCTTTGGCCCCACACCCACCTCCTTAGCCGCCATAAACGTGCGAATTCGGTGGTAATACACGCACCGGATTTTGTGTTACGAAAAGATTGCGCACCACACCGCCGTAATTTCGCAGCCATGCGTTTTATCCTGGCCCTGCTAACGGCACACACCATTGTATGTGCGCAAACAACTACCGAAACAGGTGCTCTGCGCCTACAAGGCGGCATACTGCTAAATCAACACAGCGGTAATCCTGCTACTGCAGCACCTGTTATAGACTGCGGAGACTTCTCTTCCGGCTCCGGTTTCGGCCCAACGTTCTCCGTCGGCTTCGAGTTACCGTTCTCGTCGGCACTGGGTTTAGCATTCGATGTTGGGTATAGCGACAGAAGCGCTCTCTTCTCCCGACAAAACACCTATCCTCTGCGCGATGGATCCACCGGCTTGGAAACAACCCTTACAACAGATGTGCAGCTTGATGCAACACTTCACTATCTAGAGTTTCAGCCGTCGTTGGTTCTTCCAATAATTGGCACGTTTCGCAATCGCACGCTGGGCATAGGTATTGGTCCACGTGTTGCCTTGCCCCTTGCCAAGAGCTACACCCAAACCGAGACGGTGCTCTCGCCGGACAACGGAGTTATTATCGAAAACGGTAATGCCGTGCAACAACGAACAATTGGAAGCGGCGAGCTACTCTCTCCTTCGTCTGCTCTCCTTGGTGCGAGTGCCTCGTTAGAGTCGTTCATCCCCGTATCAGAAAAAGTTTCCATCGTTCCTCGCATCTCTGCCGACTATTACTTTACGCAAATTGTAACCGATGCCGATTGGAGTATCTTTAGCATCCGGGCCGAAGTAGGTGTGCGGTTTTCGTTTGTCCGAACACAGAAGGTGATCGATCCGCCACCGCCAGCACCAATCGTTGTACCGCCCCCTATCGCCTATGCCCAGCCAAAGCTCGATGTATCGGTAGCGGGCTTCGACGGAGAAGTGGTAACTGGCAACGAATTGCGTGCGTGGACGCCCGTAGTAACGGCAGTGTTTTTCGACAGCGCTTCGTCTGCCGTACCACTATCGTACAGACGGTCCAATGATGGATCGGTAATGAGCACAGACCCGGTAAAGGCACACGACTGGATTCTTGTACGCGCCGCAAACGTAATAGCACAGAACCCATCGGCACGCATCGTTTTGGAGGGGGCAACCAGCGGTCCTACAGAACCCGAAGGTACACCGTTGGCTCAGCGCAGAGCCGAGGCCGTGCGCAAGGTACTTCTAGATTTGGGCGTGCCCGGCTCGAAAATCGACATCCGCAGTTCTGTGCTGCCACGCATTCCGTCGAATAACGAGTTTGCCGGTGGACGCGAAGAGAATCGCAGAGTAGACATTGTGGTGCAAAACGCACCGTTGCAACGTTGGGTATCAGCAGAAGAGTTTGCAACCGTGCAGGGTTCACTTGCTCTGCGCACCGTGTATTCTGGTGGCTCGCCAGACTCGCGACCAACAACTATTACCGTTAACGTGAATGGGAAAGACACAACCGTTTCTCTTCAGTCTGCGGCTTCAACCATTCGCGTAAATGTTCCTATTGGCCTAACAGACACAGCGCGTGTGTTAACACTTCGAACCAGTGCGGGCGGTGCAGTGAATGAACGAGACACCATGATAGACGTGCGCACACTAAAGCGCCGCAGTACTACGCTGCAGACCAACACCTTTAATGCCGTGCTGCGGTTCGACTATAACAGCTCCGACCTAACAGAGAACGTGCAAACACTTGTAACCCAGCTTGCCGAACTGCTTCCGGATGGATCAACAGTTGTTATTGAGGGTAGCGCCGACGTGTTGGGTAGTGAAGGACGCAACCGCGTATTGTCTGAAGAGCGTGCTGCGAAAACAGAACGTTTTATTCGCAGCACGTCTTCGAAAAACTTCACATTCAAAACATCTACTCGGTCGGACCGGTTTAGCGACGAAACACCACAAGGACGTTTCTTAAACCGATGCATCTACGTGCGGGTAGTTACCCCGTAACGTCTATATCCGAAAACCGCAAGCCCCCTGCCAATGCCACAATCTCGTCGTCGTAATGATCGGCGATTATTGCTACCGATGTTATGGCTGCTTCGAGTTCGTTTTCGTTGATTCGTGCGCCCGGCACCGAATACGAAAACACAATGGTATCGTCGAAGAGCAATCCAAAAGATCCAAAGTGTAACTCGGCATTCTTCCGGAGTAGCCAGTGCATCAGCTCCGGAGAAAGGGTTGCGCCCGCTACTACCTGCGCCATTACCTCTACCATCGTGTCGGACTCTGTAAACGACCGAACCACCACGATGGCGCTCGACGATCCATAACTCACCGCCCACGAGCCGTCTCCAAAGTCTACGGCCTGCGGAAAGCGCTCGGCAATGATACTGCCAACAACGTTGCGTGTTTCTTGCATTACTTGCGACGTAGACATTATGCTCCCTCCTCTGGTGTGGCAGGGGGCAGAAGCCCCATGTCCCTCTTCAATGCTTCGAGCTCGGCTTCTACCTTCGCAGAGCTGCCAAGCTGTTTAAACTCTCTGTCCAAATCGGTATTCTCTCCGGCAAGCTGCTCGAAGGCAACGGCCTCCGATTCTAACTTCTCGATTTTACCTTCGAACTTGTCGAACTTCGAAAACGCATCACTGCCTACACCCGAGAACGATTGTGCAATTTGCTTTTGTGCCTTAGCCGCCTGCGAGCGCGCAATAAGCGTGCTCTGCCGAGACCGAGCTTCTTCCAACTTATGTTTTAGTGCATCCAATTGCTCGCGCATCTTCTTGGAGGTTTCTGCCGCCTGCGCGAAAATTGGTGATAAGTCCGAGGCGTTCTTATCTGCTACGGCCTTCTTCTCGAGCGCTGCCTTAGCTAGGTCCTCGCGGTTGGCTTGAAGTGCCTGCATTGCCTTCTGCTGCCAATCCGCAGAGAGGGCGCGTTCCTTGGCGATTTTCCGCTCCAGCGACTTTTCATTCGCAATTGCGTTGGCAACTGCCAGTGTGGCCTTGTTAACAGATTCCTCCATTTCGAGGACCATCTGTTTGAGCATCTTTTCGGGGTCTTCGGCCTTGTCTAACGTGTCGTTAACATTGGCTTTGAAGATATCCGAGATTCGAGAGAAGATTCCCATGTGGTGTTCCTTTCAAAAACGATGCTGCGAAGATACGGCTGCAAGAAATGTTCAGCCGTCTCAATCGTATCTTGCCCGTTATGTTACCATCGGATTCTATTGAGCGCGTAGTGGAGTTGTTCTCCTCGCTACCCACCATTGGCAAAAAAACGGCTCGCAGACTTGCTTTTCACGTGCTGCGTATGCCGGCCGACCAAGTGGATCACTTTGCCAGATCGCTGGTTGATATGCGTCAGAACGTGCGGGAATGCACGGTATGCCACACCTTTACTGATGCGGAGGTGTGTGCTATTTGCTCCTCGGCAAAGAGAGACCCAACAATGATTTGTGTTGTTGAGCAGCCCTCAGACGTTATGGCTGTGGAACGCTCCGGCGACTTTCGCGGACGATACCACGTTCTCCATGGCGCGCTGAGTCCACTCGACGGGGTTGGTCCCGATGATATTCGCTTACGCGAACTTATTTCCCGTTTAAACGGCGAAGTAACAGAAGTTATTCTGGCCCTAAACCCCAACGTGGAAGGCGAAGTAACAACGCAATACATTGCCAAAATGGTGTCTGCCCTTTCTATACGGCTTACACGCATTGCCCGTGGTGTTCCAATGGGGTCCGACCTAGAGTTTGCAGACGAGGCCACACTTGCCCGTGCTATCGAGGGTAGGGTGCCTGTATGAGCAAACCAGAGTGGTACAACTCGTGGTTCGAGTCGCCATGGTACATGCGCCTCTACAGACACCGCACCGACGAAGAAGCGCGCGAGGCAATCTCCATCGTCTCGGATTTGGTGGGCACCCCACCTGGTGCGCGTGTGTTAGACCTGTGCTGCGGCTACGGACGGCATGCTATGGCTCTTGCTGAAGGGGGCTATCAGGTAACCGGACTCGACAACTCCGTGTACCTTATCGACAGAGCTCGGGAAGTATACCCCCACGAAAACGTGGAGTACATCGTGGGCGACATGCGTGGTCCCTTTCCGGGAGCCCCCTATCATACCATTGCAAACTTCTTTACAAGCTTTGGATACTTCGACAGCCATACAGAAAACCTGCGAGTGCTAGAGGCCGTGCGCAGTGCCTTGGTAGATAGTGGCACCTTTGTTTTAGATTTTCTGAATGCAACTCGGCTTCGGCACACCTTGGAACCAGAAACGATAACCATGTTTGATGGTGTAACCGTTGTGCAAGAACGATGGATAGACAATCCATTTGTGCACAAACGTATCACCATTACCAATCCGTGTTCGTACGAGCTTGAATACGACGAGCGCGTGTGGTTGTATGACCGGCAGGAGCTCGAGGCACTCTTCCGAGAGGCGGGCATTACCCCCAAGGCCACATTCGGTAATTATGACGGGTCTGCCTTCAACGCTACGGAATCTCCACGTTGCATCCTTGTGGGAACGGCAACATGATGGTTTGCCCTGTTGTAGTGGTTTTGTTTGCCGCATCCCTTGCGTTGGCGTCCTGCCAAACACGAACACCCGAAGAACCCGACGGCGGACGCGGCACCTTCGAGCCACCAACGAGTCCACAAATTGTGGTGAGCAACTTCCGCAGCTCCGTTATCGAGAAGAACACACAGAACTTTATGCTTTGCTTGGCAGACCCCAGCCGCAGCAGGAATCCGTACTTCTTCGATCCATCTGCTGAGATAGGAGCCCGGTATCAGGCAATATTTAGTTCGTGGTCTCTCACAAAGGAGCAACAGGCGTTTCTCTCCATGATTGCCAGACTTCCGTCCGACCAGCTTATAGAACTGGAATTCGAGAACAGCAACATTGCCTTCTCATCGCCCGATTCTACGGTGTGGGTTGCGAACTACCTACTTACCCCACGTCTTGGAATATCCACCCTTCCCGAGACACTGAGCGGAACATTGGTGTTTACCATAACGCCCGAACCAAGCGGCTTGTGGAGCATCTCGCGTTGGAGCGACGCCAAAAGACCAGCCGATACTGCCGAGTCTACTTGGTCACTCCTTAAAGCGCAACTGAGCAATTAGAGGAAGTGAAGCAACTGTTGTGCTCTTGTTAGCCCCATAACAGCACCGGCAGAAAGTATCCCTCTAAGGTTGTATTTTGCGGCTGGTATGGCGCACCGCCATGAACCGTATTTTCTACGTTAGCCACCATGGAGAAGCACATGTCTACGGATCACGCACAGCATACAGACCACGCCCATGTTGATGAACCGGTAGTTGATACCGTTGCTACGCGGTTCATTGGAATAGTGCTTGGCGTTATGGTTATTGCTACCGCCGTTGGAATTCAAAAGGCCATGGGGTGGCATCCGGTTTCAGGTGGCATCATGACCGGTTTGTTGGGCATGGTTCTAGGCGCCGGCGGTACAAGTGCTAACGGTGGTATTCGCGCTGCCGTGTTGGGCTGGGCAGGCGGCATTGCATTTTTTGCAAGCATTGCCATGTTCCTTGGCCTACGTTTCTGGTAACACCGGTTAACGCATGCGCATCACAATAATCATAGTGTTCTGCTCGGTTATGGTGGGTGCGTGTACAAACCCCTTTGCCCCCTCGCTAGCAGAAACATCTACCTCCGGTGCAATACTTGGAGACCAACGCACCGTGGAGGGACTGTTTCAGAATTTTCGATACGCATATCTCTTTAAAGACACGTTAACGTACGGCCGACTGCTCGACCGTACGTTTTCTTTTGTCTATCGGAACTACGAACGTGGCGTAGATGTAACGTGGGGTAGAGACGAAGACATGTTAGCTACACACGGGTTGTTCTACTTTGCTCAACAACTCGATCTTGTGTGGAATGATGTAGTGATAGCCGAAGGCGATAGTCTTGCGCAGACCATTTCGCGTGGCTTTAATCTAACAATTACCGTTAGTGCAAACGACGTGATTCGCGCGCAGGGACGCGTGAATCTGCGCATACAGCGCCCCACGTCTGCAGACGTTTGGAAGATTGTTCGTTGGCGCGACGAATCGAATTACTTCTGAGGCGGGAACTTCGCAAGAATTGCCCCAACCACATCATTAGCAATTGCCTGACGTTCCTCTGGCGAACGTGCTTGCTGCAGTGCACCGGTTGCTTCACCCTTCCAGGCAAGCATCTTGGACTTTGTTTCAAACATGTCTATGTGCAACGTGCCCTCTACGTAGCGGTTCTCAACAACCTGAGTGTTGTACATGCCGGGTCCACCATATCCCCAATACCCGCCATATGACATACCAACCGTTGAGTAATTCACACGCTCCTGAACGCCCGCATATACAAGCAGTGCTAGGTCTGCCGCTGCCGGGTCCTTAACACGCTTGAACCCCTTGCGAGCCATGCTGCTATCGATGGCGTAAATAACACGTTTGCGCACAATATCTTGCTGCGCCAAAAGGTCGTTTGGAATCTTCACATCTTCGATAACAGCGTAGGTAGACTTTCCGGCAAATGAGATCTCGGGGTCGTAGTCGGACTTCACATCCCACGAGCTACACGAAACAAGTGTTGCAGCAAGAACAACTGCGAAGAAACCGGTGAAAAGGGGGCGAGGAAATGTCATGGTACTCGGGATAATGATTGTGTGAGTTTACTTCGAACGAATGAGGCCCTGCTTTTGAAGGGCAGGTGCAATTACTCCGGCAAAGGATTCTGCGGCGTCCGACAAACCAACGGGATTGAGTATGTCTGTTTGTGCAGACCATATAAGATCACCCGAAGCAATGTCGAACATATTCGCATCAACATAGGCATCTACATCCGTTGTGTAATATCCGGGCTGCTCTACTGCTTGATACGTGGTAGACCAATAATTGTACCAGCCGTTGTAGTAGGACGTAGGTTGGTACGATACCGAACCCTGCACATACCGCTGTGCCTCCTTTATGTCCTTTACGCCAAACAACAACACTGCCTCGAAACCCTGATCCGAGAGTCGCTTAGCTATTTCGTCTGCAAAAGCAGGGTTGTCGATTTTTCCGTCTCCGTCGGCATCGTATTTGCCGCGAGGGAAAATGTCGCTTGCGGGCACCGCCACTGTTCCCAGCTTTGAGATGCGCGCTGCCACGGCACGTTCTGCTACGGACTGATTTACAAGAGACTTTGTGCCGATGGCAAACACAAGCACCTTACTGTAGGCCTTGTTAACGTAGTCTGGTTTTGTCCACGTACCGATAAGGTCTGTGTAGGTGCCGCAGGCAACGGCCAGCACAGCCAATGCAATGGTAGTTACCAGAAGAGTCAATCTTTTCGACATGCACGCACCTTAGTTTTGAATCGCAAAGATACAATATGCTGCTAGCTCTTTGGCAGTTTACCGTATTGAAACAACCCAGCCAGACGCGATTTGATTTCCGCGTCCGGCTGGGTTGAGTTCTCGCACGGCTGTTGCACAGCGCTGGTGATTGTATCCTAGTGTGTTACAATGAAGAGCCCGCGTGCGCTACCTGATGCAGTGCGTGCCACATAGAGTCCAGGGGTTAACCGAGAGGCATCTACGTCGGCAATTGCATCGCCTCCACGTGTGCCTAACAATTGCACTCGAGCAACTTCTACACCGCCTACAGTCTCGATGATGATCTCATCCGCAGGGATACTCCTGGCAATCAGAACCGCCATTCCCGTTGCTGGCTGGGGTATTACGGCAATGGTATGGAGTGCTTGATCGGCTCCAGACAGAATATTTGTGCTCTTTCGCAAGTCTATATACCGCCGCTCCATACTGGGTTGCCAACCCTGGCTTTGCTTGCCACTCTCGGCAGGCACGATACCAATCGTTCTTGGTTGCTGTGGTACAATCTCGAGATCTTCGGCAGGCATTGCCTCTGGGTCTGTACTCTCAATTACCAGACGCACTTGTTCGTCTGCCTGTGCAATCACCGTCCACGCATTGGCCTTTGAAGAATGCAAGCCGCTCTGTTCTGGTGCCATCGGGATAAGCACATCTAGCGCTGTGCGCTGGCCATCGGAGCGCTTCTCCAGCCACACTGCTGACAATGCCGGCGAATTGCCACTGGCGCGCGATTTGAGCTCTACCGCGCTAACAGCGCTAAGGGGTATCCATTGCGATACCAGCGTACCGTTCTTGAGTTGCTCTAACTCTAGAGGGCGCTCTATACCGTCAATGGTTACTTCGGATAGGAGCATAGCGAACTCCTCCGATCGCAGACCGCGGTAGCGACGCAGCGTTAACCCCGCATCGTCTGCCTCCGCTGCTCCTTTGTAAAAACCCTGTGCCGAGCGTCCTATGAATGGGGCCTGCGCGTGCAGTCCATCTATAAACGGACGCTGCTCAAACAAACGTCGCATTTGCGTAAGACCACGCATGTGCGCTATCGAATGCCGTGCCGACACGTGGTGGTGACGTCCTCGTTGAGAGACATTTACCAGGTGAGCATCGCCAGTAAACATGGCGGACCACGGTGTGTTTGGGCCAGGTAACGCAAACGCCTTCCAGCCCATCTGCAACTCCAACAGACGACCGTCGGCGCTGTTGGCAGACGGTTCTGAATAGTCGAAACTGAGAATCATACTGGTATCTGAAAAGTCCCAAGATGCTGCCCTTGGTATTGCCTGCCATTCCGTACTCTGTTCTCCCATTGAAAGCTCAGGATTCCGCACATCATGGCTGGCAATAAGCTCACCTTGTGGCCACGACTTGACGTCGGTGGTATTACTGAAAGTGCAAAGCGAGCGTTCGTACGCATCGACAGGACGTCTGATTACCTTCATTGGCATCCACGTTTGTTGTGGTGGCCACATTGAAGTGGTTACGAGATGTCTCGACATCCACGCTATTCTATCTGCCTTGTGGTTTATTAACCCCACGCTGTCTGCGACGGATTCGCGGTTATCATAGGCGGATTGGCCGAAGTCTGTTAGCGCTCTATACAGCGTTGGTTTACCGTGATATAGCACGTCTTGTGGCGGAAAATTACTTGACAACAAGCCCACACGGTTGTTGTCGACCGTTACAAAGCCGCTGATGTTGAGTATGGCTCCACGCCCCAGCTCTCGCAGCACCTGCGTGCTAGTGGCGCGCAAATGGGTGTAGTAGATCTTGTTGCCGTAGGAGCAGTCATACACGTCGGGTGGACCATCCTGCCAGGCCATGGCACAGTCTTGTTCGCCAATTTCCAAGCGCGAGTAGGTGTTCAGCGTGGGATACATGGGCTTACTGGTGTTGGTATCTCCAAAGCGTACCGATTCCAGCGGCGGCACGGTAAACGCACGGGCATTGGGTGCCTTAAAGCCATAAACGATTCCCCGGTGGTGGTCACTCCACGCGTAGTAATTGCCCTCATGTGACGCGTTAATCACCGGTGTGCCCCAGAGCTTCAGGCGCGAAATGCCCTCGTATTCATTTGCACAGTTCTGCCGCGGACTCGAGTGCACCTCGTCTATCCGATACGATCGCATTGTTGTTTGGTAGATACTCTCCTGCACGGCGTGTGTGGGCGCGTCGGCCCAGAGTTGTGCTTCTACAATGGCGATATCCGGCGCGTTCGGCGTGGTTTGCTCGCAGCTATATACAACGTATACCTTGCTGATGTTCTCCGTTGCATCGTATCGCACAACAATACTTGGGTATGCACACGAGGGAAAACTGGGCAACCGCTCGGCTGGCCAGAGAGTGTTGCTAAGGAGAATCTCGGGCTCCCATTCTATGTTACCCGCATCGGCTGAGGTTGCCACATCGGAGCCACCGCCAATCTCCAGCGGTGCACTCCTACGGTAGTACACGGCAAGCACATTAGCGCCTTGTATAGGATCGGGGTTTACGCGGCGGTGATACACCATGTGATAGCGCAGGTGCGTACCGTGCTTCATCACCGTGATAGTAGCATCAGAACAATTCGGTCCGTTCTGTGGCCTTGTTAGAAGTCTCGCTTCTGCGCCGTCGGCCTCTGGAAAGGCCACCATCTTACGCTGCGTGTTGTGGTCCAGCCAGCCGCGGGCGATGTTTTCTTCGCTTGCTCCTAGCACGCTCACACGGAACATCTTACCCTCGCCGGGCAAGAAGTTCACCGCCAGCTCACGGTCTTGTCCAATAACCGTATCTATGCCGCCACCCATCTCCTGCAGGCGCAAGAGCCGGTAGCGGCCATCGGCATGAGCATAGTTAAAGGGAATGGTGATCTGACGGGCGCCCTTTTGCATGAATGTGTTTGAAGCGTTCAAAGCAACACGGTTTCGGTACTCCTCTATATCAACGTGCTCCCAATCAGCCGTATGCGCCGATACATATGGTGAGTCTGCCGGACGCATTCTGCTATCGGTGCGGCGGTTGCTGACGCCCAGCAGGAATACCTCGTGCACACTTCTGCGTCCACCTCCTGTAGCTGGCAGGTCTAACATGGTGATATCAACAAAGGTGGAGTCATGCGGCTCGTAATCGAAGTGTCCGGGGATAGCGCCGACGTTAACTCGCTCCCTGATGCGCATCGGATGCCGCGAGCGAATGCGCGTAGTGTCTACAAACAACGAAAATGTGTTTGCCGGCATGCCTGCATGGTGCTGCGTCCACGAGCTAAACCCTTTGGCATGCCACGCCACAAGGCGGGCATCAAAGAGGGGGTGCACGGCAAGGCGCGCTGGAAATGTCTCTCGGCCCAGGCGCTCGTACATGTTGTTGAACCAGTCCGTCATCTCCAGCAGCGTTAGGCGCGTTGTGCGCCGTCCTACGTAGATACTGCCTGCTCCGGGAGATACCGAGACGCCATGCAAGTGGCTTGCCACGTTGTTAAAGCCGCCATAGAAATACGGCGCAAGGTTTCCGATGTCTCCATTGTTGGGCACGCTTGGATCCAGGATATAGTCTGTGCCGAGCTGATCATCTGCGGCAATAAACTGCTGTGCAGATTGCCCCGCTGCCAGCACCACGGCTTCGTTGTTCTGCACGCCAATGTCGTTGATAAGGGGCGGATCATCGTTACCCATGTTCGGCACCACAGGTTTAAAGTTAATGGCAGAGGTCCCCGCATAGATCGCTAGATTCTTTGCGCCAAAGAGCAAGGGCCAGCTTACGGCATGGCGAACAAAACCCATCGTGCGCGGTTGGTTGCGAAACCACAGCCGCGGTGGTTTGTCGTGGGCCTCAGTCATGCCATCGCGCTGACCGAAGCCCTGTACGTCTAAGTACAACCACGGGTTGGCCATCCAGCTCTTGTTACCAAAGAGAATGTGCGGCTGATTGGCGTAGTGGTGAAACAGCATCGTTTCGAACGTGGCCAAATAGCCGTGTTTGGTTCGGTCTTTGTGGTTGTATACCGAAGACAGCACATTTGCCAGTGGCAGCAGTTGTTGCACTCCACCATTCGATACGTATGGTTCGGGGTCGTAACCCGCCTCGGGGTTATGCGTGCCCATCCATATGCCGGCGTGGTTGTAGGCACTTACGGTGTTCAACTCTGCTGGGTTGTGGCCCTTCTTAAACACCATCGAGGGCATCAGTGGACCCGGCGAGGGCATGGCTTCTTGTCCCTGCCACCACTCGGGCAATTCCATGCAATGCTCTGCCAAGGTATGCCAGTAGGAGTGCCACTCTGTTGTTACTTGTCCGTGCAACAGCTTTTGCAAGTGCCGCATCGTTCGCCAGTGCATCGGGTGTGGCTCGTCTCTGCCATAGAAACGTGCTATGCGGGCTCTGTCTGCGTTGGCAGGCACCCCGCCGGGCACCACGTTATGCGCCGCCACTATATGGTCTAACGCGATGTTCACTCCAATGGCTACCTGCGCGTCTAGCCCGCCCCAGAGAACACGACGTGCCTCGGGCGTTTCGATGCGCACGTTGCGGATGTCTATGCCAATATGACCCTCATAATACACCTCGGCCCCAAGGCGCTCTACCAAGTTGGCGTCATGGCTGTCCCACGTGTTGAGCTGGCGTTGATGGCGTTCAGTTGGAGCAACTTTCGCACCCACATCAAACAGCATATACCCCGAAATCGTCACCTCGTTGCCGGGGTCGGCAACGGCAGGTAGCATCCGGCGCGTGATGAGGAGTTCGGTGGGGAATTGTCCAGAGGCTGTCTCTTCCAGCCCCCACAACGCTCCGTAGTTAAGAATGCTCGCTGCGCCTGTAGCACTCGGTATGGAGTCGAAAATGGCATACTGCGCCGCATTCGTCCGCACCTGGTGCGTGTCGGAGAGTTTCTCGTAGTACCAATACGGCACCCGTAGGCGCACAATTACCTCGTCGGGATCCGCACCCACCGCGTCGTCCTCCGTGCGGCGCAACGTTATACTTACGTACAACCGCGATGTGTTCTGGTTGCGGTTGTGGATGCATTTCGACTCGCGATGTCTATGCTTCGAGGTATCCGAAAGCTCCGTCATGGTGAGGTCATTCTTTATCGGGTTCCACCGCAGCATGCCGTCATCGGGCCACACAGAGTGTAAGATGGGCGGAATCTGCCCATTTACAGGTGCAAGAGCATCTGCGGCATCGAGGTGCAGCCGATACACTCCTGCGCTATTCACGCGGGTACCCTTGTATCCTGCCTGCGTTTGCGAGCCAAAGCAGAACACTCCTCCAACAACATCATCCGTAGGGATGTCTGCTACGTCTGTGAGCGGCTTGCGCATGAACGAAGGCGTAAGCCATAGTTCCGTGGGCGGAGTGATAGCACGCAGCCATGGCTGCCATTCCATCGCGCCCGACTCGTAGATATCCAAGTAGTCCGGGATGTTATCCGAAGTAAGCCCGCCCTCGGTGATTGTTTCTATTCGTGTGTTGTTGAGATGCACATTCGGCACCAAGCGCTGCCCGGGAATAAACGTACGGGGAAACTTCAGTACATTCGAGTGGAGTGCTTGAGACTGGCAATGGAAGAACCGCGTGTTATAGAGTTCAGACAGAGGCCTACTGGTCGAGAACCAGTTCCACCCAACAAGGCAGTCTGCATAACCAAAGTCTACCGTATTAGCGCGCTCGGCAGTATAGTTGGCATTGCCCGCAACATTGAGCCACCCAAGAGTTTGCAGCGGCGTGGCCTGCTGCGTTTGCGCCCGCAACCTCAACGGCGCCATCCCCAAAACAACAACTGCAAGAACAAAAATCAGTATCTGCGTAGCTTGCCAGCTATCACTTACTCGCTTGTCGCTTGTCGCTTGTGGTCCTTCGCTACGCTCAGGATGACAACCCTTCAGGTTGTCACTTGTAGCTTGTAGCTCGTAGCTCGTAGTTTGTGGTCCTTCGTCGCTTCGCTCCTCAGGATGACAACCCTTCAGGTTGTCACTTGTAGCTTGTAGCTCGTAGCTCGTAGTTTGTGGTCCTTCGTCGCTTCGCTCCTCAGGATGACAACCCTTCAGGTTGTCACTT
>DAITNB010000038.1:0-20978 GCA_036834845.1 bacterium | reverse complement strand
TTACGGTGGCGTTTATCTATCGACGGAGGGTGGAGAATGCACCTCCATTCGCATCGTTGATATCAGCGGACGCACGGTCTACAGGAGTTTGAACACTGAAGTTGCCTACCCCTCGTTCGTGCCATTGCCATCTGGAGTTTACGCTGTGGTTTCCGAAAAATCACGTTATCTGGTTTTGGTGTTGCAGCCGTAGTTGTGGTTGATGGAACCACCACTGCGTGTACGCCACCGTGGTACCCAGCCGGAAGCTGCATCGTAGGAGCAAGAGCTTCCCTGATTCCAAAAAAGAACAAAGGCCAATCCGGCGTGCCGGATTGGCCTTGTGGTACTCTGTAGCGATGGCTTAGTCCATAATCTTCCGCAGGAACGCCGGCTGCTCTCCTCCACCGCCCCCTGCCGCTTTCCGCAGTGGTGTAGGGAACGACGCTTCGGTAGAAGGTGGCGTAAGTGGTACTGCCGACCCTTGTGCAAAACCCTCGCGGGAGCGGAGTTCTGCTTCGCGCTGCTTGCGGATGTATGCTGGAACTTCGGTGTCTGTTACATCCACGTCTGTTGTAGAAACCGGGATGGACGGCTTCACAACATCGAGAGCAACTTCCGGCTCGGGCGTGTGGCGAATTACTTCGATAACCGGACCCGTTGATTGGCGCACCGCCGTTGGTTGCGGTATGGCTTTTTCGTTCTGATGATGGAAGCCCGTAGCCACAACGGTAATGGAAATTTCGTCTTCCATACCGGGGTCTACAACAACACCGTGAATAAGGTTTACTTCGTCTCCCGCCGCCTTCTCAATTGCTGCTACGGCCTCGCTCACCTCAAACATGGTCATGTTCGCGCCGCCGGTGATGTTTACCAACAGCCCTTGCGCGCCGTAAATAGACATACCTTCGAGGATTGGCGAGTTTAGTGCGTTCTGCGCTGCTTCGATGGCACGATGTTCTCCGCGAGCCATACCAATACCCATCAGGGCATCACCCATTCCGCTCATCACGGTGCGAACATCGGCAAAGTCTACGTTTACGTAACCAACACCGGAGATGATATCGGCAATGCCTTTGGTAGCATTGTAGAGAACAGTGTCTACCATTGCTAGGGCGTTGGCGAACGTTACGTCCTTATCTACCACCGACAAGATTCGCTGGTTGGGAATTACAATAAGCGCGTCTACATGTTCGCGTAGGTCGCGAATACCATTTTCGGCAACCGTCATTCTTCGTTTCGATTCGTAGGCAAACGGCTTGGTAACAATACCAACCACTAGTGCGCCAATCTCGCGTCCAACACGTGCAATAACCGGTGCTGCTCCGGTGCCCGTGCCTCCGCCCATACCGGCGGTTACAAAGATCATGTCGCTGCCAGCAAGAGCATCATGCACATCGTCGATGCTCTCCTCAACGGCCGCCCTGCCTTTCGACGGGTCGGCGCCGGCACCAAGACCTCTGGTAACATCCCTTCCGAGCTGAAGTTTTATGCCCGCGGGATTATTGATGAGGGCCTGACGGTCTGTGTTCGCCGCAACGAACTCTACACCGTCTAAACCACGTGAAATCATGGTGCGAATAGCGTTGCCGCCTCCGCCCCCTACGCCAACCACGCGAATGCGTGCGTCTGACGTGAATGATGTTGTGTCCAACTCGATGGCCATTATTCCCCCCGGAATGTGGTCAGGTTGTGAAAACAGTTGTTAAAGATTCTCGAACCAGTCCTTGATACCCTGAAGCATTCCCCGCTTTGCTGTTGCAGGGGACTCTGAGGTTTCGGCGGATTGGTTTGCTGTCTTGGTTGTGCTCGCCGATTGCACCTGCACGGAAGGTGCTGCCGGCGCCATTGCCTCTTGAAATTCATCTTCGTGTTCAATACTGTACAGCGCTAAGCCAACGGCCGTAGCATGTGCAGGTGTGGTTACTTCGCGCGCTAATCCGTCGTGACTATAGCCGCGGGGCAACCCTTTGTTTACTGGCAAACGGAAGGTGCGCTGCGCCAGCATGTCGGAACCACGCAGCTCCGAACATCCGCCGGTTATCACAATTCCTGCTGCCAATTGATGAGACAAACCGGAGTCGTGAATCCGCTGCAGAACGAACTCGAAGATTTCTTCCATCCGTGGTTCAATCACCTGACAAAGGATGCTCTTCGATAACTCACTCGGCCTGCGTCCACCAACACCGGGTACTTGGAAATGTTCGTCGCGGAGTATGCTCTCGGTTATCGCATGCCCGTGGTCCACCTTAATCTGCTCGGCATCCGCCGTGCGAATTCCTAACACGGTTACGATGTCATCCGTAACGCGCTGACCCGCCATGCCGATTACGCTAACGCTTCGCAGCACGTTGTCTTTGTAAATGGCAACGTCTGTTGTTCCACCACCAATGTCTGCCAATGCAACGCCTACTTCGCGCTCGGCATCATCGAGCACGGCCAACGCGCTTGCGATAGACTGCAACACAACCGCGTCCACATGGAGTCCGGCACGCTCGGCGCACTTATACACGTTCTCCACTGCCGAAGCTAAGGCCGTGATTACCAATGCATTTGCCTCCAATCGGCGTCCGCTCATCCCTAAAGGATCAGAGATGCCGTCCTGACCGTCGATGATGTAGTCCTGTGGGATTACGTGGAGAATTCGCCGATCGGCAGTAACGTGCACCTGCGCAAGTTCTTCGTGCAAACGCCGCACATCGTCTTCGGAAATCTCTGATGTGCGCGTGGTAACAATGCCGCGCGTTGTGAAGGTGGAAACGTGTTCGCCACTTACACCAATAACGCACCGGGCCAGTTTGTAGCCACTCTGCTGTTCTGCCTTGTCGATTGCAGCGCGAATTGCTTCAGCCGTTTTGTTGATGTTCGTAACCACACCACGCTTAAGGCCTTCGCAATCTGCAGTTCCGGTTCCAAGAACTTCGGTGCGTTTCTTCGAAGGGTCGAAGGACATCACTACAGCACACACTTTTGTGGTGCCGATGTCTAAACCAACATGTATCTCCGGATTCATCATGCCGATACTCCACTGCGTGAAGAACGGGAGCGATATCGCAGTACTACTTGATGATTCCACCGAAGGTCTATCTCGGCCACGTTCGCCAGCACTAAGCTAGCTGCCGTGGTTAGCCAGAAAACGTTCATGTCCGTTAACGCACTGCGAATACCGTGAACGTTCTTTGCTGCCATACACCAGCGGGATTCGTCGGTTACTACCTCGATACAGTCGCGCACGGTGTTCAGGCGCACCTCCGAGATTGTCTGATAGAGGGCCGAATGAAGTGTTGTTCTACCCATGGCAATGAATGCCACCAGTTTCTGAATTTCTGCTGCGGTAAGGGGCTTTCCAGATGCCGTGCCAATCAGGGGTACGTTGTGTGCTGTGCGCTCACCAGCGTCTGGTAGCACCGTTCCCTCTGCATCGAGGTATCGCAGCGAGCCGTCGGGCTGCATAATGTGCGCGATTGGCTCGCGCTCCTGCACGTCTACTGTAACGGTGCGCACTCCGGAGAAATAGACACAGGCACTTTTCACGTACGGCAAAAGCTCTACGCTGTTTCGCACGTCTGCCAGCACGAGTGTCTTGCGCGCACGCGCGCGTAAGGTGTCTACCACGTGCACTACTGCCTGCCTGCTCAAGCCCGATGCGCCGTTCACCACCACGTCCGTGATGATCTGGCGCTCCCACCACTGGGTGGCCATGAAGCCAAGGAACGTTACGCCAAGAAGTGCGACAACGAGTCCCGACGATCTACGATCGCCGTGCTGCACCATCCCTCTGCGTCCCTTCTTCGCCACGATTGCCCTTGAAATGTGGATAACCCAGCCGAGTTATGCACATGTGTGGTTAACTACAACCGATCCGACTGTTTTTGGCACCCTGATCGGCCTGTCTGAGAATCGTATATCCCTGAATTTTGCAAGGGTTTACGACCACAACAAATGTAGTGTGTTGGGGTTGAAGAAGCAATAGGTAGGCGTTGGAAAAGTTCCCGGCTTGCCAACAGGTTATCCACATGAAGTGGATAAGGTTTTTCGTCAGGTGATGGACCGGGTGCGGCCGCCGTCTACAAGGATGCTTGTACCGGTGATGTACGAGGCTGCGGGAGAGGCAAGAAATGCCGCTGCCGAGGCAATCTCGTGGGGTTGCGCAAACCGACCCAGAGGTATTTCATGGGCCATCTTCTCTCGCACATCTGATTCGGATTTCCCAGTGTTCTCAGCGGTGCGGGTGATTATTGCGCGAAGTCGGTCAGTTTCCGTTGCGCCGGGCAATACGTTGTTTACGGTTATCCCGAACTGGCCAAGTTCGTTCGCCATGGTCTTAGCCCAGCTTGCCATTGCCCCACGGATGGTGTTGCTAACACCCAGACCCTCGATGGGGATCTTCACTGATGTGGACACGATGTTGATAATCCTACCGAAGGAAGATAACGTCATACCGGGCACTAAAATCTTTGTTAACTGATGTGCTGTAACAATATGTTGTTCAAACGCCTTACGAAGACTATCCACAGCGCTTTCCACAAGCAATCCACCGGCGGGTCCGGCGGTGTTATTCACAAGTATGTGGAAATCACCACCGCTTTCCACAGAGTTATTCACGCTGTGGATTAGCTGGTATTCGTCGGAAACATCCACGGCGATGAAGGAATGGCGTTGCGAACCATCGTCGGGAAGCTGCGCCGCAACTGCGGCCAGGGCCTCGGCGTTGCGGGAGAGTACCGTAACCGAAGCCCCATTTGTGGCTAATTCTTCGGCTATGGCCCTACCAATGCCCTGCGAGCCACCACAAACCAGCGCCCGGCGTCCATGTAACGAGAGATCCATGATGTCCTTTCGTGATGCGTACTTTTGTTGTTCGCGAAACTACTACCATTGGGAGCATGCATTATGCCCATTCGAGGCGCCTTTAATCTGAAAGCATGGATCAACGAGCACCGTGATCTGCTGAAACCGCCTGTTGGCAATGCAAAGATTTACGAGGACGCAGACTTTATTGTGATGATCGTAGGTGGCCCGAACTCCAGGAAGGACTACCATTATAATGAAGGCGAAGAGTTCTTCTACCAGCTCGAAGGCAATGTGTCCGTAAAGATTATCGACGATGGCAAGCCCCGTACCATCGATATCAATGAGGGCGATGTGTTCTTGCTACCGCCCCGCACTCCGCATAGTCCGCAACGTCCGGCCAACACTGTGGGTCTGGTTATCGAGCGTAAGAGAGAACAGAAAGAGCTGGATGCGTTTATGTGGTTCTGCGAAAGCTGTGGCCACAAACTCTACGAGGAGTTTCTGCCCCTTACAGACATTGTTGCCCAGTTGCCACCAATCTTCGAGCGATTCTATTCCAATATGGAGCTCCGCACCTGCTCTGCATGTGGTACCGTGATGGAACCACCAGTAAAGGCGTAACATGCTCAAGATAGACTGTCATGCCCACATCCTTCCGGAACGTTGGCCCTCGTTAAAGGAGCGGTATGGCTACGGGGGCTTCATCGAGCTCGATCACTACAGTCCGGGCAAGGCCCGGATGATGCGGGACGATGGAGTGTTTTTCCGGGATATCGACGAAAACTGCTGGAACCCGTTGGCAATAATCCGAGATATGGACGCCCATAACACGGATGCCATGGTGCTCTGCACGGTGCCTGTGTTGTTTTCATACTGGGCTAAGCCGCAAGACACCCTAGACTGGTGCCGGTTCCTCAACAACCATTTAGCCGGTGTTGTAGCCGACCATCCGAGGAGGTTTATTGGCCTGGGAACGTTGCCTATGCAGGATGTTTCTCTTGCCATTCAGGAAATGCGCAGATGTGTAGAAGAACTCGGCTTTCGCGGCGTTGAAATTGGAACGAACATCAATGGAAGGAATTTAGACGACAGGGGGCTTTTCCCGTTTTGGCAGGCCGCAGAGGATTTGGGTGTTGCCATTTTTGTTCACCCCTGGGAAATGATGGGAGCCGACCGAACAAAGGACTACTTCCAGCAGTGGTTGGTGGGTATGCCGGCCGAAACAACACTCTCTATCACATCTATGATTTTTGGTGGGGTGTTCGATGCATTCCCCAAATTGAGGGTGATGTTTAGTCACGCCGGTGGCTCGTTTCCGTTTACGGTTGGGCGCATATCACACGGCTACTACGCCAGGCCAGACCTTTGCAACATCCATGGCATACAAGACCCTGCTACGTACGTGGGACGGTTTTGGGTAGACTCCATCACGCACAACGCTGATGCGCTGCGTTTTCTTATGGCGTTAATGGGCGTGAATAAAATTGCCTACGGCACAGATTACCCGTTTCCGTTAGGCGATTTAGAGCACGGCAAGTTCATCGAAGAGATGGCAGACCTCTCCCCTGCACAGCAAGAACACCTTTTCTCTTCAACGGTGTTGGACTTTCTTGGATTGCGCTCGCAGGACTACGAGCCCTGGCCGAGTTCACAGAATCAGGACACGGTGTTCGAATAGTTGTTCTTGCTGTTTGCCAAGGTTGTGTAGTTTTGCAGTCTCTTGGCCCACGGAGGGCTCGCATAATGGTATTGCAGCTGTCTTGAAAACAGCCGGGCGAAAGCCTGTGGGGGTTCGAGTCCCTCGCCCTCCGCTCACTGTCGATTTTCACCAAACTCATGTATGCGGCGCTGCCGCCCCTGGAGACGAATCTCATGCGCTTCCCAATCTTTGTTTTGGCTATCTCGGCACTGGTCCTCGCCTCGTGCTCGGACGATTCCACTACCCCTACCCCATCTCCCGCTAACTACGTAGTTTCTACACCCGGATCGTACTTCCTGCACGCCAATACCACGGTAGACATTACGGCCGCAGGCATAATTACGGAGTCCGAGGCCGATCCCGATAGCTCCGTTGTTACCGGTACAAAAACGTATAGCGGACGGTCTGCTGTAGAGACCGTACGATACGTTAACGGTGTGGTAGCAGACACTGTCTACCTCTCTCAGTCGGGAAGTAAGGTTTCGTCGGCGTTTCCATTAGCGTTTACCGTGCTCGGGGCTCCCGTAGACTTTGGAGTCCGTTGGGTAGACGTTTACGATTCATCTGTGGATAGCTGGACGGCATTAAACGACACCATTCCGTCCTTTACGATCAACGCGGGCCCGTCTTCGTACAATGGTTCGGCGAAACTTCTCTTTACAGGCAAAAAAACGGGTACTGAGAACATTATCGTAGATGGAAAAACTCTCTCCGCAAATAAGGCAGAACTTACGCTGAACATTACCCTCTACTTACAGTTCAGCGCTTCCGTGGTTGTACCTGTGCCAATCGTACTTGTTCAACGTTCGTGGATGGTTCCGGATGTTGGCTTGGTGCGTGCAGAGCAAGACGCGAAGGTTGTATCGATAATGGGTGTTCCGCCCCTTCCGATTCCTGGATTCAAAACGGTACTCACAAAGTACAACGTTGTTAAGTAAACACGGCTGGTTTACTCGCGTTTAGCAATCCACAAGTCCAAGGCCCCCTTCCCTCCGGGACGGGTACTGGCAAAAACAACCCAACCGTTTGGTAAAACGGCGCAGTCCGACTCGTCGAATTCGGTGTTAATCCAATCCATCGGAACCGGCTCTTGCCAGTTTCCATTGCGATATACCGTGTAGAAAACATCGAAGCCCCCCTGTCCGCCATGACCATTCGACGCGAAAATCAGCGTGTCGGCCGAGATAAACCGCGGCGTGATTTCGTCGGCTGTTGTATTCACGGTTTTCCGAAGTGGTTGTGGTGCGCTCCATCGAAGATCGTCGCCAAGTTCAGTGGTCCAAAGGTCTAACCCACCAGTACCTCCTGGTTTGTTAGACACCATTACCATGCGCAAACCATCGGGCGAAACCGCCGGGTGCGAAACAAAGAATGCGCCGTTGAGTGGACTGCACTCAGTGCCAATGTTAAGGGTTGCGCCCTTGCGTGCTACCGTTACAATTGAGGCATAGGTCTGATCCACGTGCTGTTTGTACGCAACGCCATACCCCTCTCCACGAGACGTGAAGGTTACGAAGGCACGCTGCTCTGAGGAACTGTTGAACGTTCCAGCGGCCGGAGCGATGCGCAGTGAATCGAAGTCGAACAAGTAAATGGCGGCAACGCCAGACTGCTCTGATGTGAAACATAACATACTTGTTATGGGATCCCAAACAGGGGCGTACTCTGCAGCAGTGGTGTTGCATGCCTCGAGTGGTACCGGCTGCTGGAGGTTGCCACCAAGGGAAAACTCGATATTCATGGCCTGTGAAAAACTCACGGCCTGCAGCGAAGAAAGCACGGCAATTACACAGAGCAGGCGCCTCATACTCCACGCATCTCCGGAGACCATATAAACTTGTGCATCTGCAGTTGAAAACGCACCCGAAGCTTATCTGCCAATATCCACTCTACAACTTCAACGAACGGAATGGTGTTGAACACGCACGAGAATAACACGGCAGCCGCTCGATCTTCTAACTCGTATGTGCGAACGATCTCTCGGGCGTAGAGATAATCCTCTTTCGAGGCCAACACAAACTTCACCTCGTCTGTGGACCTAAGGTGTGCAAGGTTCTCGAGGCGGTTGCGCGATGCCATTTTGGAGTCGGGACACTTTACATCAAGAATGGCGACTACCCGCGGATCGAGCACTCCAATGTCTACGTGACCGCCGGTTTCCACGGCAACTGTGTAGCCCTTGTTGCAAAGGAGATCCATAAGGGGCACGCTTGCCGGCTGCTCCAGCGGTTCACCTCCGGTGAATTCCACAAAGCTGCATTCGTATCGTTCTATGGCTGCAAGTATTTCTGCACCGGTCATCACTGTTGATTCTACCCGATGATCGAGAGCATACGGAGTGTCGCACCACACGCAGCGCAACGCGCATCCCTGCAGTCGCACAAACACGCATGGCATGCCGGCGCGTGTTCCCTCGCCCTGCACGGAGTAAAAGATCTCGCTTACATTAAAAAGGGCCGTAAGCGGATCGGATGATGTTGTGGTGGAGAATCGGGGCGCAGAAGACATGGGCTGCAATTTACGCTACGGTTTGAAAGCCCGTTTCGTTGAACTGCTGCAGAAGGTGCTCTTTTGTTGCCGCACACTCTACACTGCGCAGGTGTGGATCGCGCTCGATTAGGGAAAAGGCATCTTGACGAGCACGCGCAATCAGTTCGGTATCACCAACTAAATCTACAAATCGAAAGTCGGGCAAACCGCTTTGCCGAACCCCTAGAACATCACCCGGCCCACGCAAGCGCAGGTCCACCTCGGCGATGCGAAAACCATCGGTGGTTTCTGCCATTGTTTTTAAGCGCACAACGGAGCGTGCTCTATCTTCTGCCGTAGTGCCTCTTGATACTTGATAACGAAAGTGGTCCTTGGTTACGAGGAAACAATACGAGCGCTCGCCCCCTCTTCCAACTCTTCCCCTAAGCTGATGAAGCTGAGACAAACCAAATCGTTCCGCGTTTTCGATAACCATAACGGTTGCATTTGGTACGTCTACCCCCACTTCGATTACGGTTGTGGACACTAACACATCGAACTCTTTGCGTAAGAATGCATGCATTACTTCCTCCTTCGCGTCCCATTGCATCTGACCATGAAGCAAGGCAACACGTAGGTCTGGGAATACGTTGTCTCGCAGCATTTCGAAATGTTCGGTGGCGCTCTTGGCCTCTATCTTCTCGCTCTTCTCTACAAGTGGGTATACGATATACGCCTGACGTCCGGCCTGAACCTCGGCGCGAACCTTGGCAAATACCGATGGAAGCGTAGACTCGAAGGCGATGGTTGTTTCTATTGGACGCCTGCCCTTAGGCAGTTCATCGAGGATAGACACATCAAGGTCGCCATAGAGCGTCATGGACAACGTACGGGGAATAGGAGTGGCAGACATCACCAGCATGTGTGGCGTGCGCGGACCTTCCGGATGGGAGAGTTTTCCCAGTCTGCGTACCTCGGCACGTTGCGCCACGCCAAAGCGGTGTTGCTCATCAATCACCACTAAACCAAGATGATTGTACGGTACATCTGCCTCGAACAATGCATGGGTTCCTATAACAATTTTCACTTCACCAGAAGCTATCCGCTCCATGGTTGCCTTGCGCAGCTTCCCTTTTAGGTTCCCAGACACAAGTGCTACTCCAACATCCAATCCATCAACAAGCGCGGAGATTGAGTGGAAATGTTGCTCGGCAAGTATCTCTGTTGGTGCCATCAACACTGTTTGGTAGCCGTTGTCTACGGCGTTGAGTAACACGAGAAGTGCCACAATGGTTTTGCCACTGCCAACATCTCCCTGAAGCAATCTATTCATGGGAGCACCAGTAGACACGTCGTCCATGATCTCACGAATAACTCTGCGTTGCGCCCTTGTTAGCTCGTATGGGAGTGCCTCAACAACACGGCGTGCGCGCGGACTCTTCACCTCTAGTCGAATCCCATTCTCGGGTCGCTTCCGCGAGCGGTGTCTTGTTGCCATCATCAGCTCGAAGAAGAATATCTCCTCGTACTTCATTCTGCTCCGCGCTCGCTCTACATCAGGCATAGAAGTTGGTTGATGCATCATCGTAAGAGCACCGGCCTTATTAGGGAAGTTGTACTCTTGAAGAATGAACCCCGGAAGAGGTTCTTCAATCTCTGCCAGTACCTGTGGCAGCGCCTGATCAACAAGGGAGCGCAGCACCTTCATGGAGATACCGGCGTTGCGCAATTGTTGTGTGAGTGGGTACTTGGGAAGAATCACTCCGCGCGCAGTATCGGCTACATCCTCTTCATCAATACGTTCTACGTCGGGATGGTGCATTGATAGGCGGTTCCACTTTGCGTCGAACTCGAGTGTTCCACTTACGAGATACGTTTGACCTTCTTGGAGAAGCTTTTCGAAGTACGAAAGTTGATTCCAGAAGAGAAGATGCAGGTTTTCGCGCGACCCATCGGTAACAACTACATCCATCATGCTTCGCCCCTTACCCACAACCCGCTTTTGCACCATTGTAGCGGTAACGATGATGCTTACTTCCGCAGACACTCCGATTGTTGGCTGCGGATTGGCAGACCATAGGTTATCCGCGGAGCAGCGTTGGTGCAGGAATGATATGCTTGGCACCACCGACCTATCGATATAGGCCCGTGGAACATGCAGCACAAGGTCGAGCGGTGTTACAATGTTCTCTTTAGCAAGGGCTTCGGCCCTGCGCGGACCAACGCCCTTGAGATACTGCAGTGGCAGGATCCGCTCGGCCATCACTTAGGGCTGTTTAAAGTCGGGATACACCTTAGATCTGCACACCATTAGCACCGTGTCTCCCGCCATAAAGCTAACCAGGTCTCCATCCCTCTCTACAGTTCTTGTTGCCGTAATTGCACCAACAATTTTGTTTTCCAATTCGAGAAAGGGGCAGGCCATTTTTGTCATTACCAGTGGACCAAATCGCAGTGAGTCGCCGTTTTGCACGTAGGTACCAGAGAATTGATTGCAGCCGGAGAAGCCAAGCACCTTACCGGAGTCTGGCAGAAAGCGGAACATTGGCAGATGACGCATCTCGTTGGATGCAACAACAGGTTCGCCGGCAACTGATGATACTTCCCAAGAATCGCCAATGAGTTTTGCGGGAGTAGAACAACCTACCACCGAGGCAATGAGTGAAAACAGCACACAAACTATGCGTGTTCGGTTCATCATAGTATCTCCATCCAATGATTCAAATCAGGAACATTACCGTATCGGATCTCATTCAATGCCGTTCGAAGCGTGTTCTGCACGCTATTCTCGGGGGTTGGAAGGGCAAGGTCTTCGCCGTCTACAGACACCACACCAATAGGTGCTACCGAAGCCGCGGTACCTATACCAAATGCCTCTGTTACGGTGCCGTCGCGAAGACCGGCGGCAAGTTCTTCTACGGCAATTGGACGCTCTTCTACAGGTATAGAAAAGGAACGTGCCAAGGCAAGCACACTGTCTCGTGTAACACCGTCCAAAATGGTATCGCTTAGGGCCGGCGTAACAACGGTACTGTTTATCACGAACGCAAGATTCATCGTTCCGGATTCTTCCACAAACGCATGATCGCGGGCATCTGTCCAGATAACCTGATCGAACCCTTGTTCTTGCGCACGTTTCGTTGGATACATAGCGGCCGCATAGTTGCCTGCACATTTAGCGTATCCGGTTCCACCGTGAGCAGCGCGGGTGTACTCTCGTTCAACTTTTACACGAAGTGGTCTTTGATAAAGGGGCTTAAATGGACCCCCAACAACCATGAACAGGAATTCGTCGGCCGACTTCAAACCCATCCGTTCTTCACTGGCAATCACAAACGGACGGATATAATACGCGCTATCGGGTCCGGGTGGAACCCATCCACGATCTTCCTGAACAAGCGCACAGATTGCCGTCTTAAAGAGTTCAAATGGCACCAAGGGCATACACATTCTCTCCAGAGACCGGTTAAACCGCTCGTGGTGTTTCTGTATCCGGAATATGCCAACACGGTCCTGAGTCATGCGGTAGCTCTTCATTCCTTCAAACACAAGTTGTGCGTAGTGAAGTCCAAGTGCTAGCGGTGCAAGCTGTATGGGTTGGTATGGCTGAATCCGCGCATGTTGCCACTGCCCATTAACATACTCGGCAATAAACATGTGGTCAGACGGCACGTTTGTTAAGGCATGCGAAACCAAAGCATCTGCATCCAAGCGGGGCGACAGGTTCCTGTCGATGGGTAGTGTCATGTACAAATCTATGGAGGACGGGACTTCCGCCACGTTTCTATGACATCGGACACTACGGTTTGCACATATGGCGCGTGGAGGGCTAATTGGGCCGCCACACCGTACGAAACATATGGAAGCACCCATTGGGCAACCGATTTGGCCTCCAATACCATGTTCTCTACAATGGGCGAGAAGAACCGCGATATCTGAAGAACGTTCCCGGCTGGGTCGAACATCAAGTAACGCTCGCTTCGGCAAATTCTTCGCATTTGGTCGCGAATCATTACACGAATGTTGCGCGCTGTTGCTGCGCGCGAGGGGAATGGCGCACCTTGCTGGCTGCCGGTTGGCAAACATCCCCACACGGCAACAGTGCCCGCTGCACGAACCGCCTCGATTCGCAGATCATCGAGTGTGCTTGGTTGTCCTGCCACGTAGAACGTATCTCGCCGCAGCCACAGCGTGTCCCAGACGGTGCTTCTATAGCCAACTCGGAGGTGCATTACCTCCATCAAACACGCCAAATAGGCGTTCACCCAAAATGCAGTGCGCGCCTTTGGCAGAAAGGCCATGGGTGTGGCCGAGGACAATTGTAGACGATACGTTCGATATGCCTCACTATCCCAGCCCTGCGTGTTAAGTCTACCCCGCAGTTGGGCTTCGTGCCACAAACTGTCGAACCGAGTGTGGTCTATCACGTCGGCATACTCGTCCGTACCAAAGGACTCGCGCTGCGCGAACACGTTGGTGGCAACAAACATGAATGCTGCGATGAACGGGATGAACATGTATCTTCGTTACTTCATGCCCACAGAACGTGACATACCGATCATCGGAACCGTGGAGGAAATGCAAGCAGCTATGCAACGTGCGCGCATGGACGGCCACACGATTGGCTGCGTTCCAACAATGGGCGCCTTGCACGAGGGTCACGCATCGCTTATTCACTACGCGTCACATCATCATGGTGTGGTTGCCGTTTCGATTTTTGTGAACCCTACGCAGTTTGGACCCGGTGAAGATTTCGAGCGCTATCCTCGCACGATAGCGAGCGACGTTGATGTGGTGCGCAAAGCAGGTGGCACCCATGTGTTTGTGCCAAGCGTGCAAGAAATGTACCCCCAGGGCGCCGTAAGCACCATTCACGTAGATGGTGTAACAGAAATGTTGGAGGGGGCGCGCAGACCCGGTCATTTTGATGGAGTAGCAACCGTGGTGTCTCGACTATTCGAAGCAATGCTCCCGGATGAAGCTTTTTTTGGGCAGAAAGATCTCCAGCAGACCCTCGTTATACGGCGGATGGTGGCGTCGAGTCCACTCGAAGCTGTGCGCAACGTAGCGGTAACTGTGTTACCCACGAACCGAGAACCAGATGGTTTAGCGCGAAGCTCTCGGAATGTATATCTCTCTACCGAAGAGCGTGCCGTAGCACCCGTACTCTACAAGGCCCTTCAAACGGGCGCCGCCATGTTGGATGCCGGCGAACGATCGCCTAACTCCATCGAGGCAACGATGAGGGCCATGTTGGCTACGGTAGAGGAGCTCGAAGTTGAATATGCTGTTGTTGTTGATGCCTTCACACTTCGCCCTGCCCCAACGCTCGAGTCGGGAACTACTGTGGCCCTTATTGTGGCTGCGCGTTTAGGAACAACACGGCTAATCGATAACGTGTTGGTTACTCTGGAAGCGTGATGCGGTAGAGTAGCCACTCTTTCTCGTGTGTGGCTCCCCTCCTTGCATAAAACTCGCGCGCAAGAGTATTCCAATCGAGCACCTGCCAATCTACTCTTCCGCAGCCGCGTTGCTGGGCAAGCTGTGTAATGTGCTCGAACAACATGCCCCCTGCGCCCATCGTGCGGCAGGATGCACGCACAAAGATGTCTTCCAGGTACAACGTGGGTTTAGCAAGAAAGGAGGAATACGTTTCGAAGACGATAGCATACCCAACGGCTTCCGAATTACCGTCGATTGCTAGGAACGCTTCATACCGTGGCGTAGATAAAAACGCATCGTTATACAACCGTTGCTGTGCTTCTGCCGTTGGCGGCGGCAGATGCTCGTACTCCGCTAACTCGCAAATAAGGCGCACGAAATGTGCAAACCGGTCCTCGCTAAGCGGTACAATCTGCATTTCTACAGCGCCTGGTTCAGGAAGGTTACGAACTTCCGCGGATCGTTGGAATAGTCTATCTGATACCCCGTTTTTGCAACGAAGCTTCCGTCGGGCTTCAACAACACATACAGAGGATTTGCTACCGTGCCATAGGTTTTTAACAAGTTCTGGTTGGTGATGTATGGCTCCGACTTTCTATCTGTATAGAGCTGCACGAGGACGAACTTTTGTAGTGCCTCGATAACGGCAGGTTTTGCAAAGACCGTTTTCTCCATCTTCCTGCAGTTCACGCAAGAAAACCCAGTGAAGTCTATAAAGATGGGCTTGTTTTGTTCCCGAGCGATGCGACGCGCCTCTTCGATATTCTGCATCCACGGCAAGGCATCGTGCGACTGCGTTGCCTTGGTGTCTGCCGGTTTTTTCGGCGTAGAACCGGAGGTACCCTGATTAATCTGGTCTACAAGCTCGTGGTAGTTCTCGGGAGGCAGCAGTGCCTCGAGGTCTGCGGCAAGGGGCTTTCCGTTTATGCCTCCCACAAACCAGAAGCCCAGCGTTGCAAACACAATGGCAAACACGGCGCGGAGTCCACTTACCTTCTCCAAGGTAGAATCGAGCTTCATTTCGAATGTGCCTACCAGGTAGAGAACAATGAGGAAACACACACCGGCCCAAACGGCGAGAAACACCTCACGCGGAAGAAGTCCTAATCCAAAAATGAACTCCGCCGTGGAGAAGAACTTAACTGCTGCGGCTACCTCCAAAAAACCCATCACCACCTTGAGGTTGTTCATCCAACCACCGGCACGGGGCAGCCGGACAAGTAAGGACGGGAAGAGAGACAAACCAACAAATGGCAAGGCAAAAGCAGTGGCAAATCCAAGAGTACCAACAGCCGGGAAAAGATAGTCGCCGCCGGACGCACTCAGTAGCAAGGTTCCAACGAACGGCACTGTACATGTGAACGACGTGAGCGAAAAGGTAAGCCCCATTAAAAGAATGGAAACACTTCCATCGCCCTGCGACTTCTTATTAAGAGCGTTCATGATGGACACAGGTATCTGTATCTCGAACGCTCCAAACAGGTTAAACGCAAGTACCATAAACAGCGCACCAATGCCAAGATTCAACCACGGGTTTGCGGCTAAATCTTGAACGGCTGTGCCACCGAAAATAATCGAGGCAATAATGCCAACAGCGGTGAACGTGGAGATGATACCTAATCCAAACAAGGCGGATTCCTGTATGCCCCGTCCTCTGCGTTTTTCGTGACGTTTGGTGAAGAAGGACACCGTAATGGGAATCATCGGGAATACACAGGGCGTAAGGAGCGCTAGGAATCCGATACCCATTGCGTAAAGGAAGAAGCTCCACAGCCCCTTGCTCTTCTCTTTCTCGATGTCCGCATCGGCTCCCGCTGCCGGGGCACCAGCAACCACTGCGGGTGTAGACTGAACAGTCGATGCCGAAGAGGTAGACGTTGCGGTATCGTCTGCGGCGATTGTTGTGGTGGATGCGGCTGTTACAGTAACCGAAAGCGGAAGTTCGATTTCTTCGAATGGCAAACATTGCGCGGTATCGCACATCTGCATGCCAACAACCAGCGTGGCTCGCGCAGTACCAACAGCAAGGCGGTGGTCTATACGTACCGGAATGTCGAACTCCACAAGTCCGGATATCTCCGTTACCTTCGCGCCCCATGTTTCGTCGAACGCCTCATGTGCTCCACGCACTACGGCTATTCGCGTGAGTACTTGCAGGACATTCTTCGGTTTAACGGAAAACTCTGTGGCGTCGGGACCCAGCCCATCCGGACCCACTACTCTGTTCACTCCGTAGCTGTGCCAATGCCTGTCGATCTTGGCTTTCACGCGCAAGTGCACCGTGTCTCCGGCTGCTCCCGTAAGTGTAGGCAAGGCGTCAAAGCGAATGTGGTCCTTACCACTCGGAAGCTGTGCGTTACACGTAAGTGCATTAACGAAACAGAACAAGAGCACGAAGATTCGGCCAAGGCCAGCTCTAGAACCGTAGTACGATTTTATCATGCTCAGCGAACCTCTATAGTCAGGGGTATTGTTACATCGTCTGGTGGTAGACAAATCTGTCCATCGCACATCTGTAAGGTGACGACGATTGATGCTTGGTGTTTTGCGCGAGGTGCTGTTTTGGCAATAGTAATGGCAACATCAATCTCAATGCTGCCCGTTAACTTCTCTACGGTTGTACCCCATACCTCGTCCTCGTAGATGTGCACTCCCTTCACAACGGCAGTTCGCGCTGTGTCTACAGCAAACATGTTTTCCGGCTGTACCTGCACAACCAGCGGTTGTGGACCTATTCCGTCTGCTGTTACCGTTGGGGTAAGGCCGTAGGAGTTCCACCCCTTGTCTATGGATCCACTTAAGCGTACAACAGTGGTTTTTCCTGCAGCAACTGCCACGGCAGCCACCGGCGCAAACGTTACATGGTCTGCTCCCGAGGGCATTTGGGCATGCACCGTGTACGAAAACACGGTGCACAAGAGTGCGCACAACAGCAGGTTACTGTGCAAAATCCAATTGGACATGGAAGATCCTTAGGCCTCGTTGGTCAGGGGGCGATAACACGGACACATCCATAAACTTACGCAAGAACGCGGGTTCGTATCTTAGGGCCGTTTTCACTGTAAGTAGAGCAATGGCAACCACAGCAACACTCGACGCAATTTTATCTCTTTCCAAGCGGAAGGGCTTCGTCTATCAATCCTCAGAAATCTACGGCGGCCTAAACGGCTGTTGGGACTTTGGTCCACTTGGCGTGGAACTCCTCAGGAACATCAAGGATGCGTGGTGGAAAGCCATGACGTATCGGTCGGACATTGTTGGCCTAGATGCAGCAATTTTGATGCATCCGCGTGTGTGGGAGGCCTCGGGGCACACGAAGCAGTTCTCGGACCCCATGATCGACAACAAGACCTCGAAGTCGCGCCACCGCGCAGACAACCTTATCGAGGAATACGCAGCTCGTTTGCGCGCGAAAGGAAAAACCGAACAGGCGCAGATTATCGAAGCTGCCCTATCGGCAGCCACGTCAAACGAAGACCTTCATACCATCATCGTTTCTAACGGCATCCCCGACCCTATTTCAGGAACCACCGATTGGACCGAGGTTCGGAACTTCAACCTGATGTTCGAAACACACGTGGGTCCGGTAGCCGACGCTGCAAACGTTGTGTACCTGCGTCCGGAAACCGCACAAGGCATCTTTGTAAACTTCAAAAACGTGATGGAATCGGCCCGGATGAAGCCGCCATTCGGGATTGCCCAGATTGGAAAAAGTTTCCGCAACGAAATCAATACAAAGAACTTCCTCTTCCGCACTCGTGAATTTGAACAGATGGAGATGCAGTTCTTTATTCGTCCTGGAAGCGAAGGCGAGTGGTTCGAGTACTGGCGCGAGCAGCGTTGGAACTGGTTTGTAGAAAACCTTGGGATCGACCCCACGCATCTGCAGCGAAAACCCCACGAACGTTTGGCGCACTATGCCGCGGCAGCCGAAGACATTGAGTATCGTTTTCCTTTTGGATGGGGCGAGGTGGAGGGTATTCACTCCCGAACAGACTTCGACCTGCAACAACACGCGCAGTTTTCCGGAAAGAAGCTCGAATACGTGGATACGGCAACGAAGGACCGTTTTACCCCCTACGTAATCGAAACGGCAGTAGGCGCAACGCGCACACTTATGGCGGTACTCTGCGATGCCTATGCCGAAGAAGAAGTTCCTACGGCAGACGGAAACTCCGAAACCCGCGCCGTAATGCGACTTAAGCCGTCGTTGGCACCGGTTACCGCCGCAGTGCTCCCGCTCGTAAACAAAGATGGAATGCCGGAGGCGGCAGAGTCTATCATGCGGAACCTTCAGCAATGGTTCCGTGTAGAGTACGATACCAGCGGCGCAATAGGCAGGCGGTATCGCCGGCAGGATGAAGTTGGTACACCGTTTTGTGTAACAGTAGACGGCCAAACAGTGTCTGACAGTACAGTAACGCTGCGCGATCGCGACACGATGCAACAAGTTCGCGTTCACGCCAGCGCAGTAGCAGAAGAAATTCGTCGTCGCCTCCACACATGATGCATAGATCTCTATCAATTCTGATTGCTTGTGCATTTCTAGCTCAGCCGGGCGTTGCCCAGCGCAAATCCGACGAGGCACGCACATATCGGAGTCTCACCCGCGCCATGGAGTCCTTTGGGGCTGTTATGCGCGAAGTGCATACGACGTACGTAGATGATGTGGATGCCGAGACCATGGTACAGGAAGGAATCAGTGCCATGCTTAAGCACCTCGATCCCTACTCAACGTACATGCGGAGCGACGAGACAGAAGAACTCGACATGCTTTCCACCGGCAACTATGTTGGTTTTGGAATTAGCGTTGCCCGACGAGACGGTATCCTTACCATTACCGACGTCCGCGATGACGGTCCCGCGTACGGCACCGGAATGCGCATCGGAGACAGACTTGTTGCTGTAGATTCTGTGCGCACAGACACCATGGTTCCCTCGGAGCTCCGTCCTCATTCTCGTGGCTCATCCGGAACAACTTCAACCCTAAAGCTTACCAGAGATGGGTTAAAAGACACTATCGTTGTGCGAGTAACGCGACGAGAGTTGCCGGTGCGTGTGGTTTCTCACGCCGAAGTATTACCCGGAGGAATTGGCTACATCCGCCTCGAGCGGTTTGCTCGTGGTACCGGCTCTGCTGTTCGGAAGGCCCTTTCGAAATTCCGCGATGAATGCGACCTCAAAGGCATAGTTCTGGATCTGCGCGACAACCCGGGCGGTTTGCTCGACGCCGCAGTAGACGTAGTTGAACTCTTCGTCCCTCGTGGTAGTGTAATCGTATCTACCCGCGGAAGAAGTGAACAGGAACGCAAGACCTATGTTTCCAACGAAGACCCAATTGAACCCACGGCACCCCTCGCCGTGCTCATTAACCGCTCCAGCGCAAGCGCCAGCGAGATTGTTGCGGGCGCAATTCAAGATTTAGACCGGGGTGTGATTATCGGTGAACGCTCATTCGGAAAGGGGCTGGTACAAACCATGGCGCCCATGCCCAATGATGCCACGCTAAAGCTTACCACCTCCCGCTACTACACCCCCTCCGGAAGGTCCATTCAGGCCATCGATTATCGCGCAGCGCGCGAAACTGCGGCCTCGCACACCAAGGGGTCGTCCCATGCACTGCCAGGGCTACCGCAATTCAACACATTACGCGGCAGAAAGGTTGAACAACTTCACGGCATCGACCCAGACACCGTGGTATCCGATTCTGTGCTGCCCAGTTTGCTTGCCTACGTGGATCGATCGGGGGCATTTTCGAGCTTTGCCTCCGTTTGGACATCCAAGCGGGACAGTCTGCCAGCCGGCTTCAAGGTGGATAAGGGGCTTTTGGAGCAGTGTTACGATTATATCGATTCCCTGCCAGCCGAAAAGAAGAGCGCCGTATTACAGGAACTTGCTTCCAACAGGCGCAAGGCAGCCGAGCAGGGCTATTCGCCGTCCGCGCTCAAGGGTCTCGAACAAGCCGAGCGAGCAATCGAACGAGACTTCTCCCGGGCTCTGCGTCAGCACCAGGCGGCCATCACGGAAATTCTTGAACGAGAGATTCGGATACGATTTGGAACAGACCAGGTGCGGCAAAGCCGCATGCTACGTACCGACCCATTAGTGCGCGTTGCTCGTGATATCCTGAATTCGGCAAACTATACAACAATGCTCGGCGGTCAAGTCCCCGCAGATCAGTAACTTTGCCGCTCTCGAAAACACCCGAATGCACGAAGACGTCCTGAAATGCGTCTGCCCGTTGCTGTATTTCTGTTCCATTGAGGCCCACGCATGAGGATTACCAAACAGTACACGAACCGCGAAAGCCAATCGCTCGACAAGTACCTCCAAGAGATTGGTCGCGTAGACCTGCTCACCGGAGACGACGAGATTGTACTGGCGCAGGCAATTCGGCGCGGGGGCTTTGAAGGCGCAATGGCTCTTGAACGTCTCGTCAAAGCCAACCTCCGCTTCGTGGTATCCGTGGCTAAACAGTATCAGAATCAGGGACTTTCATTGGGCGACCTGATCAACGAAGGCAACCTTGGTTTGATTAAGGCCGCAAAGCGGTTCGACGAAACCCGTGGCTTTAAGTTTATCTCGTATGCTGTAT
>DAITNB010000037.1:0-21088 GCA_036834845.1 bacterium | reverse complement strand
CCGCCACCACCACCGCCGCCACCAAAGATTGCTGCGGTGCAGATCGAAGTGGACGTGTATGGAAAAGCAGAAAACGGCAACGTTGTGCTTCCGATGTACGACGAAGTTGAATCGGTAACGCGATACAACGCTGCTCCATTGTTGTTCTTTGAGAAGAATAGCACCATACCACTAGCCGGTGCAACACAGTCTGAAGCACTGCAGCAGCAAGTGCTTATGGCGCTGAGCAACTACCTGAATGCCAACCCATCAATGCGCCTCACCGTTGTTGGTTCGGTTTCTGCTGATGAAGAGCAGGCCATTGCTCGCGAGCGAGTGTCTTGGTGTTTGCGACAAATGGGCGTAGATGCAAATCGCATTCAGGTGCGAACTGTTCGCGGAGCAGAGGTTCGCTACCCTGAACTGGCGGATGAGCAGCGTGCGGTGTATTTCCTTGTGGACAACAAATCGGTTGTAGTGAATGTAGAACGGAAAGACACTTCGCGTATGGGTGTAGAGTCGGCAATTGCTGTGCTCGAAATGGTGTTATGCGAGGCGCAGCCATGCAGTACATCGGTTACGGTGGTGATGAATGGAGTAGAGCTTGCCGAAAAGAAGGGCGAAGCGCTCTACACCGCCGTTGTACCTCCTCAATTCATTCCTTCTTCAACTGCAGCGTTTACGCTTACGGTAAATGGCACCATAACAGATGGAAATGGAACCAAGGCAAACTCTAGCAAAACGTATTCCGTTACGCCGGTTGTCCGCCAATCGTCGGTGAAGACGGTTCTGGTTTCGCCGGATGGTGCCGTTGGTGCGCCGTTGGTGCTTGGACATTTTGCCTTCGACAAATCGGAGTTTTCTTCTACAAACGAAGAAGCCGTGCGCACTGTGCGCGAGGCACTGGCTGCTGGAAAAACCGTAACGCTTATTCCGGGCTCCGACGGATTTGGCACGGAGCAAGGTAACGAGATTCTTATGCAGAGAAGAGCAAAAGCCGCTATGGATCTCCTAGGTACCACAAGCGGGAATGTGCGCATCTCGCCATCTCGATGCAGCGCAGAAGCCAATAGCACTCCTATGGGGCGTGTGGCGTGTAGAACGGTACGTGTACTCATTCAGTAAACCATCATGCTGAACAAATCGCACTTCCTGCTGCAAGAAAATGTGGCCTTCCTTAACCACGGATCTTTTGGTGCATGTCCGATCGAGATCCTCGAGGAACAACGAAGGTGGCAAGACAGACTTGAACGGCAACCTGTGCAGTTCTTTCGCGACTCGCCAGCGCTTATGCAACATGCCCGCAGGGCCTTGGCCGAATACATTGGCGCTGTTGCTTCAGACGTTGTATACGTTACCAACAGCACGTATGGGGTAAATGTTGCCGCGTTTGCTCTTGCTCAGATTTTGGGCGAAGGTGATGAGATTCTTCTTTCCGATCACGAGTATGGAGCGTGCACCCGAACGTGGCAGGAACATTGCGAGAAACGAGGAGCAAAACTCGTTCAGGCACAAATCCCTCTTCCAGCGCCATCGGCAGAAGTGATTGTAGACCTATTATGGGAGCAGGTTACGGAGCGGACAAAGGTTCTATTTGTAAGTCATGTTACGTCTCCAACGGCGGTGCTACTGCCAATAAAGGAGCTGTGTGCCAAGGCCAAGAAGGCGGGGATTATAACGGTTGTTGATGGCTCTCATGCTCCTGGCCACATAGGTCTGCAGCTAAACACGCTTGGCGCAGATGTTTACACGGCTAACTGCCACAAGTGGATGTGTACGCCCAAGGGGTCGGCATTTCTCTGGGTGCGCTCGGACCTTCACCGGTTGTTTCCACCCTTTGTTGTAAGCTGGGGTGATGCTATCGACACTGTGGGAGACGGCGCATTTGTAAACGATCACGAATATCTCGGCACACGAGACATTAGCCCCTTTCTCAGCGTGCCATATGCAATAGAATGGATGAAGATGAATAACTGGGACGCAGTGCAGAGTTATGGAAGGGGCTTGGCACGGCGCGCTGCGGAATTACTACTGGCAATTCCGGGAATTATGCCAATGGTGCCCGGCGGATATCAAGAGGAACTGATGATGAGTGCCGTGCTGCTACCACAGAATACCGATGTGCTGCGCATGAAGAATTGGCTCTATAATGAGCGAGCCATCGAGGTGGTTGTCCATCGATGGCTCGACCGTGCTATTCTGCGGTGTAGCGCTCATGCGCATACGTCTGATGACGATGTTCGGCGGTTGGTGGAGGGTGTTGCAGAGTATGTCGATACTCAGCTTACGCGTTAACCTTTGGAGCTACCTGAATATCCTTCTCTTCACGGATCTTCTTTACAAACTGCTCCATAAACGTTAGCGAATCCGGCAGGTTAAGACTAAGCTGGGCGCCACCGTTCAACTCTAGGTCCACAAAAATTTCGTTGTCGTGGTACTTGTATTCCACGTTAATGTCATGGATGTCTGCAAATGGCACGGAATGTTTTCCGAAATGAAATATTGTCATGGCGATCTCCTTTGTGGGATGGGTGCAATGAAACAATGATACACTTCCGGAAACATAAGAAGGAAACCGGCTAAGCAAAACTGATTTTTCTCAGATGGTGCCAAAGAGTCGGTCACCAGCGTCGCCAAGCCCTGGTAAAATGTATCCGCTGCTGTTTAGCTCTCTGTCGAGAGCCGCCACAACAAGCCCGATATTCGGAAACTCATCCTCTACACGTGTTACGCCCTCTGGCGCAGCAATCAGGCACGAAGCTAAAATGCGCTGGTGCGGCAATCCTTGTAAGTGCTTGAGCGTAGCCAACATACTGCCACCGGTGGCCAACATGGGGTCTATTACAACAAAGGTTGTAGAGTCCGTGGTAGGGGGCAAATTGTGGTAGTATTCGTAGGGTTCTAGGGTTTCTTCATTGCGTTTGAGGCCAATAAAACCCACCGAGGCCGAGGGGAGAATCTCCAGAAATGGATTCAGAAGTCCCAAACCGGCCCGAAGAATAGGCACCAGCACCACCGCGCCCTCAACTACATCGCAGGAGGTTGTTTCTAACGGAGTTTCTACTTCCACAGCTTTTGCAGGAAGATGCCGTAGCGTTTCTGCGGCCAGATGGAGTCCAATCCGATGAACAGCACCCCGAAACACCTCAATATCGGTGCTCTTTCCTCGGATGCGGGCAAGATCTGTAGATAGCGCCGTACCGGAGAGGACAATAGCCATTGTTTCCTCGGTTAGAACTTAGGGAAGAACATGATGGACAGCCGAGGTATGGAATAAATGGTGGTAACGTTGGCCTTATCCATCGAAAGCTGCGACGGGTCTGCGGGGTTGTAGTGGAGGAACACCCCGGGCTGATCTGGATCGGCCACGATATATGTTTCGTCTTCACCCGGAATCACAGGGTACTTGCCGATTATCTGATCTTTGTTTACCCCGAACATGAAGTTAAACCGCACGTTCACCATGGGGTAGAAGTGACCAAATGATGTGGGGATGTTAACGCCGATACCCATGCCAGCGTTAACGCCAAAGTTCGTAAGCGACACCTTGCCATCGTCTTGGTTGGCCATCAAAAAGCCAACCTGAGGTACGAAGTTTACCTTGTTGTATGGGTTTAGCGAGTAATTAAACGATGCTTCGTACACATTGGTAACGATGGGTTGCAGACCATAAAGTGCGCGGTCTCCGGTGTTCTTTGTATTCATCCACGTTGCTTCGAGCAGAATTCTGTCCGATGCTTGGAACATGAGTGTTGCGCCAAAAGACAACAAACCATCATACGTAAAAGACCTCGATGGGGTGGAAGCTTGCTCGGGATCATAGGTCTCCCAACGTTGGGGGGTAGTGGTCCCCTGAACGGCGCGGTAGTAACGCTGCGAGTACGTTTGCTGCTCTACCACGGTATTGGAGCCGATAGTAAGGCCAAATCCGAATGTGCGTGGTTTGATGTATCGTGCCCAGTTCATGGAGTCTACCTCGTAGGCCTCCAGCGCAACCTCATACTTCAGGTCTGTGTCGTAATCGTCTTCGTTCGGCACCCGGGGCTGCGCGACGGCCATGGTGCTTACCACAACAAGTGCACAGAGAAGTCCAAAGAACTTCTTTGCGTTGGCGGTTGTAATCTCTGCAATCTCCGAAAACGTCATTCCTTTAATCTCCGCTATTTTCTCCGCCACAAGGCGGACATGAGTGGGTTCGTTGCGCGTTCCTCTGTGTGGTACCGGCGTCATGTACGGCGAGTCGGTTTCAATCATCACGCGGTCTGGCGGAACACGTAGCACAGCGCTGTTCAGTGTTGATGCCTTAAACGTGATGTTGCCGGTGAAGGACACCATTAGGCCAAGAGAAAGTGCCCTTTCAAGCACATCCACGCCACTCGAGAAACAATGCAAAACGCCTCGTAAGGACCCATCTTGTTCGTCTTCGAGGATGTCTAAGACGTCTGCGTCCGACTCCCGATTATGGACAATCACAGGTAGGTTGTTCCTTTTTGCGATGCGAATCTGCTCACGAAAGTACAACTTCTGCACCTCGGGAGAGCAGAAGTCATAGTAGTAGTCCAGTCCAATTTCTCCTATAGCTACCACTTTTTCTTCGGTGCACTGCGCCTCTACATCGAGAAGATCTTGTTCTGTAACCTCTCCTGCGTGATGGGGATGTATGCCAACGCCTCGGAAGAGATAGGGCAGACTATCTACAATCTCCTTTAGTTTCTCGCGGCGAGGCGGCGCTATATCGGGCACTATCACAAGCTCTACACCACTAGCACGAACGCGCTCTAGCATGTCTAAGCGGTCCGAGTCGAACTGCTGAGCATCGATATGGGCATGGGAGTCTATCATAGTCCAAGATCTTTAAGTGCCTCTCGCAATGCATCAACATGACCGGGCACCTTCACTTTTTCAAAAGTGCGAGCAATCTTTAGCGAAGGCTGTATGATGTACGTTGTACGTTCAACGCCCATGTATTTGCGTCCGTACATCGACTTCTCCTTCCACACATCGAAGGCTTCGCAAATCGTATGGTCTTCGTCGCTAATCAAGGGGAACGGCAGATCGTACTTTACCTTGAACTTACCATGCGAGGCCACACTGTCTGGGCTTACCCCAATTACCTGCACACCGGCGCGCCGAAGACTTTTCATGGAATCTCGAAAGTCGCACGCCTGTTTGGTGCAGCCCGTGGTATCGTCCTTCGGATAGAAATACAGCACCGTCCAGGCACCTTTTAGGTTCTTCTGCGAGATGATGTTGCCGCTATCAGTTACACCGGAAAACGCCGGTATCTTGATGTTTTCGGATAAGGCCATGGTGTGGGAGGTGAGAATGTGTTCTACGAACTACGACGACTTTACGCGTCGGGCTTTGAACAACCGCACAAGGTGTTGTTCAATTGCTAACATGTCGCCGGATGCTTCGTCGGCCGCTTCCGGCTCGCCCGGTGTGCTTGCAACCGGTGCAGACTGCGGTGGAGTGGGTTTTGACGGCACTAACAGCTGCACCCCAATGGGCACGCCATAGGTTGCCGTAAGGTGATTTTTTAGGGCACTTACGGTGTCGGCAAGCTTGCCATAGATTACCGTGGAGTTTGTTCTGAGAATAATCCCAACATCGGTAAAGTCTACAGAGGCAATACTTGTCCGCAGAGCATCTCGAAGAAATGCCAGTGACTCTGGAAACTCGTCAACAATGGTTTGCCATCGGGACGCGATGTTGCCAGACGATAGGGAGCTAACCGCGCGATCTTGCGATTTCACGATTACCGGTGTACCTATCCGCACAGGCAGCGTGCGGGCTGCTGCTACGCCCCCTACAATGTTCTGCTGTGGTGCCGCCGGTGCCTTTGCCGGCGGTTGACTGGAAAGCGCAGAGAGCACCTTCCCTAGGTCCACAGCCGAATCCATGGATGCCAGTTGCACCAAGGTGAACTCGAACCGCACTCGGGGCTGTGGTGGGTTCTGCCGAAGTACGGCTTCGCCATTTGTTATGGCTGTCATCATCCGAAGCACGTCTTCCTTTGTAAACGAGGCGGCCTCGGCGGTGTACTTCTCTAAATGTGATGCGCTTGCCTCGATAAGATCTGTGTTGCCCGTTGTTTGTACAGTAAGGATGTTACGGAAGTGCTCTAGCAGACCGATGAGGCATTCCTGAAGGTCGTACCCACGCTGGATTACCTGCCGTGCATGCCCAAACATTGCCGCTACATCATGCTCGCGGATTGCCTTGCTGAGACTGAAGTAAAAGTCGAGATCAATCAAATGCAGAGCGGCACTTACATCAGCAATGGTGATATCTGTGCCGCAGAAAGAAACCACCTGGTCGAAGATGGACTGGGAGTCGCGCATGGACCCGTCGGCCTTCTTCGCTATCTGCACAAGCGAGGGCTCGTCGATAGCAATAGACTCTGCACTGGCGATATGGCGCAGGTGCGACGTGATGGTGTCTATCTCCATTCTCCGAAAGTCGAAGCGCTGGCATCGACTAAGAATGGTTGCCGGTACTTTGTGAATCTCTGTTGTGGCGAACACAAAGATGAGATGTGGCGGTGGCTCCTCGAGGGTTTTAAGAAGTGCGTTAAACGCGGCCGTAGACAGCATGTGCACTTCGTCGATGATGTACATCTTGTATTCACCCGAAACCGGCGCGTATTTCACATTGTCGCGTAGTTTGCGAATGTCGTCTACGGAGTTATTCGAAGCACCGTCGATCTCGATGATGTCTACACTTCTACCCTCGAGCATGTCTGAGCAGGACGCACAAACGTTGCACGGCTCGTGGTCTGTTGGGTTGGAGCAATTGAGCGCCCGGGCTAGAATGCGTGCACATGTGGTTTTGCCAACCCCACGTGGACCCGTAAAAAGGTAGGCGTGATGAATTCTTCCGCTGGCAATGGCATTCTTCAGTGTGGTGGTGATGTGCTCCTGCCCAACCACATCCGAGAATCGGAGAGGTCGCCATTTTCTTGCGGTTACGATGTAACGTTGTTCTTCTGACATAGTCTGTGCTGATGCGAAACCTCAAACTGCGAAAACCCCCTGCCATGGGCAAAAATCTCCACCATTCTGTTGTCCACATGTTTGTTCTGTGCCTGTTGGTTGCACTTTTTTGTGGAACGGCACTTGCAAATGCCGTGGTGCATCCAACCGAGATTCTTGTGGTGTTTCGCACCATTCGGTCTGCCGATAGTGCTCAACGCCTCCTGCCGGAAGGTTACCGCGCTGCAACACAATTATTGCCCCCGTCCCGCTCGCAGTTCTTCCGTATGAATGCCGAACCGCTTATTGCCCAACCCCGCGCACGGCGATATGCTACCCTCTACAAGGCAGAAGAACTGCTAACACGCACCTTTGTGGTTACCATACCCCATGGAGTAGCACCATGGAAGGCCATATCCCAACTGCGGCTAAGTGTTCCGGAGGTTGAACTGGCAGAACTTCGGTACAGCGATGAGTTGCACGTATCAACCTCCGATCCGATGATTGGAGACCAGACCTACCTAACAACCATAAAAGCGCAGCAGGCCTGGGACATTTACCGCGGAGATACCACTGTGGTGGTTGGCATAAGCGACAATGGTGTGCTGCAGTCGCATGAAGACCTCGACAAAAACATTCAACCCAACGCCGGCGAGATTCCGAACAATGGAATAGATGACGACGGTAATGGTTGGGTAGACGATTATCGAGGTGTGAACCTAACATCGGAGCTCGATGGAACACCACCCGGAGAAACAACGAATCCCTCCGGAAACGGTCATGGAACCATGGTTGCTGGCCTGGCGTCGGCCACCACAAACAACGCTATTGGAATTGCCTCCGTGGGATATTCCACGCGGTTTTTCCCCATGAAGGTGTCTGCTCGCGGGCAAACAACTATTATCGCCGGTTATCAGTCGCTTCTCTATGCTGCAGATCGGGGCTTCCCGGTTGTAAACGCAAGCTGGGGTTTGGTAAAGCCGTTTTCGAAGGTAGACCAAGCGGTAATTGACTATTGCGTAGGGAAAAACACATTGGTTGTTGCCTCCGCAGGCAATCATGGCTCTGGTAGGTCGGGCTTGGGATGGCGCGAGCGTAACTACCCCTCGGCATACACGGGCGTGCTTGGTGTTGGTGAAACGAATGCCACAGACTTTGTAGAGGGCTCGAGTGGTCTTGGCATGAATGCCACCGTTATGGCGCCTGGTAACGGTGCCGTTACAACATCGGCAGCGGGCGGCTACACGTCTGCCACGTCCGGAACATCGTTTGCGGCACCAATTGCTTCGTCGTTAGCCGGATTGGTAAGGGGCAAGCACAGATCTCTCGATGCAGAACAAGTTGCTGCGTTTCTCCGAAGAACTGCAGACAACATCGAGAGTAAGAATCCTGGCTATGGCGCCATTCTACCCGGCAGAATAAATGCCCTAAACGCAATGTCTGTTAACCCAATGTCCATCTGTGCGCTGCGCATTCTCTCGTGGGACATGCGCACTTTGCGCGGAGACTCAGTGGTATCAATATCTCCGGGAGACACTATCGGTGTTCGATTTACGCTTACCAATGACTTGGGCAGGGGCACCGATCTTGTATCAGAACTTGCGTCTGTAGATGCCAATGGATGGCAGATAACAATGTTGCGGGCAACAGCAGATATCGGAACCATGGAGTCCTTGCAAGAAGTAGTTACCGCGGAGTATCTGTTTAGGGTAGACCAGGTGAATACCGCCGGACCAGCAATTTTTGGGTTGGCTGTGGGCGGAGAAAGTGCAAGTGGACCCTATTCGGAGAATTTGTTGTGGTATCTCGACATGCCATCGAACATGGGAACATTCGAGAACAGTCAACTGGTGTACTCAGTTGGTTCGCAGGGGGCGCTGGGGTATTCATCCAACCTTACAACGCGCACGGGCGCGGGATTTGGCTGGAAACAAGGTTTTCAATTAATGTCTGCCGGAGGATTTATACTTGCCGAAGGCATGGCAAGGTCGTTAACAGGATACATACAGGATGAGGCTACGCGCACCGATTTCTCAACGGTTGTGCCCTTTACAACAACGCAGCCGTGGAAATGTGTGATGGACGATAGGCAGTCTTCCTCAAAGATTGGTGTTACTGTGAGTGTTCAGTGCTTGTTTGCTTCAACCTCCGATCAGGTGGCCGTGATGCGTGTTGCGGTTGCCAACACAGGTTCGGCAACACTCACAGATGTTTCGTCGGGCTACTTTATGGATTGGGATGTTGGCACAGGTGGCGGAAGTAACGAAGCCAGAATTACCACTGAACCAATTCCTCCATCGCTTGCAGGAGCAAGGTCGTCTGCGTTTACGATACGCCGTGCCGGAATACGCGCCACTGTTTGTTGTGCTGTTGTTGCTCATGATGCAACTGCTGTGGCGCAAAACGCCACCATGCTGTTATCGAGCATTGTTGATGACAGTGATGGCTTTACTGTAGCAGACAGAATTCGTGTGCTCACAAGCGGAACAACTATCAGAGAGACGGGTCCGGGAGACATGTGTGCTGTTGCAGGTGTGCGCAGTACAAAGCCCCTTGCACCCTTGGAGCAATACGGGTACACCATTGTAATGGGGGTTGGCGAAAACGAGGCAGACGCAATACGTGTTGTCCGGCAGGCACTCGAAGTACCCACAGGAGTAGATGACGACACAGAAGAATCTGCGGACGTAACGGTGTATCCACAGCCCGGACATGATGTGGTGTGGGTTCAGACGAGTGGCAGAGTGCAGAGGATAATCTTGGTAGACGTGTCCGGACGCACCCTTCAACAGCACACCATAGCTGCTGGCACAAGTGTGTTTGTCCTTGGCGTACAATCGTTGCCCAGTGCTCCGTACCTGCTGCTGTGGGAGACAGAATCAGGCAATGGTGTTACACCACTCATGGTGGTTCGATGAGAGCTGTTTCCTGGCTGATTATCGCCATCGTTAGCGTGCACCTGCATGCCAACGCACAACAACGCATCCTGCCTGCCGAACCGCCGGGCAGACCCAGCGCAGTGGTTGCCGGCGCATTAAAGGTGCGCCTCACGGCGGAGGCAGCGCCCTATGCGCGAAATGTTTTCGCGCAGCATGGTTTAACCATCGAGCGGGAGATATTGCCCTATAACCAGTCCTTGCGGGCACGCAGCAGCAACGCGGCCAAGGTGCGCAACCTGCAAGAGGCCCTAGCTGTAGAAGACCGATTGCTGCGTTCGTATGTGGTTACGTATGCCAACACCAGCATTCCGCCCGAACGAATGATTTCCACGCTGCGAGTTGGCTGCGGTGCTATAGAATGTGCCGCACCATGGTGCGTAGCCGAACTTGCCGGTGAACCAAACGATCCGATGATTGATAGGCAACAGATGCTGAAAACAATTCAGGCCTTTGATGCATGGGACGTAGAGGCGGGATCGGACACCGTAATTATTGGCATTAGCGATTCTGGTTTAATGATGGACCATGAAGACCTGCGCGACAAACTTTTTGCGAGGACCACAGAAATTCCGGACAACGGAATAGACGATGACGGTAATGGTTTTATCGACGACTATCGTGGCTACAATTTCTGCGCAACTCCCGAAACCGGTAACTATGGAAACGCTACAAACGCTCGCAATAGTCATGGCACCGGTGTTGGTGGCATCTGTGCAGCAACCGTAAACAACGGAGTGGGAATTTCCGGCGTGGTAAAAAACTGCCGGATTTTTCCTCTCAGAACAATGCCCGACAATAGCACTGGCATTGTGTATGGCTACGAGTCCATCATGTACTGTGCGCTCAACGGTATACACGTTGTGAATTGCTCGTGGGGTAGTCAGTCTCAGTCCTGCATAGACCAAGACGTAGTTGCCTATGCCATAGCCAGAGGCACCGCTGTTGTAGCAGCAGCGGGCAATCACAATTCCGCAGCGCCATTTTATCCGGCGAGTTACCGTGGCGTGCTGGGAGTAGGCGTTACGAATCCCGGAGATGGAGTGATTGAGATGACTGGTAGGGGGCCAACCGTGGATGTGATGGCACCCGGACACGACTCTTGGACTACGAATAACGACGGCGGCTACTTTGGCTTCTGCTGCACAAGTGGCTCGGCTCCAATTGCAGCCGCAATTGTTGCCATGGTGCGATCGAAGCATCCAGCACTTTCGCCTACAGAGGCATGCGCCATTGTCCGCGACGCCGTAGATGAACGTCCGTGGACCTCTATACCAGAGCGTATTGATGCCTTGCTTCTTCCTCGAGGAAGAGTGAATGCACTTCGGGCTGTTACCGCCCTGCCGGATACGCTGGTTTCAATCGAGGTAGATTCCGTAACCATTCGCACTTCCAGAGCGGATGGACGTTGGTCCGTAGGCGATACGATTCATGCCGAAGTGCATTTGCACAATGTGCTCGCCCCCTGGTCCATTGATACGCAGCAACTTGTTGCCCTGGTACATAGCGGCGCACCCGGACTCCGACCCGTAACTGAGGAGACGAACGTAAAGCTATTTGCCGATCGTGATGCCCACGTGAATCTCCCGTCCTTTGCCTTTGTTGTGGAGCGGGAAACAGACACCGCCGAGTACGCCATAGTAGATCTGCGTGGCGGAGATGGCAACAATCGAGACATAATTCGTCGAGTTTCCTTTGCCATCATACCTGCACCGGCGTTTACAACACTTGCCAACAGCCGCGTGCGCGTAAGTATCGGCGATCGCGCACGGATTGGCAACACCGATCTCGCGCGTGGTCAAGGAGTTGGTTTTACGTACGATCAATGGTGTGGCCAGCTCTTTGAAGGCGGCTTAATGGTCTCCGCTAACGGTCGGGTTGTGGATGCTGTGCGTGCCGTTCGTGGCGCGAACGACCATTTTCGTCCGCAAAAGCGATTTACCGAACCAGAAGCGTCGCGTGGCATAGTGACGGATGCCGACGCACCCGACAGCATGCGTCTCGGCGTACAAGTTGAACTCGATTGGCATCTCGATACCGAACAAGCGCTTTTAACAGTAGATGCCACCGTAACAAACCACAGTTCAACCTCGTTGCATAACCTTGCCGTGGCCTGGTTCTATGACTGGGACCTTGGTATACAACCAGCGAATAATCGTACAGATCGCAACGGTGCCCAGCAAATGGTATATAGCATCGATCCTATGCAACCCACAGTGTTGCTCGAAGCGTGGTCCTACCACAGCGATGCCACAGCCATCCTCTGCGGTATCGATAATACCACCACCTATGGCGGCTTCCCGGCCTCGCGCAAGCTAGCTTTGTTAACGGATCCGGATGGGGAGCAATATGATGGTGTGAATGATGTTGCTGCCATCGTAGGAATGCGATTCACGTCCCCAGTACCACCTGGACATCGCAGGATGTTTCGACACATAGTGGCCATGGATACATCGTGGATGGGCGCGCAAACAATACGGTACAGTCTCTACCCTGAATCGGCGCCGGTAGACACTCTGCTGGCTGGAGTGCAGACCAATGCCTATCCGGTGCCAACCGATGATGTGCTTTACGTTCCCTCGGGGTTCATCACGTTTAGTCCGGCTACGTACGAGATTTACGACGCACTTGGGCGAATGGTAAAACAGATTACCATGGAGAACGTGACCGGTGGCGAAGTTATTCTTACTGTTGATGTTCGCGACTTGCCTATTGGAGCCTATCGCATGCGACTAGTCGACATGATGCGCACCCGCATCTGGCCCTTCGTGGTTTCGCGCTAAGCACGTGCCTGCCGTATCTTGCCACTTATGGACATAGTGCAGCAAACCATAGAAGGCGTAGTAGGTACGATTACGATGAACCGTCCGGAGAAGCGCAATGCTCTCAGTGCGGACCTCGTTGCTGGGCTGCACAGCGCCTTTTTAGAAATGGCCGCTAACCAGAGCGTAAAGGTTATTGTTCTTGCCGGCAATGGACCGGCCTTTTGTGCCGGAGCCGACCTTGCCTATCTCCAGCAGATTTCGCAAAACTCGCCCCTTGAAAACCTCGCAGACTCCGCAGCACTCAAAAACATGTTCCAGTCCATTGTTGAGTGTCCCAAACCGGTTATTGCAAAAGTGCACGGTCCGGCTATTGCAGGGGGCTGCGGGCTGGCAACAGTTTGCGACATAGTGGTGGCCGCCCGCGGGAGTGCTCTATTTGGTTATTCCGAGGTGAAGATTGGATTCATACCGGCAATTGTGCTGGTGTACCTTGTGCGCAAGATTGGTGATACGGCGGCGCGTAAGCTCTTGCTTACTGCCGAGAACATTTCCGCAGAACAGGCGCTGAGTTCAGGCATGATATCTACGGTTGTAGATGATGATGAGCTTGATACTGCCGTGGCAGAGGTAGCCGAGAAGTGCTCGCGAAACAGCGCCTCGTCTATGTCGCTTACGAAGATGATGCTTAACAGCGTTCAGGGAATGTCGCTCGATGCCGGCCTACACTATGCAACAGTAATGAACGCCTTGGCACGGCAGACGGACGATTGTAGAAATGGCATTGCCTCTTTTTTGAAATCTGCGAAAGGTTGATCGCGTGGTTCGACTTTGTTGTTTGCTCTTGGCCTGTTTTTGTGTTTTTCAACTTTCTCAAGCCCAACAGGCCAACCTCAATCTCGAGGGAGTGGTTCGAGATTCCGCCACGGGCGAACCCGTTGGTTGCAAGATTTTCATCTTTACGCCGAGTGGTAAGCGTATAACTATTTCCTCCAACTCCAAGGATGGAACGTACCTTCAAACGTTGTCGGAAGAAGGAAAACATAAGCTTGCACTCTCCGGCTACAACGTGATGCGTAAGGAAGTAGAAGTGGTGATGCCTGCATCGCAGAAGTTTAAGATCATCAAGCAAGACATTACCATAACAAAGCTTGTAGAAGGCCAACTGTTGAGGTCCGTTGCCAAAGGTTTTGAGCACAACTCTCCACAACTCTCACCGCAAGGGATGCAGGCAGTGCAAGCCATGCAGGAGTTGCTTCGCGCCAACCAAGAAATGAACCTGGTGATGAATGTAGCTCCAGACGAAGATCAGTTGCGGGAGGCGCGCGCAAGAAGCGAAGAAGAATATCGCAAGCAACACGATGCGTGGTCGAAGGCAGTGAAGAAGGTGAAAAAGGGTCAACCGCTACCAGAGGAGCCGGTGCGTCCGCCAGAGCCTGCCGACCCCAACGAGGGCCTTGTTCAAGAGCGTATCTCAACAATCAAGGCGGCGCTGAAGGACGTAAAGGCCGGCGACGTGCGGATAAAGTACGTTTCCGTTCCACTACCAGTGACGCAAATGGCAGCACCTGCAGCGCAAGCCACCCCTGCTCCCGCTGCAAAGGGAAAGAAGGGCAAGAACACAGCACCTAAATCTAACGTTCCTGCTGCTCAAAGTGCTGCTGTAGCACCAAGCACCCCAACGCTAGAAATTCGTGTTGGTGCTGTGAAAAAACTCTACGATTAACAGCAATGTAGAGTTGGGTGTGCATAACCTCGACTGTTAGCGGTGAACGGGGAACAGTATATTTCGGCAGAAAAGTAACAGAAAGCCGTTGTTAACGTCTTATCTGTGAACACACACCGTTCCGAGGATCACCGCCATGGAAGGCAATTTTTCAAACCGCGTTCAAGATGTCATCCGGCTGAGCCGCGAGGAAGCGCTCCGGTTGGGTCACGACTATATTGGGACCGAACATCTTCTCCTTGGCATTATCCGCGAGGGCGAAGGTATCGGGGTTAAAATTCTCCGCAATCTGGGAGTAGATCTTACCAAGCTCAAACGTGCGGTGGAAGACACCGTGCGCTCGATGAGCGGTCCGCTCACAATTGGGAACATCCCACTTACGAAGCAAGCAGAGAAGGTTCTCAAGATCACGTATCTCGAGGCAAAGCTGTATAAGTCGGATGTAATTGGCACAGAGCATCTTCTGTTGTCGCTCCTTCGAGACGAAGACAATATTGCTGCCCAGATTCTTGGTCAGTTCGCCGTGAACTACGACTCCGTGCGCAAAGAGCTTGATGCATACCTCAGCGGCAAAACGCCGAGCGGACAGAAACCGCAGGAGAAAGGCACCGGCAGGTCGAAGCCGGCGCCGGAGCGTGCAAAGACACCCGTTCTCGACAATTTTGGACGCGATCTTACAAAGCTTGCCGTAGAAGGTAAACTCGATCCCGTTATCGGTAGAGACAAAGAGATTCAGCGAGTAGCTCAGGTGCTGTCTCGCAGAAAAAAGAATAATCCCGTTCTCATCGGCGAGCCCGGTGTTGGAAAAACAGCGATTGTAGAAGGTCTAGCGCTTCGCATCATCGATCGCAAGGTATCTCGCGTGTTGTTCGACAAGCGTATTGTTACGCTCGATCTTGCAGCTCTCGTTGCGGGAACGAAGTATCGGGGTCAGTTCGAAGAGCGCATGAAGGCCGTGATGAACGAGCTGGAGAAAGCCAAGGATGTTATCCTTTTCATAGACGAGCTTCACACCATCGTTGGGGCAGGGGGCGCATCCGGCTCACTCGATGCATCAAACATGTTTAAGCCAGCACTCGCCCGTGGAGACATTCAATGTATCGGCGCTACCACGCTAGATGAATACCGTCAGTTCATCGAAAAAGATGGTGCTCTCGACCGGCGTTTCCAGAAGATTATCGTAGATCCGCCGTCAGCCGAAGAAGCCATGCAGATCCTTACGAATGTGAAGGATCGCTACGAGAAACACCACGGTGTTCTTTACACCGAAGATGCTGTGAAGGCATGTGTGGTGATGGCAGACAGGTACATCACCGACAGATTTTTGCCAGACAAAGCGCTCGACGTGATGGACGAGGCCGGCGCACGTGTGCACCTGGCACACATTCATGTGCCGAAGGAAGTATTGGAACTCGAAGAAAAGATTGAAGAACTGCGCGTGCTGAAGAACAGCGTTGTGAAAAGCCAGAACTTCGAAGAAGCAGCCCGCCTGCGCGACTTAGAGAAGAAGCACCAAGCAGATCTCGAAGCTGCCAAGGAAGAGTGGGAAAACCGTGCCGGTGATGCCGTGCACGACGTAACCGAAGACGACGTGGCAGACGTAATTGCCATGATGACCGGCATCCCGGTAAACAGGATTGCAGAAGGCGAAACAGCTAAACTGCTGAAGATGGCAGACGAGCTGAAAACCCAAGTCATCGGTCAGGACGAAGCCGTTGAACATCTTGCTAAGGCAATAAGAAGGGCGCGGGCAGGACTCAAGGACCCAAATCGTCCTATCGGTTCGTTTATGTTCCTTGGTCCAACGGGCGTAGGAAAAACAGAGCTTGCGAAGGCACTCGCCAGATACATGTTCGACAGTGAAGAGGCGTTAATCCGCATCGACATGTCCGAGTACATGGAGAAGTTCACGGTGTCTCGCTTGGTTGGTGCTCCTCCCGGCTATGTTGGTTACGAAGAGGGTGGGCAGTTAACAGAGAAGGTGCGCCGCAAGCCGTATTCCATCGTGTTGCTCGACGAGATCGAGAAGGCACACCCAGATGTGTTCAACATCCTCCTTCAGGTGTTCGACGACGGACAGCTTACCGATGGTTTAGGCAGACGCGTAGACTTTAAGAACACCATCATCATCATGACGTCCAACGTGGGAATGCGTGATGTGAAGGCCGGCGGACGCATCGGATTTGCCGTAGACGTGCAGGCAGATGATTATGAGAACATGAAAACCACCGTTGAAGAAACCATGAAGCGGCTCTTCAACCCCGAGTTTCTCAATCGGATAGACGAGTATGTAATCTTCCGCTCCTTGCGGAAGGAGCACATGTATCGCATCATCGATCTCCAGCTAACCCGTGTTCTAAAACGTCTGGCAGCCCGCAGTATAAATCTCGATCTTAACAAGTCTGCTAAAGAGTTCTTGGCAGAAAAGGGCTTCGACGAGAAGTATGGGGCACGACCACTGCGCAGAACGATTCAGCGGTTTGTAGAGGACCCCATTGCCGAAGAGCTTCTGCGTGGACAATACACGGACGGCAGCGCAATCAAGGGTAAGCTCGACAAGAAGACCGGTCAACTGGTGTTCAGTGTGGGCAAACCTAAGGGCACAGACACACCCGAAGAACACGAAGAAGCCGAAGCACATGAAGAGTGATGCGAGACACAATTATCGCATATCTGCAGCAGCAGCGCGAGATGTACGGAAACGTTACCTACGCAACAACACCTGCAACTCCGCTTATGATTCCTGATGAAACCCAAGCCGAGGCGCCTCCCATTGTGGAGGCGCCTCGCGCTTCTCATGACCCAATGGAGAGTCCGCGCACCCTTGCGGAGTTTGAGGCGCAGATTTCGTCGTGCCTTAACTGCGCGCTTGGGAGCACGCGCACAAAGTTTGTTTTCGGCAGCGGTAACCCCAACGCCGATATCCTTGTAGTGGGCGAAGCGCCCGGCGCAGACGAGGATGAGCAAGGATTGCCCTTTGTTGGCAGAGCGGGTCAGCTTCTTACAAAGATCCTCGAAGCAGTTAACCTTCGGAGAGACGAGGTGTATATCTGCAACATTCTAAAGTGCAGACCACCCGGAAACCGCAAGCCCCTTACCAGCGAAACAGATCAGTGCGAACCGTATTTGTGGGAGCAGATCAACCTTATCAAACCCAAGTTTATCCTTGCTCTGGGTCTTACTGCTGCCAACACCCTCCTGAAAAACAAAGAGTCCATGACGAATCTCCGCGGTAAAACGCACGACTATCATGGAATACCACTGTTGGTTACGTACCATCCGGCTGCACTGCTGCGTAACCCGGATTGGAAGCGCCATACGTGGGAAGACGTTAAGTATTTGCGAACGCTTTACGACGCAACACAATGAACATAGCCGTTCTCCTAGGCGGGATTAGTCCCGAACGCAACATTTCCATGCTTAGCGGCAGAGCGGCCGTGTTTGCCCTTCGCGAGTTGGGTCATACGGTAACAGCCATCGACCCTTCTCGGGGGGCTAACGGAATAGTTTCCGACGAGGAGCTGCGAGCAGCAACACCACGCGAGGTAACCGAAGCGGAGCTAGCGAGTTTCCAACCGCGCGCTCTTATCGACTGCATAATGTCGCCGCTGCTGAACAACGTTGATGTTGTGTTTATCCTTCTTCATGGCAAATACGGCGAAGACGGCTACGTGCAAAGTTTGCTTGATCTGCGCGGCATTGCCTACACGGGAAGCACCATGCTTGCCAGTGCAACGGCGATGGATAAGGGCTTGTCCAAAATGCTCTTCCAAGTGGCCGGTATCCCAACGCCGGCATGGGTAAGTCTGCGTCCCGAACATGCCACCGACGCCGGAATTCTCGCAGACACCCTAAAGGAAGTGGGAACAGACTGCGTGATAAAACCCAATGATCAGGGCTCTACGGTGGGTATGACCATTCTGCAGGGGGCTGATGTGGATACACTTGCTGCAGCCGTGCAAACGGCCAGCGTGTACAGCAGCACCATTCTTGTAGAGCGGTATATAGCCGGACGTGAGTTAACGGTGGCTGTGTTGGGGGATGAGGCCCTGCCGATTATCGAGATAGCACCCAAGGACGGGTATTACGACTACGAAAACAAGTACACCAAGGGACGGACGGAGTATCACTGTCCGGCCGAACTTTCAGAAGAAGTTCAAGACCACGTGCAGAACCTAGCGATTGCAGCCCACCATGTATTGGGCTGCAGGGCGTACTCTCGGATAGACTTTCGCCTGCGAGAAGACAACATTCCTTTCTGCTTGGAAGTGAATACGATACCCGGATTTACGGAAACAAGCTTGGTGCCCATGGCGGCCAGGGCAATGAACATGGAGTTTCCGGACTTGTGCGAAGAGATCATTCGGCTGTCTACTACCTAAATTTGCAGCGTGAAAGAACTCCAACTCACGGGAATCGGCAATGCACTTGTCGATCTCGAATATCGCGTTACCGAAGCAGAACTCGCTGCATTCGGCGTTACGAAAGGTGCAATGACGCTTACGGAAACACAGCGTCAGCACGAGATGATTGCCGCTCTTGGTAGTCGTGAATGCCATCGATGCAGCGGCGGGTCTGCAGCGAACACCATCATTGCCTATGGTCAGTTCGGCGGTAACTGCGCCTATAGCTCGCTTCTTGGCAACGACCCTTTTGGGGTGTTCTATGCTGATGAGTTCCGCGAGTTAGGCATTGTGTTAGCGGCAGATCAGGTTCCCGGTGCATCTACCGGTTCCTGTTTAGTGCTTATCACGCCCGATAGCGAACGAACACTGAACACAACACTGGCCGTGAACACCGAGTTTACAAAGTCCAACATCAATGAAGAACTAATCAAGAGCTCCGAGTGGATATACATCGAGGGCTACAAGCTTACAGATGATAATGGTGCCGAAGCGGTAGACAAGGCCGTGTTCTATGCCAGGAAACACAACACGAATATTGCCGTGACGTGTTCGGATGGATTCATTGTGGATGTGTTTGGAGACCGCTTGCGTTCAGTATTACGCAGTGCCGATTTGGTGTTCTGCAACGAAACCGAAGGAAAAGCACTTTCCGATACCGACTCTGTAGACGAGGCCTATCGCGAGCTTACGTCTCGCTTCCGCAACGTTGTGCTAACGGCGGGCACCAGCGGAAGTAAGGTGCGTTGGTATGGAGTAGACGCCGTGGCGCCAGCGTACAAGATAGACGCAGTGGATGCTACGGGTGCAGGCGATATGTATGCCGGAGCATTCCTCTACGGCGTGTTACATCGTCATCATCCAGAGCATGCCGCACGCTTAGCATCATACGCCGCGGCACAAGTTGTTGGTCAGTACGGGGCAAGGTTGCGAGCAAATCACATCGAGGTACGTAACACCGTGCTTACAGCTGCAACAACAGTATAAGCCCCCTGCAATGACACTTCTTCGACCGGCCTATGTTGCCTTCGTAATGGTTGTTCTGCTCTTGGTAGGCGGAACAGAGGCGCGCGCACAGTCGGGCATGGACTTCGCAGAGTTTACGAAAAGACTCGATCCGTACTTCGCAGAAGACTTAATTGCAGACGTAAAGGCAGCCTTGCCTCAGGGAACCTCGTATCGAATTTGGGGTTGGGACGTTGGCGACTTTAGTGGCGACGGGTTTTACGATTTGGCCGTGTCTGTAAACATATTGGGAACACGTCGCAGAGAATGTGTTGTGTACCTCTTTGTAGATAACGACGGCTTTCTTGTAAACATTGCCAAGCTGCCTTTTATCTACGTAGACCTTCCGCTGGAGATAGGTGTAGTTGTAAAAGAAGGCTCGGCCTACGTTACCCAGAAACGCAAAGCCGATGATTGGATGATCCGTGGGTATCGCTTCGAACACGGGAGCGTGGTACTTGTAGACGAGTTTGTTTCCGACAAGGTACAGTCCTTTGCCCACGAAACATTCCGGAGTTATCGCACACTCGAAACGAAGGAGCGATTTGTAGACGGCGATGAAGAAGACGTGTTATCCACCGAGTACCTTACGATACCGTGCTATAGCCGAACGCGCCAGATATTCGCCGGCTATGCGTCCGAGGTCATCGTTTCGTCCATCCGGCACGTGCAGGACGGATCGTTTTGGTGGCGCGGACCCGAAGACGCTTCGTTCTCTACTCGGGTGGTGTACGACGACGACAATCTCTACTTCCGCATTTCTGTGCGCGATTCATCCATCGTTACCGGTTGGTGCGATACCTGCGCGGCAGACAGGATAGACATCTGGTTAGACGTAACCCCACTTGATGAGTTAGGGGGCTCGCGTTCTATACAAAAGCTTGGTCGGAACAAAATAGACATCCGTTCAAGCAGCGACTCCGGCTTATATGTGTTTTCGATAAAAATCGGCGATTTCGCCGATCGGCGTCCGTCGATCAGAGTAAAAACCACCGACGAACTCGACCCCGCCCAAGAGCAGGCCGTTCAGCGTGTTCGGGTGGTTACTACCCCAAGGGCAGACGGCTATGTGGTGAAGGTGAGAATCCCGTTTTTGCTCCTTGGATACGAGCGGGCACCGGTAGACGAGCGCGGGCTAACCGAAATGGGTTGTACCGTGGCGCTCTACGACGTTGATAATGAGTTTCGGGGAGACGAAACAACAATCTTGGCTTCCAGCCCCATAAAACCCCTAAATCCGTCCACCTACGGCGCTTTGCGGTTTCTTCCAGACGGCCGCTGGTATGGCGAGACCACCAATATC
>DAITNB010000036.1:0-21469 GCA_036834845.1 bacterium | reverse complement strand
ACCTGAATTACCTGAATTACCTGAGTTACCTGATTACCTGAATTACCTGATTACCTGAATTACCAGATTACCTCATATAACATCACAACTCCTTCATACCAATGGACGTTAGGTATGCATACGTGCCGTCGTAAAACGCTGGTCGCCGGGTGTTGTCTTCTTCTGATCCAGGGGGAACACAGATAACCATACCCTGCCGCGCCCGGGTAAGGAGCACACGATAGGCATTTACTTGGTATGCCTTACGATCTGGATTGTTGATGTTCTCCCATCGGTCTCCACGGAAAGCAAACTGACTCCACGTAGACGTGCGGAACGTGTGACGGAAGTCGGCGTCCCAAGCTATACATGTCCAGTCGAGCTCGAGACCCTGCACGTCGAACTCGGTTGCTACTGTTTCGAGGAAGTATGAGGAACGCACATCTTGCTTGCCGTTGAGGAACCAGTGCACGGGGTCGATCTTTGATGTTACATCAATAGCATACGGACGCAGTCTCTGCGCAGCACTTGAAGCTAGAATACCATAGCGCTCGCTGCCGCGTGCTCGATGGCGCACCCATTGTTTGGCTGCATTAACGTCGCGCGTGAGGACAATGGGAAACGATGTTTCTACCTGAGCAAGTAATGTTGACGCATCGGGATCGAATCGAAGAAGTGCATTCACAAACGTAGACATGGCCTCGGAACGAAAGGAGCGAACAGAGGCCGTAAGGTGTAGCGCCGGCATATCCGTAAACAGTCCCTGTTGCTGTAATTGGGTAAGGGGCTTTGTGGCTCCCACTTCCAACGATGCGAGATGTGACGAGGCGTAGACCTTCCACCGTTGGAACCGAGAGTTGCAAGCTTCAAGCCACGCGGCAATGCCGGCCTCGCCACGGTTAATCTCCTGTCCATTACCCACGAGGCACACGATAACAGCCCATTCGGGATGTCGGTCCATACACTCAATAAGAAACTCGGGTTCAGACTTATCGAAGGACCTAATGCCCTTCTTGCGGGCCATAAACTGTTGCGTCTGCTCCTTGTTCCATGCGCGTTGTGCCTCGTCAAAAACAACGATATGTTCGATAGGGGGCGCATCGGCACGCAACCCTTCATCACGGAAGTGGTGTACGTTTTGGATGAACGACTTTACACCCTGTCCTGCCTTGATCTTTGTTGTGCGTTCCCCTCGCCCCTTTGCTTGTGCTACAGCATCGCGTGTGAGGGCTTCACGAAGCACGGCAACGAGTGGCGCGTTCCCCGACAGGTACACACAATGCTGCGTAGTTTGTTCATCGATAGGTGTGGTAGCAAGGTTGAGTCCTATTAACGTCTTTCCAGCGCCCGGAACTCCAGTAACAAAGCAGATGGCCTTTTCTTGGCGCTCCATGGTACTGCGTATCACTTCGAGGAGTGTGCTCGACGTATGCGAAAGGGTACCTGCTCCGGCTGTGGTGCGCGTGATTTCACTCACGTTGTGTCCACGGTAGAGAGCTCTGGCCGCTTCGATGATCGTTGGTGTGGGCTCGTACGAACCATGGCTCCACGTATCTGGGTCGATGAGTGTTCCCGTTGTTTCGTGCAGGACAAGTTGAATGTATGCTCGCAGATGTTGTGCAGACATAATGGCAACACGCAGCATGTGCGGATCTTCCTTGTCTACTTCCAAACTACGTACGTTACTACCGCCCGAGGCAATCAGCACGGGCGCTAACAGTACCTCACGTGACGTTCGATGGAAGTAGCGTAGGTCCAACGCATAGTCCGTTACCTGGTCCACAGCCGATGCCGCTGTTGTGCCGACGCCGGTTTTGAACTCCAGGATGAACACCACATGCTGAACGATCAGGACCACGTCTATGCGCGATCCCAACCGTGGCACAGCAAACTCGAAAAACGCCGTGCCCTGATGCTGCGTGTAGGAGAATGTTGTGGAAAGTATCTCAATCGTCTCGTCCCAGGCCATGTGCTGCTCGCTGGTCTGCTCTGGCGGAGCCACAGATCGCAGCAGCAGCTGGAGCTCATGGACGGGCTTCTCGCGTAGATCGTCGAGTGAGAGCGATAGCATAAACCGATTCATACCTGGAAGTTCGGATATTCATATGGCCGATCCAAATGGTGTGGACTCAACCTCTCCTCTACTTCTTCGCCACGCCAATCGGACCCAAGGGCAGGATGCCCGCAAATACTGCCCACGCGGTGCGCTTAAACGTCCACTCTTCGGCTGAAGACTTGCGAACTACCATGATGCAGTAAATCACGAATAGTGCGCCGTGAATTGGGCCAAGAATCTTAACTCCCATGGGCTGGTCAAAGACGTACTTCAGCGGTACTGCTACGAATAGGAGTAGCAGGTAGGAGATCACTTCGGAGTAGGCAATCAGCTTGAACATGCCGCAAGATACTTCCTTCGAATACTATGTGTACGTTGTGACTATTGTCATAGTACGCTGCTTTCGTATGCCCTAGGTTGCTGATACATCAACTACGGAGTGTACAGCATGCGAAATCTCATCCGGTTTACAACGGTTCTTGCAGTATTCGTAATGGTTGCCACAGGTGCTGTGGCGCAGCGCTGGGTGCGCTTTGATGGTCCACCCGGTGCAACATACACCGGCTTGGCGGTTAGCTCCGCGAATCCGGAGATAATTGCCACGCAGATTCAGGGATCTTCGCAACCGTACTATACAACGAACGGGGGCACAACATGGCAGCAGATGAGCCCCTTCCCCGATGACTGGTGGGGTTACTCTACCACGGCATTGTCCTTTGTGCCAGGCACACAGCAAACCATACGAATGTTGTTTGATGCTTGGATTGTAGAAACCTCGAACTTTGGGGCAACGTGGCAGAAGGTGTCTACACTGCCCAACAACACGATGAGGAACCTCATGGTGCACCCCACAGACAAAAATCTGTGGTTTACATGGGGTATGTCTCCGCCTGTTCTTCGATCTACAAACGCAGGCGCACACTGGGACACGGTATTTGCATCTACACTTCTTGGTCTTTCGAATGTTGTTGTGTCTCCCGCAGCTCCACAGCATATGTACCTGGAGGTAAAGGACTCTATGTACGAGAGCATTGATACCGGCAGGACGTGGAGAAAGTTTGCCTACACTGGTGTACTGAATTATAGCGTTAATCTGCTTGCAGCAGACGCAACAATTGCCGATCAACTCTATGGATATTTCCAGGGTCGGCTTGCCGTTTCAACGGATAGGGGGCGCACCTGGATAGACAAGACGCAGAAGAATATTCTTACGGTCTCTGGTATCACGCAGGAAGTATCCAACAGTTCAGTTCTGTATGCATGGGGAACTAATGTGCATCGTAGTTCGGATCACGGCAATACGTGGACAACGGTCGATACAACACATACCACACGACTATCGGCGGTGTTACACCAAGGTCAGTTGTACGTTGGTTGTTACCAGTCGGGCATCTTCCGCTCAAGCAACAACGGAACTTCGTGGGACAGACTCGATCGCGGCATAAATCGACTAGACATTCAACGTATCGTTGCTCTCAACGATCGTACGTGGTTTGTGCAGGGCGTAAACGATGTTATCAAGACCACTGATGGAGGAGAGAGTTGGACCTTCTTGACGCCGGCGACGTACGACCAGCCCAGTGGTGGACGCGTCTACTCCTTTGATGTGGCACTGTCGAATCCTATGCACATGGTTGGTGGTACGAATTCCGATATCTATCGTTCGTCGGATGGAGGCATAGCCTGGCAAGGGGCGAGCCCATCTCAAAACGAGCCAATTGGATCTATTACCATCCATCCCACAGATCCAGATCAGGTGATCTGTGGTGGACTCTACAATTTGAAACGAAGCACAGATGGCGGTAAAACATGGAAGAACGATGTTGCCAACTCCCATCGGTCTATCCTGGCTATTGCGAGGAACCCCGTAGCCCCCTCCCACGTAATCGCTGCCGAGGGTTCAAACACATACAGCACTATTGATAATGGCAGTAGGTGGACTAAACACGCAGCTGTAATGAACGAGCCACAAACCGTTATTGGCGATGCCAACGATGCTAATACGTTCTACATGTCTGGCAGTAGCGGTGTTATGAAGTCGGTTGATAATGGCGACTCTTGGACACGGCCTTGGGCACTGCCGTACGCCGCAAAGGCCCTAGTGCAGGATCCTCGCAACAGTGATCATCTGTGGGTGTCCTACGCTGGGGGCAGGGGAGACCTGGTACGCCTTGCAAATTCTACAGCGGCTGTTGATACGTTGTATGCGCCGGACTATACAGCAGAGACGTTCTCGCTAAACGACCTTGTGGTGGTTGGAAACAGACTCATTGGAGGATCATACAATGGTCTTGTGTGGTTCGATCCAACACCTGTTAGTGTGCAAGAAGTTGGCGCAATGCCCGCGTGTATGTTCCAACCTACCGACGTTCTGCGGAGAGATGTAATGAACCTTCAAGGTGTGCTCATAGGCACGGATATGTTGTTCGGTTCTGACCAAAACAAGGGTCGGCGCATTGGCAACGATCCCATCCTTGCACAGGTGCCGGCTGGCGTGTATCTGGTTCGCCTCACGAATGGCCAGTGTGTTGTGTTGGAAAGGGTACTTCATTTGCCATAGCAACCTTCCGGGAAAACAAGAACGTGTGTTTTATCAACCTGCCGTGGCGCAGCAGTATGCGTGTGCTCCCTTTAACCTCCGGTGTGGTTGTAGATGGTTCATATCGATCTCGCCGCGCATGTGATACTCCATTGCTCGAATGTGATGCTGCCAGAACCGGATGCGCACAATGTCTGCATTGTACCCAACAGATAGACGTTGTACGCACAAGGGAAGGGCATGCGAAGGTCGGTAATTGGGTAGCCGAGTTGTTCTGCCATGTCACTATTTAACCTTGATAATTCGGAATGTTATTCCGTAATTTCTAGGTTAATGATTCATAGAGAGCTCCAAACTGTCATTATTGATCGACTTCGGTCGGTACCCGCCGTAGCCCTGCTTGGTTCACGGCAGGTAGGAAAGACCACGCTTGCGCGAACCCTCGAATTGGATAAGCCAATCGTGTATCTGGATCTAGAGCGACCTTCCGATGTAGCAAAGCTGGCCGATCCGGAGTTATTCCTCGGTCGGCAGGCAGATCACCTAGTGGTGCTCGATGAAGTTCAGCGTGTTCCAGATCTGTTTCCAATACTTCGTTCGCTCATTGATGAACGCCGAATGAACGGTGAAGATACTTGTCAGTTCCTACTGTTGGGATCTGCATCACCGGAGCTACTGCGTCAGGGTTCAGAAACGTTGGCCGGCCGCATCAGCTATTTAGAGCTAACGCCACTACTACTACGAGAAGTTGGTGCGGACCAAAGGACACTGAACCAACATTGGGTGAGAGGGGGCTATCCAAACAGTTTTCTTGCAAAGACCAATGAAGCGTCCTTTGTATGGCGAAACGACTTTGTTACCAGTCACGTTGAGAGGTACCTTCCCTTGATGGGGGTGAACGCTTCACCGATCCAGCTGCGCCGATTGTGTACGATGATCGCACATCAGCAGTCGTCACTTGTTAACTTCACAAGCATTGGCAACGCTCTCGGGTTGGATGGCAAGAGCGTTCGGTCGTACATGGATCTTTTAGAGGGACTGTTTCTTATCAGAAGACTTCCGGCGTGGTCCAATAACGTTGGAAAACGTCTGGTGAAATCACCGAAGATCATGTGGCGCGACAGCGGCCTTTTACACGCTGTGCTCTCGATTAGCTCTGAAGACCAGTTGCTTGGACATCCCATCGTTGGTCATTCGTGGGAGGCCTACTGCATTGAGCAGATATTGGCTTCGCTGCAACACGGTACGGTTGCATCTTACTATCGTACTCATGCGGGCGCCGAGATAGACCTAGTGCTCGAATATCCAAATGGCAGCGTGCATGCTATTGAGATTAAACGTACACTGTCGCCACGTATTCCACGCGGTCTCGTCGAAAGTATGAACACTATTGGTGCGTCGCGTGCCACCATTATTATGCCCGGCGGAGAACGTTTCCCCTTAGCCGAAAACATTCACGCAATTGCATTGTCGGAATTTGATCCGAACAATGAACTTCATCCGTAGGAGCGCAGCACCAGGGGGATCTCACTCGGCTCTTACAACACCTGCCCGTCTGCCATTTCGATAATCCGGCCAGACCTGCGCGCAAATTCTTGGTCGTGTGTTACAATAAGCAGGGTTTGTTGATAGTCGCGCACTAGCCCACTGAAGATGTCGAACACGGCATCGGCATTTCGTTTGTCGAGATTGCCAGTGGGCTCGTCTCCCATGATGATGAGGGGATCGTTGATAAGAGCGCGCGCAATGGCTACGCGCTGTTTCTCGCCCCCTGACAATTGGCTTGCACGTTTCGGGGCCTTATCGGCCATTCCAAGGATGTCTAACTTGTGCATGGCACGCTCGCGCACTTCGTGCTCCGGATAGAGGCCGAGCTTTAGTCCCGGGAGCATAACGTTCTTCAACACCGTGAAGTCGTTCAGCAAATAATGAAACTGGAAAACAAATCCGATCTTCTGATTGCGAACCGCAGCGAGTTGCATTTCACTCAGTCCGCGCATAGAGGTGCCGTCCATAACCACATCACCTGTGTAGTCGGTATCCATGGTAGATAGCACGTAGAGGAGTGTGCTTTTTCCGCAGCCAGACCTACCAATGAGCGACACGAACTCGCCGCCATTGATAGTAAAGGATACTCCCTTCAGCACATCAGTGGTAACAGGATCGTGAAACTGTTTCTTGATGTTACGGGCCTCTAACACCGGTGTACTCACACTACTTGCCTCGTATAATAATCACGGGGTCTACGCGGCTGGCCTTTCGAGCAGGTAACCATCCGGCGGCATATGTTGTTGCAATGCTAAAGGACATTGCAATAGCGTAGAACACGGGGTTGTAGGAAACAGGGAAGGTGGTAATTGTAGGCAGTGCTGCTGTTTCGAAGGGCAGGTTGTCTATGATCCAAGACAACATCAGTCCTGTTACTAAACCACCGCAACATCCCGCAATACCAATGGTAATGGATATTACGAGAAACACGCGTTTTACGTCGGTGCCGGAAAAGCCGGTGGCCTTCAGAATCGCAATGGCATCCATCTTCTCGTAAATCATCATGTTAAGAATGTTGTAAATGCCAAAGCCCGCAACAATGAGTAGCGTAATTCCAACCGCGTAGGAGATGAGTGAACGCACAGAAGAACCGGTTTCGAACTGAGCATTTGCTGTCTGGATATCTTCGGCTGTTGCCCGAAACAACTGCGCATACCATCGTGCTTTCTCGGGAGCCGTGTTGATGTTCCGCAGTTTGATGTTCAAGTCGGTTATGTAGCTCGCATTCTGTCCAAGGAGCTTTTGAACGGTGGCTAACGACGCATAACACAGTGTGCGGTCTAAGTCTGCTAGACCCGATTGATACAGGCCAACAACCTTCAGCGGAAACTGGTCGCCCTGCGCCGTGGAGATTTGCACAACCTCGCCAATGTTCACAAAGAGTTTTTCGGCAAGGGGCTTTCCGAGGATAACACTGTTGGATACAACGCTCACATCGCGTGCATTTCCGGCTACAACGTAGTCGTCGAATCTATAGAGCTTACGCTCGGCCTCAACATCTATCCCATAAATCATACCTGTAAGCTCAACAGGACCATCAGTGATGATAACGGGTGCCGTAATCTTTGGTGCGTAGCCCAAAACGTCTGCGTCTGTTGTGATGGTTTCGATTACCTTCTTTACGTTGTAAATCTCCTTGCGTCCATTCACGGGTTTTACGGAGCTGATAAAGTTGTACGCACTATCGTGTTCTTGTGCCAACGTTATCGGCTGTATTGGATTTGGTTGTATCTCGTTATACAGCCGAACATGCGGTGTTCTGTTGGTGATAAGTCCGTCTAACATATCGTTGAGGCCATGCATAAACCCCAACAGGGTAACAAACATGGCCACGCCAAACATTACCCCAACAGCAGCCACAATGGTCTGGCGCAACCGTGCGCGCAGCAGCGTAGTGGCAATCTCGATGAGAACACTACCGCTCATATTTATGGCCGCACAAGGGCATCGGACGTAGTCAGACCACCCACAATCTCTACTGTGTTGTAGTCGCGGAGTCCGGTTTCTACCTTGCGCATTTCCCCGCTGGCAAGTTTTACATAACCATCCTTGGTTACATAGTCGCGCGGAACGATAAGCGCCTTGTCCTTGGTTTGCAGTACAATGTTCGCTTCAGCGGTAAGGTTAGCGTACAGACGGGAGGGGGCCGCAGCAAAACGCGCTTCCACGGTAAAGGACTTCGTGCGCGCATTCATCATGGGGTACACCTTTGTAACCTCGGCAGTAAACACGCTATCTCGGTAGCTATCAAGTGTAACATATACGCGTTGTCCAACACGCACCGATACGATGTCGGACTCATCAACCTGAAGTTCAATAATGAAGACGCTGTCTGACCCTACTACCGCAATTGGGGTTTGAGGATTAACGGCTTCTCCGCTCTTGCGGACTATGGAAAATACTCGTCCGTTAATGGTAGACGTAACTACCAGGTCGCGAAGCGCAACGTCGGAGATACCTTGCTGTACCTTGGCCTGCCGTGCCGCAAAGCGTAATTGCTTATCAAGTTGCGCAACCCTCTGCACGGCACTCTCGTGAGCTGCTCGCGAACTCGATGCCGCAAGCTCTAGCTGTTCAACTTCGAACCTACTTCCAACACCCTGAGGAAGTAGTCTGCGCTGACGCTCGGCCTTCAGTGAATCGTCTGCACGTTTTAGAGCGGCAATCTGAGCGGCGGCCTTGAGCTCGGCAAGCCGTTCCGTGTTGTTTGGCACAGCGGCGTATTCTGCTGCTAACCGCGCATTGTCTCTGCCTAATACAATTGTCTCGTTGCTAATCTCCGCAATTGGGTCGCCTACGCGCACACTATCACCCTCGGAAACCAGGAAACGCTGAATTGTGCCCGACACTACTGGGTACACTTGATACTGATTGCTACTAACAATAACACCAGCGGCATACACAGATTGCGTAATGCTGCGTTCGGTAGGGTGTAGCACATCCTTCTGTTCCGAGCACGCCGATAGGGCAAATATTGCCAACACAGCAAGAGGGAGCGTCTTCATACGGTGCAAGTTACGGTGGTTAGTTCTTTGTGGTGATTGTGTAGACGTGGGAACCGTACTGCCCATAAGTCCGCAGTTTGCTGCCTACTATGTGTGAATAGGGTGGTATAGCACCTATGCTGGAGTGTGCCCTCCAAGACGAGCGTTACGTATGGGTGTGGCGTTCGTTTCAATTCGCTTGGATTACATAAGCCCCGCAGAATTCACGCGCCCCCTCGTGGAGGTAGTGGAGTATACGATCATGTTTACAGGGGAGCAGTCCCAAAATAATTACGTACTTTTTTCGCTATGAGAACTCAAGATATTACTGGCCTTGCACTGATCGTGTTTCTTGTGCTTGCATCGTGTTCCAATTCAACGGACACGGGTGATCAAGCTCAACGTTTTAGTGGTATTTACCGCACATCAGATAATGGTACGTTCTTCGGTGGCGATACCACAGACTGGAAACTCGGCGACGAGGGCAAGGAGTCTTTTACATTTGGTCCAGCCTTCCCAAATCCTACAAGTGGTGAATGCACCATACGGCTTTCACTCGCAGTTAGTGGTAGCGTAACCGTGTTACTAAAGAAGCAAGGGGGCGCGACAGTGAACACCGTGTTTGACGGAGTTATTCGTGCCGGTGTATACCACCTAGCGTTAGCGCGACCTGACGTACCCGGCATCTACCGCGTCGAGTTTACGTCATCAGCCGGGTCTTCCTACGGCGACATCCAGTTTGATTGACACGTTGATAAACACTAGACTGTGCCTAACCAATACGTCTTCATCAGCCCCTTGCCCTTGATGTCGATTGTACCCCTCTCAATACACCGGAATGAAAACTCATCGGGCGTCGCCCCTAGGGCAAATGCTTCGGTAACATGAATGCGGCCGGGTTCGCCGGTGCTTTCCATGCGCGAGGCAACGTTTACGGTATCGCCCCACACGTCATATTGCAAACGCTCGGTGCCGATAACGCCGGCGGTAACGGCGCCGCAGTGGATGCCAATGCGCACCTGAATTTCTCCCACGTTTTGTATCCACGATGTGTCTCCCAGTTCAGGGGGCATCGATATCTCGAGAGCGTTGAGTGCCGCCAGCATTTCCATGGCGCACAGCGCTGCGCGTTGGGCGTGGTCTTCAAGCACATCCGGCACGCCAGCAACGGCCATGTAGGAGTCGCCAATGGTTTTGATCTTTGTAACACCGTGTTTCCTACACACGTCGTCGAGAGTGGAGAATATGTGGTTTAACAGGTGGACCACATGGCCGGGGGGAATTTTGTCGGAGATCGAAGTAAATCCAACGATGTCCAGGAAGATTACACTGGCGTTGTCGTAGTGGTCGCCAGTAATCTTCTCTCCACGAATCATACGGTCGGCAACAGACTTGGGAAGAGTGCCGTAGAGGAGGGCGCGTTCTTTATCGCGCTCACGGCGTTCGGATTCTATGCCACGCTGGGCCTCCATCATGGCCATCTTCTGAGTTGCTTCCTTGCCGCGGATCTCTTCGGTGATGCGCAGATACTCAGCATTGTGTTCGATATAACCGGCAAAGTCGTTGCGCTTTTGGGCAAGGTCTCGGAGATCGTGGTGGCATTGTGCTTCAGGGTCTCGTGCGCCGGCTTCTCTAACGATTGCGAGTGCCTGCATAAGGTGTTCTCGGGCACCATCAAGGTTGCCACTGCGCTCGGCAGTGATTGCTCGGTTGGCGTGGTGAAATGCTCGCGTTCGCGGGTCACTCATGTACATGGCAGATTGCTCTTCAAGGAGCGTCTGGGCCTCCGAGTCCTGCTCGGTTGCCAGTAATGCAGATACGATGTCGCCAATCACGTGTACCACACCGCTGCGCTCGCCCAGCTCCGTATGCAGTTTCAGAGCGCGGTGATAGTGATCTAAGGCCGCCGGGTAGTTGCCTGTGTTCGCATGCAGGGTGCCAATGCTGTGCGTAACGCTTGCTACGCCATGTAGATTGCCGGTTTCACCATGGAGTGCTACGGCTCCCTGGAAGTGACTAAGCGCGTGTGGAAAGTCACGTGTTTGGGCATAGACGTTGCCGATGTTGCCCGTGATGCTTGCCACGCCATTTCGGTCACCAAGCTCCTCGAACAGAGCCAGCGCTCGGTGGTAGTGGCCGAGCGCCTCTGAAAAATCACCTGTTTTTGAATACACAGCTCCGATATTGCCTGTGACACTTGCCAGATGGATACGGTCTCCCAGCTCCTCGTATACTGCAAGCGAGCGGTGGTGGTGTTCCAAGGCAGCCGGATAGTCGCCAGTTTTAGTGTATACGATACCCAAGTTGCCGGTAGTTCTTGCCAGATCGATTCGGTCGCCCAGCTCCTCATGCATGGCGAGGGCACGGCGGAGGTACTCGAGAGCCGCTGGGTAGTCGCCGGTATGTTGATGCACGCTGCCGATACTGCTTGTAGCGGAAGCCATCCCGCTGCGGTTGCCCAGCTCCTCGTGCATTGCCAGTGCGCGGTGGAATTGCTCTAGCGCTGCCGGGTAGTTGCCTGTTCTCAAGTTCAGTGTGCCGATGTAACTGTAAACGATTGCAATGCTGGGGCCGTCGCCCAGCTCTTTGTATCGTGTTAGCGCACGGTGACCATGCTGCAACGCCAACGGGTAGTCGGCGCGGCACAAATACGCCCATGCGCGTGCGCGGCTCGCCATGGCCTCGGCTTCCGCCGTGCCAATCTCAAGCATTTCCTCTGCCAGGGATACTAGGGCGTCGAAGTCGTTGTTGCTCAATGCTACTTTGATGTCGGCATAGATTTCGTCGAACGTTCTCATGTGGTGCTTCCCAACCAATACGTCTTCATCAGCCCCTTGCCCTTGATGTCGATTGTACCTCTCTCAATACACCGGAATGAAAACTCATCGTGCGATGCATGGGGCGTCGCCCCTATGGCAAATGCTTCGGTAACATGAATGCGGCCGGGCTCGCCGGTGCATTCCATGCGCGAGGCAACGTTTACGGTATCGCCCCACACATCATACTGCAAACGCTCGGTGCCGATAACGCCGGCGGTAACGGCGCCGCAGTGGATTTCATCGCAAATCTCTTCAAGTGTTCGCATTCAGACAGAATTCTGGTATGGGAGTAGGCAGCACTTCCCGCAAGATACCGCACGCGGACTACTTGAATCACTTGAATGCCTAACTTGCCCCACAATGAAACGACTGTTCGATATAGTTCTATCAGTTGCTGGCATGGTTCTCCTACTGCCGCTTCTGCTTGTGATATCTATAGTGATATGGATTGCCGACCGGCATGCCCCGCTCTTTTATCAGGAGAGACTTGGCGCCCAGATGCGCCCCTTTACAATTGTTAAGTATCGAACAATGAAGAACGGAACAATAACATCTGTTGGACGCATACTGCGCTCTACGGGGATAGACGAGTTGCCACAGCTTGTGAACGTTCTTGCTGGAGCGATGAGTATCGTTGGCCCACGTCCACTAACGCATGCCGATGTGGTGCGGCTGGGATGGAACACCGAACGTTATCAGGCACGGTGGTCACTTCGGCCTGGTATTGTTGGACTTGCCCAGCTATCAAATGTGTGTAATGCTAAAATGAGCTGGCTGTATGATCGTACCTATGCATGTAATCATTCGCTGTGGATGGATGTTAAGATTGTGGCTGCGTCCGCAATGATTATGATTGTTGGGAAACAGACGGTACAACGCTGGGTACAACGGAAGAAGGCATGAGGGTTCTGATCACCGGACTGGGCAACATTGGTACAACTCTTGCCGCATTGTTGCTGCACTATAGGGATCTGCTTGGTATAGACGAAGTTGTAGCGTTACAGAGAACCATCGCAACATGGCGAAGTACAGATCATGCTCCTTTGGTTGGTAGGGGGCTAAGGGTTCTACCGTATGCAGACGCGTTTGTGACGCAGGCACGCCTCGCCGACTATGTTTTTGAGACAACGTCCAATGGTGTAGGCCTTCGGAACAAGGTGTTTTATGCTGAACGAAACAATCTGAAAGGTGTATCGGCGCAGGGTAGCGAAACGGGTTTCGGCGTTCCCTATATGTCTGGCATCAACAACGCCGTTATTCACCGCGAGAAACTTGTACAGATTGTTTCCTGCAACACCCATGGAGCCATGGCCATACTGCACGGAATATCGGGTGGTGCTATTGGTTCCATCAAACACGCAGACATGGTGGTGGTGCGCCGGTCGGAAGACCTTGGTCAACACCAACGCCTGGTGTCGGCAAACGTAGTGTCGAGGCATCTTGATGCCACGGCAGGCACACATCATGGCATGGACGTTACGCGATTGCTTCAAACGATCGGCGTTCAGATACCGGTAGTTACGTCGGACATTACAACTCCAAGCCAGCTACTCCACAGCATACGATTTGCCATTGAAATGGAAAGCCCCGTAACAGAACAGCAGGTGCAGCACAACATAGCGAGTAGTAAACTGTTGGCGGCAACTCACAAGTATGATAGCAACGTCATCTTTGAGCAAGGACGCAGGTATGGATTCGCCGGACGCATGTATTCGCCCGCCATCGTAGTGTCGAACAACATTCTCGTACAGAACAGCACCGTGCGGGGCTGGGCTTTTGTGCCTCAGGAGGGAAACACCATGTTGTCTACCCTTAACGCGTTTCTACTGCAGGTAGGGGGCGATGTGGGTGCTATGGATATCATTGTGAAAGAGCAAACACGCAGTCACTGGTAGGGTGGTTCTACTCGTGCAAGGAAGCACTTCGCTATCGCCCCCCACTTCCAGTATTCCAGTATTCCAATTTTCCAGTATTCCCCAGGCGTAATCCTGAGCTCAGCGAAGGACCTCATTTCGTGATTCCCTCCTTCCGCGCCTTGCGTCGATGCATTGGGGTTGTAGGTCGTCTATGCTAGCATGTGTATACTATGGCGTATTGCTGCGGCAAAGCACGTAGTTTCGCACTCACGCCCGTTAACTCTCTCGTGACGGATTAGAGGGGGCGTCTGTTCTGAATTCCGCACGTATCATAGCGCAGCAACGCCCAGTCTGAACCACAGTATCATGAAATCTTTTGATGAGCTTTCAGCTGCGCTCGACGTGGCGGCCGAAAATCACGATCAGAATGCACTTAGAGACGTGCTTACTGATCTTGAGAAGATAGATACGCTCCCCGGAAAGGCACTCTCGGCGCGGGCCCGTGCCATTATTGCCAGACACGGCAACGACTATGATTCTTCGATTCGGCATTTGCTAGATGCAAAGGCCATTTATGTTGAACTTGGCGATTCCATAGGGTTAAATCGGGTTAACAACGGTATTGGTACGGCACATTATCAACGCAGCGAATACGAACACGCATTGTCCGCATTCATGGAGGCCTTGGCACATGCTAAACGAGCGGGCAGACCCGAGAATATCGCCGGATCTCTGAACAACATTGCCAATGTGTACAACGACATGGCGTCTTTTGCGGAAGCAATAGAGTACTATAATCGTGCTCTTGATCAGTATAACGATCTCCATAATCTATTTGGCCAGGCGCAAGCAAACTACAACCTCGGAATTGCATTCTATCGATCGGGTAACTACGCCACATCCATGGCGCATTTCGACCAGGCGCAGGAGTTCTTTTATGCGTTAGGCAACACGCTGGGCCAGGCAAGTGTGTTAAACATGAAGGGGTCCATATGCCACAGACTCGAGCGATACAGCGAGGCAGTTGAATTGTTTCAGCAAGCCCTGTCTATCTACACCAGTCTCGAACACCGTCGTGGAGTAGCAAAAACAACGGCTAACCTCGGGAACTGTCATCAAGAGCTAGGTGAAAACGAAAGAGCTGCGCAGCTACTAACGCAAGCCATTGAACTGCACAAGGTTTCGTCAGACACCCGAGGAGTGAACAGCAACACGCTAAACCTAATCCAAGCATACATCTCACTAAACAACTATGATTCTGCGGAGCGAGCGTTGCAGGAACTTGATCAATGGCCAATCAACGACCCAATCCTCAATCTTGGCAAGGACCTGTCTCGTGCGAACATCATGGCAAAGCGTGGGGAGTATCATCAAGCAACTTCACTGCTCGTAGAGATTCAGAACAATGCCGAGGAGAACGGATACCAGTTTGTGCAATGGCAGGCCTTGGTATCCCTTCAAGGAATAGCCGCAGAAACCAACGATCTTCAGAAGTACATCCGATACAGTACTGCAGCACAACAACTCAAGGAGCAGCTTACCGGAAAAGAGACCGTATTGCGCATCGCGTCGCAGGACGCAGAGCGCAGGGCGGCTGTCGAACGCCACGAGCGCGAGAGGGAACGTGCGTTGCTCTACGGGGCCCTGCCGGAGTCTGTTGCGAAACGTCTGCTGAGTGGCGAGAAGGTAACTGGTGATCAGTATGATAATGTCGCGGTGATATTTCTTGACATAGTAGGATTCACAGTACTCTCGGACAAAATACCGGCATCAGATCTGGTGAATATGCTGAGCAAGATCTTTACCGCTCTCGATGTTGTTTGTAAGGAGCATGGAGTTACGAAGATTAAAACCATTGGCGACTCCTACATGGCTGTTTCGTTTGCGAGTGTTGGGGATGCAGCGTCCAGCAGCGAGCACATGGTGAACGCTGCACATTGCGCACTGGCCATGTTTGATGCCGTCGACACCCTGCAGCTAACAACGCCGGTAGCAATGGTAGGTACAGAACCTGCTCATGATCCGCTTCCCATACGCGTGCGACTTGGCGTGCATTGTGGTCCGGTAACCGCCGGCGTTATTGGCACCGAGCGTTTGCAGTACGACGTATGGGGAGACACAGTAAACGTTGCGAGCAGAATGGAGAGCAGCGGCGAGCCCGGTCGCATACACATCAGCGATGCCATGGCTCGAGCGCTCTCGGGCGCCCCCTTTCACATCGTGGAACGCGGCACCATCACTGTAAAAGGCAAGGGCGAGATGACCACCCATTGGTTGGAGGGGGCAGGGTAGGCACCTTTGCGTTGCGTTATCCTAAGGAGCGAGCGAAGGACCACATTTCGTCATTCAAAGTCAACTACTCTAACTCCAATAGGCGCCGTAGGCCAGCAGAGGCAACGCGGCGTTACAGCGGAAAATCACGATGATGTTGAGCAGCAACGGTAGAGTGTTACCTACGTGCTCATACGTAGCCCCGTTTGCACCCCACCTGAATCCGATCAATTCACGTAAATTCACAACGGAACAACGGGTTTGTTTTACATCAACCTTTATATCTCTATTGCGACTTCATGCCTGCAACAAACAACAACTCTGGCCTGCGCGATAACCATAGTCGGGGGACCGTTGCCGACTTTCTGAGAGAAAAAATACAAAGTGGATCGAAGCTGTCCATCGTTTCTGCCTACTTCACGATATACGCCTACGACGCACTCAAGGAAGATCTGGACAAGATTGATCACCTCGACTTCCTTTTTGGCGAGCCGACGTTTGTAAGTCAGATCGATCCAAGCAGAACAGAAACGAAGTCCTTTGTCATGGATGCCGCCGGAATGGAGCTTACCAACACTCTGCAGCAGAAGCGTGTTGCCAAGGAGTGTGCCGTTTGGATTGAGAGCAAGGTAGATATCAAGACCATCATTCAGTCTAACCTCCTCCACGGAAAGATGTATCACATTGCCACAGCAGGTGTGGAAGAGGCGATTGTGGGCAGCTCGAACTTTACGGTGCGTGGCCTAGGGCTCGGCAATTCCGATAACAACTACGAACTGAATCTGATTGTTGACGGAAATCGCGACCGAAAGGAAATCAAGCAGTGGTTTGATGAGCTTTGGAACAACGACAACCTTGTGAAGGACGTGAAGCAGGACGTACTTACATACCTACAACAGCTTTACGAGAACCACAGTCCGGAGTTCATTTACTTCAAGACGCTCTTCCACATCTTTGAGAGGTTCCTTAGCGATGTAGGACAGACCGACATAGACCTAGGCAAGACCAGTCTGTTTGAAACAGGTATCTGGAAGGCGCTGTTCGAGTTTCAAAAAGATGGGGTAAAGGGTGCCATCAACAAAATACTTAAGCACAACGGCTGCATTATTGCTGATAGCGTTGGTTTAGGTAAAACATACGAAGCACTCGCGGTGATGAAGTACTTCGAACTGAAGAATGAGCGTGTGCTGGTGCTTTGTCCAAAGAAGCTCCGCGACAACTGGACGGTCTATAAGGACAACAGCCAGCTTAACCCGTTTGTCGATGACCGTTTCCGATACGATGTTGTGTCTCACACCGACCTTAGCCGCGAGAGTGGCTATTCGGGCGACATCAATCTCGCCACGCTGAACTGGGGCAACTACGACCTTATCGTTATTGATGAATCGCATAACTTCCGGAACAACACGCCAGGCAAGAAGGACGACGAAGGGAACGTGATCCGCAAGAGCCGCTATCAGCGCCTTATGGATGACATCATAAAATCCGGCGTTCGTACGAAGGTTCTCCTTCTCTCTGCTACACCGGTCAACAACAACCTGAAAGATCTTCGGAACCAGCTCTTGTTCCTTACGGAGAATCGCGACGATGCCTTTGCTGAATCCATTGGCGTTGCCAGTTTGAAGGAGACACTTACCAGCGCGCAAAAGGTCTTTTCCGTTTGGGCTAAAAAACAAAACCACGAGCGCAAGACCGGCGAACTGCTGGAGAAACTCAACGCCGCGTTTTTCAAACTCCTCGACGAGCTGACGATTGCCCGCTCGCGGAAGCACATTCAGAAATACTACAAGGCGTCCATCGAACAGCTTGGCGGATTCCCAAAGCGAACTAAGCCGATGTCCGTGCATCCTAAGATTGATTTGCAGAATCGCTTCCCATCCTACGACAAGCTCCACGATGAAATCGAGCGTTATACTCTCGCTTTGTTCAACCCTTCACGCTTTGTGCAGCCGCAACATCAGGCAGGGTACGAAAAGAAGGGTGCTCCTCAGTTTACGCAGGGTGACCGAGAGACCTACCTGATTGGCATGATGAAGGTGAACTTCCTCAAGCGGCTCGAAAGCTCGGTGAAGTCGTTCGAAATCACAATGGATCGCACGATCAAGAAGATCGAAGAACTCGAAAAGAACATCAACGACTTCCAAACCCAACAGGAGCAAAACACACGGCCGGAAGTACTGGTAGTGGAATTCGACGACCCTGGCCACGACGAGGAGCTGGAGGACGCCATGCAGGTAGGTGGCAAGTTAAAGTTTCGGTTAGACCACCTTCGGCTTGTAGGCGACGACGGCTGGCTGAAGGCACTCAGGAACGACAAGGACCAGTTGCTCACTCTCTACAACGCTGCGAAGAACATCACTCCTGAGAACGATGCAAAGCTCGCCGAGCTCAAGAAGCTCATAGCGGCCAAGGTCACTAAACCCACAACCAACAAGCTCGACGAAGTGAACCGTAAGGTGCTCGTGTTCACAGCATTCGCCGACACAGCAACATACCTGTACGAATCGTTGCTTGAATGGGCGCGCAAGGAACTCAACATCCACATCGCCCTCGTTTGCGGCGGCGGGAACACCCGCACGACTTTTGGCGACACGGCCTACGACAAGATTCTCACGAATTTCTCGCCACGCGCAAAGAACCGCGCCAAGGTCTCTTCGATGCTGCAGACGGGCGAGATTGACTTGCTGATTGCGACGGACTGCATCAGCGAGGGCCAAAACCTGCAGGATTGTGATTATCTCATCAACTACGATATTCACTGGAATCCCGTGCGCATTATTCAGCGCTTTGGGCGTATCGACCGTATCGGCAGCGTCAACTCCGCCGTTCACCTTGTGAACTTCTGGCCTACCGAAGACCTCAACAAGTACATCAATCTCAAAAGTCGCGTCGAAGCCCGCATGGCATTGGTGGACCTCTCCGCAACCGCCAATGACAACCCACTCCAGAGTGAAGGACTCGAAGACCTCATCGCCGACGACCTGCGGTATCGCGATAGGCAGCTTCTTCGGCTGAAGGACGAAGTTCTTGATCTCGAAGACCTTGACGACAGCGTATCGCTAACGGAGTTTACCCTTGACGACTTCCGCCTTGAACTCCTAAAGTTCATCGAGGCGAACAAACAGAAACTCGAAGCTGCTCCATTCGGCCTTTACACATGCGTCCCACCACACCCGGATTACAAGGCCATCGGCCCGGGTGTCATCTTCTGCTTCCGCTTGGAAGGCCATCGTAGTGGCGAACCCGACGCAAAGCCTCTCCAGAGCGGGGTCATCAATCCTCTCAATCCCTACTTCCTCGTGTATGTCCTCGACGACGGTAACGTGCGTTTTGGTTTCGCACAGCCGAAGCAGATTCTTGATATCTACCGCATCCTTTGCTCCGGCAAAACGGAAGCGTATGGCCAGCTCTGTGATCTGTTCGATCAGGAGACCAATCACGGCAGCGACATGAAGGCCTACGACATCCTGCTTACAAAGGCCGTGGAGTCCCTCGCCGGAACATACCGTAGGCGCAGCGCTGCAGGACTGCAGTCCGGGCGCGACTTTGTCCTGCCAAGTGTTAACGAACAGGTACACGAAGAAACCCAGCTCGAACTCGTTACCTGGCTTGTCATCAAGGCGGAAGAATGAGAGCTAAGAAGCCGAACACGCCTATTCGCTCCGTTCCTGCAAAGGAACTGGATGGAATCTACAAGCGCATCCGGGTAATCCTGGAGTCAGCTAAGGTACGCGTCGCGCGGACGGTGAATACCACCCAGGTCATGGCGAACTGGCTTATTGGTAGTGAGATTATCGAAGGCGAACAGCACGGGAGGAAGCGTGCGGGATATGGCGATGCGCTGCTTCTGGGAATCTCCCGTAAACTTTCCAATGACTTCGGCAAAGGCTGGTCCGTACGGCAGCTTGAGTATTGCCGGGCATTCTACCTTGCCTATCCGGTTCTACTCGGAGCCGGGCAGAAATCGAACGCAGCGCGTTCGATTTCTTTGCCAGATCCAATTCCGAATGCACTGCGTTCGAATTCTCCCGAGTTCGATGGAATGTTCGGAATTCCCCACGCACTGCGTGGCGAGTTGTCCGAACCTGAGATCACTCAGACATGGGAACCCGGTCGGCTGAGTCCCAATCTTTCCTGGACCCACTACCGAGCGCTCTTCCGCGTGGATTCTCCCGACGCCCGCGCATTCTACGAAATCGAGTCCATCAAGAACAACTGGTCCGCTCGAGAACTGGAGCGCCAGATCAACAGTCTGCTCTTCGAACGCCTTGCCAAAAGCAAGGACAAGAAGGGAGTCATGAAGCTCGCTACCACGGGACACGAAGTTGCCACACCGTCGGACGTATTCAAGGACCCTGTTGTCATCGAATTCCTTGGTCTGCCGGAATCTCATCGGCTCGTGGAATCTGACCTCGAACAGGCACTCATCAACAACCTACAGGCATTCCTGCTGGAGCTGGGCAAGGGCTTTGCTTTCGTCTCCCGGCAGGAGCGCATCACCCTTGACGGTGATCACTTCTACATCGACCTCGTGTTTTATCATGCTGTGTTGAAGTGCTACATTCTGATTGATCTTAAGGTTGGCAAGCTCACCCACGGCGACCTTGGCCAGATGCAGCTATACGTCAATTACTTCGACCTAGAACGATGCACCGAAGGTGATAACCCGACGCTCGGCCTTATCCTTTGCACCGATAAAAACGATGCGGTCGTGAAGTATCTCCTCGGCCCTGAGCAATCGAAGAAGATCTTCACCAGCCGCTACAAACTCCATCTGCCTACCGAGGCCGAACTCGAGAACGAATTGAAACGCGAACTCAAGGAACTCCGTTGAACATGCAAACCAGTATCGAGGCCGCCCTCGCCAGTTTCCACTCCCTCTCACTCAAGGAAGCCGCTCGGGAGCTTCTTAACACGCTTGGATACAAGAGCGACCGGTTCATCCAAGGTTTGGGCTCAGCGCCGCAAAACTTCCTTGAGCAGTTTGAGGCCAACCATACGTTCGACCGAGACAAGGCACTTGTCGATGAGTGGATATCCGCAGACCTCTTGTTCCAACTTACCGATCAAGAGCTCAGTCACGAATCTGCTCTCTTCAGCAACGACGCCGTCCAGCGCGGCCTGCTTAAATCGTATGTCTTCGTCGCCATCGAGCTGAAGGAAGCCGACTATGCCAGGGGAAGGTTTTCCGATATCACACGGCAGATCAACCGCCTCTTCCCCATGCCCGTGATGGTGATCTTCAAACACGGAGATCGGCTGACCATTGCCGTTATAAACCGCAGGCGGAACAAGATCGACGACAATAAGGACGTACTCGAGAAGGCCACTCTTATTCGGGACATCAACGTCACTCAGCCACATCGCGGCCACCTCGACATTTTGACGTCACTGGCATTACCAAATCTTGTCCACCC
>DAITNB010000035.1:0-21569 GCA_036834845.1 bacterium | reverse complement strand
GTTTTCTAGGAGTAGCGGGGGCAGGACTTGAACCTACAACCTTCGGGTTATGAGCCCGACGAGCTACCAATTGCTCCACCCCGCGATAGGGACTGCAAGTATACGGAATTCGGTGCTTCTGGCAAAATGGACGGGCCGTGGTGGATGGATGCGATAGGGGGTAGTGCGCGGTGAATTTTATGGGTGGTGGGTGATTGTTGTGTATAAATACTAAAGCCCCTAGCCCCTTGAGGCATATATCTTTGTCGCTTCTTGTGAAAGAATCTGGTTCAAATGAAAATCTCACAACAATGGCTGCGGGAATTGGTCCCGTACAACACAGAAACGCTGAACCCAGAGAAGCTTTCTGCTTTGCTTACGTCTCTCGGTTTAGAGGTGGAGTCTGTTGAAGATCGCGCCGCAGCTCTGCGCGGTTTTGTTGTTGGACGTGTGCTGGAAAAAGAAAAACATCCGAAGGCAGACAAGCTGTCTGTGTGTACGGTAGATGTTGGCGATGGCGCTCCCAGAACAATTGTGTGCGGCGCTCCCAATGTAGAGGCCGGACAAACAGTACCGGTTGCCCTCGTAGGCGCAAAGGTGCCAGCAGCAGATTTTGTAATTGCAGAGCGTGCGCTGCGAGGTATTGTTTCGCAAGGGATGATTTGTTCTAAGGCGGAATTGGGTCTTGGAGACGAGGCAGACGGTATTTGGGTAATGGATACCGCGGCAAAGGTTGGTACTCCGCTGGCGGCTGCCCTCGGTCTGGAAGATGTTGTGTTCGATGTGGCTATTACCCCCAATCGTGCCGATTGCCTGAGTCACATTGGTATTGCTCGAGAGGTTATCGCCGCCAAGGTTTCGGCTGTTACATCGCTCCACGATCCTCCTGTTGCTGCGGATGCGTTTATGAACGCACCGGGTTTGGCTGTTCCGGTTGAAATTGAAAACGCTGCGCTGTGCACGCATTACATTGCTCAGGTTGTTACGGGTGTAACGGCAAAGGAAAGCCCTCAGTGGTTAAAGGATCGGCTTACGGCCGTTGGTCTGCGTCCGCGGAATGTTATTGTAGACGTTACAAACTTTGTGAACATGGAGCTGGGTCAGCCGCTTCATGCGTTCGACGCAGATAAACTTCGCAATGGAAACATTGTGGTTCGTACGCCCCGCTCTACGGAAACACAATTCACTACGTTGGATGGCAAACAACGCGCGTTAGCACCACACATGCTGATGATTTGCGACGGACAGGGTCCGATTGCCGTTGCAGGGGTGATGGGCGGAGAAAACACGGAGGTTGATGAATCAACCACGTCGGTGGTTATAGAATCTGCGTTCTTTAACCCTCAGTCGGTGCGTCGAACGGCCAAGGTGCTGGGTATTTCGAGTGATGCGTCGTATCGTTTTGAACGTGGCGTAGATCCGGGTGGTATACGGCGCGCCGCAGATCGTGCGTTGTATCTCTTGATGGAGTTGGCAGGGGGTAAGGCCGGACCCCGCACAGAAGTGGGAACGCCCCCCGATCGACGAGAGCCGATTCCATTTTCGGGCCGCAGAATTTGTTCTCTGCTGGGCGTGCAACTTTCCGATGATCAAATTGTGTCGATGCTGGAGTCGGTAGGATGTGTTTTGGCTACGGATGCCGCCGTAACCTTGCCATACACACATGCCGCGGTGCCACCATCATGGCGCGCAGACATTTCGATAGAGGCAGATCTTGCAGAAGAGGTTATGCGCCTGTATGGTATAGACAATATCCCTGCTAATGGTAGGGCTGTTCTTGCAATGAATGCCGATCGGCTTCCGGATGGTTTGCGGGCAGGGGGCAAGCACGGCACAAAACTTCGCGAAACAATACGCACGATGCTTGTAGCACGCGGGTACTATGACTGTGTAACGCATGTGCTAACAAAGCCGGATGAACCGGGTGTGGCAGGTGTGCGCTTGAAGAATGCCCTTGGCGTAGATTTTTCTGCCATGCGTGGATCGGTGATACCAAGTTTGCTCGAAGTGGCATCGAGGAATTTGCGCTACGGACAACAAACGGTGCGCCTGATGGAAATTGGGTCGCGCTTCGAATTGGATGCAACGGCCGAGTTTGGTATTCGCCAAAGAGAAGGTCTTACGCTTGTTATTACAGGTCAGACAGACCCGCATTGGGGGGATAAACCACGCTCACTCGATATCTATGATCTGGTTGGCGAGCTTCATGTGTTGTATCCTCGACTTGAGTCTATTCCTCTGGGTACGTCCGATGCAATGTTTACCGAGAACCGCGTAGAGCTCCGTATTGGTGGCGTTGTTGTTGGCACAGCAGGGGAGGTACGCCCCGAAGTAACAGCGCTGTACGACATTGAGCGCCCGGTAGCCGCCGCAGTGATTAATGTCCGCGCGGTTCCGGTGCAACGCCGCACCTATGCCAAGGTTGGACAATACCCGGCTGTGAGAAGAGACCTTGCCTTGATTGTAGGAGACGATGTTCCAGCCGGGCGGGTTATTGACGTTGTGCGCACTGCAAGCCCCCTAATCCTACGCGATGTTGGTGTGTTTGATGTGTATCGCGGCGAGAATGTTGGTAAGGGGCAAAAAAGTATCGGTATCGGCATGATCTTTCGGTCGGACGAGCGAACGCTTGTTGATGCCGAAGTAGACGATGCCATTGCAAAGATTATCACTGCCACGAAGGATGTGCTTAGCGCGTCGATTCGGGGCGCAACCAATGGGTAAACTGACATGAGTTCGCAACATCAGCCCAACGAGCAACCGGACCTGTTTCCACAGAAAAGTGCAGATGCGCAGGCAGATTCCGGCGCGGCACCAAACGTGCAGGCAATTGTTGCCAAGTTTTGGGAAACCGTGCGCCAAAGCGCAGAGGTTATTGTTACGTTGCGCCAAGAGAATGCTCTTGTAAATGCCCAGAATCAGGTGCTGCGCAAGTCGGAACACGAGCTACAGGCGCGCGTAGACGAACTGCTGGCGCGTATCGAAGAGCTGGAACAAGGCATAACCGCGCAAACGCAGGCCGTAAGTTCTCCGGAGATGAACGAGGAACTGATAGAGCTGCGTAAGAATATAGACCGCGCCGAGGATCAACTGCGGGCACTGAATGAATCGGTAGAGCTGCAGGCAGAACAGCTCCACGTGCGCGCGAAAACGTTGGAAGAACGCGATGCTGAAATTCGAAGTTTGCAGAATGCGTTAACAGAGGTGCAGGCCTTGCTTGCGTCCGCAAACCAACATATTGCCGACAACGAAGAACTGCAGCGTCAGCTCGAAGATGTAAGGTCCGAGTTGGCCGCTCGCGCAGAGCAACTGGACCAGGCACGGGTGGCGTTCGAAAACCGAGAACAATCGTCTTCGGAACCACCGCAGATGATGCTGTTTGGTGCTCAAACCCAAAGTAATGCCGAATTGGCAGATCGGTTAGACGATCTGGCCAATCGCGTGGCGCAATTACTTGGGATTTCGTAACTTGGATTAACGACAACGATTTACAAAGCCCGACACTATGTCGAAAACGATCAGAGTCACGATAGGTGGAAAAGACCTTACTCTTCGCGGAAACGACGAAGAGAAGATGAAGAAATCAGTGCGCGAAGTCAATCTTCAAGTTCAACATCTGCAACAAACGTTGCGGGAGCAATCAACGCCAACTTTAACGGTCCTCGCCGCCCTTAATATCGCGGAGAAATACCTTGATGTGCAGGAGCAGAGTTCGCAGGACGCGAAACTTGTTGCAGCAGAGCTAGAAAAGATGACCTTGTACCTGGAGCGCGCCTGGCGCCAGCCCCTGTCGTAACCCTCGATCATTTGTACACCGTGCCGGGTAGAACGCGTGGCCGCATTCTGCTACCGTTGTCGCACGCTTGAAAAAGAACCATACAAGTTTTTTCAACCAGGGAATCAGGCTCTGGTCATCAATGGCAGGCCTCACCCGAGTTTGCTCGGGAAACGGGTTCGCTCGTTCAGTGGAAGTCAGCGGTGGCAAGGATGATACCCACTGTGCGGTACCGTTGGTTCTTTTCCCAACCGAAAACAAACCGGGCTTCTGTCCGGGGTAGCGGGATGCGGCCCTTTTGATTATCCACCGTCGAGACAGACGGAGAAGGAGTACAAATGGACCCAACCATCATGGGAATTATCGTGGGCTCGGCAGTAGCCCTCGTTGGATTCCTGATTACCTACATGAGTGGCAAGAAACTTGCCGCCGCAGCAGTAGCGGAAGCTGAATCCCGCGCCAAAAGTTTGTTAGACGAGGCCGATAAGAAGGCCGAAGGTATTAAGCGGACAAAGATTGAAGAGGCCGACGACAAGTTCCGCGAAATGAAGCGGAAGTACGAGTCGGAACGCGATTCCAAAGAGTCGAAACTCCGTAATCTTGAAAAGGAGCTCCGTAAGCGCGAAGAGGGTATCGATCAGAAGCTCGAAGTTATTACGAAGAAGGAAAAGCAGGTTTCTCAGCTAGAGTCAGACGTTACACGTAAGGCCCAGCAGATAGACGGCAAGATCAAGGAGATCGACGTTCTTCTCGAAGAGCAAAATGTCCGCCTGGAACGCATCACCGGCATGAGCCGCGAAGACGCGAAGAAGTTCCTTGTAGATAACATGGTGAACGAAGCCAAGGCCGACGCAGCTCAGCTTGTAAAGGATGTGCGCGACGAGGCAAAACTGAACGCCCGTAAAGAAGCACAACGTATTGTGCTTATGGCTATCCAACGCACCGCGTCCGACCACTGCGTAGAGTCTACCGTATCTGTTGTAAACCTCCAGTCGGAGGAAATGAAGGGGCGCATCATTGGCCGCGAAGGAAGAAATATCCGCGCCTTCGAAGCAGCAACCGGAATAGACCTGATTATCGACGATACACCGGAAGCGGTTGTTATCTCTGGCTTCGACCCATTCCGACGCGAAGTAGCGCGCGCCTCACTAGAACGCCTCATGGGCGATGGGCGCATCCACCCGGCACGTATCGAAGAAGTTGTGGAGAAGGTGCGCAAGGAACTCGAAGAAGAAATTGTGCGCGTTGGAGAGAACGCTCTCATGGAATTGGGTATTCATAATATCCATCCGGAAATGGTGCGGTATATCGGCAAGATGAAGTACCGTAGCTCGTACGGACAGAACCTATTGGCGCACTCCATCGAAGTTGGATTCCTTACGGCCATCATGGCAAACGAGCTTGGCCTGGATGTAAATCTTGCCAAGAGAGCCGGCTTGTTGCACGACATTGGTAAGTGTATCGACCGCGAAATAGAAGGTCCACACGCCCTGCTCGGTATGGAGCTTGTAAAGAAATACAAGGAACATCCGCTGGTAGTAAACGCCGTTGGCGCACACCATGACGATATTGAGATGGAATCGCCGATTGCTGTGCTTGTGCAGGCGGCCGACTCCATAAGCGGTGCCCGCCCAGGTGCCCGCAGAGAGTCGCTGGAGAACTACATCAAACGTTTGCAACAGCTCGAAGAAATCGCTACGTCGTTCGACGGTGTTACCAAGACGTATGCCATTCAGGCCGGACGCGAAGTACGCGTGATGATCGAGCCAGATCGTATCGACGATTTGCGTGCCGATCAGCTAGCGAACGACATTGCACAGCGCATCGAAACGGAAATGGAATATCCGGGCCAGATTAAGGTTACGGTTATCCGCGAACGCAGGTCGGTGTCTATCGCCAAATAACTTAGAGATTCCAGAAGGCGCCTTCGGTTAGTGCAGCTACGTCGATTCGTTCGACGGCACGATCGAAGGCGCTTATGGCTTCTTCGTACTCGGAATTCTCGTCTGCCTCTAACGCACGCCATGCTTCGAGGCATAGCAGAAAATGACCCACGCTGGTATTCACAAACTGCTGAGCGTAATAGCCCCAGTTCTGATCCAGCAGCACTACAACGCCGTCTCCGCGCTCGTCTATACAGATGGCGTCGCCCTCTTCTGTAACGGCAATACGCCAGAACGAGCCAAAGAACTCCTCGGCCGATGCTTGCTCTTCTTCTGGAACGTCCATCACCGAAACAAGACGTATCGGAGTTTCGTCGAATGTTAATCCTGGAGACGCTGTTGCCGGCAGTCCACACGCCGTTAGAATATCTAATGTGGATGTTGGCACAACCATGTCTGCCAGTGCTTCGCGAGAGATCTTCCGAAGGGGCTCGCCACTCCAAGACCGCGCTAACACAGCGCCCGGTGGCAGGGCCTGCGGCTGCTCGTCTATCATAAGGGCACGCAGAAACAGCGCAGACGTAAGGGTCATATGCGCAAGGTACACGGCGTCTATGTTCTGCTCATCGTCCGGGTTTGCTTCAACGGCATCAGATGCCTCGTCGCGAACGGTGGCAAGCAAGTCTAACTGCTCGTCTGTGAGTTGCGCCAACGCTTCGGGGTCTTCGAGCAGGTTGGGTAGTCCGATTGTTTCGAGTCTGGGGTCCATGGTTGTATGTGCAGGTGAATAAGAGAAGCGTCAAGTTACGGGAGAGGGGGCGAATGACGTGTGTGTGTGTTACCTACCATACACAAGCAACACAATGCCCACGATGGATATGGCTGCACCCAATACGGACCTCCAGCGAAGGGGCTCGCGGTGAACAAGTGTTGCTATTGCCATTACCACAAAGGGGATAAGCGAGAATATTGTTTGCGCTATTGCCGTGGGCAGTTTATCTGCAGCAATAAGCGAAAGTGTAACACCGCAGATTGGACCAAACAACGTTCCCACAAACATGGATCGTGTGCCGCGTTTATCGGCAAAGGCCTGGCGCAGTGGACGGTGTGGCGCACGGCGCGCCACATCCAACAGGTACGTTGCCAAAAAGCCCACACTCATACGCATGAAGGTTGCATGAAAGGGGGCCATGCCACCACCGTCTGCATGCAAACCCATCTTTGCAACAACCAAACCCGCCCCCTGACACGCCGCGCCACCAACGGCAAGAAGTACTCCTGATGTAAAAGAGCCAAACCCTTCGGTGTGGACCTCTGTTTTTTCTTCTGCCGAGCTCATAGCGTACATAACGCCGCCAATGCTGAGCGCCATACCGGCAAGGTTCAGCACGGAGAGAGTTTCGTTTAGAAGGAAGAACCCAGCACATGCAGCGGCAGCGGGAGCAGTGGTACCAATTACGCTCTGACGTTTAGCGCCAAGAATGCGCAACGAGGTAAATCCTAAAAGATCGCCAACTGTTAAGCCGATTACGCCGCTTAACCCGAGATACAACCATTGTGCAGCGGTGCCGGACGTAAGAACTATCCACGGCATCTGCTGCATGGTTATGCAGGCAAGCACAAATGTTGCAGCAACGGCCAGTAGTAATCGCGTGCGGTTAAGAAGGCCCGGGTCTATTCGCCGAGACGCGTCGAGAAATGCAATGGTCCCAACGGACCATAACAAGAGTGTTCCGAACGCTGCAAAGAGTCCAACAAGCACGGCTGCAATGTTTTAGTGTGGTGGAAGAGGGATGGTAAACATCCATGCCAATGCTAATAGGAGCGATACGGTGCTCACAACCACAAGTATGCGTTTTGTAGAGAGCGTGCGAATATTGCTGGTGATGCCGCCAAAGAACAACACCGATGCATAGATCACTGTAAGCAGAATAAAATCTTCCGAAAACCCATTGGAGTTGCGTGCATTTTCCACGGAGCTATGATACACTGCATTTATACTGTCTGCCCGCACATATTGGGGCACAACGTATTGCTTCATTTCGAACGGGTGCCGTGGAGCCGTAGATGGGTTGTTGCGAAGTTCTAACTCCCATGCGGCAAACGCAGGTGCAAGCCGCGGCGAAAACCGTTCGCGATAGAACGCAGAAAGAACGGTGTTGCCACTCATGTGAGCATTGGTGTAATTCGTAAAGATGCTCACATCCAACATGGTAAGGTTTGTGCCGTAACTCCGCAGTGCTAGGGCCTCTCGATTGAGTGCCTCGGCATCGTGAAGCTGAAACTCTTCTACGCCGCTCCAGAGAGTAGACTGGTAGGCGCACCATGCTGTGGCAACAGTGGCTACCGCCATTAGGCCAGTAGCGATAAGCTCGTAAAACGCATGTGCTTTTTCGTGGTTCATTATGTTCCCGGTTCGGTGTGGAGAATCGAGGAGTTGTGGCTTCTGGAAAAAGAAGAAGGGGGCACAATGTGCCCCCTGCGATTTACCTGTTCTTCTTCTTGTGGCGATTCTTGCGAAGTCGCTTCTTGCGCTTATGCGTTGCCATTTTATGGCGCTTACGCTTTTTTCCGCATGGCATGTGAGCTCCGGGGTCTAGTTAGAAAGTATTTCAATGTTTTGATTTCGGTTTTCACTGGGTTTGTTCAAGCTGGGAGAGCGCTAACTGTGCTCGCCTTCCTAGCTCGGAGGTAGAATCTGCCTTTGCACAACGTTGGAACCACTCCTTGGCTGTGTCGAGCTGTTCGAGCTGGGCGTAAAGAACAGCCATGTTCAACAGCGCCGACTGGTTTCGGGGTTCCTTCGCAATGATGGACTGAAGTTCCCGTATTCCGCCTTCGGTGTTCCCGGTGCGAAACAATGCGTAGGCAAAATCAATCCTCACGGCAGTTGCGGAAGGGTCTATCGTGGTTAAGAACCGACGATAATACTCTGCCGCCTTTTCAAATTTTCCAAGATCGTAACAGATGTTGGCTGCCGAAATCACCAACATGCTGTCGGCGGGGCGTGCAGTCAAACTGTCTTCCAACGTTCGGAGGATTCCCAGCAACTGGTGTGTACGCTCGGTGTCCTCCTGCATTCTCTTTCGCTGCTCTGCTCGCTCCTGAGCGATTGCAGATCCAGTTTCTTTGTCTCGACGAATGTTCGACTGCGATACGAGGTATGATACCCCGCCGCCAAGAAGTACAATCGCCGCGGCAAGCAAAAAGGATTTCATCCCTCCGTTACGCGAACGGTTTCGGACGGACGCAGCTTATCGTGGACTTTTTCCTGAAACTCAGAGCTAACCTTAAACGCGGGGATAAACCGCTCTTCAAGGGGCACGGGGTCTCCGGTTCGGGGGTTACGAGCCATACGTGGCTTGCGACTTTTCACGCTAAACACACCAAATCCACGAAGCTCTATACGATTGCCCTCTGCTAATGCATCAATGATGCTGAGCAAAAAGCCATCCACAACCGCCTTCGTTTCGAGCTTGGTTAGCCCGGTCTCTCCGGCGATTTTGTCTACGATGTCGGCTTTGGTTACGTTCAACGTGGCCTCGCGGTCGACGATTACAATACTCTGCACCTTCTTGCGTACCTCTGCGGCATGCTTTGCCGAGTTGTACGCAAGGACGGCAAACATACGAAAGCCCCTTATTCTGCACAAACTTAGCCCCAACTGATGGAAGGGATTTTCTATCTTTGTGGCTCTATGTAACGGAGGAAGAGTGACCTGGACCGAGGAAGATCTCTCGGAAGAACATCGGCAATTGCATTCGTTGCTGGCCGCCTCTGGGCGGATGCCGGCCCATGTAGCCATTATCATGGACGGAAATGGACGTTGGGCACAGGTTCAGGGAAAACCCCGAATCGAGGGTCACCGCGAGGGCATGGAAAGCGTGCGCGCGGTGGTGAAGGCCGCCTCGCAATTAGGCATTTCGCACCTAACGCTGTACGCATTCAGCATCGAGAACTGGCGTCGGCCCCTTCCGGAGGTCCGGTTCCTTATGTCGCTCCTCGAAACGTACCTACGTAAGGAGCTCGAAGAGCTGCACCGCAATAATGTGCGGATTTGCACCATCGGAAAAACAAATGCGCTTCCAAAGCCGGTTCAGAGAATCCTTCGGAAGGCAATAGACCACACAGCTTCGAACACGGGTCTAACACTTACCCTGGCTTTAAGCTATGGAGCCCGGTGGGACATAGCACGGGCGGTTCAGGTGCTTGCAATGGATGTGCGAAGGGGCAAACTTTCACCGGAAGATCTAGGCGAAGAGGTGCTGGCATCGTATCTGCAAACGGCCTCCATGCCCGACCCCGACCTAATCATCCGTACGAGCGGCGAGGTTCGCCTAAGCAACTTCCTCCTTTGGGAAGCGGCCTATTCCGAGATTTATGTAACAGATACCAATTGGCCGAGCTTCCGCCGAGAACAGTTCTACGAAGCGATAACGGACTACGTGTTCCGTGAGCGACGTTTCGGCAAAACATCCGACCAGGTTCAACAAGGTTCTGACTCCTCTCACCCTAAGACAGCTTTGGAACGGTTCCTGCATGCACTTCGGTAGAGTGGAACCGAGGCATCTGCTCCTCGTTGTAATCGTTCTTCTTGTGGGTGCTGCGTCCGTTTTCGCACAGGCTCCACAACGATACCCTGTTATTGCCGGCATCACCGTAGACGGTCTTACCGAAGGTGCCGATATGCAAACCGTTATTGCGTATTCGGGATTGCGCGTTGGACAAGAGGCACGTCCCGACGACTTGGTGATGGCGGTGCGGAATTTGTGGAATAGGCGCACCTTCAAAGACGTGCGTATCGAACGCGAACGCGAAACTGCCCTTGGCGTATTCCTCGTGATAAAGGTGTCTTCGATGCCACGTCTTCGAAGAACAACGGTTACGGGTAATGACGTGCTCTCTACGGACGAAATTCTGAAGGCGGCAGATAAACGGAACGGAGACATCATCTCTCCCTACGACGAATATTTGGTGCGCCAAGCTGTAAAGAAGGCGTACACAAAGGAAGGTCTGCTCTTTGCCAAGGTACGCACCACGCTGCAGTCTGCAGATTCTCTCAACTACTACGATCTCGAAATCGAGGTTGCCGAGGGCACCGAGTTTAAGGTGGCTACCATAGATTTTGTTGGTAACACCATCTACACGGACGATGAACTTGCATCGGCCTTCGAAGACACGAAAACGAAATACTGGTTTCAGTTTTGGTCTTCCGCAAAGTTCGATGCCGAGAAATACGAGCAGGACAAGAAGCTCTTGCAAGATTGGTTCCTCGAAAAGGGGCTTTTAGATGCTGAAATACTTGGCGACTCTGTTATCTACGACGAAGCGAATAGCACCGTAACCCTGCAAATACGGGTGAAGGAAGGAAAGCCGGTATATGTGCGGAACATCACGTTTACCGGAAACACGGTTCATACCGAGCAGGCACTGCTAGGCAGATTGCGCATACCGTTTGGTGAAGTGTTTAACCAAAAGCGATTCACAGAAAATCTCGAAGTAAACCAAGATCAATCAGACGTGCGATCTATGTACGCAGACAATGGATACTTGGGCGCTCAGATTGTTCCGGAGTTTACGCGTATAGGTGAGGATAGCTTAGACATCACAATTCGCATCATCGAAGGAGAGCAATACACGATTCGCCGTGTGGAGATTGTTGGTAACACGAAAACCAGAGATCGTGTAATCCGACGCGAGTTGTTCTTCCGTCCGGGCGACTACTTTAACCGGTCGGCCATCATTCGGTCTCTTCGTGGACTGGGCGTGCTGAACTTCTTCAACCCGGAAACCATGAAGCCCGAAATCAACATGGTAGACAAAACCAAGGTTGACGTGCAGATGAAGGTTGAAGAACGGTCTACCGATACATTCAATGCCAGCGTTGGTTTTGCCGGTGCGTTTGGTCTTACCGGCTCTGTGGGTGTTACTCTAAACAACTTCGACATCAGCGAGCCATTCCGCGGTGGTGCAGGTCAGGTAATGTCTTTCCAATGGGAGTTTGGGCAAGCCTCGCGGCTGCGCACATTCCAGCTTTCATTTACAGAGCCATGGCTTTTTGGTCATCCAACCTCTATCGGATTTAACATCTACGATACGCGGCAGAACTTTAACATCTCCGTGCACCGAACCGGTGGCCAGGTGAACGTGGGCAGGCGATTCCGCTTCCCGGATGACTTCTTCCGTGGCGACTGGAGTGCCAGCTTCGAACGCATCGAGTCGAATACGGCATCTATCTTTTCCCGTGCTGGTGTGAACACCGCCCTAACGCTTTCTCAGGTTATCTCCCGAACGAGTTACGACAACATTGTGTTCCCAACATCGGGATCGAGATTTGCGCTTTCTCTCCGAGCAGCATTGGGCGCATTAAATCTTGGCACTACAGACTTTGGCAAGGTTGGATTTACCTTCGACATGGTAAACCCGCTACTATCTATCGGCGGCTACCCTCGATTAGTGATGTTCCTTGGAACCGAACTCGGATTCGTAAACGGCTTCCAGAGGGATACCACAATTCCACCGCAAGAACTCTTCTACATGGGTGGCAACGGTCTGGGTGGATTTGCCATTACGCCATTGCGTGGTTACCGCGATAACTCCATTGGTCCAACCAACCCAACAACTGGGCAAAACCTTGGTGGGCGCGTTCAAGCGCGATTTGTGGCCGAGCTTCGGTTTGCGCTAACACTCAGCCCCTTCCCAATCTATTTGCTTAGTTTTGCCGAGGCAGGGAACGTGTGGGCAAACCTGCGAACAGCCGACCCGTTTGGGCTGTATCGTGCTGGTGGTTTTGGCACGCGACTGCTTATTCAGCCCATTGGTCTGCTAGGATTCGACGTAGGTTATGGGTTCGATCCCGACCCATTAACTGGGCAGCGTTCCGGCTGGCGCTTCCACTTCCAATTTGGTCGATAATAAACATCCCGTTCACTCTTTTTCGGATTTCACAACCATGTTCGTTCGTCTCATCGTGGTTTCGTTTCTTGCCCTTGTGGCGGCGCAAACCACATTCTCCCAGCAAAACCAGTCGGTGCGTATTGGTGTAGTTAATGCAGAAACCATCCTTAAGGAATTGCCGGAGGCGCTGCAAGCAAGTAAGGCCATCGAAGATGCCGGCCTGAAGATTCGCGATACCCTGCAGATGATGCAAAAAGAGTTTGAATCGCGCATCGAAAACTACCGCAAACAAGAAGCCATGATGACCCCCGACGGAAAACGCAAGGAGGAGGAAGCACTGAATGGCTTGCGTACACGTTTCTTACAGTACCAAGAAGAAAAGCTGGGTCAGACCGGCGAGATTGCTCGCATGCGCGAAGGCCTACTTGCTCCCATCCGTCAGAAAGTAAACGATGCCATTGCCGCTGTGTCGAAGGAAGAAAAGCTCAACCTCGTACTCGACAAGGTTGCGGGCTTGGTGTTGTATAACGACGAAAAGCTCGACATCACGTACAAGGTTCTCGATAGAATGAAGCGTGGCAACTAAGCACACCATCTTGCGGTTTTGCGTGTGTATGTCTCTTGCTTTGGCAGGGGGCATGGCAGCGCATGCTCAGAAGATTGGCTACGTGTCTACTGATGCCATTCGCGCTCAATACGAAGGCAACAAACAAGCAGAAGAACGCCTTGCCGCCTATGTGGAAGAATGGAAGGCAGAGCTTGCACAGAAACAACGAGACATCGAAGAACTCGAGCTCGAAGTGAAGAAGAATCGCTTAATCTGGAGCGATCAGGAGCGCGCAGCAAAAGAAAAGGAACTCGAAGAAAAACGTCGCGAGCGCGATACATATGCTCGCATGAAGTTCGAGCCCGGCGGCGAACACGACCAGCAGGCGGAATCGCTCTTTAAAGCCATTTGGAACAAAATCTACACTGCCATACAAAAGGTTGCCGCCACCGAGGGGTATGATATCGTGTGGGACAAAAGTGTTCAGCCGTTGGTATACGTGAATGCGAAGTACGACATAACGGTGAAGGTGATGAAGGAGCTGGGTATTGATGCAGACGACCTTGAGCGCAAGCAAAAAGAGGTGGTAGACTCCGACCCGCGCAATAAGCGTGTAGAAGAAACACGCAAACGCAAATCGCGCTCTGCAAAAACAGAGCCAGCAGATGCTGTGGTTACCACAGATACTACACGTATCAACAGCCCGGTACTCATGCCAAATGGCCTAATGCCGAACGGCCTGCCACCTAGTGGAGAAATGCCAGGTGGAGGCCCGGCCCGATCAATGCCGAACACACCACCGCCCCTTCCACGCGATACTACTCGTAAGGAAGATGTACCGCGATGACGCCTCTAAAGCGGCTTACTGTTAACGATCTCGCAGCAACTGTTGGTGGAAGAGTAGTTGGCGATGGATCGCGAGTTATCGGTGCTGTATGTCCAATAGATGTGGCGAAGGAGGGAGACATCACGTTCGTTGGAAATCCGGCGTACAGGAGGTTTCTCGACACAACAGCCGCAGATTGCGTTATTGTGCGCGCGGAAGACGAAGCGAATGTTCGATCTCCCGCAGCGATTGTAGTAGACGATCCCTACAAAACGTTTGTGCACGTAATGCGCATATTCCATCCTGCGCAGTCCATGCCGGTTGGACTTCGCGCTGCTACCGCTACCATACATCCCACGGCAACCGTTGATGTGTCGGCGTCTGTTGGCCCGGGCTGCGTTGTAGGTGCCGGATGTTTCGTAGGTCCCAACGTTCAGCTTGTTGCCAATGTAGTACTGGGACAGAATGTTACCATAGATGGTGGTAGCATACTTTTCCCAAATGTTGTTCTCCTAGATGATGTTACCGTGGGAAAGCGCTGCATACTGCACGCCGGTGCGGTAATTGGTTCCGACGGATTTGGGTACGTCGAAAATGCCGATGGCTCTTTCGACAAAATTCCTCAAGTAGGTACCGTGGTGCTTGGTGACGATGTGGAGATTGGCGCCAATACCACTGTAGATAGGGCCGCCGTTGGTGCAACCATCATAGGTAATGGAGTAAAGATCGACAACCTGGTACATCTTGCCCATGGAGTGCGTGTTGGAGAACACACGGCCATTGCTGCTCAAACCGGTGTTTCCGGAAGCACGTCAATTGGAAAGCGGAACCGCCTGGCGGGTCAGGTTGGTGTGGTTGGTCACATTACGTTAGCAGATGATGTTGTTGTGTACGCACAATCCGGAGTTGGTAAAGATGTTCCCAAGCCGGGTGTGTATTTTGGATCGCCAATAAAGGACCGATCCACCGCCATGCGCATAGAGGCCGCATTGCGCAGACTGCCGCAGCTTGTAGAAGAAGTACGGCAGCTTCAGAACATCATCAATGAACGAAATGCATCGGAAAATGAATGAGCAATAAACAACGCACGGTGGCGGCTCCTGTGTCGATGGACGGTGTAGGACTGCACACCGGGAACGTTACCAGCATGACGTTTCATCCGGCTCCGGAGAACACTGGATATCGTTTTGTTCGAACGGATCTACCCGGATCTCCGGAAGTCCATGCAATTGTAGATAACGTTGTGGAGCTTGCACGTGGCACCACCATTGCCAATGGGGATGCCAAGGTGCACACGGTAGAACATGTGTTGGCCGCGATGGTTGGCATGGGGGTAGACAATTGCCGAATCGAGCTTACGAATAACGAACCACCGGTTGGTGATGGATCTTCGTTGCCATACGTAGAGATGATTCAGCGTGCGGGAACAACAGAGCAGAAAGCCGATCGCAACGAACTGGTGATCGAAGAACCCATACGCTACATTGATGAGTCGCGCGGAACAGAGATTGTAGCCCTTCCGAACGATAAGTATCGCGTTACCGTGATGGTAGATTATAAGAGTCCGGCCCTTGGTAGTCAGCACACCGGATTGTTCGATCTTGCATCGGAGTTTGTAACAGAGTTTGCTCCGGCGCGCACGTTCTGTTTTCTCCACGAAGTGGAAACGCTGTTCTCCGAGGGACTGATTCAAGGGGGCAACCTCGATAATGCCATCGTAATCGTAGACAAGGAAATCTCCGACGAAGAGCTCCATGCCACACTCTCGCGTATGAATATTCACGGCAATGCCGTAATTGGCACGAACGGAATTCTCAATAACAAAGCGCTCCGGTTTAAGAACGAGCCAGCGAGGCATAAGCTACTCGACCTCATTGGCGACTTTGCCCTTATCGGTGCGGGAATTCGCGCACAGGTATTGGCTGCACGCCCAGGCCATGCCGCCAATATCGAGTTTGCCCGTAAGGTTCGTAAACTGTACGAAAAACAACAGTCGGTGCGGCGCTACCAGAAGTCCCCAACAGAAGGTGTGGTGTTCGATGCAAACGCCATCATGAAGATGTTGCCGCATCGGTATCCGTTTCTCATGGTAGATCGCATAACCCAATACGATCCCGAGAATAACCGCATAGTGGGGATCAAGAACATTACGTTCAACGAGCCCCAGTTTACGGGCCACTTCCCAGATCGCCCCATCTTTCCAGGCGTTCTTATCATGGAAGCCATGGCACAAACGGGATGTATCCTTTTGATGTCGAAAGGTGTTGATCCCGAAAAGAAACTCGTTTTCTTCACAGGCATGAATAACGTTAAGTTCCGTAAGGAGGTAACTCCGGGAGACCAGCTCGTAATGGAATTGGAGATGACACGGTTTCGGTTCAATATTGTTCAGCTTATTGGCAAAGCATACGTGGGTGGACAACTAGCTGCCGAGGCAGAACTCTCCGCTGCGGTTGTTGATAGGGAGATTGCCGGATGATTCACCCCTCGTCTATTGTTTCTCCAAACGCACAAATTGGTGTTGATGTAGAGATTGGCCCATTTTGTACGGTAGCTGATAACGTTGTTGTTGGCGATCGCACGCGATTGATGAGTCACGTGGTGTTGGATAACGGCGCACGCATCGGAGATGATGTAGTGTTACATCCCGGGGCCGTAATTGGAACTGCTCCGCAAGACTTGAAGTACGCCGGCGAAGAAACACTGGCCATTGTTGGCAATCGCACCGTAGTGCGCGAGTGTGTAACGGTAAATCGCGGCACCTCTTCTACTGGTAAAGCCGAGGTTGGTGAAGATTGTTTGCTTATGGCGTATTCGCACGTAGCTCACGACTGCATTGTAGGCAACCACGTTATCCTTGCCAACGCCGTGCAACTTGGCGGTCATGTTGTAGTAGGCGACTGGGCAATTATAGGAGGCGTAACTGGTGTGCACCAGTTTGTGCGCATCGGCGAACATGCCATGGTTGGTGCTTGCACGAAGGCAGCGAAAGATGTGCCGCCTTTTACTCTTGCAAGCAGAGAGCCAATTGTTGTTGAAGGCGTGAATGCTGTGGGACTTCGCAGACGAGGATTTACACAACAAACAATCGCTGCTATAGAGTCCTTTTACACAGTGTTGTTGTTCCAAGGATTCAATACGACGGATGGAATTGCGGAGTACGAACAACGCACACCCGTAATCGATCCAGCAGTGGTGCGTGCAATCGACTTTATTCGAAACTCTAAACGCGGTATCTACCGCGGCGCTTCTCGATTGTGATAAAGCGAATTGCAAGCTGCCTTCTTGCGCTTTCTTTTGCAGTTGGTGTGTTGCGTGCAGCAGACGACAAACCGTTTCCCGATCCCATTGCAAACCCTATCGAAGCGCGGATAGGTGTAATGGCGCAGCCGTCTGAGAAACATCTCCGGCTCGACATTGGAGCATCCGTTGATGTGTGGGAGGCATTTCATACCGATACCCAAGGCTGGCTTCGGCTGTCGGCAGACTTCATGACGTATACCCGACTGCGATCTGATGGCAACTTTAAGTTTCCTGTAGAAACAACCGATTTCTACTTTGGTGTGGGAGGTGGGTATGCGTTTGCCGGTAGCCCCCTTCAACTTCGCTTGCGTATTGCACATATCTCATCGCATATGGTAGACGGATTGGCAGATACGGCTGGTACCATTGCCAACCCCAAACCATTCGTCTACTCACGCGAGTTTGCAGAGGCACTGCTTGGCGTGCATGTCGGCAGCTTCCGTCCGTACGCTGGCGTTACGTATGTATGGGCTCGTCAGCCGCGATCTGCAGATCCGTTTATTCCGCAAGCGGGCTTCGACGCACGGTTCGATCTTGGCGCCGGATTCCAGATTCGCGCCGGCTACGACTGGAAGCTTATTGGCGTAAACGGAACGTATCAAACCGCACAGGCAGCTCAAGCTGGAGTTTTTACAGATCTGTGGAATGGTAGGGGGCTTCTTGTTTCCGTGTATGGATACAACGGAAGAAGCATGCACGGCATGTTCTTTACGGAAACAGACTCGTATCTCGGCCTCGGCTTTCAAGTGGTTTGGTAACCACTGGTGCTACAGCCGCACGATGGTGCGCACCACGTTTCCGCCATCGGGAATGCCGATAAGAAGAATGTAGGCACCCGGCGTAATATATGGCATCGATATCGATACACGTCCATCTGCATCAGGCGTCCATTGCACATCGTGTACTTCCGGTCCAGCCATGGAGAATAGCCGCACGGACAGTGGGGTAAATGGCAGACCCGCTACACTGCACACTGATCCACGAAGGGGGCATGGAGCAACGGTTACGTTGGGAAATAGGGCGTCGGAATCAACAGACGTTGCAGGGTTGCTGCCATGATACGCGCCGCTTACGGTGCGGTTAGGCAACCCAACCGGACTGCCGTTGCGAGTTATCGAGGTAGTTATGTCATCAAACACAAGGAGCTGAGTGTCAGACACAATACTCTGATACACCACTGAACGGAAGCTCCTTCGCACAACAATGATGTCCGATCCGGTTTGAAGCGTATCGAAGGTGTTTCCAATGGTAGACAGCCGCGCTACGCTATCATAGCGCCCAACCGGCGTTTGCAGTGAACCGTACCCATCGTACGTTGTGGATGTTTGACCGAATCTTCTACCTGTGGCTGTGCCAACCCGTATCGCGCCGGAATGTGCATCGATGATTGTTCCGGAGAATACAATCTCGGTAGGACGCGTGTCATACGGATCGGGTCCAACGGTTAGCTGGGTATTCGAGCCAACGGTGCCAAGAAGACGCAAATACCGGCCTTGTACGGCGTAAACACTAAGTACTGTGTCCACCTGAATTCCAAACTGCGCGCTTGGAAACGAGTCGCGGACCGACGGGGGAAACTCAGACGGCGAGAGATAACGTCGGTTTTGTAGTTGGCCTGGCGGCAGAGACCGAAAATCCCACACCTGCTCGCGTCCCGGCGTGCCAAACACGAGACCCGTGGCATCGAACCGAGTTTGCACAAAACTCTTTGGCGGCGAGGGAACAGACCGTGTATCCAGCCTTGGCTGAGCCCAAGCCATTGTTGGCAGCAGTGTCAAAAGTACAAGTAGTGCCGCTCTGAGTACAATGTTCTTCATAGGTGTTATGCGCTGGATTCTGTTTACAAGTGATCAACAATACCGCAACATCGGCACAAACTGATCTCGCAATATCCGAACATAATCTTTACTGACCCAGGGACTGGAAGAACACCGTAAGAGAGGCCCCTTTAATGCCTAACTTCTTTCGAAGGCGATGGCGGTACACGTCTGCCGTGGCTGGAGTAACTCCCATCATCTCGGAAATATCTTTCGAAGACATGCCAATCTTGAGCAAGCTGGCCAACTTTAACTCGAGCGATGTAAGGTTTGGGTATCGCTCGGAAAGTATGCGTATAAAGTCGTGGTGCACACTCTTGATCTGCTCCTGGAACAGCCACCAATCGCCCCCTGCCTGCTTACTTGTTTGCACACGCGCTAAGAGTGAATGCAGCATCGGACCGCGCGCCGGCGCAGGGGCATCGATTGCCCGCCGTAGGTCATCGGCAATAGACCCGAGTAGTTCGATCTTCTGCGAAATAGCGAGCCCAAGAGCGCTTAGCTCGCGTTCCTTGCTTTCGAGGTCGATACTTAAACGCTGGGCCTGATGCTGCTCGGTTAATCGCTCGCGTTCGGCACGCTCCATTTCTAAACGGAGTGAAAGCGCCTGACCGTGTCGGGCGCGGAGCTCGTCGTCTGCCTGCTGTTGCGCTGCGGCACGTAATCGCTCGAACTTTAGGGCATCGGATAGGTTCCCGATGCGCTCGGAAACGCCGGAGAGTCTTCCCGCGATTTCTGCGCGCGTGGCATGGATGTTCGATTTCTCGGCAAGTGATAGTGCCAGTAACAGGTGTTTTACCGTTTTCTTATCGTCTTTCGCAGACTGGGCAACCTCCGACGCGATGCGCTCTATCTCTATATGAAGGGGCTTGTTGTCTGTTACCTGGGCCATCGAGCGAGACTGGCGTAGCAGACGTTGCGCCTCTGCAAGATTCTTCTGTTCAATAGCAATGCGCGTTAGGATGAGCATACACCGTAGAGCACGATCTACCTCGTTTGCCTCTCGCAGAACTTCTAAAGCATCCGAGGCGAACGTTGCGGCGTGTGCGAATTGTCGCTTTCTGAAATACAGTTCGCTTAGAGCAATCATTGAGCGGGCCGCACCCACGGTGTCATTGATAGACGTCATAACCGTGTGCGACTCGGTACAAACCGCCAGGGCTCCGGCAATATCTCCCTGCGAAAGGAGCACTCTGCCCATATTGGCCAGAGTTATGCCCACGCCTAACATGTCTCCATTCTGACGGTGTTGTTTAACCGCCTTGCGCGACCAATCGAGGGATATCTCCGTGTCGCCAACATACAAATACACGTCCGCAATGTTACCCATGAGACGCGCTGCAAGCCCCTTGTCCGCATTACGCTCTGCCAACACTAAACACTCGCCAAAGGCCTCCAAGGCCTGCGCCGGCTGGCTAAGGGCAACACATACAGAGCCAATGTTGTTGAGAACCTTCGACAGAATCTCTGAGTCGTTCAATGTGCGAAGAATAGACTCGGCTTCTCGGTACCGCAGAAGTGCCTCTTCGTTCCTGCCAAGGCCACGGAGAGACAGTCCAACGTTCTGCAACGCTCTGGCAACGCCCGATTGATCTTTTCGTGTGCGGTACTTTGCCAATGCCTGTTCAAAAATCTCGTGCGCCCCCTCGAAATCATGTTTGGCGTATAGGCAGATGCCAATCATTCGCAGAGCGTGAAGTTCCTTGGCTGCATCCTTAAGCTTCTTCGCCGTAGTCCGCGCTGCCTTGGCGTACACGATGGCTTCGTCTGGACTATCGTATTGTATTTCTCTGCAGGCCTGCATCTGCGCCTCGAATCGAGACTCGTTGCTGCGGGCATTCGAGAGCATTGCCTTTGTTTGAGAGGATATCACGGGGTTAAAATTACAACACATCGTGGTGGATGGTTGTATAGATTCTGCATAGATGCGCCGAGATCACCTGCGATTTAGGTTGCCAATAGTTCATCAACACAATCACTATTGGAGTTATCATGAAACGGCGCATACTTCTTGCTCTGGTAATGCTGGTCATCACCGTAAACGCAGCATGGTCGGTTGGAGCACTCTTCGTCCGGCCTCTCAGGTCGTCGGTCAACTATCAATTGGTGTCAATCAAGACCTACGACGCCAAGGCCACCATTCAGGACCACGTTGCAACAACCCACGTAGACCAGACCTTTAGCAACGAAATGAACCAGCAAGTAGAGGCCACGTTCATCTTCCCACTCCCGGAGGGGGCGATGATAACGGACATGTATTACTGGTTCAACGGTAAGCGGTACCGCGCCAGCGTGCGAGAAAAGCAGGCGGCACAAGCGGCGTACGACAGTAAAATTCGTAGATATCTCGACCCCGCCCTCCTGCAGGAGCTTGGGAACAATGTGTTCAAAATCCAGATAGCACCTATCGAGCCGAATACCGACGTTCGGTTCGAGATTACGTACACGGAGATTATGCCGTACGATGTAGGGTACGCACGCTATCAGCATCTCTTAAAAACAACGGGCCTGTCTCCGAAGCCCCTACAACGCGTGTCACTTC
>DAITNB010000034.1:0-24961 GCA_036834845.1 bacterium | reverse complement strand
ATACTGATTCTAAACCTCGGCGCTTTTCAACTAAGAAACGGACATAGTCTTCCGTCATTCCGTAGTTCCGTTATTCAGTAATTCAGTAATTCCGTAATTAAGTAATTCAGTCATTCCGTTATTCCGTCATTCCGTCATTCCGTTATTAACTCACTGCCCACCGAACGCTCGTACATGTTCAGCATCGGAGAAACGCAAACGTTCAGTGCCTACCACCTGATACTCTTCGTGACCCTTTCCTGCGATGAGTACGATATCGGTCGGAGCCGCGGCAGAAAGTGCGGTGTGAATAGCAGTAGCTCTATCGAGTACAATCTCTGTACGTTGCAGTGCCGCCCCCTCGATGCCTCCAATGATATCGCGGGCAATGTCTGCTGGGTTTTCGGTTCTTGGGTTGTCTGTAGTTATCCAAACTACGTCGGCGTAGATTCCCGCTATGCGTCCCATATCCGGACGTTTCCCTTTATCTCTGTCTCCGCCGCAGCCGAACACAACGTGGATCTTATGGTTGGCACTGCTTGTCCGGTGCAAACTACGCAGCACACGGAGTGTGCTCTCAAGAGCATCCGGAGTGTGGGCATAGTCTACAATCGCAAGAGCGCCATTCGGCAACACATATCGCTCCATACGGCCCGCTGGACCCTTTACCTTGGCAAGTGCCTGTACCACAGCATCACCCTCCATCCCGTCCGCCAGGGCGGCAACAGCGCAAAGGGCTGCATTCATTACATTAAAATCACCCAGCAGCTTCGTGCGCAGGTGTATAACCTCGGGAAGGTTGTTGTGAGTAGTAGCGCGCCGCGTAAGCGAGAAAGCCGTACCAGTTACATGAAGCTCTGTGGTGTTGATGGTATACACGCTCCCTTCGTCTCTTCCAACCGTGAGAATCAGCTTAGCCTTGCAGTCGCGCTTCATAAACGGTGTCCACTCACTGTCTCCATTTAATACAGCAAACGAATCGGCATGTAGGTCATCGAACAAACGTTTCTTTGCCTTGGCATAGTTCTCCATGGTATGATGGTAGTCCAGGTGATCGCGGGTAAGATTCGTAAAAAGTGCACCCGTAAACGGTAAACCCCACACACGGTGCTGATCTAAGGCATGCGAGCTAACCTCCATGCACACTGTGTCTATCCCATGCACGCGCATGTCTCGGAACAGTTCGTATAGTGCGTCTGCGTGGGGCGTTGTGTATTGGGTATCTCGGGTGGACCCCGCATATCGGTTTCCGGTTGTTCCAATAAAGCCAGTTCGCCGGCCAACCGAAAGGAACATCTGCTCCAGGATTGTGGCGCACGTTGTTTTTCCGTTTGTTCCCGTTACGGCGTACATGTTCTTGATGCGTGCCTCTGTGCCATGGAGTGCGCGCACACATTGTGCAAACGCAAGACGTGCATTGGCAACAACAACAAAGGGCACAGACACGGGGAACTCTGCAGCGCGCTCGGCTACGACTGCCGCAGCGCCACGATGTAGGGCATCGGCAATACTAGCGTGGCCGTCGTGGTTCGAACCCTTCACGGCAACAAACACAATTCCCGGTGCAACCTTCCTACTGTCTGTTGTTACACCGTGCACTCCCGGCAGCGAGCAAACGTCTTCGAGCAACTTCATCCACCAATTTACCACTACAACCTTTGCACTTTTGCAGAATGGATGTACTTCATCAAATCCGCCAGCTGCTGCAGCGCCCCCTTCCCGGCATAGAGGCGCACCGAGAGTTTGTGCCAACCATCCCGGATGCAGTTACACGTTTGCAGGCACCACCCAACACCGCACGTAAGAGCGCGGTTGTGGTGCCTCTTCTTGTTTCGGCACAAAACGATATCGAGGTAGTATTTACGGTCCGAAGCGAACATCTCAGCAGTCACAAGGGTCAGATATCTTTTCCGGGCGGACGTTTAGAGGATGGCGAAGACGCCATAACTGGTGGTTTGCGCGAGCTGCAAGAAGAGATTGGCACAGACACATCAACGGTTGAATTCATCGGCACGCTAAGTCCACTTTTTATTCCACCATCGAACAGCGCTGTTGAGCCCATTGTTTGCGTTATAGGCAACACCGGTGGATTTGCTGTCAACGAAGCCGAGGTATCCGAGGTACTTCGCGTACCTCTTCGGTTTTTCCTCGATCCTACCAACTTGGTGCGTGCACCGATGCCACTCTACGGTAAAAACGTGTTAGTGCCTCAGTGGCACATCCACCCAACAACACCATTGTGGGGAGCAACGGCAATGATTCTCAACGAGTTTGTGTGGATTACCCGCACGGCAATACAGATGGAAAGGGTGGTAGATTAGGCGCATGACACGTTTTGCCGGACAACTTCTGTTGTGTTTCGTTTTCATCGGATGCTCCACCGAGGAATCGGAAGAGCGATTGTTATCAACCTATGTGGACGTGATTGTTATCCGCGAATCTGTGGCAGATTCAGCCACTATTGCGCGGCGCATCGACTCCGTTCTCACTGCATCGGGATATACGCAGGAGTCCTTCCGGAACGAGCTTCGCGCAAAGGGTCAGGATCCACATACATTCACAGTGTTCTACGATAGCGTATCGCAGCGACTAACGCGCAAACGCGAAGCAACATTGCGGTAGACGGCATGTCCGCTACGCGAGAATTCGTCGAAGTATCCCACATACCATTGATTGAGCAGAATTCCCGCCGCAAACGACGCTTCTATATCCTCTGCCGTTGCCACGCCACCACAACGTATCACCTGAAACTCTTGCGAAGGGGCGAGTTGTTGCACAACCTGCTGGGCGCACACACACGCTGCCAGCGACTCGCTGCGGAGAACAGACCCACTTAGTCCACCTCCGTATTCAGTGGTGAAATAGTCGTAGAGTGGTTTGTCTCGTTCATCAATAGCAGAGCGGTGTTCAGCATATCGCGTAGAAGTGTTACCGAGAATAACACCATCGAACCCGCGCTCAACAAGCACCTGCATTAACTCTGGAAGTTGTTGCAAAGATGTATCCGTAGAGAACTTAACAACCACCGGCAAGGGTTGCGAGCGATGCGCTAAGAACCGAGATGCTACTACATCGAGTCTGTGAATAAGGCCGATATCGAGCACGCCTGCTCCATGATGTCCGGGCACGTTTGGACAACTCTCGTTGAGCTCTATATAGTCTACACCGGCGTCGGCGTATATCCGCAAACCCTCCATCAGTTCAGCAAGTGCAACGTCGCCTTCTACTCCGGGATCGGCACTAAGGCTTGCGCCAACCGGACATCCTGCAACACGTTGCAGGCCCCGGAGTCTGTGCGCCACAACGGCATGACCCTCGTTTGGCAAACCCATCCAATTCGATGCCACGCCGGAGTGGGCGTACGGAACTGCTGGCCATCGAACGCCACCGCGCACATTGCCTGCACGGGCACGCGACGTTGTAGTACCGGCTACGTACCCCCCTGCCCCCTGAGCAGCAACAACATCATAGGCCTCACCTTTTTTAAACATCCCGGCCGCATTCCATATCGGCAGCCGAAAGCGGAGTCCCCATGCCGTTACACCAAGGGGGTCCGGCGGAACAAACGACTCACGGGGAACATCGTGGGCAAACTGCTGAGCAAACCACGTTCTGCCCGCCGAAAACAGCCGCACCCCGGCCGACGGCGGCAGTATTCGCGCGCTGCGCCGCATGGGGTGTTCAAGCTTTGCGAATTGTTCTACGAAACTCATAGTGCAAGTTACAGAGAAGGGATTACGGGATTACCTCGATTACGGGATTACTTCCTTTTAAAGTGGTTTGTTCACTAACTTCAATGGATGCAAACAAAACTTGATATCGCGCAGAATTGGTTGCCACGGTATACTGGCACGGAGACCGACGCCTTTGGTGACTATATTCTGCTGACCAATTTCAAGGGATATGTTGAGTCCTTCGCCAATCGTTTTGAGGTAGAGGTTAAGGGCGTTCACAAGCCCATGCAAACGGCCACACACGGCAATCTTACCATCATCAACTATGGCATTGGATCGCCAAACGCGGCGCTGATCATGGATCTGCTGGTGGCACGGATGCCCAAGGGAGTGTTGTTTCTTGGGAAGTGTGGTGGGTTGAACAAGTCCACCGAGATTGGACATTTCATCCTGCCTATCGCCGCAATCCGCGGTGATGGCACCAGTAACGACTATTTTCCGCCGGAGGTGCCCGCGCTACCGTCTTTCAAACTCCACAAGTTTGTATCGGATAAAGTTCTTGAGCGCGATCAAGAGTATAGAACAGGTGTTGTGTACACTACCAATAGACGAGTATGGGAGTGGGACGAAACATTTCGAGATCGGCTTAAGGGGCTTTCCTGCCTCGCTATCGACATGGAAACAGCTACCATATTCATCGTTGGACATAAGAACGGAATTCCACGAGGTGCCTTGTTACTCGTTAGCGACGTGCCCGTAGTGCCCGAAGGAGTAAAAACAGAAGAGTCGGACAGAAGAGTAACTGAAGAGTTTGCAGACCTTCACCTCTCCATAGGCATTGATGCCATGCTGGATATTGGAGAGAAGGGAGAAGAGATTAAACACCTACGCTACGAGTAACAGCCATGCGCACCACAACCATTGCCCTCATTGTGATCCTGTGCTCGATCGGCAGCTTCGCTCAATCGCAAATTCGCTCGGGTCCGATGGTGGGGCATGTAGACATGCGCAGTGCCAAGATCTTTGTTCAAACATGGAACGAAGCCAGCGTTCGCATTACCTATCGCGACAATAAAGTTGGCAAGGGGCTAAGCACATCAACTCAACGGTCACGTGCGGAGAATGCCAACACGCTCATCTTTGAGCTCGACAGCGTAGAGCCCGGCAGAACATATACGTACAATGTTATTGTGGATGACCAAGCCGTGGACGTAGGCGTACCTACAACATTTACATCGCAGCCCGTGTGGAAGTGGCGCGGCACCACGCTGCCCCCTGTGAACATTGCCTTGGGGTCTTGCCACTACGTTAACGAAGCCGGCTACGAACGATTCGATTCAGCCGGTGTGGAACGAGGATATGGTTCTGAGTACGAGATTTTTGCCGCCATAGCTGCGGCAAAGCCAGACGCCATGGTGTGGCTGGGCGATAACACGTATCTGCGTGAGCCCGACTGGAATTCTCGTGCCGGCATCCTGAAGCGATATAGTCACACCCGCGCCCTACAAGAGTCGAGAGCCCTGTTTGCGTCAACACCGAACTACGCCACGTGGGACGACCACGACTATGGCCCTAACGATGCCGACCGTAGCTGGTGGGGCAAACACCTTACACTAGAGGCATTCAAACTCTTCTGGCCCAATCCATCGTATGGCGTTATGGACAAGCCCGGAGTAACCACAACCTTCGAGATAGCGGACGTACAGGTGTTTTTGCTCGACGACAGATACTACAGAAGTGCTAACGATAGGAAGGACGGCGTACGCACCATACTTGGCGAACACCAATTAACGTGGTTGATAGACGCGCTGGCTTCGTCTACAGCAACATTCAAGATTATTGCCGTGGGCTCTCAGTTTCTTACCGACAATCTTCGCAAAGAATGCTTTTCTCGCATACCTCAAGAACGTCAGCTAATCATAGACCTGATTACCCTTAACAAGATACCAGGCGTTGTGTTTGTTACCGGCGACATCCACGCCGCTGAACTATCGAAACTAGAGCGGAAGGACGCCTACCCACTCTACGAGCTTACCACCTCGTCTCTTACCGCCGGCAGCAACAAGGACATTGCCCAACAGTCCAACACATTCCGCGTTGCCGGCACTGCCTACGGAGGGCACAACTTTGGTCTCCTGGCCGTTAGCGGCATGAAGGGGGCTCGCGTGTTAACCATCCAACTGATGAGTAAGGATGGCAAGGAGTTATGGAGGCGTGAAATCAGCGAGGCAGAGCTACGCTAAGGCAGGGGCGAAGGAGCCAATGGTAGGGATTGTTGCATGTTGCACTGTACGTATGTAGTTTGGTATTGACTTTCCTATACTAATTACTTGTTGTCGAGGGCACAATGCGTAACCACACCACACCACACCACACCACACCACACCACAGCTTAGCTAGGTTATCGCTATATCACCGCACCTTGTTGGAAGGGTGCCGCCGGTCCACGGTCTTCCTGCTGGCACTAATAGCCACAAGTTTTACATGCGCTGCACAAGAACCACAAGGATTTCTGTGGTGTGGCTGCATTGCGCCTTCTACTCCCGTTACGACTGTGCCCACACAGATTTGCATTGACGGATTTTTTTTCGACGTAGACATTACGGTTTGTACCCAAAAACTCAGTCCGCCAAAGATTGTTCAGTGCAGTTCAACCGAAGCTGTTAACGAAGTAACGACCTTCCTCGAAGTGTGCGGCAGAAACGGCTCCGTACTTCCCGCCAATAACCAGAAAATTATCGATGCCGTATTCTGTGCAATGGACCCTTTTGGTGGCGACATTCTGAACATGCGATCTCAGATCCCTAATTGCGACGTCTACCCTAACTACTACTGTTGGCAAATAACAATGCCAAGATGCGTTCAACGAAATGGTAATTGTCTTCAGCCGTGTGGATGGTTCAACGATAACCACTGCTGCAAGAAACTCTGGCGCATGTGTGTAGATCCAGCCACTGGCAGTCCTATTGTTTTGGACAGAACTACCCCTCTTTGTCCAACACCAACGCAGCAATGCGCCGGTTTGTGCCAGAATGTGAACTGTGGGCGCACACCAGGCAGCTGTGAGCCGTGTCCGTGAATGGGGACGATGAGTGGAGAAAGCAACATGAGATATCATACGTTCTTGAACGCTCTTTTCGTCGTACTGCAAACGACCACTGTCTCAAACGCGCAGGTGTGGGAGCCACATTCATCGTTAACTCGGGTGCAAACAACGGCGCCAACGAGAGGTTCTACGGGCCGCACAGTAATGTTGGATACGTGCCAGCATCGCGTGTGGATTTCGGCTGGCAATAGGTTGTTTGTCGTCGCTATCGACACTGACTCACTCGTGCCAGTGCTGATGCCTCCTGGCTACGGTCAACACACGCGAGTTGAACTTCATTGGCTGGAGTGCCAACCAGCGGTATCTTGGGTTAACGGACTTGGTGAGCACGAGCTGGCGGTTTGGCAATTGGTAGATCAAACATGGAGACGAATAACACCCGTGGCATCTGTGAATGCACTTACGGGAACCGACGGATCGACTACTTGCCTGTTTGTGGATCTTCAGCGGTCCAGAAGCTACGTATACCGAACCAATGAGAACCGGTGGGTAGATTTCGACTCGATTGTTAGCAAAGCAAGAGAGGGCATAACACAGATTATTGCAACAGATTCTGGGTACATTTTTCAGACACCAACATCTTGGTACAAGTACAATGTGGGTTCGAACATCCTCTCACCACTTTTTGCCGTACCGTCTACAAACATGGTGTCTCATGCTCCTGGGGGAGGAGTAATCGCCTCTATTCGAGGCACCGCTCTGAGAGCAGGTGGATATCCTTGTTTGGTAGCCAAGGCGCCGGAAGAAGATAGCTGGACAACAATCGATTCAATTGTGTGCACGAACAATGGATTGCGTATAGTGGCGAAGGATTCCAACTCGCCTATGGAAGTTGCGGCAATGCTCACGAGCCATGCAACCCTGTGGGTAGTTTTCACGAACGGTATTACGCTGGTCACTCGTGATAGCATGAAGTCCTTCCAATACGCTGGATCATTTCCGTGCCGTATTGAACCAGGTTTACATCGGTTCTCACTCAGTGGTGATGCTGGCGAGATTACCGGCGTTCCCTGTGGTCAAGTTCTAAGCCTATCTGCTCATGATACCGGTGGATCCGTAGCCCAACGTTCACCGTTACTTGGCATCTCCGCCTTTGTTGCGAATGGAAGTAGTATTGTGGCCACAACACAAACCGCGGTAGTTGCATCTCGAGATGGTGTGGCTTGGAGAGTAATCGTGCCCTCAAACGCATACGTTGGCGCAGAAGCCAATCCATGGAATGGTTTTCATCGCACGCATGCGGACAGGATACATGCAGATAAAGCAAACACCGTTATTGCCGGATGTATTGAAGGTGGTGCGCTTTACAGATTGTCCACTGATGGAGGCGTTGTGCCAATCACGATGGAACCGGCATATCACCGCAGGGTTCTCAATCCCTCCCTTCTCGCTAGTATCCAACATCCGTTTGTCCGCATTCTGGATGGTTATGCCTATGGTGCTTCCCAAGGCAGCTTCGTGCGAACATCCCTTAGCGACGGAGCAACGGAAACAATTTTCGACTCACAGGATGGCAATCTTCTCCGCTTTGCATGTGTCGTACGCGATAGCGTGTACCTGATTCAAACGGACAGCCTTCGCATTACGACAGACGGTGGCCAAACATGGAGATCTATCTCTTCGAACCTACCCACAAATCAGGCGGGCCAAACAGCCACCATTGCGTCCATGCATTCAACTAGTGCAGAGATAATGACAGTTGGATTGCGTGGCTTGTCTTTTGTTAATGATAGTGGAGAAGCTATTCTTTTATCGCCGGGTGGCGTATATAGAACTGAAAATGGTGGTTCCTCGTGGCTTCAGATTTCGCCCAATGAGTTCCTTAACCGATCGATTGTCTCTATCCAAGGCAAGGACAGCGGGCTGCTTGTATGGAGCATACGAATAACCGCCACTGATGAGTATTGGACTGAGTTTGTGCAGGACAGTACCGAGCTGTATCTGTACGATAGCGCCGCCTCTTCATGGACGCGTGTGTTTCATGAAAATCGATATCGGCCAGCATTCCCTGGGTCGATGTCGATCATTAAACTTAACAGCGGAGTTTTTGTTAGCGCCACCTCAGAACATGGCGTGATACATAGCGCAGACAATGGCCAATCGTGGTCTATGCTCGGCGATCTACCCTTCTCTCAGAGTGAGATTTACGATGTAGCACTCGACCCTAACGGCACACTGTACGCGTCAACCAAAGGCGAGATATTGCAATGCAAATACTTTTCTACGTCGGTTGATGAAACCGACCAGGATGTTAAGGGTAAAAGGTTCTTCACCGTGTGGACCTATCCGACACCTGCCGTAGGCAGTGCAACAATTCGTTTGTCCAATCCCGACATGTTACTTGAGGGCGTTCGGAGTGTTAGACTGTTTGATCAGATGGGACGTGTTTGTAGAGATTTTACCACTTTGTTTGACGGATCAACGCGATCTAGCCGCTTTGAGGCCACTGTTGATGTGGCCGGACTCCCGAATGGAATCTATGTTATAGCTGTGGACACGGGAAGCAGTATCCGGATATCCAAGATGCTGGTCTCACGCTAGAATGGCACGGCGGCCATAGGCCCCCTTCCCCTAACACTCTGGCCTCCAGACATGATGTTCGATAAACGCGTCGATGTCCGCCGGACGTTCAACGCGCGTAAGACCTTCGTCGAAGAAGAACGATGAGTAAAGATGGCAAAGTGATGTGAAAGCGTGAAATCAGCGAGACAGAGCTACGGTAAAGAAAAGAGTGCCGGGAGACTTCTTATGCCGGGTACTTTTCGTTGCAGCTATGGCAGAACAAGCACCTTCTGTCGAAACTTGTCTGTTATAATGAAATACACTCCTGGAGACACAGGAATTGGATCTGGGATCTTACCCTCGATGTTAACGCCAGACGCAATGCATACTCCGTTCACATCAACAACCCAAAAATCGCGCGCTTCAGCTGGTATCCGTATGCCATCATGGTAAACAGTAGATGTGCCTATTCGTGGCGAACGCGATTTTTCTGCTAAGCTGGTTGCAAGGCAAAAGCATTGGGGCATGCGAAGATATTCTATTGGAAATCGACTTGACATAGTGGCGTGGTAGGCCAAATTGTAGTGATGCCTGACAGTACCAAAGTTTACGATAGAATCGAACTTGAAACGAACGTAGAATATCGGATCATCGTCTGGCCCATTCGTATTGACGGGACCAGGCCACACCCTTAACGGGCCAACCGAATCTCTAAGGGTCTGTACAAACGCCCGTGCGACTGGACTAAGAAGATAGTACTTGTCTGGAGGCAGTTCCTGCTGGCCATTCTCGGTGAAAAGTAACCTCATTTCGTCAGCATGCTGTATATCGAAACGATACCTCAGCTGATGCGGATCACTCTCAGCGGCTACGTAAATAAGCGAATGAAACGCGGGATCATTCAAGGCATCAAAACCCGATTGCCTCACTATCTCGAACGAATCGAGGTCGAATGGAGTGTTCGTCTCGTTCGCATCAAAGTACAAGCTCTTTGAACACCCACACTCAGGATTCGTAAACGAGATAGGAACAAACACCCGTTGCGACCTGCACGGTGCCGCTGTAGTCAAAAGAATAACATACCACAACAGAGGTAGCATGACGGCTTTGGCTGATGTATGCTTCATAGCTTTAGACTCCGATTCGTTCTCTGATTTTCAGAAGAGTGATGTGAGATGCGCTATCGCACGATGAGCAGCAACACACTACACGTGCTATTGCTTGGATCGAGCACGCGCAGGGCGTACACACCCGGTGCTGCTGCGCGGAGGCGCTGATAAAGATCGGCAACGGACGGTAATGTTTCCGTAGATGCGGTAATAGAGCTCAATTCGAACGCTGCTCCAAAGAGTGCGGATTGGCAGGTGTGCTGCAACAGGTTTCGTAGCTGATCGGATGTGGCAACTCCCTGCTCAAAAACGAACTGGCCTGTTCGTGTTGCTTGTTTTGGTTGTTGACGATCGTGTTGGTTGTTTTGACGTATCCCTTGCTTGCCAAATACTGGCGATCCGTTCATGTTGAAGATGGAGCACGTTGTAGGCTCTGTGTTGTCCTGGCAACTTTCGTCATACGCCTGACTAACATTCCACGGCGCTCCCGTTACGTTAACGTTGATCTGACGCACGGCACCAACGGGACGGAAATTGTTGTTGCTACCATCAACGGTGGGCGTGGGTATCCACAGTGCTGTGAGATGGCTGGTGGCAAATTGCGAGAAAGCATTGTAACCACACCGGAGCAGGTACACGGCTCCGGGGGCATAGTTCAGATCTGTAAGTGCTGCTACGTCGGCTGCGTATTGAGCGGGTGCGGTGTACGGATTGGGATGCCCCACACCTGCGGGATACAGCGCTGGGTTGGCAACACCAAAGCGGTTACGGCCATAGGCGTAGACGGGCGAAGCTGCCGTTGTCTGATAGAGGGAGGTAAGACTTACAACCGTGTTCATGCAATTGATGCCCGTCCAGTATTCGGTAAACTCATTGTTCCGGAACGCCTGGGTCTGGCAGTTCAGGAAGTATGCTCCCACGCGGCTTACGGTAAAGATGTTGTCGAAATACCGCGAGTAGCCAAGGTTGACGCCGTTGATGGGTAACTTAACATAGTTCGTGGTGTTATCACACACCAGCAGCGCGCCACTACTGGCAAGAACGTCAGCTAATCATAGACCTGATTACCCTTAACAAGATACCAGGCGTTGTGTTTGTTACCGGCGACATCCACGCCGCTGAACTATCGAAACTAGAGCGGAAGGACGCCTACCCACTCTACGAGCTTACCACCTCGTCTCTTACCGCCGGCAGCAACAAGGACATTGCCCAACAGTCCAACACATTCCGCGTTGCCGGCACTGCCTACGGAGGGCACAACTTTGCAATGTTATCGGTTGCTGGCAGCAAAGGCAAACGCACACTTACCATGCGCATAGCAAACACAAGCGGTACCGAAGTGTGGCAGCGCACAATTGCAGAAGAAGAGCTGCGGTAGCCCCCTTCCCCTAATACTCTGGCCTCCAGACATGATGTTCGATAAACGCATCGATGTCTGCCGGACGTTCAACGCGCGCAAGACCTTCGTCGAAGAAGAACGTTGCCACAGCTTTCGCAATAACAAGGGCTGCAGACCGAATGTCGGACATAGGCGGATAGATAAGTCCTTTCGCAAACTGCTCATCTGTTACCATAGCAGCTAAGGCACGCGCCGCAACAGCGAAGGCCCTATCGGGGATGGTGCTTGCAGCCGTTGCATATACGGCAAGGCCAACACCAGGGAAGATGTACACATTGTTGCCCTGTCCCGGCCGGTATGTGGTACCGTTGAGTTCTACGGGTGCAAACGGACTTCCACTGGCAAAGATTGCCTTGCCCTTTGTCCACGTGTACGCCTCTTCGGCCGAACACTCACTCTTGCTTGTGGGGTTCGAAAACGGGAAGATGATTGGCCGATCGGTATTCCGTGCAAGTTGTTCAATTACGTGCTTCGTAAAACTCTTCGGGATGGTGCTAGTGCCAATGATGGCTGTAGCTCCGGTTGATTTTACAGCATCGAGAAGTGTTTCTTGATGTGGAACATCATGAGCAAACCGGCGCTTCGACTCGGGCAGATCTGTACGCGAGGCAACCACAAGCCCCTTACTATCTACAAGCCAACACCGAGAGAGTGCCTCTTCTTCGGATACACCATCGGTAAACTGCATTACTCTGCAGAGAAGTTCTGCTATACCAATGCCGGCAGATCCGGCACCGAAGAAAAGGAATGTTTGGTTGCGTAGCAGCTCGCCCTTCATCCGAAGCGCCGCAAGTATGCCCGCTAAGCCAACGGCAGCAGTGCCCTGTATGTCATCGTTAAAGGACGAGATGCGGTACCGATATCGCTCGAGGATGGGTCCGGCATTCGGGTTCGCAAAGTCTTCCCACTGAATGCTGCAATTGGGGAATACGTCTTCTACGGCCGTTACAAACTCTTCTATCATTGACGCATACTCGTCGCCACCTAACCGGTGCTGACGCAGGCCAATGTAGAACGGATCGTTAAGGAGCTCTTCGTTATTTGTGCCTACATCAAGTACGATGGGGAGTGTTTGATGAGGGGGCACACCAGCGCAGGCAGTGTAGAGGGCAAGTTTGCCTACCGGTATACCCATTCCTTGCGCGCCAAGATCGCCCAATCCAAGGATTCGTTCGCCGTCGGTTACACATATCCATCGCACATCTTCTTCGGGCCAATTGCGCAAAACGCGTGCAATTTTATCTCGGTGCCGCGCGCTGATGAATAGTCCTTTGGGCCTGCGGTAGATGCGTCCGAAGGTTTGGCAGGCCAGGCCTACCGTTGGGGTGTACACCACAGGCATGTACGCCGCGGGATCGCGCATAAGGATGTGGTAGAACAAACTTTCGTTGCGCTCCTGCAGGTCTGAGAAGTACACATACCGGTCGATATCGGTAGGGAGAGACTTAATGTGACCTTCAATACGGGCAATCTGCATATCGAGGTCCGATACGATGTCCGGAAGAAGTCCCATTAGACCGTACGCTTCGCGTTCCTCGCGGGTAAAGGCCGTGCCTTTGTTCAATCGCGGGTCTCTCAGCATGTCGAGACCTCGCTTTGTTGTCTGGTTGTGTATGGACATAAGCCACGAAAATACGGACTCTTCGTAGGTTGCGGCCTATGAAACACCTTCTCGTGCTCGTGGTAGCAACCGTTGCCCAGTTTTGTGCCCTTCCCACAAATGCGCAGACAGACAACTATGACGTTGCATCGAACATAACTCCAATGCAGCGAGACCACATCGGAATCGACGGTGGTTTGATGTTTCCTTTCGGAGACATTGGAAAAGGACTAGATCTGTCTACGGCCTGGGGCATGAATCTTAACTTTTGGAAATTCATAGACGAGCGATTCATTGGCACAATAACCGTGGGCAACTCTTGGTACCAGTTGGGCTCCAACGTACAAAGCGATTCGGGCATCATCGACTTGTCTGGATATTCCATGACGGCAACGCCACTGCTTGGAGGCATTGGATATGTATTTGGCACAGGCGACATTCATCCATATATAGTGGTACACGGTGGTGCAACGTTTATAACGGTTAATGTTGGTAAGAACAGACCAACGGAAGAGATTAACAACGAAGCATACTTTACACTGGCATCAACCTTAGGCATAGGGTATGGCATTGCAGAAGGTTGGACGATAAGCACAAGTGCCCGATACGCAAAAATGTTTGGAGAGGATCTCCAAACTATTGCCATTCTCTTTGGAGTGTCGTACCGAATCTAATCGCGCATCCTTCACTGTATTTTTGCCAAATGAAGAACACAATACTCCTTTTCTTGACGGCGTGCAGTGTTATCTGTGCGCCGTTACCCGCAATGTGTGGCGAGCCACATTTGCGCAATGTTCGCCAGCTAACGTTTGGTGGCGACAATGCAGAGGCCTATTGGAGTCCGGACGGATCGCGGCTTACCTTCCAATCGAACTTTGCGGGGTGGGGTCATGCGTGCGACCAAATCCACATGCTCAACTTCGCGCAGGTAATGGACGATTCGTCCTATCGTCCCCCTCTCATCAGCACTGGAAAGGGGCGCACCACATGTTCATATTTTATGCCCAACGGACGCGAGATACTCTACGCCAGCACCCACGACGCCGGTGAAGAATGTCCGCCGGAGCCAGCGCCACGTGCCGATAAAAAATACCTATGGCAGGTGTTGCCAACGTACGACATTTATGTAGCTAACGAACGGGGCGACATTACAAAGCGCCTTACCAACCGGCGCGGATATGATGCCGAAGCCACCGTATCGCCACGTGGAGACAAGATTGTGTTTACCTCCGATCGCAGTGGCGACCTAGAGCTTTGGATAATGAACATCGACGGTTCGAATCCCGTTCAAGTAACAGACGAGCTTGGATACGATGGTGGCGCTTTCTTTTCCCCCGATGGCACCAAGCTTGTGTACCGCGCGTCGCGACCCAAAACGCCGGAAGCCCAACGCGAATACAAGGAGCTGTTGGCGCAGGGATTGGTTGCCCCTACCGACATGGAAATTTTTGTGTGCAACGTAGATGGAACGGATGTGCAACAGATTACCCATCTCGGCAAAGCCAATTGGGCCCCCTACTTTCATCCGTCGCAAAAGAAGATTCTCTTTTCTTCCAATCATGCCTCTGCACGCGGTTATGATTTTCAGCTCTACATGATTGGACTTGATGGTAAGGGGCTTGAACAGATAACCACGGAAAGCATTTTTAATGCATTCCCCATGTTTTCACCCGACGGAAAGTTTCTTGTTTGGTCTAGCAACCGCCTGAACAACGGCACACGCGATACCAACGTGTTCGTAGCCGAATGGGTAGATTAAATGGGGTTGCGACAGAACTCCACAAGCGGCACTACGTGAACCTTATCGTGTAACGAAAATTGCGTGGTGCCCGGATATACTACCACGATGTGTTCTAGCTCCAACTCCGTTAAAGCCGTAATCATGGATCGTGTTAATCGTGGGGACTGCGTCCACTTTATCTCGTAACCATACAGCTTTCCGCGAGTTTGCAGCAGCAGATCAATCTCGGCACCTGCATGTGTGCCCCAGTACCATGCGGCGTCGTGTTCAACGGCCGTGAGAATGTTTTCTATTGCAAATCCCTCCCACGAAGCTCCAATTCGGGGATGCTGAAGTATGTCGCTCAAAGTCTGGACGCCAAAGAACTGGTGAAGAATTCCACTATCGCGGAGATACACCTTCGGCATCTTTAATTGCCGTTTACTACTGTTGGCGAAGTACGGTTGAAGCTGACGTACCATATACGTTTCCGTAAGAATGTCCAGGTACTTTCGCACATTTCGCTCGGTGTCGTTCAGCGCTTGCGCAGGGGCGGTTGCCTTCCACGTTTGCCCATGGTAGTGTGCAAGCATCGACCAGAATCTGTACATGGCTACCACTGGAATGCGTATGCCCAGCGCCGCGATGTCTCTCTCCAGAAATGTGCGCACAAAATTCCGCCGCCATGCAGCGCTATCTTCATCAGTGCGCGCTAAAAATGAAAGCGGGAAACTGCCTCGCATCCACAGGTTATTCGATTCTTCTGCATCTATCTCACCAAGTCTGAATCCATCGATTTCGATTGTTTCGATTCTACCGGCCAGACTCTCTGATGCCTGGCCAGACAATTTGCCCGATGTGCTGCCAAGGATAAGGAATGTTGCAGGGCCATCTGCCCTATCTGCCAACACACGTAGCACAGGAAACAACTCCGGCTTACGTTGCACCTCGTCTATCACTACTAATCCACGGAGCATACCAAGAGATAGGATTGGGTCTTCCAAACGCACTAGGTCTTGCGGGTTCTCACAGTCGAAATAGTTTGCCGAATCCGGTGCTGCAAACTGCCGCGCGAGCGTTGTTTTGCCGCTTTGCCGTGGACCCGTGATGTGCACCACTCTCGACCGAGCAATAGCGCGCATTATTTCCGCGATTTTCTGATTGCGCTCTACCATACCTCCCTTTGTCCTTCATAAAGTCTCCGAAATTTAAAGAATTTCAAGGTACTACGACCAATATTTACCTTGATAATCTGGCATAAACTGTAAGATTTTCAAGGTAATTCTGCGAAAAAGCTTAATAATCGTCGTTCTCCGGCAGTTGCGAGTATTCACTGCGCGGGGCCAAATCCTTGGCTACGGTTCGCTGGTAGGTCCGCAGCGCTGCAGCAAACTCTTCGGCAATATCCGTGTGGTTCCGTACCACAAACGTTGTGGACCGCTCGCGGCGCTTATATAGCCACGACGTGATAATCTGCAGCTCGTCTAACTCTCGGTCTGTAAATGCCCCCTGCCGCGATGTGCTGCGGAACACTTCTTCCAGCTCTGCCGCGATATCCGAATGGTTTGCCCGCGTGCCCACGATTCGTTGGAATGCCAAACGTCCGCCGCGCAGTGCATACACCTCTACGGTGGAATACCTGTCCGAGGTTGGAACAACAATAACAAGATTGGTATCTGTTACGGCAAGGGGGCGATCTTCGGCGTGTATCGTTACGCGTTCTATGGCGCGGATGCCATCGCGCAATAACGCAGCACGTTCGTAATCGAGATGTTCGGCCGCACTCTCCATTTGTTGCGCAAGCTGATGCACAGCACCCGACTCAACGTTCATCAAGAAGTTTCGCGCATCGCGCACCGACTCTCTATAGTGATCTATGGTTTGATGGAGCGCACATGGTCCCAGACACTTCTTTACGTGAAATTCGAAACAGGGCCTGGCCTCTGCATGGGGCTGCAACGCCCCCTCACACGAACGAAGCTGATACTCTGCATTCACCATCGCGCACAGTCTGTCTGCCATACGTGCGCTCCGGAATGGACCAAAATATTCCGCGCCATCTTCTTCTATGGTGCTACTGCGCACAATGCGTGGAAATGCTTCGTTCGTGATTTTTACAAAGGCAGGCGGGTGATATTCACGTCCAGCCCGGTTATGCACAGGACGTGTAGTTTTAATGGCGCGCGACTCGAGCAGCATTGCTCCAAGCTCGGTGCCGGTTGTTTCCCATTCGATGTGGCGTATGTACCGAATCATCTTCCGCACAGACACGCCATGTAGGGGGCCATCCGAGAAGTACTGTCGCACCCTGTCGCGTAAAGACTTTGCCTTGCCAATGTAGAGCACCTCCTTACGCGTATTAAGGAACGTGTACACGCCCGGCTCGTCTGGCAATTCTGCTAAGCGCGGGGCAAGAAGCTGGCGCACTTTTGATTCAGTTTTTGTGGGGGCGGCAGCACGTTGCGCATGTTGCAGCGCAACAAGGTCTGCCAGTGTCTGCGCATCGTGCTCTTGTTTGGCACGTTCGATAAGTTTAATAAGCGCTAGTGCCGTGGCCTCGGTGTCGCCCATGGCACGGTGACGCGCCGAAATGGTTATGCCGTAGTGCTCGGCAACAGCTCCCAGATTGTGTTTTGCCAAACCTGTGCTCATTCTCCGAGAAAGGCGACACGTGCAAATGCGTGGCACGTCTGGCACGGCTTCGCCCATACGCTGGATAGCCGAGGAAACAAAACTCCAATCGAAGGACACGTTGTGGGCTACAAATACAACCGGTTGGCTTTCTGATTGCAACTGAGCTACTACCGGTGGAAGCGCCACATCCTCGTCGGGAGCGGACTCCACCATTTTTTGCGTGATACCCGTCATGAGCTGAATGAAATCCGGAATTGGCTGATGCGGATTTATCAAGGACGAGTAGCGGGCAACAATGCTTTCGTCTTCTACAACACACATGGCAATCTCTGTCATGCGGTTCTCAGAAGCACGTCCACCGGTAGTCTCTACGTCTACCACAACAAATCGAACTGCGTCGAGCGGCGTATTTAGCACACCGAAAAATACATCAGCGCACGCTTACAGGGAGTGTAATACTTGCGTCCGATTCCGATCCGGGAACGCCCCCTACCTTGGACGTAGCGTTATCGTAGTGGTAGAGAGTAGCCGTAAAGGTCCCCAAACCATCCGGTGCCACACTAGCGCTCTGCAAGCTGAAGAGCAGCCCTACGGGCAGTCCACGAGAGTCGGTATCCATTACAGTTACCGTGCCTAAGGTGTCGGCAATGGCGTAAATGAACTGGTGATTATCCTTCTCTGCAGAGATGGTTTCCGTTAGGTTCTCCGGTGGTGTTTTCGAGCGGTTTTCAACCGTTACCGAAACAGAGTACACCACTCCTACGGAGAGTTTCATGGTGTCTATCCTGTTGGGGTTGTTGCCACCAATGCCATCGATATCTTCCCATACGGCAACGATAGTCTCTCCAATTGTGTTAGTTGGACGCAGCGTGAACGTAACGGTAGTAATCACATCGTGATCGTGATCATCGGGACCATGGGAACTCTCCGAGCAACCAACGGCAAGGAATGCAGCAACAGCTGCGAAGGCGAGAATGCGAATCTTCATCATGGTGAAAACCTTAAAATGTGGTTGTGAAACGAAGAACAAGATTTCTTCCGGGATCGTCTGCGAAGTATCGGTACCGGCTTAGGTAATCGCGATAGCCCGCATTAAAAACATTGAGGATGGAGAACGAAACGCGCATCTGCGTGCTCTGTCCACCGTCTATCATGCCCCCTACCGTAAGATCTACAAGTGCGTAGCCCGGCGGTGGAGGCGCATAGTCGTCTGCCGGTGCCGCGTTTGTTTGACGTCGAACGCCAAGCACACTGGCATCTACATATGCATCGTGAATCCACGCCACATCATCGGCATGGAGGTGCACGCCAAGCCGCATTCGGTCTGCTGGCATCATAAAAAGGGGCAACCCATTACGCGTATCGAAACCACGCACAAGAGCCGCAGTGCCATAAACATTCAGCAGTTCCGTTATTGTGGCGGTAACGGATAGGTCGGCACCACTAATGATAGCGGGCACCTGTGTGATGCGAAACGTTGGGAACACACCGCGGAACGTAATAGTGGGATTGCCGGCATCGGGCAACGCAAGAATGTACCCATTAAACACGTTGGTGTATGCTGTTGCCTCGATTATCAGACCTTGCGGCGCGTACCGCACTGTTGCGTCAAATCCATACATCCGCTCTTCGTGCAGCGTGCTGTCTCCAATTTCAAACACCGCCGAGCCGTGATGGACATCATTTGCGTACAACTCGTTTACCTGGGGTGGACGCCATGCAGTAGCGATGTTGGTGCTGAGAGTAAGTTCTTCTGCGGCATTCCACATGCCCCCTACACTTGCAGAGATGCCATGGAATGTTTTGAACTGCTCTGCTCTTTGCAGCGAGTTGCGTTGTTGGACTGACACATCGAGCCATCGGTAGTCGTACCGAAAACCCGCGCTAATTGTGGCTGTTTCCCACGCTGCCGACTCGTACACAAAACCGCCTACACCATACGCTGTGTAGTCGGGCACCAGATACACGGTGCCACTTCTATCATTTACCTGACGCTGTGTGGAGACACCTATAGTGCCACGAATGTTGGACGCAGCCGCATGGTCCCACGCACCATCAAGAGAGTACGTTGTTAGCAGGAGGTTCATGGCGGGCCTTGCCAAGGCACTCTGCAAAAGCCGCGTAGAGTCTGTAGGCGTAAACCGTGTATTGTGTGCATCAAATTCGCTTCTGTCGTTTTGTTGCCATCCATACGTTAGGCGCAGCAAACCCACCTCCCCTATTGGGGCGCGTGCAGCAACAGACAGCATGGCATGTGCAATCTCCTGCTTGGGATTGCCAATGGCATACGAAAACGGGTACGTTGGATCTGGGTATCCGCGGTTGATAGCCGCACGAAGGTCCGCCATGTTCCCAACATGCGAGCTCTTAAGGATTCCCAATGTTGTTGCGAAGTACGAGCTTGTAATAGTAACACCCAAATCTGGCGTACCAACGTCGAGCGTTCCACCGAGTGTCCATTCCGCAAAGCTTGTATTCGTTAATCGGTATGGACTCGGCGGCGCATCACCTTTGCCCGTAATGGCATCACCGGCGCGACGCCCTGCAACGTTAATCCGAGCCGCAACGGTATTGTTGAAGAGTCCACCCGTTTCTACAAAGCCCCCTGCCGCACCCTGAAGGTTGTTGGAGAACAGGTTTACGGTTGCCTCGCCACTCATGCCATCGTTGTGTAAAAGGGGGCGAGGCACAACATCAATAACGCCGCCCATGGCATTAGGACCATACATTACACCTGCCGGACCCTTTACTACGGCAACACGTGCCGGCGTAAACGGGTCGATTTCCGGGGCATGTTCTGCGCCCCATTGTTGACCTTCCTGCGCAACACCATTGTTGCGAAGCACAAGCCGCGTGCCCGTCATACCGTGAATCATCGGCTTGCTTATGCTGGGTCCGGTTTGCACCACCGTTACCCCTGGCACCTGTTGGAGTGCATCGGCAAACGTTTGACCCCGATGTTCATCAATCTCCGCAGCCGTTACTATCTGCACCGCTTGCGTTGGCAGCGCAGATTCGGAAATACGCGTTCCTTGCACTACTACTTCGCGCAACTGCTTGCCCCCTACCAGCAGCACCTCTATGCGAACATCGCGCAACGTGTCTGTATGTACAACAACACGCTGGGTTGCGTAGCCAACGTGTTGCACCGTTAATGTTACCTTGCCGGAGTCTGGATGAACATCGTGCAAATGGAACGTGCCCATGGCATCGGTTAGGGCACCGCGCTGCGTGCCCACAACACGCACCGTTGCGCCATGCAGGGGCACGCGCAACGCACTATCGCGAACAACGCCATGTACATGCACATCCGTTAGGAGCGCAAGCACCAGAAGAGAAGCAATCATGAGTTTGACCGAAACAGAAAGAAGGTGCCATGCATACGCATGGTCACAACACAACCACCGGGCGTTATAATGCCGGCGGCGCCCTTCCTATTTGCTCGGCAGCTCTATCTACAGCGCAAGCAACAGCGGTTGCCGGTGGCACCACGGTTACCAAGCGGCCAACCACACCGTTATACCGGGTGGTGAGCACCGCAACGCGCTCCTTAACAACATCACAGAACGAACACGGAGCATCGGCTGTGTGTTTCTCCGTTGCTACGCGCGCAACATCACCAATGCACCTCTCGTGCACATGAAGTGCCGAGGAGCAGAGAACGCCTACAAAGGCGATAAAGATGGTGATTGCGACGGACATGAATACAAAGATAGGGCTTGATGCTTCATTGCGGTAATTCGGTGCCAGCAATGGAGTAGAGCTCCTGACCAAGAGTCCGAAGCCAAACGTCTACCGGCTGGATGAGGATATTGCCGCGTTGAAGTGTTTCGCTTCCTCGGTAGAGCAAAGTGCATGTGCATTGCGGATAGTCCTCCGAAAATGCCTGCAACCCTCGTAGGTCCTCTGGGCGTACCCGCAGAGAGTTCTTCACTTCAATGGCTTGAAAAACATCCGGACCGTAGACGACGAAATCAACCTCGACCTGCGACCGCGTGCGCCAGAAATACAGCTTGCGCCCGTCTCCCGAGTAATGGCACCATGCGCGGAGATGTTGAGCAACCAGACCTTCGAGTGCGGCGCCCTCCACTGCTCCATGATTTGTAAGGGGGCCATCATTGAGGTTAGCACGATAGAGGGAAACATCGAAAAAGTAGAACTTCGGGTGAACACTAAGCAGTCTCTTTGCCTGTGTTGCAAAAACAGGAACCCGATATGCTAACATCAGATCCTCGAGTATCTCGATGTAGCCCTCTACGGTTTTGCGTTTTACCTGACAATCCCTTGCGATATTCGAAATGTTAAGGACATTTCCATGGGAGAACGCAATTGATTCCAAGAATCTGGCAAACGCCTCTGCATTTCGCGTTAGACCTTCTGCTAATACCTCTTCGCGGATGTAAAGAGCGTTGTAGGCCGTCATTGTATCGGAACGCTGTGCCGACTCTACAACTACGGGCACCATCCCAGTTTGGAGCTGCTCGTTAAGATCGAACGCGTTACCCAGTTCGATTGCAAGGTAGGGGAACATAGAGCGTTGCACGGCGCGTCCACCAAGGAGATTAACGGCACCCCGACGCAGCTTTCGGGCGCTGGAGCCCGTGAGAACGAAGGTATTCGTATTGCCGGAGTTGATCATGTAGTGAACAACTTCTAACAAGGTTGGCAGCTTTTGAACCTCGTTGATTACCACTGGAACATCCGGCCCAGCCGCGCGGACCCGTTCGATAAGTCGTTCCGGCGCTGCACTAAATGCTCTGAACGACTCCGGGTCGAGAAGATCTATCCTCAGCGCATCCGGATAAACCTGTTGCGTCCACACAGTCTTCCCAGTCCCTCTCGGTCCTAGAAGAAAGAAACTGCCCTCGGGGGCCTGCGAAATGCGTTTTCTCGATGCCATGAATGCAAAATGGCGAAGTTAATGCCAATTTGCAACGCAAAATGGCGGCGCTAATGCCATTTTGCAACGACCATCCGTTTCGCTCCGACACAATGCGCAGGATTTCTAGCGCCTTGGGCCAGATGTTGGCGAACATTTCGGACATCTCATCATTCGAGTCCACTTCTACAAAGAAATGTGTTGTGCCATCCGGATGCGCCTCGAAACGATAGTTCTCGTACGCTGGAGCCCATGAGGTTACCTCCGGACTCGTGGTATCCTCAACATCATTCGATACAAACCCAAGATGCCGTATAGATATAAACCTTGGATGGTCTGCCTCGGCAATTTCGGCTACCATTCCGCGGAGATTGCCGTCGTCGTCGGGGCCCAAGAACCGAATTTTGTCACCAGCGTGCCAGCCCCCTACAAAGTGCGACCCCGGATGAAATGCCGCAGTCCATTCGCGATATGGGGCATCAGTGGTAACACATTCCCATACACGTTCCGGAGTGGCATTAATGCGTATGTCGAAGCGCAGTTTCATGGTTGGTCCAAAGGTGTGAATAGTTTAATCTAACCAGAACGTCCACAATCGGCCCTTGCCTTTTATCTCTACCTCGCCACGTGGTGTGAGCACAAATTCCTCGCGGGCAGCGCCGAGGCACTGCGCAAATACCTCGCTTACGTGAATTCGTCCCGGCTCGCCGCTGCTTTCCATACGCGACGCTACGTTTACGGTATCGCCCCATACATCGTATTGCAGGCGTTGGGTGCCAATTACGCCTGCAACAACGGGACCGCTGTGGATGCCGATGCGGAAGTGCGAGTGGATCGAGCGTCTCCGTCTGCTTGGAAGTTGGCGGCAGAGGGGAAGTGGATCCTGCTGAAAGGCCCCTATGTTCGGGGTTGATACTGGTGGACCGTTACCTTGCTATTTAGGAGTTTGCCTCCTAAATTGCAACCATGATACGACGCGACGTAGAGAATCTGCTACTAAGCCAGATGGAGTACGTTCCGGCAATCGTGCTGACCGGTTCCCGGCAGGTAGGCAAGACAACGCTTGCGAAAGCGTTAAACGTTGGTCGCCCAACTGTGTATCTCGATTTGGAAAGCCCCTCCGACAGAGCAAAGCTGAGCGATACGGAGGGATACCTGACCTCGCAACTCAACTCTTTGTTGATTCTGGACGAGGTGCACCGCATGCCGGATCTCTTCCCGCTGCTTCGAGGTCGTATCGACGAGGGTCGGCGGCAGGGCATTCGTGGCGGAATGTATATCCTCCTCGGCTCTGCCTCAGTTGCGTTGTTGGATCACTCAGCCGAGTCCTTGGCGGGTAGGGTGAGCTATGTAGAGCTTCATCCTCTTTCGGCACACGAGCTTGATCGCAACTCCCAGCTCGACTTCAACAAGCTCTGGCTGCGTGGTGGGTATCCGGACTCATACTTGGCACGATCTGATGAAGAAAGCTTCGAATGGAGAACAAACCTCATTCACACCTACCTCATGCGAGAGGTGCCGTTGTTTTCTCCTCGCAAGTCGACCGAGCAGATGCGTAGGCTGTGGACAATGATGGCTCACCTTCAAGGACAGGTGTTCAATGCCTCTATGCTGGCACGGAGCATGGGCACCGACTATAAAACTGTTCAGTCGTACACGGGACTACTTGAGCAGCTTCTGCTTGTGAGAGAGGTACAACCATGGCACGTCAATGTTGGAAAGAGACTCACGAAGCGTTCCAAAATGTACGTGAGAGATTCGGGCATTCTCCATGCGCTGCTTGGAATTCGCACGATGGACGAGTTGCTGAGCCATCCGATAGCAGGGGCAAGTTGGGAAGGCTTCATCATTCAGCAAATCGCAAGTATAGCCCGTGATCGTGTTCAGGCGCACTTCTATCGTACGAGTGGTGGTGCAGAAGTTGACGTTGTTCTGCGGTTTGCCAACGGCGAGTGCTGGACGGTGGAGGTAAAGCGGACATCGTCGCCATCGATAGGTCGCGGATACAAGGAAGCTCTAACGGATATCGCTCCAAGCCGCGCATTCGTTGTGTACAACGGAGTAGAGACGTATCCGTTAGGCGGAAACGTAACTGCTATACCCATTTCGGCTCTACTTCACACGATAGACAGCACGGCAGGATAGCAACATCGCCAATGTCCTCACGAAGACCCCTCCAACCAAAACGTATTCATCGGTCCCTTGCCCTTGATGTCGATGGTTCCTCTTTCAATACATGTGAATGCAACCGCATGGGGCGTGGTATCGGGCGACGCATGGGGCGTGGCCCCTACGGCGAATTCTTCGCTTACGTGAATTCGTCCTGGCTCGCCGCTGCTTTCCATACGCGACGCTACGT
>DAITNB010000033.1:0-25585 GCA_036834845.1 bacterium | reverse complement strand
CCGTAATCCCGTATTCCCAAGATTACCGGCTGACCTTTTGCGCTAGCGTCAGCAGCACTTCATCACTAAAGGCGGGACCCTGCAACTGCATGCCAATGGGTAGGCCGCGGGAGTCTGCTCCAAACGGAATGCTGATTGCCGGGATGCCGGCAATGTTTGCAGATACGGTAAAGTAGTCGCTTAGCCACATGCTTACGGGATCGGATACTTCGCCAATTCCAAACGCTGTGGTAGGTGTTGTAGGCAGGGCCAGCACGTCGTAGTCATGAAAAATCGACGTGTACCCGTCGCTTATCATCCTACGCGCCTTCTGTGCCCTTCCGTAGTAGGCCTCGTAGTACCCACTTGATAGAACGTATGTGCCGAGCATAATTCTGCGTTTTACTTCGGCTCCAAAACCTTGGCTGCGCGTTTCTGTTGTTACATCGCCGCTGGCGTCTTCGGCACGTAGGCCGTATCGAATTCCATCAAACCGTGCAAGGTTGCTCGACGCTTCGGCGGTGGCCAAAATAAAGTATGTTGGTATCCATGTGTCTCTGTGGGGCACAGATACGTTGTGCACTTCGGCACCAATGCTGCGAAAAGCATCTACGTATTGTTCGTAGGCCGCCAACACCTCTGTGTTACACCCATCCAGTTCAGACAAGGGGATGGCGCCAACGCGGAGCGGACGGTTTACTGGAGCCGAGATCTTTGGAGCAGATGCAACAGACGTAGAATCCATTGGATCGTGCCCGGCAATTACGTCGAACACCGTGGCGGCGTCTTCAGCGGTGCGCGCAAACACGCCAATCTGATCGAGAGACGAAGCAAATGCAACCAAGCCGTAGCGCGAGATACTTCCGTAGGTGGGCTTTAGACCAAAGGTTCCACAAAACGCTGCGGGTTGCCGCACAGAGCCACCTGTTTCCGATCCAAGCGCTGTGTGGCACATGCCGGCGGCAGTGGCAACGGCAGAGCCCCCTGATGAACCCCCGGGAACACGATTGGCATCGTACGGGTTGCGAACCACACCGTAGGCAGAATTTTCGTTGGAAGAGCCCATGGCAAACTCGTCCATATTCGTTTTGCCAATCATAATTGCGCCGGCGTTTTGCAACTGCTCTATAACTGTTGCATGGTATAGCGGCCGAAATCCACCCAAGATGCGAGAGCCGCACGTAAGTGGCATACCTCGCAGCGAAATGTTGTCCTTTACCGCAACAACCATTCCTTCGAGTGGACGTGCAAGGCCGGCAGCAAAACGCTCGTCGGATTGGTCGGCAGCCCTCAGCGCCCCCTCGGAATCAACGTGGAGAAACGCGTTAAGCGACGCCTTTTCCGAGATTGTTTCGAGGAACTGCTCTGTCCTGCGTCGAACAGTTGTTGTTCCCGCGAGAAAATCTTTACGGTCTTGTTGGTACGAAGCTGTCACGGCGTTGTAGGCGTTTCATCTTGTGGTGGAAGGTCCTCATCCGGCAGGCTAGAAGGGATATCCTTCGACACCGGAATTACATCTTTGGCCGGAGAGGTAGGGGGCGTATAGTTCTGCACGGCAACATCTGCCGATATATCGCGAATCTGCTGGGTAAGATCCTCCTGTGCACGGCGGAATTGTCGAATTCCACGGCCCACCTGCTGTGCAAACTCCGGTATTTTTTTTGGACCGAACAGCAGCAGAATTACAAGGAGTATCAGGAGTAGCTCGCCTCCGCCTACGTCGAACATGGCCGGTTAAGACTCCGATCCGGAGTCTTTCTTCGTGGGCACATTGCTTGCGTCCTCGTCCTTGCCTGAGGCCGCATTTTTGAACTCACGGATACCCGAGCCAAGACCCTTCATGAGTTCCGGTATCTTCTTTGCGCCGAAGAGCAGAACAACAACAAAGAGAATGAGTACCCACTCCATACCGCCTGGAAGTCCAAACATGGTGGTGTCCTTTTCTTAAATGGTTTGCGCTTGATGAACATGGAGGGCTAGACTTTCGAACACGCTTACTCCATCGGAAGAGCCCAGCAGGGGCTCGCATGCACGTTCTGGGTGGGGCATTAGCCCCATAACATTGCCACGTTCGTTAATGATCCCGGCAATATTGTTGGTACTGCCATTGGGGTTGGCCTGTGCTGTGGCGTTGCCTGCTACGTCGGTGTAACGGTATAGAACTTGCCCCTTAGCCTCGATTTGCTCTATCGTTTCGGCAGGAGCAGTAAAACGCCCTTCGCCATGAGCAACTGGTATGCGCAGAATAGCCCCCTTCGTTGATGCAGCCGTGAATGCCGTGTTTGCGTTTTCTACACGCAGAAACACATCCTTGCACACGAAGGAGAGATTCTCGTTGCGAATGAGAGCCCCCGGGAGGAGTCCGGTTTCGCAGAGAATCTGGAACCCGTTACAGATGCCAAACACAAAGCCGCCTGAATTGGCAAAGCGGACAACTTCGGACATGATCGGCGAGAACCGTGCAATGGCTCCTGTTCGCAAATAGTCTCCGTAGGAAAACCCACCAGGAAGAATTATCACGTCCAGGTTATCCGGCAGCACTGTGTCCTTGTGCCACAACGGTACGGCCACATTGCCGGTAACGGTTGCCCCATAGCGTGCATCGGCATCGCAGTTGGACCCCGGAAAGGTAACTACGCCTATTCTCATGATTCGGCCCGCTGGAGCAGTTGAACCTGGAAGTCTTCCATCACAGGATTGGAGAGGAGCTTCTTGCAGGCGTCTGTAACGAGGCTAAGGGCCGACTCTTCGTCGGGCGCCTGCACTTCTAGCTCGATGTGTTTTCCGATGCGCACATTCCCCAATCCGGGCATGTGAAGCGAGTGCAGGGCGTGTTCCACCGCCTTGCCTTGCACATCCAGAATGGCTCGGCGCAGCGTAACTGTTACATGGGCAGAAAATGTCTTCATGGGTGTTACATCGTGAAGGGGTCCGGATCGTCTTCCTCAACCGAGTCGTCTCGGTCTGAGCGATCCCTAAGAAACATTGTGAGATGGCGTATCGCACCACCAACAAGGTAGAGCGCCATAAACGGGAACAATGCCCGCCCGCCGGTCCATACTGTTGCTACGATACCCGCGAAAAATACGGAAAAGACCACGGGCCGTTGGCGAAAACTCCGCAAACTGGGGCGTGGAATGTTATCGTACTTAATGGTGCTTACCATTGCCAGCGACGTAACAAGCGTTACAACGGCTGCCACCCACGGGTGCTGTTCGGGAGATAGGAACTCTGCATTCCGCCAGAAATAGAGGAACGAAACAAGCGTAAAGGCGCCCGCAGGGATGGGCATTCCGCGGAAGTACAGTTTGTCTTCCATACTGGTAAGCTGCACGTTAAACCGCGCAAGGCGCAGCACGCCTGTTAGAGCCGGTGCCGCAGAAATAAGCAAGCCCCAACTTCCCCAAGAGTGAAAGAACGCCACATACAGCATGGCAGAAGGGGCAACTCCAAAACTCACAGCATCGCACAGAGAGTCGAGCTCTACGCCAAACTCCGATGTGCTCTTGGTAATCCTTGCCACAACACCGTCGAGCATGTCGAACACACCCGCCAGAACCACAAGGGCCGCGGCTCTGCTGATGTTACCGGCAAACGCATCTACAATGGCAGCAAATCCGCAAAAGAGATTGGCCAACGTAAACAGGTTGGGGATTACCGATCGTGTTACACGCATTAGGTAGCCCCCTGCAGGGCAAGTTTTGCCAGAATGGTATGCGCGCTAACTACTTTCTCTCCTGGACGCACCAATATTTGGGCCGTTGCCGGCACCACAACGTCCATTCGCGACCCAAACTTCATCATGCCAAACCGTTGTCCAACGCTCACGGTATCGCCAACGGCAGTGTCGTAGACAATCCTACGGGCGAGGAAACCCGTGATTTGCTGATACATAATGGAGCCCGCCTCGGTTTTAAGAACGAACATCGACCGCTCGTTCTCTGTGCTCGATTTTGGATTGAACGCCATAAGGTATAGTCCGGGAATGTACCGGGCCAACGTTATGTGTCCGCTGGCAGGATACCGGTTTACGTGGAGATTTACCGGAGAAAGAAAAATGCTTATCTGTACCGCATCGCAGTCTAACTCTGGGCAGTAGGTGGCCGGCTCTACGTTTACAACCTGACCGTCTGCCGGGGCCATCACAAGTGTGGCATTGGTTAGGGCCTCCGTCAGAACCGGACGCTCCGGGTCGCGGAAAAACCACAGGGTAAAACAAATAAGCGTTATCCCCAGAGCACCAAGGATAAGCTGGAACACCCAGCCCACGGGGGTAAGAGCCAGCAGAAGCAGGCAAGCTCCAATCCCAAGCATAAGAAAGGCGTTGTCGTGTCCGTAAGGGGTCAGCATAGCGTGTCGGAAATTCGTAGATTCGCCGTTCAAATTAGCCAATTCGCGCCTCCCGTTCCTTATTAAGGCTCTCGAATGAAGTTTACTGTTGCGCTGCCCGACCTTCAAAAAGCACTTCAAAAAATTCTGCCCGCAATTCCTGCAAAGAGCACCATACCGGTGCTCGAGCATATCCATGCGTCGCTAGAGGGAAGCGATCTGCTGTTTACCGCAACAGATCAGGAGATCACAATCTCTCTGCGTATCACGGTGGCAGGAGACCGCGATGGGGCAATCCTCATTCCTGCAAGGCATTTTAATGACCTTGTGAAGGAACTTGGCAGTGCTGGCACCATAGAGGTTTCGGCCGACGCCGGATCGCAGGGAATAACGGTTCGCACGCCAACGGGCTCCTACGAAATGCGTGCACTGGCAGCCGATGAATTCCCAACCATACCGCCTTTCCCGGATGCTCAAGCGGCAACGCTTCGTAAGGAAGATATCATGAGGATGGCGAACAAAACGGTGTTCGCCGTATCTACAGAAGAATACCGTCCGAGTATGACGGGTGTGTTCTTCCAGTTCAACGGCGAGAGTGTAACAGCAGTTGCAACAGACGGCTTTCGGCTTAGCAGAGTAATCGTGAAAGCGTTAGAAGATGCCCCCTTTCCAACCGGACTCGAGGCCATTGTGCCGTCTCGTGCGGTAGATCTGTTGCGAAAGATTGATTCCGATGCCACCATGGAAATCTCGCGTACGCATGCTCGCTTTACCATTGGCTCCATGTCTATCACCACCCGTGTGATTGACGAAAAGTACCCGCCATATCAGAACGTTATTCCGTCTGACAACGACAAAACTCTTATCGTAAATCAACGCGAAGTACTTGGTGCTATCAAACGCGTTTCGCTGTTTGCTAATACCAACACACGACACGTGCGGTTCTCCATGGAGCCGTCTGTACTGGCGGTGCATTCGGAGGACGAAGACTCCGGTAAGGGTACCGAGACAATCCCCTGCGAGTTTTCTTCCGCATCCTTCGAGGTTGGTTTTAACTACCGATTCCTCGAGGAAGCAATCAAGAACATTACCACGGACGACGATCCCGACCTGAATGTTCGCATGACGTTCTCCACTCCGATACGCGCCGTGCTAATAACTCCGGGTGCCGGGGATGACTCCCTTCTGATGCTTGTGATGCCGGTGAAGATTTGAGTAAGGGGCATTTGAGATGGTAATACGCTCTGTGTTGTTATCACACATTCGTAACCATGTACACACGGAGCTCCACTGTGCCGGCGACGTAAATGTGTTGTCCGGACCAAACGGCTCCGGAAAAACGTCGGTTCTCGAAGCCATTAGCTTGTGCGCTGTTGCTAAAACGTTTGTGCCTGTGCCCGATCACGCACTTATACAGCAGGGCATGGAAGACTGTAGTGTAACTACCGTAGCCATGCGCGACCTCGATGTGCCATATCGCGTAACGGTTTCTATGGGTCATGGCATTCGCAAGCGCATCGTAACATCGCATGCAACGCAGTGTAGTCCGCGCGACATCATTGGCGAGATGCCAATCGTGGCCTTGTCTCCGGATCATAAAGGCATAACCTTTGGTGCGCCCTCCGAGCGGCGCGCCTTCCTCGATGGTGTTATGGCGCAGTCGAGCAAACGGTACACCGAGCTACTCTACGAACATCGCAGGGTGCTAAAACAACGTAACTCCGTTTTGCAGCAAGCAAGGGGGCATGCACCTGCTGAGTTAGACGTTTGGACGCAGCAGCTTATTCATCTAAGCGCCGAGATTACCGAACGCAGGGCCCGTTTTCTTATAGAAATAACACCATTGATTAAGCAGTGTTATGCAACGGTATCCGGCAATGCCGAGAACATTAGCATAGAGTATCAGCCAGACATTTGCGAGCATGGATTTGTTGGAAGCGTTAGCGATGTTTCTCGGGATGTGCTCGTTGGAGAACTGCAGAACATTGCTTCGGGTCTTCGCAGCAGGGAGCTAGTGCGAGAAACAACGCTGTTTGGACCGCAAAAGGACGAAGTCCGATTTCTCATCAACGGTGGACTTGTTCGTGAAACCGCTTCGCAGGGTCAGCACAAGTCCTTGCTTGTTGCGCTAAAACTTGCCGAGTGCTCGCTACTCCACGCGCGCTGCAATGAGCGTCCGATAGTTTTATTAGACGATGTGTTTAGTGAACTCGATCGTGAACGGTGCGAACACGTGTTGTTGGAAATACTCAATTCCGGCATGCAGTGTTTTATCTCTACCACAAACGGTAGAGAGGTGATGGACATGCTCCATGCTCTCGGTGCCCAGCGTAGCAGGCAACTGGAAAGCACACTTCACTCGCTATCTCATGCGGAGGCAGCGTGAGCATTGCACTTGCCGATCTGCTGCGTGGTTTTGTTCGCGACTTTAAACTCGACACCGAGTTGGCGAAGACGCGGATACCAAGGTATTGGGCGCAAACCCTTGGCGAGCGTCTTGCGTCGAAAACCGAAGTGCGTTCCTTCGAAGATGGCGTGCTAAGGATTCATGTTCCCGAAGCATCATGGCGCAGCGAACTCAATCTGCGCAAAGAAGAATTACGACAATCGATTAACAGACTTGCCGGCAGTGATCTCGTGCGAACGATCATCATCCGCTAGGCCACATCCGGAGTATTTCATGTCAGAAGAAACACCACAACAACCCTCTACCTACAGCGAAGACAGTATTAAAGTCCTCGAGGGGCTCGAGGCCGTTCGCAAGCGTCCGGCCATGTACATTGGCGACGTAGGCGAGCGAGGTCTGCACCACCTCATTCAAGAAGTTGTAGACAACTCCATAGACGAAGCTCTTGCCGGCTACTGCAAGAACATCGTGGTTACTCTGCACGCCGATGGTTCATGTTCCGTGCAAGACGATGGCAGAGGCATCCCAACCGGTCCACACCCGGTGAAGAAGATCTCTACACTGGAAGTGGTAATGTGTACACTCCATGCAGGGGGCAAGTTCGATAAGAACACCTACAAGGTATCCGGTGGACTTCACGGCGTGGGCGTGAGCTGCGTGAACGCCCTTTCGTCTGACCTTACAGTAACCATCGAACGCGAAGGCAAGAAGTTCGAACAGAAGTACAAGATTGGCGTGCCTCAGGCATCTGTGGCTGTTATTGGTGAATCAAATAAAACCGGAACAAATGTTCGCTTCTGGCCAGATGCCACAATCTTCCGTACCGTTGAATTCCGGTTTGAAAAGGTAGCCGAGCGATTGCGAGAGCTGGCCTTCCTGAATCCCGACGTAACGATAACCATGCAAGACGAGCGCGATGGACAGAAGGACGTGTTTGCGTATCGCGGTGGTTTGGTAGACTTTGTGCGATACATGGATGCAAACGCAACCGCGATTACAAAGCCCATCCTTATGCAGGGCACTGCGTCTAACGAAAGCGGTGTAGAAACAGTTGTAGAGGTGTGTTTCGAATACAACAGCGGCTACAACGAAACCCTGTTGTCATATGTAAACAACATCAATACCGTTGAAGGGGGCACGCACGTTTCCGGATTTCGTAGTGCGCTTACGCGCACCCTTAATGCGTACGCTGCGGCAAACAACCTTACAAAGAAGGACATCAACCTAACCGGTGAAGACTTTCGTGAAGGCCTTACTGCCGTTATCTCCGTAAAGGTTGCCGAGCCACAGTTCGAGGGTCAAACAAAAACCAAACTTGGCAACGGAGAAACCGAAGGCATTGTACGTTCCATCATAAACGAAGAACTTTCGAAGTATCTCGACGCCACACCGTCTGCAGCCAAACACATCATCGAAAAGGCAATGCAGGCCGCCGAAGCTCGTGCTGCCGCACGAAAAGCCAAGGACCTTATTCGCAGGAAGGGCGCGCTCGACAGCGCAACACTTCCCGGCAAGCTTGCCGACTGTTCGTTGCGTTCTCCCGAAGACACCGAGATATTTCTCGTAGAAGGTGATTCTGCAGGCGGCTCTGCAAAGCAGGGTAGAGACCGCAGATTCCAGGCAATTCTGCCGCTGAAGGGCAAAATTCTTAACGTGCACAAAGCGCGCTTAACGAAGGTGCTGGAGAACGAAGAAGTACGCACAATCTTTACAGCCATCGGAGCAGGGTTTGGAGACGATTTCGATTCTGCCAAGGCACGGTACGGCAAGATTATCTTAATGGCCGATGCCGACGTAGACGGCTCGCACATTCGCACGCTGCTTCTTACGCTGTTTTGGAAGCACATGCCCGATTTGATTAACGACGGCAAACTGTTTATTGCTCAGCCCCCTCTCTACAAGCTTAAGAAAGGTAGGCAGGAGTTCTATGCGTACAATGACCAGGAGCGCGACGAAATTATTCTGCGCATACGCAAGGAAAAGGCAGACCGCAAGGCGGCAAAGGCAGCAGAGAAAGCCGCAGTAGAAGTGCCCGAAGAAGTAGAAGCCACCGTTGAAGAGGGAGCAACTGCAGACGGAATAGTGATTAGTCGCTTCAAAGGTTTGGGCGAAATGAACCCCGACCAGCTTTGGGCAACTACCATGAACCCCGAAACACGCACCCTATTGCGCGTAAGCATCGAAAATGCCGCAGAGGCGATGCACGTGTTCGAAACTCTCATGGGCGAAGCCGTAGAGCCCCGCAGAGAGTTTATCGAGCGCAATGCACAGTATGTGAGGAATCTGGATATATAAGGAAGGAGGACCGTGCGATGTCCTTTCCACAAGGTCTATCAGGCGAGCTTTCTGCTGCATTGGCTGCCTTGTCTCCGATACCAGAACAGGCCCTGATAGAGCTTGAAAAAGTTGAGGAGGCTAGGTTTGCCACAAGACGTGATGCAGCGGCCCTTGTGTATTTGCGGTCGCGGTTGCTTCGTGCAGCCGGCGATGGCGCCTCTGCCTGTGAGTTAACACACTCTTTTCTGCAGACGATAGACTCTACAGACGAACCATATGTTCGTTGGCTGGCTTACTTTTCTACAGCGAACGTTCATATATCCCGAGACACCACATTTGCGGAATTGAATGTGGAAAAGGCGATGAAACTTGTACGACAATACGGTCTTGGGCCTGCTGCTTCTACGCGCACAACAAACTGTATGGGTTGTGTGCGTACCGATCAGGGTAGAATAAAGGAGGCGTTCCAGTGTTTTTCTGATGTGCTTCGCGAGTTACGAGAGTACTCAGATGATGAAGTGCTTGGATCTGTACTCCATAATCAGGGTGTGCTGTACTCGCATCTTGGAAGATATGCGGAGGCGCGGCAACAATACCATGAAGCCAGTACGGTATTTGCTCGATTGGGAGACCGCGTTGGCGTGGCCACCATGGAGATGGCGATTGCTATGGTTTCCGCTAGTCCCGATGTAGGTGAAGATTCGCTGAGAATGCTCAACGAACTTGTTGCAAAATCACTTGAGCTCCCAAAGGGACTGCTGAAACAGATATACCTGAACAGGGGGATGGTTCGAGAGCTTCTTGGCGATCCGTCAGGCGGACTCGAAGACTTTGAACAAGCCTTCTCTATGCTCAACCCCAACAACGCCTCGGGCGCGGGATTACTTGAAGTTGCCGGGTTAGCTAGAATGTTAGCTGCTAACGACCGAGTAGAAGATGCCGTGCGGTGGATAGAGTTTGGAAGGAACCATCTCATGGAACATGCTCGTGCCAGACATGTTGTGGATTTTCTGGTAGAGTCTTCGCGCGTATACACACAAAGCGGAGATGCCGGCAAGGCACTCGAGGCGTTGGCGATGGCGTATGAGAGAAACGAGGCCTTGTTAGTGGAAGAGCGTAGAAGTATTACGAACGATCCTCATGTGGTGTTAAGAACCACACACGCAGCCGCGTTAAAAAAGAAGTATCCGGCACTTGGAGCAACGGAAGCAATTGCCTGCACGTATTTCCTTGAGGGGCTATCGGCGAAAGAAGTTGCAGCCAGGATGCATCTTTCTGTGCGGACCATTGAGTCTATCCGTCAGCGTTGTAGAAAGAAGCTTGGATTGGATTCATCAAGATCGTTAGAAAGTGTAATCCGTCTTGCAGTAGTTACATAGTAGTTGCACCCGCGGGGCGTGTAAGTAGATTGGAGAAAGCGTCAATCGACAACACACCTTCGGAGTACATCAATGCGAATAATCTTGTTCTTGCTCTTTCTGGGAACGGGCGTCTGCCATGCGCAATTGCTTGTAGACGAATGGTTGGTTGCGCATACGGGCGCATACAGTGGCTCGCCCTCCCTGTCCAATATCCACCCCGGTGATGGGAAACACGTTGCATCCGTTTCGACGAATGTTGGTTTCGACTCCATGAACATCGTGCAGATCTCTGATGACGCCGGCAGAACGTGGAAGAATGTGATGTACGCAAGGCACTATAACGTTGATCCCGTTACGCATGCGCCGCTGGCTGGCTGGTGGCGAGAGCAATATTTTCAGTCCGTCGTTCGGCCTAGTAGGGATACCATCATAGTGCTGGGTGGAAGACGTCCCAAGGATGATACGGACCCCAGTCCACTCATAGGTACTCTTGTCCCTGTGTTGTGGACGTCTACCGATCGTGGTGAGACGTGGAAGGAGGCATCGCTACATACCCATCACTATCCGTGGTTTAGTAACATCATAGCAATGGATCATCCTCGTCGCGGTTTCCTGATCGGGCCAGACACCACTGGCCAGAGCAGCGTGCGGCTGTATTCAACGTCGAACGCTGGTGAAACTTGGAGCGTTGTGCCGCATGCGCCCGTTGATTCCCATGTATTCGGCTTAAGTGTGTACTCGGACTCCGTCGTGTATTTGTGGGGAGAGTCTGACCTCTATGTTTCAACGAATGGTGGCAAGCTCTTTGAGAAGAGAAGTATGCCTGTTGCGCCCCGTGACCTACGTGTTGTGAGGCATGGCGCTGTTGTAGGTGGTACCGTGTACCAGGGAGACGGACAACAAAGAAGGAGCGTGATATATGCGAGTACCAATGGTGGTGTTGAATGGCGTACGTTGTTAGACACAGTACACACAGGTGGAGATGTTGTGTCTGTTGATGTTGATGCAAGGGGGAACATTCTGGCGTTGTTAAAAGGTGGTATTCTGCACCGAGATAACGTGAAGCGTACATGGGAGTATACATCCTTGCCGTACGGAACATTCTACTACAACGCTTCGAGGATACGTTGGGCGGAGATGGGTGCGATCGTGGCAACGATTGTGAACCACATCATCCACAGAACCGGACTTCTACGTGCAGCCAGTCCGGAGCTCACAGTGTTGCGGGAGGTTGATACCCTTTATGCACTCAATTGGACATCGGAATCAGTGGACCAGAGATATCATGTGCAGGTGGCTGGAAAGAAATCGGTGGGTCTACTCGCATGGGACTGGGACATTTTTAACGACGAGACTCGCGTGATTCTGGACACCATGGTTACTTCGAGTACGATAACGTCCGTGCCATATTGGTCGGGGTTTGACATGTATGCACGCGTACGGAGGTTAACTGCAACGGACTCCAGTGACTGGTCCAACCAGGTTGCAACCCGCGTCCAAGCAGCTCCGCCCCCTCCCGAACTCAACCGTCCAGAACAGAAATCTCCTCTGCACAATTCCATACAACCGGCATCACCAGTAACCCTTACATGGCGGGGGGACGATCGTACACAATTCTATGATGTATTGGTAACTTCCAGAGGAACGCACGAAGGCGCGTGGGATGACTCCGTGGCACACAATCGACGTGGTGTAGCAGACACCACGGTTGCCATGCAACTACCCGCAGGGAAAACATATTACTGGTACATTGTTGCGCGTGCAGCCGGGTTCTCTCCAACCGGCGCCACAGCGTACTGGACGTTTCACGTGCAGAATTCAACAAGCATCGGGGAATCGATGGTAGAGCACCCAGATGATCAAATTGTATCCATTCACGACGTGCTTGGGCGCATTGTGCCGCATACCAGCCTGAACCGCCTCCCTTTGGGGATATGGATGGTTCAGTACCGTGGCGAGAGTGGTGCTATTCAGGTAAGAACCGTGATTCGTTAGTACTGAATAACGGAGCCCGCTTCTCATTGATTGTATGGTTCTCTCCGCTGCCACCGCCATGGCTATGGAGAAGCGCCGGAGGTTCCGGTTGGACGTTGACGTTCAGCAACGTGTGCGGGTACCAATATGCGCGCTTGACGCTCGAGGCGCCATAGTTCAAACAACACGTTGATGCGTGGCCATGGAATACGTTGATCACGAGTATCCCGCTTGATCCTGTTTGTATTCAGCGTTCGTATGGTTGTAGTAACACAGATTGTTGCCCCGACGCTTCGGGTTGTTATGCTGCGATAAGTTGTAGATTGGTTCATGAAGTATCGTGGTATTCTGAAAGAACTAGCAAGCGAGCTGCGATCGAATCCAGCCAGCACAAGAGACTCCTTGCTTGTGCTATTGGACGAACATGCCAAGCGCATGAATAGGTCTACGCGGTTCAGTGCATGGTGCATGCTTGCCGACGCCTATCGCTACGTGGGGCAGACCAATGAAGCGGTGGCTTTAATTGAGTCGGCGCTCGCGCTTACTCACACTGGAGACAATCCGAAAATTATAGCATACCTAACACATACGCTTGCCGTTTTGAATCTACAGAGTAATCCAGAGAGGGCACTAGCGCTGGCGAAGGACGCCTTGAACATTCGCCGCAACAGTGGCGGACAACCGGCGGATGTTTCGCACACGCTTAATGCAATTGGCTCTGCGTTGATGAGCCTGGGAAGGTACTCAGAGGCCTTCACTGTGTGGAACGAGTGCCGTGAGATTCGCGCGAAACTTGGTAACGTGCTCTGGATTGCGTCTGTAAATCAGAATGTAGGTGGAGCACTATACGAGATGCGAAGGTACGACGATGCGATTACAGTATATCGCTATGCAGAGGAGCAGTACCAGCTTGTAGGAGACGTGTTGGGAAGGGCAGGCGTTAAGAACGGCATAGCCATGGTGCTGATGGAAACTGGCAGAACCCAAGAAGCACTTGCATTGCTCGAGGAAGCGGAGGCCCTTATTCCCCCTGGTGTTACAGGGCCACGCACTTATATACGGGGTAACGTGGCGTGTGCCTTGTATCAGGCAGGACGATATCAAGATGCGCACCAGGTACTCTCTGACGTTATTGGTGGCGATGAGGCCACGCTTGTTAATAGCATAACACTGAATGAGTCGCGTGCGATGATGAAGATTCTCTATGCGCTTGGCAGAGTAAACGACGCCATTGAGTGGATACAGGTGGCACTACCGCAGTTGGATGACCTAGGGTCCCCTCCGCATGTTGTAGACTTCTTGTTAGAGGCATCAAACATATACGCTGCCATTGAGAACATTCCCAATGCGTACTCATTCCTGCGTAGAGCAGTAGAGCGTAATGAGCAATTGCTACTGGAGGAGCGCCGCGTAATAACCCACAATGCCGCGCAACCAACCAGAGAGGCGTATGAAACCTTGCTGCGAGCCGCGTTTCCCGCATTGTCCGATGGAGAGGTGAAGGCCTGTGTCTTGTTTGCGGCAGGGCATGGAACTAAGGATGTAGCGGGCATTCTTAGCTACTCGGTACGTTCTGTTGAGTCTATCCGCCAGCGAGCAAGTAAGAAGATGGGTCTAACTAGTTCAACGGAGCTCGAGGTTGCCGTTATTTCAATAATTCATCCACTGTCTTCCCAAGCTCAACACCGGAACTCGTAGAGCCCCCTACAGACCAGTGCTTCGTGGAGCCGTCCCTCGCAATAACAATGTGTGTGGGGTATGCGCTGATGCCAACCGTGGTGCATATTCCTTCGCCGTTCGGCACTACGTCGTAGTTGAATTGAAAACGCTGTTTGTACTTCTGCAATGTTGTAGAGTCATTAAGTGCTACAGACAGGAACACAACGTTGGCGTTGTTCTTGTATTTCGCTGCAAATTCGTTGAGACTTCTCTGTTCCAGAGCACAGCCCGCGCACCCAAGGAACCAAAAGTCCAACACTACAACCTTGCCTCTGTGCTCTTGAAGCGTGGCTGCATGACCATCGAGAGTGGTATAGCCAAAGTTCGGTACGGGTGGCAGCTCCATTTTCAGCACTGAGTCTGCAAGCGCATCCCGTCCCATTATCCTTGCAGCACGTGCAAGTTCCTTGGCTAGTTGCTGGCGTCCATGTGTGCTTAATGCAGATCGCTGGTATATCAAGCCGGAGTCTACGGCGTCGTTATAGCGCTCAGAGTCATTCAGGACTTTGAGCTTCATCAATCGAATGTGATCTATCCGCCCCATGCTACCGTAGATATTCTCGCCATTTCGAAAACCAGTTTGCAAGCTCCACGATTGCTCGGCTTTTTGAAGGTAACGATATGCTTCTGTTAGATTATAGTACGGACTTTCCGTTGTCATGCACTGACTTGCCATAGCGCGAAGAACGTCCACATCGTTGCTGCAATCCCATGCAGAGAACAGCGAGTTTGCCACTTCCGCACGAATATCTGCCGAGAGTGTGTACCGCTCCAGTAGTGTCTTCGCGAACGCTGACTTTGGCCAGCGTCCGGCTACATCCTGCATTGCAACAAAGGCCACGGTACGTTGCTTTGGTTTTCCATCGAGGAACACCGGCCTTGCGTAGTCGCTCCAAAATCTGCCATTACGGAAGATCGGGTCTAATGTACCCGAAGATACCTGTGCCTTTGCCGCTTGTTGAAGAAACACTCTGGCTTCGTCTTGCATACGAGGGTCCAGACCCGTCAGAAGTCCAAGTGTAAGCAAGCGCTGCATCGCGTTTGATGTATCCGAACGCAGAGTTGCGCGCACGCTATCAACATATGCTGCAGAGTGCAGGCCGTTCTCTACAATACATGCCTGGTAATAGGCAATAAGGTTGTTTGGATAGAGTCGGAGTTCGTTTGTCAGCGCTTGTGCGGCGGTCATGCTGTTGAAGGACTGCAGCGGATACGGTTCGTTATCTGATCGCGAAATCTCGATTGTTGCAATGCCATTAGGAGCACGATCGGTGGGTATACAAATCTCAAACCGCGCCGCGTAGGCAGAATCTGGCCTTTGTACAACTACGTGAAAGGTGGTGTCGGACGTGCGCGTCATGGCTTGTACGATGTTCACAACACCAGTCATAGTCTCGAAACTCGATGCGCAGAACAGCGTGTCGGTGAACATCGCTCCGCCAAAGGCCGTTGTTGCGGGAGCTTGGTAGTCTATACGAAGCTTGATAGCATTCGTATCCATTGGTGTAACGTGAACACCAGGCCGATGCGTTTGCCCAATGGTTGCGAGCCACATGTGCAGCAACACGAGGATGAGTATAACAAGGCGTGCCATGACCTAAATCTACGGGGTGGCACATTGGTGGCATTCGTTGCGAGTACTGCAATTCTACTGCATAACACGAGCTGGCAAGAACGTGGTCAGCAGTATCGTAACCTTGCAGTGAATCAGGGTGTCTCAGTGAGCGTGGTAGGCAAGAGCAAACGAAGGTACCACGATAATCAACTGGCAATGCAAGGGCGAATTCTATGCTGCAGCGGGCGATGTTTATTTCGATTATTTCTCTCACAGTTTTTGCGACTGGGGCTAACGCCGTATTGTTTGCTCAAAAGGGGCAATGGGTGCCAATCGAATCTTCGCCTGTTGCCGTAGATAGATTCGACGCTATGAGTTTTGTAAGTCCTGATACTGGCTGGATAGCGGGCACGTCGAGCGCGGGAATGTTCCGAACCTACGACGGAGGGAAAAGCTGGCAACGCCTAGAAGGTGCCGCGGACGAGCCGGGTAAACGTACGGACTTCCGTTCCTTGTCATTTGTATCGGGCGGGTATGGTTGGGTGGGCAGCATTGGTGGTGCCACACCTCTTAAATACACCTCCGATGGAGGTACAACGTGGACTCCGGTTTCTTCAATACGAGACTCTGGCTCTGCAGGTGTATGCGGGATACAAGCGTTTAGTGCCACATCTATGGTATGCGTTGGTCCGTTTTCTGTGGCAATTCTGGGAGCACCACACGTAACAACTACCTACGACGGAGTAGCGTATCAAACACGGCTGCTTAGCGGAAGGGTAGACGGACTCGTTGATGTTCTGTTCGAATCTGCATCCACTGGTGTAATCGGAGGAAATGTAGGTGGAGGCGTTAACACTGGGTATGCCGTGATTTTAAGGACGGTTGATAGCGGGGCAACGTGGACAGAAGTGTACAGGAGTAGCAGGCGGGGCACACAGCTATGGAAGTTCCAGCAACGGAGCGACGGAACAATCATGGGTGCTATACAAGCCCACAGTGCAACAGTGCCGTACTTTGTATTCTCGAGCGATGGTGGCCAATCGTGGGAGGAAGGTTCGATAACGGACAACGGAGCCGCCATTCGTGGCCTTCAGGCTGTGGGTTTCGCAACACCCACCCTGGGGTGGGTTGGTGGACGAGGTTTTTCTTCATACCGAACAACGGACGGTGGTGCTACGTGGAGCAGAGACTCGTCCTCGGTGAATGCCATCAACAGGTTCCAGTTTTTCTCAGACACATTAGGATATGCTGCAGGACAGAGAATTTACCGGTACGTACCTGATAGCGTGAGCACAAGCGTTTCGAGCAAGACAGAGACAATCCCTGATGTTGTAGTAACCACGGAGGCCGGAACTGTGCGCATTGTTGTGCACCCCAGATTTACTGTCCTTGGTTGTTCGGTATACGATGTTCGCGGGCGAGTTGTGTCTACTTCCACGCAGTGGCTTCAAAACAACACCTTTGTTCTGCACACTGCTGGTTACCGTGGACCCCTCTTTGTATTGGTGGCTACAACTGTGGACTACCTTAGTGCGCCAGTGCCCATGGCCCCCTAAAAAAAGCCCTATGCGTCTGCACTCGCATAGGGCCGGAGGTTTGCGCGGGACGGAGGTCCCGAGCAAGATCACCGGCTATAACGATGGAGGGGGCGGAAATGGTTCCCACGGTTCTAACCGCGTTCCAACCACCAGGTTCTCATTTGCCCCTTACCCTTAACCTCTATCGTGCCGCGCAAGCGCAGTTGGAAGGGGGTGGCGCGGATTATCACATCTGCGCCATCCAAACTGGGTTGGGCATCACGGGCCAGAGCCACGGCAAAATCGTCGCTCACGTGAATGCGTCCCGGAACGCATTGGCTTTCCATCCGTGAGGCCACGTTTACGGCGTCGCCCCACACGTCGTACTGCGCGCGCTTTTTGCCGATCACGCCTGCAACAACAGAGCCGCAGTGGAGGCCGAGTCTGGTTTGGAGTTTGCCCGCACCTACGCCTACCATCTCGGTGCCGTGATCAAAGAGGAGGGACATGTTCATGGTGGAGAGCGAATCGGACAGATCCAATGCGGCCGACGCAAGGCGCACCATGTGATCGGCATGTGGTACCGGCATTCCCGCAATTGCGAGATATGCGTCTCCAATGGTTTTAATCTTCGTTAAATCGTACCTATCGCAAATAGCATCGCAGCGTTCGAATACATCATTCAGAATGCGTATCAAACCTTCGGCAGAAACATGCGAGGCCATCGCTGTAAAGCCAACGATATCGAGAAAGAGTACCGACACGTTTTCGTACGTGTCGGCAATTACATCTTCGCCGCGGATGATGCGTGTTACCACTTCATCTGGCATTATCTGTCGAAGCAACGCACGCTGTTGTTCGTGCATGTTGCGTTCTTCGGATAGCTTGCGTTGCGTGTCGAGTACGGAGAGGTGGTGGCGTTGCCGCTCGCCAAGGAGCTCGTTACTAATGTTAACGGAGGCGCGGTACAGCTCTAGCGCCTTTGCCGGATGAGAATGTTCGTAGAGTTCAGACAGTGCGCGCATTGTTTCGGCCTCGCGAGAACGCTCGCCAAGTTCTCGGGCAATAAGCAACGCTTCGTTGTAGGTTTGTAACGCCTCGGCAGTGCGGTTGCTCATGGAATGTATGCCACCTATCAGCTGCAATGCCTCCACTTCCTCCGTTCTACTGCCGGTGCTCCTTGCCTCGGAGAGAGCTAACTCGGCAACGGGCGCGGCCTCTTCCGTTCTTCCAAGGTTCGATAAGATAGAAGCTCGAAGGCGCGTGTTAGACGCCCCGATTGCCCTTAGCCCAAGTCGGGCGCACTCGCTACAAGCCATGGTAGCGTATTCTAATGCTTCCGAGAACTGTTGCAGTCTGGTCAGGCTGCCTGCAAGGGAGGCATGTATCCTCACTCGTGTTATTGTGTCGGACGTGTGAGAGTTAATCTCTTGCGCTCTTCGGGCAACTTCGATGCTCTTTGCGGGGTCTGCCATTTCTTCGTATATGGCGGCAATATTGAGCAACACTCGTGCTAAACCGGCCTGATCGCGCAGCTCTTCCACGATAGCTTGTACTCTACCCAGGTACTCCAAAGCCGTAATGTATTCGCCTACTTGACGGTATACGTTGGCAAGACCGCCCAACATCCGCGCCTCCTCGCGAATGTTTCCTAACGAGCGCCAATATTCAATGCTGCGCGAGATAAGTTCCGTTGCACTCGCATACTCCGATCTGCTTGCATGCACAAGCCCCATACCACCAAGCGTTCTGGCCATTCCCTCTGCGTCATTCTCGTGTTGGTGAAGAGCAAATGCCTCCGAGTAATGCTGCAGTGCGAGCTCCATATTGCCCTGCGCTAAATAGATGTTCCCAATGTTTCCGATGGATCTTCCCAACCCATTGGTCCACCCGAAATTCTGGAACTCAACCCGTGCTGCCGAGTACTCCCGCAAGGCCTCTTCAAGTTTGCCGCAGGCATACAAAGCGTTGCCCGCAAGTAACCTGCACCTTGCACGCTCTGGTGCGTTGGGTGCGTCTGCCAAGTGGTGCAAAGCAATTGTGGTTTCTCGTAGACACTGATCGTGTTCGCTGCGCAGGTAGTACCTCCAGCCCCTTAGCCAATGCCATATTCCGGTGGCTACGTTTGTTGAATGGCCACTGGCCGAGGTAGAGATTACGCGCTCTATCTCTGCCACCCACTCTCCAAGCTCCGTTTCGGAAGTGGCACCAGTAGAGCCCGCGATGCGTTCCCGGATGGTGTGTAGTTGATCCATCTCCATGAAGTGTGAAACTACGCACAGCGCACTTATTTATAGAAGGTGGTATACTTGCATCTTGTTGCAATACACACCTTGTCCCGCTGCCATGACGTTACACTCCTTTGTTTGCGGTTTGTTTTGCTTGATGCTTGTGGCTTCAGCCGCGTATGCACAATCCGCCTTGCCCCTTCCTGACTTTCATTACCCCGGTAGAATAGGGCGCACTATTAAAGAGAGCGACCCGCCCCAGTTCCCACAGCCGGTGCGTCCGCCCAAGGGTGCCCCGAACATTGTTCTGGTGGTGATAGACGACGCCGGTTATGGTCAGTTCGGCACCTTTGGTGGGTTAATTCCTACGCCTGGGTTAGACAAGTTGGCCGAAGACGGAATACGTTACACGCGGTTCCATACAACGGCCTTGTGTAGTCCAACACGCGCCGCGCTTATCACTGGACGCAACCATCACTCCGTAAACAACGGAGTTATAACAGAGGCGGCAACTGGTTACGATGGATACACCGGACAAATCCCACGTAGCACGGCAACGGTTGCTCAGGTGTTGCGCGATTATGGATATGCAACATCGTGGTTTGGAAAAAACCACAATACACCCGATTGGGAAACAAGTCGTAATGGTCCGTTCGACCGTTGGCCCAGCGGATATGGCTTTGACTACTTCTATGGCTTCAATGGCGGTGATGTAGATCAGTGGCAGCCAACACTCTACGAAGACCACAGCTTGGTACCACGCTCGCCCGATCCGAATTACATTCTTACCCGAGACCTAACAGATAAGGCCATCGCGTGGCTGCGAAGAACACGTTCTATCGATGCAACGAAGCCCTTCTTCCTATACATGGCGCCCGGCGCAACACATGCACCACATCACGTATCCCCCGAATACATAGAGCGATTCAAAGGCAAGTTCGATATGGGCTGGGACGAGTATCGCAAGCTTGCTTTTGAACGTCAGAAGCAACTCGGCGTTGTTCCGCCAGATGCAATCCTTACACCACGTCCAGTAGAGCTTCCCGCATGGTCAACCCTGAGTGCTGACGAGAAACGTGTGGCCTCCCGAATGATGGAAGTGTTTGCTGCCTTTACTTCGCAGACCGACGCAGAAGTTGCGCGTCTGTTAGATGAAGTACGGAAACTTCCTGATGCAGACAACACCATGATTATCTACATCGTAGGAGATAATGGCGCCTCTGCGGAAGGGGGCTTGCAGGGTCTTGTGAACGAAAATTCGTTCTTCAACGGTGTTCCAGAGAACCTTGATATGAAGCTTAAGGTTGTTGACGAACTGGGTGGCCCCAAGCACTTTAACCACTTCCCTGCCGGATGGGCATGGGCAATGAACACGCCGTTTCAGTGGACCAAACAGGTGGCCTCTCATCTTGGTGGTGTTCGCAACCCCGTGGTGATATCATGGCCTAAGCGCATCACTCAACGCGGCACGGTGCGCAATCACTTTAGTCATGTGATTGATATTGCCCCAACAATTTTCGAGGCAACTGGTATCAAGCCGCCCGAAAGTTATAATGGAGTGCAGCAGCGTCCGATTGAGGGAACGAGTCTTGCCTATACCTTCAACGACGCATCTGCTGCAGAGCGACACCGTCAGCAGTACTTTGAGATGTTCGTTAACAGAGCCATGTATGCCGACGGTTGGTGGGCGGCTTCGCGCACAACAATTCCGTGGGTTGGTTCTGGTCCAGAGATTGACCCCGATACTGCGCGCTGGGAGCTATACCATTTGGATAAGGACTTCTCTCAGGCAGTAGACCTTGCAGCAAGAGAACCACGAAAGCTCCGCGAGTTGCAAGACCTGTGGTGGACCCAGGCAGCGAAGTACAACGTGTTGCCGTTGGACGGACGCAAAATTGTGCGCCTAAGCGCAGAGCTTCAGGGCAGACCATCGTTAACTGGGGGGCGAACCCACTTCGAATATTATCCGGGCACCGAAGCGTTGCCAGGAGGAAGTGCTCCATCGTTACTCAACAAGAACTACACCATAACGGCCTCAGTTGCGAATGCTGATAAGGCCAACGGCATGGTGTTTAGTATGGGTGCAAACGATGGCGGACTTGGACTGTACGTGAAGGATGGTAAGCCCGTGTTTGTTTACAACTTCCTGGGATGGAAGCGAACACGTGTTACCGGCTCCCGTCTGCCAAGCGGACCCTGCACCATAGAGGTAGCGTTTACCTATGCTGGTGGTGGGCTTGGCAAAGGTGGCACCTTTGTTATGAAGGTTAACGGCAAGCACGTTGGAGAAACGAGCGTAACAGAAACCATGGCACTAACCTTAGGTCTGGGCGCTGCACTTGATATTGGTTTGGATACCGGTTCTGGAGTAGACGATGTGTATACCCCTCCGTTCCGCTTTACCGGAACAATAGACAAGGTTGAGATAGATATTGCTAAGTAGCGCGTGCTACTTGGCGCAACGAAAGCCAATGTGGCTTGCCCCCGTATCGGGCGTTTCGAAGGAGCGTCCAGTTACACGGTATGCTTCACAGTAGGATGCGTGGCATAAGAACGACCCCCCGCGGATAATCCGTTTTGTTGCATCATCCGCCACATCGGCGCACCACTCCCACACATTGCCAGCTACATCGTACATACCCGCGCCCGTTGCAGCGTAGCTGCCAACGGGCGCTGTGCGTTGGTAGCCATCTGCACCTGTGTTGTTAACTGGGAAAGCCCCTTGCCAAATGTTTGCAACAGAGTCTTTGTCGGACACATGTTGTCCCCACGGATATCGCCATGTAGAGTCTACGCTATAGCGCGCAGCTATCTCCCACTCTGCCTCTGTTGGCAGCCGCAACCCGGCCCAGGTGGCGTAGGCAACGGCATCGTAGTAACACACATGCACAACAGGATGATTCATCCTTGAATTGATATTGCTGCCTGGTCCTTCCGGAGCGCGCCAGTTGGCACCAATTACCCACTGCCACCATTCCGATGGATCGTCCATGGAATGAATGTGCCGCGGCGCCACAAACACAAGGGACCCTGGTTGTAACAGTGAATCGGGTGGACGTGGTGTTCCTTCTGGAAGAGTGGTCTTCAGCACCTCCCAAACAACCGGACGTTCTGCAACAGTGATATATCCCGTTGCTGCAACGAACTCTGCAAACTGCGCGTTGGTAACCTCCGTGGTCTGTATAGAGAATGCCTCTACCGTTACGTGGCGTGCAGGACGCTCCCTATTGGGGGCTGTAGGGTCGTCCGTGCCAATACCATACGTCCCTGCGGGAATTGCTACCATGGAACCGTGCTGAGCAATTGTCGGGCAGCATGCAGTAACAAGTACAGCACAAACCGATACGGCAAACCAGTTCCATGCCGAGGACCTCACCACTTTATCCACCACGTTTCCATTAGCCCCTTACCCTTTACATCTAGCAACCCTCTGCGAGAGGCATCAACAGACGATGTCCGAATGGTATTGGCAAACGCTGCTGTGCAATGAATGCGATCTTGCTCTCCGAGCTGTTCCATGCGTGCAGCCACATTAACGGCATCGCCCCAAACATCGAACAGAGGACGTTCCTTGCCAATAACACCAGCTACAACCGTGCCCACATGCAGGCCAATGCGAATAGACAGTTGGGGAAACGTTGCCTTCATCATCTGCATCAATTCCCGAGAGCAATGAGCAGCGCGCAGAGCAGAACTCTCTTCGGTGCTAGAAGGATTTGCGATGGCCATGTAGGCATCGCCAATCGTCTTTATCCGAACAAGCTGGTGCCGAGAAACAACTTCGTCGAACAGCGTAAAGATTGTATTGATAAGCCGAAGCAGCGCACGCGGCTCCATGTTCTGAGACATCGCAGTAAACCCCACAATGTCCGCAAACAGAATAGACACACCATGGTGTTCATCGGCAATATGCTCCTCGCCAGTTATCACCCGCGCGGCAATAGACTCCGGCATAAGAGCGTGGAGGAGTGCACGTTCGCGGGCAGCCGATTCGCGCTCCGCCTTCATATCCTGTTCTACACGCAGCAGTGTAAGCTGCTGATGAATAGAATCGTCCGAGATTGTTGCTTGTAGCTGAGTGCGTTCTGCCAGAGCAACGTATGCCGCCTCGTGATTTCGCGCCGCCGCATTCGTTTCGCTTACCACTGCTAGCAACCGCACCAAGCTCGAGAAGTCCTTCCGCTGTCGTGCGTCTTCTACAAGCGGCACGGCTATAGCAAGTGCCTGTTCGTATTCGCCTGTCAGACAGTGAATGCGAGCATCTTCAATGAGATTTGTATGGCGCAACGCCTCGGACGGTGCCCTTTCGTAGTAGGTGTGAGCGCGCTCCATCCACAGCTTTGCCTGTGGCACATCGCCAAGCAAGCGGTGCGCTGCTGCAAGCCCCCTACATGCGCCCGTTACCGTGCTCCACATCTGCATTTTTTCGCCCAAATCGTATGCCTGCAGCAAATCCGGAATTGCATCGCGTCCATTGTCGCGCTCAATATTCAAGAGACCCAGATTCAGCGCGCACCAGAGACGAATTCTATCGCCATCTGCATCGAGAGGAATGCCTCGGGCCTCCGAGAAGTACCTGCGCGCTCCCTCGGCATTACCCGCTTCGCCATGGATTACGCCAAGGTTTACAAGAGAAATCGCCTTGGCAAGGGGCTTACCAGTACCTACAAATGCATCATTGGCACGATACTGCGCGCGGATAGCGTCTGGCAACCTACCTAAACGGTGGTAGCACGTAGCAAGCTCTGTTAGTGCATTACCCAACGCAGCGTAATACGGGCCCGTGGCCAGGCACGCAGAGGCGCGCTCGCCTTGTTCTGCCGCCTCTGCATAACGTCCCTGAGCGGAGTCGACCAGCGCTTGCAGACGCAACAAGCGACCACGATAACCAACATGTTCTACTGAGTCTACATCAACCGTGGCCAACACCTCCGCGGCATCCTGCGTAGCATCCTGTAGCAACAGCATAGAAGCCAGACCCGAAGTAGCACGCACTACTGCATCCGGTATAGTGGCGTACGCGTGCAGCACCTCGCGAAACAACGAAGCCGCTGCAGCATACTCACCGGCCGATTGCAGACGTTCTGCTTCGAACCACGGGTGCACCCATGGGTCCATACCGTCCCAGGCAGAATCATCGGCCAGACCATGCAGCTCCATGCGGCTGATAGAGATAACCGCAACGTCTATGCGATGTAGAAGAGAATTCATGACGGAAAATAGGGAGTCCAGAGGGAAGGAGATGCCGGACCAAAAGGATGAGGTGCACAGAGTCACATTCTGCGCTATACGATACACGAAGGCAGATGATAGAGCATGAAGCAGACCTGAAGAGATTTCGTGCATACCTAACATCGCGTAGGTATAGTGCCAGTACTGTTAAGGTTTACACGCAGGCCGTTGGGGTCTTCCTGCGGTACATGTCGAGCAAGGAAGTATCTTTGATAGACGGGTCAGACATCGTACGGTTCCATAACGAATACCTTCTAGCGCGCCAATGTTCGGCATCATATCAGAACCAGGTCATCAACGGACTCAAGCTCTTCTTCCAGGTTGTGGCAAACAGCCAGATTAGTGTTGCAGACCTAAGACGTCCGCGAAGGGAGCATAAACTCCCTCACGTGTTAAGCAAGAGCGATGTCAAGAAGATCTTGAGTGCGCCACATAATCTTAAGCACAGAGCCATGCTAAGTTTGATATACGCGTGCGGACTGCGCAGAGGAGAATTGTTAGCTCTGCGAATTACAGACATTGATTCAAACCGGAACTTCTTGTTTGTACGGCAGAGCAAAGGTAAACGCGACCGTATAGTCCCCATCAGTAACAAAGTGATTGAGCTTTTGCGCGAGTACTACGTGTGTTACCGTCCGAAGGACTATCTATTTGAAGGACAGGCAGGGGGCGCATACAGCGCCAAGAGTTTAGAGCAAGTATTAAAACAAGCTGTGCGCAAGGCCGGAGTCCGCCAGAAGGTAACCCTGCATTGGTTGCGGCATAGTTACGCCACCCACCTTTTGGAATCTGGTACCGACCTGCGCTATATTCAGCAGTTGCTAGGCCATAAGAGTAGCAAGACCACAGAAATCTACACCCACGTGAGCAACAAAGCCCTTCAGAACATCCGCTGTCCATTCGACGACCTGTGAACATCCTCAACCTCAATAAATCCTGCCTTTATAGCGCAAAGCCATCACGTAGCGAACGCTAACAGAGGTTTTATAGCGGATATAAGGGAGTTG
>DAITNB010000032.1:0-26138 GCA_036834845.1 bacterium | reverse complement strand
GATCTACACTGCGCATGTTGGGCGCATACAGTCGCACGCCATCTATTCGTCGCACCAAGGCGGACGGCAAGCCATCGAGTAGTGCAACGTTTTCTACGGCGTCGCGCACCAATATCCCTGTAGTGTGGAGCTTTTCTCCTACGTTGGACTTCTTCTCGAGCACCGTAACTCGCAGCCCCCTACCAGCGGCCGCATGTGCACATGCCAATCCGGCAAAGCTTGCGCCCACTACTATTGCATCACTTTTTTCGAGCATGGGGTTTGCAGACGCAAGAAGAGGCGCTCGCGTGTTATCCCGAAATCCGTTGCTCTTTGCACGCGACTCAACATTGCGAGATTTCTTGCGCGCGTTTGTGTGGGCATTTACCCCAAAGGACTATCTAGCGCGAATGCCCATTTTTTCGAAGAACGTAAGATCTTCGTCGGCACTACTAAGCGGCTTCGTTGATGTGCAGATACTGGTGCTGAGTTCGCCCTGACTGTTAACGTCGCCGTAAATCAAGTAGGGCTGCCCAATCAGAAAGCGGTATCCGCACGCGGCACTATGCTTGGCGGTAACAACCGTAACCGTGTCTGGCACCTTACCCTTGTAGACATTCTGCCGGACTACCTTGAAACGCGTTAACCACGATTCGTCCCACGTGCCGTGTGCTGAATCTCTCACGGGGGCAGCTTGGATCTCGGCGATTACTGTACCACTAATGATAACGGAAGATTCCTCGATGTGCTCTTCAAGCGGTTGAGCTCTACATGAACACATACGTTCAACCGTGAGCAAGCCCGTTATGCCGGAGGAGAAGGAGAAAGCTGTTATGAGTGACAGCAGGAAACTCATGTTGGCTAACTACTGATAGAACTACAAACTACAAGTTGTCATTCTTCGCACGCGATTCTGCAGCGAGAGCGTTCTTATATGCGACAATCTTCTCTTGAATCTCGGGATTGGCCACGGAGAGAATCTCGGCGGCAAGGATCCCCGCATTACGTCCACCACCAATAGCCACCGTTGCCACGGGCACGCCGGCGGGCATCTGAACAATACTCAGCAACGAGTCTAAGCCCCGCAGTTGTTTCGTAGGGATGGGAACACCAATTACTGGAAGGGGCGAGTACGATGCAAGCATACCGGGAAGGTGGGCTGCCCCCCCGGCACCCGCAACGATTATCTTGATGCCACGCACATGAGCCGTAGTACCATACTCTGCCATGTCTGCCGGCGTGCGGTGCGCACTAACAACGCGAAGTTCGTATGGTATTCCAAACTCTTCGCAAACACTGGCTACTTCGCGCATTACGGGAAGGTCTGTATCGCTTCCCATTACAATGCCTACAAGGGGCTTGGCACTCATACTTTCTCCGCTGCAGCAATAGTTACTATTCTCTTCATTAGGCCAAGCAACTGATGCCGGCCTAACCCTGTTTCACTTGATGTACAGAGTACATCTACCAAGTTGTTGCAAGACTGTACTAGGGTGCGCACCTGGGCTTCTCGTTCAACAAGAGCACCTGGCTTTAGCTTGTCGCACTTTGTAAGAAGCACGACGAATCTTCTACCGCCTAATTCAAGCTCTTCCAACATTGCCAGATCGAGGGGCTGGGGGTCGTGCCGCGCATCAATAAGTACGCAGGTTACAGCCAATTGTGGTCTGTGCAGTACGTACTGACGAATAAGAGACGAGAACTGCTCGCGCTGCGTTTTGCTTACGCGGGCATATCCATATCCCGGCAGGTCTACCAACATGAATTCCAAGTCGGTAACGAAGAAGTTAATCTCCTGCGTCTTCCCGGGCGTGTTCGACACCCGAGCCATTCGGCTGTGCCGAACCAGCATGTTGATCAGCGAAGACTTGCCAACATTCGACCGACCGATCATTGCTATCTCGGGCAGTGTAGACACCGGGAAGTGTTCGGGTTTGGTTGCCCCCTTTACAAACTCGGCGTTGATGTGGATGTCTTGTGCCATGCTGAAAAAACGGAAACGCCGAATGCGACTGCATCCGGCGTTTCATCGTCTATGTGTTCGTATTTAGTCCTTCGGCTCTTCCGAGGCGTTGGTTTCTTCTGCGGCCTCCGGTGCTTCGGAAGGTGCTGCTTCTGCAGTTGGCTCAGCAGCTTCTACGGTTTCCACCGCATCCACTACTTCTGCAACTTCTTCAGCAACTACTACCTCTTCTGCGGCGGCAACAACTTCAACCGGCTTTGCAGCTTTTGGTTTTGCCATTGGCTTTGGTTTAGCCGGACCCTTGGCGGCGGGCTTACGCTTAGAGCTGGAAACACGTCCGTCTACCGGGTTCGACCAGTCTACGAGTTCGATAAGCGCAGTATCTGCGTTATCGCCGCGGCGTAGGCCAAGCTTTACGATGCGTGTGTATCCACCGTCGCGCTCGGAAACCAGCGGAGCAATAGTATCGAACAGTTCTTGCAGAACGGCTTTGTTCTTAATGAACCGGCCTACCATGCGGCGGCTGTGTACATCGACACCGGCAATTGTTCCTGCCTTTTCGGCACGGTGCGCGTTGCGAGCACGGGTAATCAGTTGCTCGGCAAACGGACGTAGTTCCTTTGCCTTTGCAACCGTTGTAGTTACGCGCTTGTGTTCAAAAAGGGACGTGGCCATGTTTGCCAACATCGCGCGCTTGTGGCTTGCGGTGCGCTTAAGTTTACGGCCTGCATACTGATGTCGCATTGATTTCTCCTTTGCCTTCTCTTAGTCGTTCTTCTTATCGTCATCGCGCAGGTAGTTCTCTACGTTCATTCCGAACTCGAGACCATTCTGCACAACTACATCTGCCAGTTCTGACAGACTCTTGCGTCCAAAATTGCGGAACTTTAGAAGGTCCGACTCTTGAAGCGATACAAGATCTGCCAATGTTTTAATGCTTGCTGCCTTTAGGCAGTTGTGAGCGCGAACACTGAGTTCGAGTTCATCTACCGGCTGCAGAAGAATGCGGCGAACACGTGTGCGCTCGCGCTCTGCTTCTGTGTCTGCAGCTGGAGTTTCGTTAGACTCCTTCGCACCACTTGTCGCAGGATTTACGCCCAGGAACAACGCGATGTGGGAGCGGAGGATAGAAGCAGAATGCTCCATGGCCTCTTTAACCGTAATCGAGCCGTCTGTGCTTACGTCGAGAACAAGCTTCTCGTAGTCTGTTTTTTGTCCAACGCGGAATGGCTCTACCGTGTAGATAACATTCTTGATTGGCGTATAGATAGCGTCGATTGGAAGCATACCCAGCGGGAAGTCTGTTGTGTTCTGCTCTTCCGAAGGAACGTAGCCCTTGCCACGGCCAATACGAAGCTCAACATCAAAGTCGGCATCGTCTGCAAGTGTAGCGATCTTCTTTGATGGGTCGAGAACCTCTACAGCACCAGCCGTTGCGTCTTGAATCATTTGTGCAGTCCAAACCTTTTGCCCCTTAACACGGAACGAAATGCGGTTTGGCGACTTAGGATCTACGATGCGGAGGCGCACTTCCTTGAGGTTGAGAATAATCTCGCACATGTCCTCAACAACGCCGGCAATAGTTTGAAACTCGTGCTGCACGTCGGAGATTTTTACTCCAACAATTGCGGAGCCTTGGATAGACGAAAGGAGAACGCGGCGAAATGCGTTACCAATCGTAGTACCATATCCCTCTTCGAGGGGATTGAGAATCAATCGAGCATGGTACGGACTGCCGAGTTCTTCGACGACAACGCCTTCCGGCATCTGCATCTGCATGTTCATGGCCTTCCTTAGATCTAATAGTCGTTCGGTGATTGAGTTCGTGAGTCGCGCATTAAACGCGACGCTTCTTCGGCGGACGGCATCCGTTATGCGGCAACGGCGTTTCGTCGAGAATAGACAACACTTCGAAGCCCGCTTGCGTTAGGGCGCGTATTGCTGCTTCGCGTCCGGAGCCCGGACCCTTTACAACTACGTCTACCTTGCGAAGACCCATTTCGAAAGCTTCGCGCGCTGCTTTGTCTGCAGACACCTGGGAGGCGTACGGCGTGTTCTTTTTGGAACCCCGAAAGCCATTCTTCCCGGCCGAAGACCAAGAGAGCGTGTTGCCATACGTGTCTGTGATTGTTACAATCACATTGTTGAACGTGGCACGTACGAACACTTTGCCGTGGACGTCCGCAACGATCTTGCGTTTTACGCGTTTTTTTGCTGCTGCCATAGTTGTGCTGTCCTTTCTTACTTCTTCACTGCCTTCTTCTTACCGGCTACCGTCTTACGCTTGCCCTTACGGGTACGAGCGTTCGTACGAGTGCGCTGCCCGCGGCATGGTAGGCCACGACGGTGGCGCAAGCCACGATAACACCCTACGTCCATCAGACGCTTGATGTTAAGCTGCACTTCTGAACGAAGCTGGCCTTCGACCTTGTAATCGCCAAGAACCTGACGGATGCGAGCGATCTCGTCATCGGTCCACGTTGATACGCGCTTACTATGGTCGATACCGGCTTTGTCGAGTACTGTTGCACTCAGTGCTTTGCCGATTCCAAAGATGTAGGTAAGCGCGATAACGCCGCGCTTATTTTTTGGTAGGTCGATCCCTGCGATACGAGCCACTGTGTGTCTCCTGAATTAGCCTTGACGTTGCTTGAAGCGAGGGTTCTTCTTGTTGATGATGTACACCCTGCCTTTCCGACGGACAACTTTGTCGTCGGGGCTGCGCTTCTTCACCGATGCTTGAACCTTCATGGTAATGCCTTTCGATTTCCGTAGTCTTCTGCGTTTCTTTATTTGTACCGATACACAATGCGACCCTTCGACAAGTCGTAGGGCGACATTTCCACGGTTACTTTGTCTCCGCGGAAAATCTTGATGAAGTGCATCCGCATCTTCCCGGAGACGTGTGCAAGGATTTTGTGTCCATTATCCAGTTTAACAATAAACTGGGTGTTGGGCAGTGCTTCCTCGATTACACCGTCTACTCGTATGACGTCTTCGCGACCCATCAGGACCTGAGATCGGTTGTTAATCCATTAGTGTAAGAATTCGCGGCGTAGATCCATCAATAACAACTGTGTGCTCGAAATGCGCCGATGGCTTGCCATCAGCCGTGTACACAGTCCATCCGTCGCTTGCTGTGTGAACATGGAACAAGCCCATGTTTACCATCGGTTCGATTGCCAAGGCCATGCCCGATTCGAGCTTGACGTTAGGGAAGCGGGTCCGATGCAGAAGTCCCGGAACGAAGTTTGGAACCGGCGGTTCCTCGTGAAGCTGGCGTCCGATGCCATGCCCTACAAGTTCCCGCACTACCGTAAATCCTTGTTTTTCAATGTGTGTTTGGATGGCTCTCGAGATGTCGTACACCCGATTACCCTCCACTGCTTGTTCGATACCTAAACAGAGAGACTCCATTGTGGCATCGAGAAGGCGCTGCTTGTCGGTTGAGATTTCTCCAACGGCGTACGTATACGCACTGTCTCCGAAAAACCCATCCTTCTGCACGCCAACATCAACTGTTACGATTTGCCCTTCCTTCAGCGTGCGAGGTCCGGGCATACCATGAACAACCTCTTCGTCTATCGAGATACATGCCGAGGAAGGGAAAATCTTCCCATCAACTTCGTATCCCTTAAAAGCCGGCTCTCCACCACGAGTTCTGATGAAGTCTTCAACAACAGCATCGATCTCTTGGGTTGTAACACCGGGCCGAATCACGCCCCGCACATGCGAGAGTACATCGGCAACAATCCTACAGGCCCCTTCCATCTTTGAGATGTCTGTCTCTTCTAGGATGGCGATGTTGAGATCGGCAACTGCCATGGGTTACGACATTGCTCCGGCACGACCACGAATCTTGCCGGTCTTCATAAATCCGTCGTAATGACGCATAAGAAGGAACGACTCGATTTGCTGCAGCGTGTCGAGAGCAACACCCACGATGATGAGCAAACTTGTACCGCCAAAGAACGATGCTAATACCGGAGGAACCTGAAGCACATTCATTGCAAACGTTGGCATGATTGCAACAAGAGCTAGGAAGATTGCACCCGGAAGTGTGATCCGCGTAAGAATGTTCTCGATGTATTCAGACGTTGGCGCACCCGGGCGAACACCCGGAATAAAGCCGCCGTTCCGCTTCATGTTGTCTGCCACTTCCTTCGGGTTGAAGGCAATGGCAGTGTAGAAGTACGTGAAGAACACAATCATCAATCCAAACATCAAGGCGTACACAACCGAGCGGTCGCTAAACAACTGCGATACGTCCTGCCAGAATGTGCTCTCCGGAAAGAAGGACGCAATGGTTGCCGGTACGAAGAGGATGGACTGAGCAAAGATGATGGGCATAACGCCAGCCGTATTCACCCGAAGCGGGATGTACTGCGTTGTTCCGCCATACACCTTGCGGCCAACAACCCGCTTGGCGTATTGAACTGGAATGCGCCGTGCACCTTGTGTTATCAGGATTACCGCGGCAATCACACCAAGGAGTAGAGCTACTAGCACAAGGTCGATTACCAAGTTGCGCGATCCGGCATTGATAAGCGTAATTTCTTGCGAGATAGCGGTTGGTAGACGAGCGATGATACCGATGAAGATGATAAGGGAGATACCGTTACCAAGTCCACGATCGGTGATTTGCTCGCCAATCCACATCAAACCAACGGTGCCGGCTGTGAGGATGATTACCGATGCAAGCGTCCAGAAGATACCGGCCTCGGGCACAACAGAAACGCCACCCGGTCCAGCAGTGGTTTGGGCAATCTTAATGGTAACACCCCAGGCCTGCATTGCGGCAATGGGGATGGTTAACAGACGCGTGTATTGGTTGATCTTTCTTCTACCGTCTTCGCCCTCTCGCTGGAGCTTCTGAAGTTCGGGAAGCACAACGCCGGCAATCTGAAGAATAATGCTTGCCGAGATGTACGGCATGATACCAAGCGCAAAGATGGCGGCGTTCGAAAACGCACCGCCTACAAACATGTCGTACAGACCGAAGATGGTACCGCTGTCATTGCCCGATGCTTGCGTTAGCAACGAAACATCAACGCCCGGGATCGTAATAAACGATCCAACACGAACGGCAAGCAGCGCAACGAGTGTAAACACGATGCGCTGGCGGAGCTCTTCGATCCGGAGCATGTTCCGGAAGGTAGTAACGATGTTAGCCATTTACCGTAACCGCTCCTCCTGCAGATTCGATCTTCTCTTTAGCAGAAGCCGAAATCTTGTCGCAGGTAACCGAGAGTGTGGCTGTAAGTACACCATTGCCAAGGATCTTCACCGGCGCAGAGCGCTTGCGAATAACACCGAGAGAGTACAATACATCCTTGGTAACGGTGCCGTTCGAAAGAAGCTTCTCGTCTACTAAACGTTGAAGAGTAGCCACGTTCACTTCTGAATATTCGATACGGTTGATGTTTGTAAATCCGAACTTCGGGATGCGACGCGTAAGCGTCATTTGTCCGCCTTCGAATCCACGACTTTGGCTAAAACCGCTGCGCGACTGGTGTCCTTTGTGTCCGCGCGTGGCTGTTCCGCCATGCCCAGACCCGGCACCACGGCCAATACGCTTCTTCTTATGACGTGAGCCCGGTGCGGGCGATAGATTTCCGATGTGTTTCATTGTTGGCCTCAGTCTGCGATCTCTTCTACGTTCACAAGGTGGCGCACTACGTTAATCATGCCAAGCGTTTGAGCATTCTTTGGCTTGATAGAAACATAGTTTGGTCGACCAAGCCCGAGAGCATTGATCGTTGCCTTTTGGTTCTTCAGCGCGCCGATAGACGAACGCACCTGTGTGATCTTCAGCTTCATTGTCGTACTTCCTTGGTAATTACCCTTGGAGAACCTTTTCGATGGATACTCCACGGCGAGCTGCAACCGATGCAACATCTTCGAGCTGCATCAATGCGTTCATCGTGGCCTTAACAGTGTTGTGCGGATTGGACGATCCTTGCGACTTCGTTAACACGTCCGTTACGCCGGCCAGCTCCAGGATTGCGCGTACGCCCCCTGCAGCAATAACACCGGTACCGGGTGTTGCCGGACGGATAAGAACCTTGGCAGCGCCAAAACGTCCGATTACTTCGTGGGGAACCGTGCCATTCTGCACGCGAACCTTTACAACAGACTTCTTGGCGGCCTCTGTTGCCTTGGTTACGGCGTTTGATACTTCGCCGGCCTTGCCAAGACCATAGCCCACGTGCCCGGCCTCGTCGCCAACAACAACCATTGCCGAGAAGTTGAACCTGCGTCCACCCTTCACAACCTTAGCCGTGCGACCTACGTAGACAATCTTGTCCTTGAGGTTGAGATCCGATAGTTTTTGCTTTGCCACGTACTGTGCTCCGTTTTCGTTCTGCGTTAGAAATCGAGTCCGCCTTCGCGTGCGGATTCCGCAAGCGCTTTCACGCGGCCATGATAAAGAAAGCCGTTACGATCGAAGGCAACCTTCGACACATTCGCGGCCTTGGCACGTTCCGCCAAGAGCGAGCCAACAAGTTTGCTTTCTTCGGTCTTCGTCATGCCGGCGGCAACCTTAGCACGCACCTCTTTGTCTACCGTTGAAGCAGAAACAACGGTTGTTGCCGCTACATCGTCGATAATCTGTGCGTAAATATGATTGAGCGAACGATAAATCGTTAAACGCAAACGCTCTGGTGTTCCCGTGATGTTCTTGCGAACCCGGCGGTCTCTGCGTGCGTGACGAATATGTGTGAGTTTGATGCGGTTCATTGGTGTCTGTCTCCTTACTTACCAGCGGACTTGCCGGCCTTGCGACGGATATATTCGCCTTCGTAGCGTATGCCTTTGCCCTTGTACGGCTCTGGTGGACGCAGCTTGCGAACCTTCGAGGCAACCTCTCCAACGAGGTGCTTGTTGATTCCCTTTACCGAGAACGCTGTAGGCGTTGCAACGGCAAACTCTACACCATCTGGCGGCATAAAAAGAATTGGGTGCGAGTAGCCCAATGAAAGAAGCAAATTCTTTCCGCGCAACTCAACCTTGTATCCAACACCTTCTACTTGAAGGTTGCGGGTAAAACCGTTGGATACACCTTCTACCATCCAAGCAATGTGAGCGCGGGTTAGGCCATGAAGTGCACGAACGTGCTTCTCGTCGTTAGCCCGCGTGAACGTAAGGGTTGCCCCCTCCATCACTGGTGTTATGTGTGGGTCTACAGCGAAATACAATTCGCCCTTCGGACCCTTTACGGTGCACCTGCCGTCTGCAAACGAAACGTTTACTCCGGCCGGTATGTTGATGATCTTTTTACCTACTCGTGACATTTTCTCGTGCTCCTCGCTTGGCTTACCAGATTGTACAAAGCACTTCGCCGCCAACGTTTTCGCGGCGCGCTTGCTTGTCTGTCATCACGCCACGCGGCGTGCTGATGATTGCAACACCGAGTCCGTTTCGCACACGCGGCAACTTATCGGCTGGGGCGTAGATTCTACGGCCCGGCTTGCTAACGCGGTGTACCTCGCGAATCACCGGCTGACCATAATGGTAGCGGAGCTTCAGTGTGAGTACACCTTGCTTGTTGTCCGCCACTTGATCATAGTCGAGGATGAACCCCTGATCCTTGAGGATCTCGGCGATTGCAACCTTGAGCTTTGAGGCGGGCACGTCCACAGTTTTATGCTTCGCTGCTGAAGCATTGCGGATACGTGTTATGAAATCGGCGATGGTATCTGTGACTGGCATGGTCGTCGTCTTGGTCGTGTTCGAAAATCAGGGCCGGTTGGTTTACCAGCTTGCCTTGCGCATGCCCGGAATCTTGCCCTCGAGGGCGAGAAGTCGGAACATGTTTCGGCATAGGCCGAACTTGCGGTAGACTCCCTTGCCGCGCCCGGTAACGAGGCAACGGTTGCGGACACGGGTTGGAGAACTGTTGCGTGGAAGCTTCTGAAGCCCCACCATGTCTCCGGCTGCCTTGAGTTCTGCACGCTTTGCGGCGTACTTCTCTGCAAGGCGGATGCGCTTTTTATTGCGTGCTATTACTGCTGTTTTGGCCATGGTCTGCTCGTAGTTGCTTAGTCGCGTTTGCGGAATGGGAATCCGAACTCCTGAAGAAGCGCGTGTGCCTCTTCGTCTGTGTTCGCATTTGTTACAAACGTTACATCCATACCCTGGATCTTCGACACCTTGTCTACGTCGATTTCCGGGAAGATGATCTGCTCTTTAATTCCGATGGTGTAATTGCCACGCCCGTCGAAGCTCTTGTCCGAGAATCCACGGAAGTCGCGAATCCGCGGTGCGGCAATGTTGATGAAGCGGTCGAGAAACTCGTACATGTGCGCGCGGCGCAGTGTAACACGAGCGCCAATAGGCATACCTTCGCGAAGCTTGAAGTTCGCAATTGATTTCCGTGCGCGCGAAACTGCCGGACGTTGTCCAACGATAAGCTCGAGTTCGTTCAGAGCTGCCTGCAACTGCTTTGCATCTTGCGTAGCGGCACCAACACCAATGTTGATGGCGATCTTTTCGATACGCGGCACTTGCATTACGCTGGAGTAGTTGAACCGCTTCATGAGAGCCGGCACCACTTGTTCCTGGTAGAAGGCGTGCAGCCGTGCCGGTACACGAGCCGAGTCTTGAATGTCTTCAAGACGTGGTCCGTCGGGCTTGAACTGTTCCTTCTTTGTGGTTGTCTTTGCCATGGTTGGTACGTTCCTTCGACGTTCGTCTGCTTAGAGTTCTTCTTGTGTGGTTTTAGCAATACGCTTTACCACGTTCTTTTCCCCTACCACCGAACGCACACGTGTAATACGTGTTGGCTTGCCATTCTTGTCTGCCAACTGCACATTCGAATAGTGAATGGGAACTTCCATCTTAATGATGCCGCCATTAGGATGCTGCTGAGACGGGCGCACGGCCTTCGAACGAAGGTTAACGCCTTCTACCAACACCTGCATGGTAGCCGGGAGCACCTGGAGCACGCGGCCCGTAGCCCCTTTGTTGTTTCCTGCGATCACAACTACTGTGTCGCCCTTTTTAATCTTGAGCTTCATCGGTTACCTCAGAGCACCTCGGGTGCGAGGGAAATGATCTTCATGAATGAACGTTCGCGCAGCTCACGGGCCACCGGGCCGAAGATGCGGGTTCCACGAGGATCGTTGTTGTTGTTGATGATAACGGCAGCGTTCTCGTCGAAGCGGATGTACGAACCGTCTCTGCGGCGTACTTCCTTCTTTGTGCGTACGATAACGGCCTTCACTACTTCGCCCTTCTTAACGGCGCCAGCCGGAAGTGCTGCCTTTACCGAACACACAACGATGTCTCCTACCGTTGCGTACCTCTTGCCGTGTCCGCCCAATACCCGGATGCAACGCAACTTGCGCGCTCCCGAATTGTCGGCTACCACGAGATTTGATTCCTCTTGGATCATTGGTGTTCTCCCTTACTGCGCTCGTTCGATGATCTCTACGAGTGCCCAACGCTTGCGGGCGCTCAACGGACGGCTTTCGATGACCTTTACTACGTCTCCGATGTTGCACTCGTTCTTTTCGTCGTGTGCCATCACCTTTGTTGTCTGACGGAAATACTTCCGATAGAGAGGGTGTGCCACCTGACGCTCGATTGCAACGATGATGGTCTTGTCTGCCTTGTTGCTCACCACGCGACCCGTGCGGACCTTGCGTCGCGATGTGGTTGGGGTTGTTGTTTCTTCTGCCATGATTACGTTCCGATTCAGTTGGCGCTGGTCTTGCGCTCGTGAAGGATGGTCTTCATTCGTGCAATGTCCTTGCGCAACGTCTTGATGTGCGAGGAATCCTGCAGCTGGCTGAGTGCCAATTGGAAGCGCAGGCGCGTGATGTTCTCTTCACTCTCCTTCAGGAAGCTCTCGAGCTCCTGTGTGGTGAGCGAGCGAAGGTCTGTTGCTTTACGTGCTTTCATAGTCTTAGCCCTCCAGATCAATGCGTTGAACGAACTTGCACTTGATCGGAAGTTTGTGAATTGCCAGGCGAACGGCTTCTTGCGCACGCTCCTTGGTAACTCCGTCGATCTCAAAGAGAATCCGACCCGGCTTTACCACCGCTACCCAGAATTCCGGGTTTCCTTTACCGGAACCCATTCGGGTTTCTGCTGGCTTCTTGGTAACCGGCTTGTCCGGGAAGATGCGAATCCACACCTTACCGTCGCGTCGGAGGTACCTGTTAATCGCGATACGCGCAGATTCGATCTGGCGATTCGTGATCCAGGCAGCTTCGAGGGCCTTGAGACCATATGAACCGAATGCAACCGTTGATCCACGGTAGGCCTTGCCTCTGCGGCGGCCTCGCTGGGTCTTGCGATGCTTTACTCGTTTTGGGATGAGCATGTCGTTGCCTTACGCCTGACTTACTGTTCCTTGTTCTGTTGCTTGCCGATTACGTCGCCACGGCAGATCCACACCTTCACTCCGATCGAACCGTATACCGTTTCTGCTCTGCCCTGCGCATAATCAATGTCTGCGCGAAGCGTATGCAGTGGCACGCGGCCTTCCTTGTACTGTTCCTGACGAGTCATGTCTGCGCCACCAAGGCGACCCGAACACATTACCCGTACTCCTTCCGCGCCAACACGCATGGTGCTGCTCACGGCATTTTTCATTGCTCTACGGAAAGAAATCCGTCCTTCGAGCTGCGCCGCAATGTTGTCTGCCACAAGCTGGGCATCGAGTTCCGGACGCTTGATTTCGCTAATGAGAATCTTCACTTCCTTTTTCGTAAGCTTACGAAGCTCCTCTTCGAGCTGCGCAATGTCCTTGCCGGAACGGCCGATAATAACGCCCGGACGAGAGGTGTTGATTGTTACACGGAGTTGTTTTGCCGTGCGTTCTACGATGATGCGTGCTACACCGGCCTTCTTCAAACGGCTCTTGATGTAGGAACGAACCATGATGTCTTCTTGCAACTTTTCGGCGATGTTCTTTTCATCGAACCAGTTGGCTTCCCACTGACGGATAATGCCAAGTCGCAGACCGATAGGATTTGTCTTCTGACCCACGTGTATGAACTCCGCTTACTGTTTCGTGGAAACGACGATGGTGAGATGATGCGAACGCTTACGGATACGGAAGGCACGTCCCATTGGCGCAGGTGAAATACGCTTCATGGTTGGTCCTGGATCTACAAAACACTCCTTCACGAAGATGGACTCGGGGTCGATCCCGGCATCCTTCTGTGTAAGGTTGTTTATTGCAGACTTCAGGGTGAGCTGTGCCACCAGACCGGCGGACTTGTCTGAAAATTCGAGCATGTTCAATGCCTCTTGCGCAGACTTGCCGCGGATGAGGTCTACCACGAGTCGCATCTTCCTTGGCGACGAGCGGTTGTAGCGTTTGATAGCGCGTGCTTCCATCATGCGTCCTTACTTCTTACCCGTTTTGAGATCTTTCCGGTTGCCGGAGTGCCCACGATAGTTCCGTGTTGGCGAAAACTCACCAAGCTTGTGCCCTACCATGTTTTCCGTTACATACACCGGAATGAACTTATTACCATTGTGAACCGCAAGTGTGTGCCCAACAAACTCAGGAGAGATCGTTGAGGCGCGCGACCACGTCTTGATCACGGCTTTCTTCGCCGCATCATTCATCGCTGCAACCTTCTTCGCCAGTTTAAAGCTGACAAACGGCTCTTTTTTCAGTGAACGAGGCATTCTAGTCTACTCCGTGTTCCTTAGTTACGCGTTGCGCCTGCGAATGATCATGTCATTCGAAGCATTCTTCTTCTTGCGGGTTTTTAATCCCTTTGCCAACTGTCCCCATGGCGAACGCATGTGCTTGCGACCACCACCAGACTTCGAACGTCCTTCACCACCACCGTTCGGGTGATCGATCGGATTCATCGCCATACCACGGGTTTGCGGACGTACACCAAACCAACGCATGCGTCCTGCCTTGCCGTAGCTGATGTTTTCGTGCGAACCGTTGCTTACCACTCCGATGGTTGCCATACATACTGCAGGCACCATGCGGATTTCGCCCGAAGGCAATTTGATTTGCGCCTTGCCATTGTCTATGCCCACAAACTGAGCAGAGGTTCCGGCAGAACGCACCATCTGTCCGCCCTTGCCGGGCTTGAGTTCGATGTTGTGGATGAAGTATCCAACAGGAATCTTCGAAAGGGGCAAGGTGTTTCCGTCCTTCGGCTCGGCAGTTTCGCCGCTCATGAGCTTCTGACCAACCTTAACCTTATCCGGTGCGATAATGTAACGCTTCTCACCGTCTGCATACTCAAGAAGAGCAATTCTGCAGGTGCGGTTCGGATCGTATTCAATCGAAACTACCGTTGCTTCAATTCCCGGCTTGTTCCGCTTAAAATCGATGATTCGATACATGCGCTTGTGTCCACCACCGCGGTGACGCGAGGTAACACGACCCGTGTTGTTGCGTCCGCCGGATTTCTTAATCGGCTGGAGCAGACTTTTCTCGGGCTTCGATGTTGTGATCTCGTCGAACGTGCTAATGCTGTAGTAGCGCGTTCCTGGCGTGATCGGTTTGAGATTCCTGGTTGCCATGTTGGGTATTCTCCGCTTACTCGTCGTTGCCTTCGCCGGCTACGATGTCTATTGTCTGACCTTCCTTGAGCGTAACGTAGGCCTTCTTTTTGAGGTTGGTTCTGCCAACCTGCAAGCCCCTACGCGTCATACGAGACTTTACCTTGCCCTTGGTACGCACCGTGCGAATACTTACGGCGTCTACCTCGAACATTGCCTTGATTGCGTTGCGAATTTGAAGCTTGTTCGAATTCACATCTACTTCGAAAACATATTGGCGCTGATGTCCAACCTTGGTTGCCTTCTCCGTAATAACCGGCTTCTTGAGAACAGTTATCATTCTGCGTCTCCTTCGTTGCCTTCACCAAAAGACTGTGCAATTGTTGCAACAGCACTCTTGAAGATTACCAACTTGCCGTGGCTGAGCACATCGTAGGCCGAGATTTTGTCTGCCGGGAAGGTTGTAACACCATCAATGTTGCGGGCCGACTTCACAAACGTGTCGTCTGCCTTCGGCAGGAGCACAAGAACCTTCGATCCGTAGAGGTTCGTTGCCTTCAGCATCGAAGCTACGTCCCGCGTTTTTGGTGCTGATACCGCGAAGTCTTCGATAACAATAAGATTGTTTTCCCGAGCCCTCAGGGTGAGCGCAGACTTGCGAGCCAAACGCTTGATCTTGGTCGGTAGGTCTACACGGTAGAGATGCGGAAACGGTCCGTGAATCTTGCCACCACCCGGAGAGAGCGGAGACCGACTCGTGCCGCGGCGTGCACCACCGGTGCCTTTTTGCTTGAACGGCTTTTTGCCGCCACCGGAGACCTCGGCGCGCGTTTTTACCTTGTGCGTGCCTTGGCGACGATGCGCCAAGTATGCGCGCACCGCTTGGTACATCGCGTGCTCGCTGGGCTCGATTCCGAAGACAGATGCTGGCAGCTCGATTGAGCCGGCCTTCGATCCATCTTTCGTGAGTACATCCACAGTCATGGCAGTGTTCTTCTTAGAGCTTGACAATTTCTACTACTGAATTCATTGCACCCGGAATGCTGCCTTTAACAAGGATCAGATTCTGATCTGGCATCACACGGATAACGGTGAGGTTTCGCACAGTGATGCGTGCACCACCCATGCGGCCGGCCATGCGCATTCCCTTGAACACACGTGACGGATAGGAAGACGATCCGATGGAACCCGGCGCACGCGGGCGGTCGCTCTGCCCGTGGGTTGTCATGCCAACACCACCGAAGTGGTGACGCCGAACAACACCCTGGAAGCCCTTACCCTTGCTCGTTGCCGAAATCTTAATCTTATCGCCGCTTTCAAACGACTCAACGGTTACAACGTCTCCGCTCTTCACCTTGTCTACCAATTGGCGGAACTCTTTAAGGTGTCGGGTTGGAGCAACGTCGTTCTTCGCAAAGTGTCCCGCACGTGGGCGGTTTACCTTACGCTCGGCAATCGGCTCATACCCGATTTGCACGGCATCGTAACCGTCGTTCTCTTTTGTTTTTACTTGGACCACCGGGCATGGTCCGGCTTCAATAACAGTGCACGGTACAAATACACCGTCTTCTGTAAAGATGCTCGTCATTCCCAGCTTGCGTCCGAGGATTGCACTCATTGTAGGCTTTCTCCTAGACTTTCACTTCCACATCAACACCTGCCGGGAGCTCCAGGCGCATCAGCGCGTCGATCGTCTTCTGCGTACTGCTGAAGATGTCGATCATGCGCTTGTGCACACGGGCCTCGAACTGTTCACGCGACTTTTTGTCTACGTGTGGAGACCGAAGAACAGTATATACCGAACGCTCTGTTGGCAGCGGGATTGGTCCCGATACCACGGCGCCGGTTTGTTTTACGGTCCGGACTATGCGCTCGGCCGAACGATCGATGAGATTATGATCGTACGAGCGAAGTTTGATGCGAATGCGTTGCGTTGCCACTCGTTCTTTCTCCTGGTTGGAGGTTCTTTCGGAGACAAAACGAGGGGAGTGTTACTCCCCTCGCCGTGCTCACATTGGATTCTTTATTCTACAATCGCCGTTACAACACCTGCACCCACTGTCCTGCCACCTTCGCGAATTGCGAAGCGCAGTCCTTCTTCCATGGCAACCGGTGTGATAAGCGAAACTTCAAGATTGTCAACGTTGTCGCCCGGCATGATCATCTCTACACCTGCTGGAAGGTCGAGAATACCGGTTACGTCTGTTGTGCGGAAATAGAACTGCGGACGGTAGTTCGTGAAGAATGGCGTGTGACGTCCGCCTTCTTCCTTCGTAAGCACGTACGCTTGTGCCTTGAACTTGTGGTGAGGTGTGATCGATCCCGGCTTGGCGATAACCATGCCGCGCTCGAGTTCTTCCTTGTCTACACCACGAAGAAGCAGACCAACGTTGTCGCCGGCTTGTCCTTCATCAAGAAGCTTGCGGAACATTTCGATGCCGGTAACAGTGGTCTTCTTTTGAAGGCCGAAACCAACGATCTCAACTTCTTCGTTCACCTTAACGATACCGCGCTCGATACGGCCTGTACCTACTGTGCCACGACCTGTGATCGAGAACACGTCTTCAACAGGCATAAGGAATGGCTTGTCTACGTCGCGAACTGGTGTTGGGATGTACGAATCCACAGCAGCCATGAGTTCGAAGATACATGCCATGTCTGGGCTGTCTGGGCTTGCGCCGCCGGAAGCAGCGTCAAGTGCCTTCAGCGCAGATCCCTTGATGATCGGAATGTCGTCTCCAGGGAATTCGTACTTGCTGAGAAGCTCACGAATTTCCATTTCAACGAGTTCTACGAGATCTGGGTCGGCGATGTCTACCTTGTTCATGAACACCACGATACGTGGTACACCAACTTGGCGTGCAAGCAAGATGTGCTCGCGCGTTTGTGGCATCGGACCATCTGTGGCTGCTACCACAAGGATGGCGCCGTCCATCTGCGCTGCACCGGTGATCATGTTCTTCACGTAGTCGGCGTGGCCCGGACAGTCCACGTGTGCGTAGTGACGGTTCTCCGTCTCGTACTCTACGTGCGCCGTTGCAATCGTGATACCGCGAGCCTTTTCTTCTGGAGCGTTGTCGATCGAATCGAAAGAACGCTTCTGTGAAAGACCCTTGGTAGCCAAACACATTGTGATGGCTGCCGTTAGCGTTGTCTTGCCGTGGTCTACGTGACCAATCGTGCCGACGTTCACGTGCGGCTTATTCCGCTCAAATTTCTCTTTGGCCATTTTGCCTACTCCTCAGGTTGAGGTGAGTGAGTTGATTGAAACAGGTGTGTTGCTTGTGTTTTCTGGCTCGCCTCGGGTTCGACCGGAACGGGACAGAAAACAAAGGTACGAAAACCTTTTGGATTAAACACTATAAAGCGCTGCCCTGACGCCGAAATATTTTTTCGGCGGGCGCGCTGCGGACGCTTACACTGCAAGGTTGTCGGCGTTAGAACCGACGCGTAGACTGCTCGTAGCCATGGAATACCATGGTATACGAACCTCGCCCTTGCGTGAGCGATCGCAACTGTGTTACGTAGCCGAATAGCTGGGACAGCGGCACCAAAGCCGTCACAACCTGCAGAATGTCGCGCTGGGATATCCCCTGCACCATTCCGCTCCGCGAGCTGAGGTCTGCTATAACCTCGCCAACGTATTCCTCGGGCGTAACAACCTCAACAGTAAACACGGGCTCCATGATTACGGCACTAGCCGATCTACATGCATCCTTCGTGGCTATCGAGGCGGCAACGGCATAGGCCGTTTCTGTTGCGTCTTCTTCATTGTATGCCGCATCTACAAGGACGGCCATGACGTCTATCATGGGGTATCCCGAGAGCGGACCGACCTTGAGGGCCTCTAAAGCCCCCTGCTCTACACTCTTGACGTATTGATCCGGAAGTACCCCTGGTGCGAGTTCATTTTTAAACTCAAGGCCTTTTCCTGAATCGTTTGGTCGTACTTCCACTGTTGCTTGGCCGAACTGATTTTTGCCGGCATTGCTTCGGACAAATTTGCCCTCGGCACGTGCCAACGCGGTAATCGTTTCGCGATAGGCAACTTGTGGTTTCCCCACTTTAACGGGGACGTTGAATTCTCTTTTTAAGCGGTCGACTAAAATTTCCAGGTGGAGCTCGCCAACGCCGGATATAATGGTCTGACCGGATTCAGCATCGGTATGGAACCGAAACGTCGGATCTTCTTCAGAGAGCCGATGTAAGGATTCCGTCAGTTTTTCCTGATCTGCCAGTGTCCGCGCCTCAACTGCCTGGTTGATAACGGGATCTGAAAATTGGATGCTTTCGAGGAGTATGGGGCTTTTGGGGTCGCACAAGGTGTCGCCGGTTCTTGTAAATCGTAAGGCGGGAATTGCAACGATGTCTCCGGCGTATGCGGCACTAAGTTCTTCGCGCTTGTTTGCACTCATGCGAAGGATTTTCCCGGCTCGCTCTTTCTTCTCGTTGGTAACGTTGAACACTTGCTCACCGGCAGTAATACTTCCGGAGTAAATGCGGATAAACGTTAAACGTCCTACAAATGGGTCGGTGATGATTTTAAAGGCAAGCGCGGAGAATGCTTCATTGTCTTCTGGTTTTCTTAGCTCCTCTACGCTATGGTCCTTAAGACTGTATCCGTGCGTGTAGCCAACATCAGTGGGAGACGGCAGGTAGGCAAGCACTCCGTCCAACAACTGTTGAACTCCCTTGTTCTTAAAGGCGCTTCCGCAAAACACAGGCGTTACCTTTAGATGCAGCGTTGCTTTCCGAAGTCCGCTTCGCAACTCGTCTGCACTAATCTCGCTACCGGCTAAGTACCGCTCGAGTAGATCGTCGTCATGCTCTGCAACGGCTTCAACCAAGGTTTGACGGGCTTCTTCGGCTAACTCTGCATACTCTGCCGGGATTGGTACTACGTGGAATTTTTCACCTGAATCTCTGTCGAATACGATAGCCAATCTGTCGAGCAAGTCTATCACACCTTCAAAGGTGTCTTCGGCTCCAAGTGGTATCTGCACTGCAACAGGTTTTGCTCCAAGTCTGCTGCGCATCATCTCTAACACGCGACTGAAATTCGCCCCAACCCTGTCCATCTTGTTCACAAACGCAATGCGCGGAACATGATATTGGCTTGCTTGATGCCATACGGTTTCGGACTGCGGTTCTACTCCTGCTACGGCACAAAAGAGCGCAATAGCTCCGTCGAGAACACGCAGTGATCGTTGCACTTCGGCGGTAAAATCAACATGACCGGGTGTGTCGATGATATTGATGGTGTGGTCGCGCCATGTACACGTAACGGCAGCCGACGTAATGGTGATTCCCCGTTCTTTCTCTTGCTCCATGTAATCCGTGAACGCAGTGCCTTCGTGCACTTCGCCCATTCTGTGGAGAACACCGGTGTAGTAGAGAATACGCTCCGTTGTGGTGGTTTTACCGGCATCGATGTGGGCCATGATGCCGATGTTCCGCACAAGTCCGATGGGTACGGAACGGGTCATGTAATCAAAATCTCACGTGGTTTTCGTGTGTCAAAGAACAGGGAAACGCCGAATTACCAACGGAAGTGGGCAAAGGCGCGGTTTGCATCGGCCATACGGTGCATTTCGTCTCTCCGCTTAATGGCTCCACCTTCGCCGGCCGCGGCTGCAAGAAGCTCGCTGGCAAGCTTCTGGGCCATAGAACGATCGCGACGCTCGGATGCAAACTTCTTGATCCACCGGATTGCAAGGGCACTACGGCGCTCTTCACGAACTTCCATAGGCACCTGATACGTGGCACCACCAACGCGGCGTGGACGGATTTCGATGCTTGGAGAGGCGTTCACAATTGCCTTGCGGAACACTTCAATTGGGTCCTGCTCGGTTTTGCGCGCCACAATGTCGAACGCTTCGTATACGATCTTGCGAGCCGTATTCTTCTTGCCTTCGATCATGATGTTGTTTACAAACTTGGCTACCATCACGTCGTTAAAACGCGGGTCGGCCATGGTTCTCCGTTTATCGGAACGTTTTTTACGCATGTGGTCTCCTTACTTCTTTCCTGCCGGGGCAGCTCCTGCCTTCGGCCGTTTAGCACCATACTTCGAACGGGCTTGCTTCCTGTTAGCAACGCCCTGTGTGTCTGCCGAGCCGCGGATGATGTGGTAACGCACGCCCGGAAGGTCCTTCACCCTACCGCCGCGGATAAGCACAATTGAGTGCTCTTGCAGGTTGTGTCCTTCACCCGGAATGTAGGCCGTAACCTCGATACCGTTTGAAAGGCGTACCCGCGCTACCTTACGGAGAGCCGAATTCGGCTTCTTAGGAGTGGTGGTGTACACACGTGTACACACGCCGCGCTTTTGCGGGCACGACTGCAGAGCAGGTGATTTGCTCTTCACGGTAACTGCTTCACGTCCTTTGCGGACAAGCTGACTGATCGTTGGCATGGGCTTCTGCCGTTTGTGAGATTCGAGACGGGAAATGGCGCACCGGAGAACCCGTTGCGCCGTAGAGCCTGCAAAAGTAGGGGAGGAAATCTGTTTTTCCAAATACTTCGAAGGTTATGGGGCTAAGGGACGCTTTGGGCAGGCGTTGGTACAGACTGCAGGTCTGGCCGGGACACGTGCCTGACAGGGGCAGGCGCAGCACACACGCCCCCTAGCGCACAATTACCGCGGGCACTGCGATGGACGTCCCATCTTCCAACAACGCTCGGAGGGTATACATTCCTGCCGGTGCATCGGCTGTGGAAATGCTAAGGTGCTGCGTTGGAGCACACTGCATGGCCGAAACTAGTGTTCCGCGCACATCTCGCAGCTCGTAACCGGTGATGCTGCTGCCCTTAGAAGACACGACAATCACGTCTCGGGCTGGCGTTGGAGAAAGGCGCAAGAACTCTTGCTCGATTGGCTTGCCAACACTTGTTACGTCGTCTGTTCCGCCGCGGAGGATTTTCCACTGAGATACAAAACGCTCGCCACCGGGTAGGTCCCAATGAATGCGAATTGGTGAAACGGAAACGTGTTTGTTTGCAGGACGGAATCGCACGCGCACATGCAGTGGCTCGTAACCCCACAATGTTGCCGGTAGAGCTGGGATGGTTTCAACTACTTCGAACGGCTGATCCACATCTGATATGGCGGCCAAATGCAAATTGGTGTTGTACACGTGGAAAAACGTTAGCAGAGTGTCCCTGCTTGCCCCTTGTGGCACAATACCAAAGTTCACTACGCCATCATCCGAATAGCGTCCACCACTTCCAGAAAGTGGAACAATTACAGCGCGGTTATCCACAAGCAGGTCTAACTCAGAGGTGAAGATGCCTCTCCTATTGGGTTCGAATCGAAGTTTTACACTCAGCGATTCACCCGGTTGCAGCACTAGTGGTTGCGTCCATGCAGGCACCACGGAAAAGTTTGCTGCATTCTCGCCAGTGATATCGACGGTGCGAATGGTAACTGGCGTTGAGGAGGTGTTGGTTACTACGTTCGCAATAACGGTATCGCGCGAACGCTGTAGCTCTACCTCTCCAAAACTAATCGGTTGATGAGCCGATAAACCCTCGTGTTGTTCTTGCAAGGTTGCGCCAGCCAGCACAAATAGTGATGGGTCTACCTCGGTTTCGGTGTCTACGTCCAATATGGCCGTGTGATACCCAACTTGAGTTGGCGCATACCGAATCGTAATGTCTATTGATTGTCCGGGCTCAACAACTGTGCCTGCATGTGTGGAAAGAAGCGCGAAGGGGGCGTTACCGAACAGTCGAATCTGGTGAATTCGAACGCTGCGTTCTCCTTCGTTCTTGAATGCGCCAGCAAGTACGGTGTCGCGAACGTTACCCAACACAGTCCAGCCAAGGTTTGCTACGGTGCTTTGCGCTACCACTACGCCAGACTGATATGTTGTTAAAGTGCACCGCGCCACTATGCTGCCACACGGGTTGGTAATTGTAGTCTCGTATTCGCCTTCGTCTGTTGCCCGCACTCTCGGTATGGTAAGCACCGGCTCTGTCCACTCCAGGTCTTTGCCATCTTTTTTCCAACGATAGATGGCGTTGGAGGTTGTAGCTGTTGCGTTGATGTTTACATGTGCGCCGCGTGGACGTGAGATGGCAGGGGGCATTTGTTGCGCTAACTCGGGCATATCGCAGAGAAGAGATCTACGAAGTATACGCGAGTTGTTGCCGCCGGCAAACACGTAGTTTCCGCGTCCCGACACTACGCAGTACAACTCTGCAGAGGCACTGGTATCATGGTATTCGGCCATCCAGGTTTCTCCCGCATCTGTGGTACGCATGATCATTGCATGGTCCACGATCTGTGGGCCCGACGTGTTGCGTGGCCACTTCGTTACGAGAAAACCACTGTTGTTAGCAACCGTGCAAGAGTGTGCGCCTCGCCACAACATTGGCAGCTCGATGGATTGCCAATGCGCACCAGCATCGGTGCTACGAAGAGAGTGACCCTGCGCTCTGGCAGCACTGTTGCCGTGTACAACAACCGTGCGTGTGCCAAAGAGTTGTATGGACTGCGGCAAGAAGCTCTCGGCGGATTGCGCTGCGCCGTAAAGCCAGGTCCACGATTCGCCACCATCTGTTGTTTTCGCAACAATGGGTGTGTGCCTGCCCCCTAACCCCATCCATGCTCCGGCCATGTAACCCTCGCGTTGGGTAAGAAACGTAAGGCATGTGTAGAGAAGAGCGCTCGAGCCACCGGGATGACCAATCTCTAACCAAGATCGTCCGCCGTCGGTGCTGCGAATCACCACACCTCTGCCCGCTCTGCCTATCTGCCCAACGGCAACAAGGCTATTCTGCGACAAATACACTACGTCATACAACGTGGCAAGCGGCACAGGGAAGCTGCGGCGTTCGCTTCCGTTCATCCGCACAATTACCTCGTTGTCTGATGTAAGCACCACCATTTTCTCGGGAGATAACATGTCTACCTTGATAATGTTGGACGTAGTGCCAAAATCTACCTGCTGCCAACGCTGCCCACCATTGCTTGTGATATATACCTTGCCACTGTCTGCCCCCAAGATTGCCTGCTCACTGTCGTAGAAATCTATCGAGGCAACACTGCAGTTGCCAGGCATGGTATAGGGAGCCCATGTTTGCCCCTTTGCACAAACAATGTAAAGAAGCAGCCCAACGATGAAAAGGAACATTCTAAGCATACGAGTTCTCCTGCGATAATTTTTCGCATTGACGCGATATCGTATTGTCTGTTCCAACCATTTTTGTGCATTCCTACCACGTCGAAGCATAGCTACGAATGGCACGCACCGCATCCGACACGCTGTATCAGCTTATCCACTCCCTCGATCGCACCGAAAAGGGCTATGTAAAGAAGTTCTTTGCCCAGCACGTGATTGGCGATGAGAACGACTATGTGCTGCTGTTCGAGGCGATTGATGCGCTCGAAGAACCGAACGAACAGGTGCTGCGTGAGTCTCTTGCGGGGTCGAGGATGCTTAGCCGGCTACCAGCGGTTAAGAACTACCTCTATCAACGGATACTCGAGGCGATGCGGGTGTACCACGCCTCGAAGTCGCCCGAGCGAGAGATTGTTGAACTGCTCCTCGATGCAGACTTCCTCTGGGAGAAAACGCATTACGAACAGGCCATGGTGCGCATACGTAAGGCGAAGGAGCTGGCGCGGCGTTACGACGAGTTTGCCTTCTGGATTAAGACCATTTCGTGGGAGAAGAACTATCGAGGCGTTATTCGAGAAAGTCCACGGTTCGAGTCTACCACCGACCCACTGAGCGCCGAGCAGCAACACGTTTTGAGTCTACTCCAAAGCACACTGCAATACGAACAAATAGGGAACCTTCTTCAGCACCACCTCATGCTTCGCGCTGCAGGAAACAGATCAGGAGACGAGTGGCTGCGGTCAATGCCATCGCACGAACTCTTCCTTAACCCCGCCATGGCACTCTCCCGTCCGGCCAAGATTAACTACCACCTCATTCTCTCAAACTGGCATGCCTTCGCCGGAGGCGATGCCAACACTGCAGCCAATCATGCCAAGGAAATTCTTGGCATCCTTGAAATCGAACCCGATTTAACCCATGCGCGTCCAGATCTCGAACTAAGCATGCTTCAGACGTATCTGCAGCGCTGCGTAGATGCAAGAAGGTTCGATGATTACCGCGCCATGGCCCCGCGTTTGTGGAACCCAACAGGTGGCAAACCAAGCAAGAACATTGACGTGAAGAGATTCTATCGCGCCATGTCCACCGAACTTGGATACGCCATAGTAAGCGGAGACAACCAGCGCGTGCTGGAAAAAATTGCGTTTATGAAGGAGCGCTACACCGCTCTCCGCGCAGAAATACCGGCACAGAGCCGACTCTCCGGCACCTTTCTTGCAGCCCGCATTCTTATCGAGCAGAATCGTATGCGCGAAGGGGGCTGGTGGCTCCGCGAAGCATTGTCCGAAGAACCCAACACACGTTTGGACCTTCACGTTGCCGCACGGCTGTTGCAGTTGCGCATGGCAGAGACGCAAAAGGACCGTGCCCTCATCGGCAGTTTAGTCCGCTCACTTGCTCGTTTTATCAAGAAATACTCATTGCAGGCGGCTCGCTTAGATGCAATTGTAAGTTACTATCGGCGTATTGCGGAACTCCGCACCGATCGCGAACTTCAGAGAATACGAAAGGAGACGGCCCACAAACTCCGTGCATTCGCCCAAACGGGTATGTTCGATCCTGTTGCCTCTGCCGGTTTCGATGTACTGTTTGCCGCTCACATGCCACCCGCATCAATGCAGGTTGAATCGCCGTTGAATTATTGAGGCTAGGTCTGGAGGCAAGTGAAGTTGGAGAGCATGCTCTGCGATGTGCAGTACGGTAAGACCATTGCCACGCAGACTGGCAAGCGACGCCGCTCCGCGAGACTTCGACAGTTTTCTGCCCTCGGGTGAATTCACCAAACCATGATGAAACACCTCTACATTGCAGAAGCCGCCAACAGAAGAACATTGCTTGGCTATCTCGCGCTGCACCCATGTAGACGGCGCAAGGTCTTGTCCACGCACAACATGTGTTATGGCATTGTCTACATCATCGCACAGCGATGCCACGTGGTATGCAGGTATTCCCAACCGCAAGCGAACCACGGGATACGGAAGTGGTCCACGAACATTAAACCGCCACGCAACATTAGGCGCATCGAGCGGGATGTTTCTGTTCACACACGTGCCCGGATAGTTACCGTCCAACGAGTTAGCACGAATTGCAGATCGGGAACAATCACACGCAAATACAAGCCCCTTGCTGCGCATCTCTTCTAGAACAAGGTTGTATCTATCGTAACGGGTACGCTGGGAGGGAAGCTCGGCGGTGAAGGCAATTTCCATCCACTGCAACGTATCATGGATCTCGGCGCGAAACCCCGGCTGATCCATCTGCGGATCTGCATCATCTACTCTAAGCAACACTTCCCCGCCACGCGAGCGCGCAAGCGCCCACGTAACGAGGAAGTTTACGGCATTGCCGAGGTGTAACGGACCCGATGGTGTTGGTGCAATACGCGTGCGCATGAACGATTACCTTAGGTGTTGTGAACTGATACGTGGCTGGCACTAATGCACAACCAGTGGGACTGTTACCACTGTTCCGGCGCGAGTAACCGCAAGCAAATACACGCCTCTGGGGAAGGTTGACACGTCTTCTGCAACGGTGGAGACACCAGCGTTAACGAAAATCGTGTGTTCGCGAACAATACTTCC
>DAITNB010000031.1:0-26161 GCA_036834845.1 bacterium | reverse complement strand
CGCTCACCAGGCTAGGCCGTGCCTCTGGATACATCTCACGTGCTCGTTGGAGAACAAGTTCGACATCTCCCGTGGTCATGCTCTTCATGACCCGATGATGGAGAACGTAGCGGCTCTTGCCTTCAAGAACTGAGATCAAATATGCTCGATAGCCAAATTCCCACAGATAACTGATGTCGATGTGCCAGTGGTCGTGCAACGTGAGGGGCTGCACGAACCCCGTTCCCTTTTGGGTCTCGGTGGGTTGTCGTGAGGGGATCCTGCCGGAAGTCTTGAGCACGCGATACGTTGTCGACGTGCAGCACGCAGCAATGTCGTTATCGATCATCTCATACGTCAGAACGCGGTGGCTCACGCGCCGACCATCGCGCACAACGGCGTCATGATACGCCAAGATCGCTTCGTGCTCCTCCGGCAGGATCTCCCACGAGCATTGACGTGGCTGTTCTGGCTGAGCGGTCACCTGTAGCGAGCCCCGCCACCGATGGTATCGGTTGGGCCGAATGCCGACCAACGAAAGAAGCCATACACGTGGCAGGTGCGCGCGCTTATGCAGGGATTCCACCGTTGCTACCACGTCGCGGATCACTTCGTCGGGTACGTGTACTCCGCTCATGATCTGCCAGTCCTTTTTTTTAGCCCTATGTTCTCCGCCGCCAATTCAGCGACAACCTCCTGGAGCCGCTTGATCTCTTCTTCGGACTTCTGCGCCTTGAGTTCGTCGGCCGTGGGTCCGCGCCGACGACCCGCTCGGTTGGCGAACACCTGAGCCCCTTCCTCGAAGAAGGCCTTCTTCCACTGACTGAATTGACCTGGATCAATACCGTACTGTTCGCACAGCTCCGATACTGCTCGCTTCTTCTCAAAGTGTTCCCGGAGGATCTTGACCTTTTCCTCCGGACTTACGTGTCGTCGTTGACGTTTCTCTGACATGGCTGCTCCTTCTGATGCGAGAACAGCGCCAATCTATTGCTTAGAGCTTTTCCTTGGATGACCTGGTTTGTAAGAAACAGTGCAGTATCCATGCGCACAGCGTTTTGAGGTCTATGCCCAGTTCACGAGTGATGCTGGACTTCTGACGCTAAGGGTGGTCACTCACCAGCCGCAGTGCTTCTGCCCTAAACTGGGCGTCTAACGGCTGTCGTGTTCGTCTAACTTTCTGTACCTCAATTCAGGCCGGCTTCATCTGGCGCTTTTGACAGTCTTGCATTTCCGCGAGCTCAGGGTAAGTTGCTCCTGAACGAAAACAAACATGCCCGCAACCGTGCGACATATGAAGACTCTGCCAACACTGGTATTCACTACATTTAGCGTGGTTGCCTACTGCCAGGTTTACAGCACGATACACATCGACGCGCATCTTCAAACACGCTTGGCTGAGAATACGCTGGCAGACACACAGCATCTGAGAGAGACGGTTTATGCAGAAGATGTGCCCGCAGATAAAGCACTTGCCGAACGCCTCAAGCCCATTACCGCAAACACAAAACGAATCGATACAACGCGCCGGTGGACAAGGATTGTCTCAAAGGAGTTGTGGAATACAACGGAAGGTGGCGAAGCCGAGTATTACTATCAAGGCGATGAACTGGAGAAGATTGTTGCGCGACGCTACGGGGAGACGGGTCAACAGGTAACGGAGTACTATATATTGAGCGGACAACTATCATTCGTTCGGGAGACAATCAAGGAATACAACAGGCCTGTGTATTATGACTCGTCGGCTATGACCGAAAATACCGACACGGAGGCATTCGACACCGCGCAAACACGAGTAGTTGAACGCAGAAGCTACTTAATAGATGGAAAAATGATTTACCATTCGGACGGTCAGCATCGTAGTTCACCGCTTGCAACCGACTACATTCTTCAAGAACAACGACGAATCAACGCGGAGTACGAGGAACTTGTGAAGCCGAGGGCGAGAAAATGAGTGCTGCCGATACGTACTTCACGGGACTGGCTGTCCAAGCCACAAGCGTGGCTCTTTACCAATGTTTGAGCCCTATATTGTACAGTCGTCTTCAATACGCGCCAAAACTTGGCTGTAAAAGGCGGGGGAAGGGGACACGACCATCATAGGCACGGATATGAGGCAGCTCCTAACAGTAATTCTCGGACTCACCTGGTCAGCGACAGTTTATGCGGACTGTGCGGGGGCTGGGCTATGGATATTTCCTAGCGGACACACGGTGAAGGAGAATCCGATATTCGTACTTGAAGGGTATGCTGAAAGCCAGCACGTAATATTGGGACTAAACAAGAAGCACAGCATCTACCTGAAGAGCGGAATGAGAAGAGTAAAGTTGTTCGTTACTGAGATATGCGTGGGTCAGTTTCACGTAACACAGGCTGTGTTGAAACCCGAGGCCGAATTGGAGGCAGGACGCCAATACACAATGTTCATAGAAAACTTGCCGGTATATGAACGCTTTCAGAGGTACAACAATGCAACAAACTGATACGAGCCCGTGACGTATACGGTTGTTGCAGGAAGGGACACAGTAAAACCAGAGTTCGTTTCAGCACCAAAAGTAATTCAAAAAACACTAGTCCAATACGGTTGTGGCCCTTCGATTCACGTTGTATTCAGTAATCCAGCGAAGGATACATCAGACATCATTGTTAAAACCATTGTTACTGACCTCAAGACAGGAAATGCCACAACCTATTACATCGTGCCTGATGGAGATAAAATCAGAGTTGGACACGATATGTGTTCAGGGGCCTTTGCGTTTGATAGCGGCAACGACTATGAGGTCGACTTCTCGTTTATGGACTGTTCTGGTAATATAACGAGTTGGACTGGCCGTAGTATACGGTTTACCAAGCCGAAGAAGTCAACGAAGCACAGCGGTGATTAGAGGGGCTGGCGCTACAATTTGAATGTTCGTATTTCTAAGGTACTTTCGTGCGGGTCGAGGTCGCAGGAACTTATGGTGCCAAACAAACATACAATGACGCAAATATGAGAGTCCATACATTCTGGACAATCTTCTTGAAGATACTAGGCATCTGGTTACTGCTAGATTGCATTACGGTAATTCCAGAGTTCCTCGTTGTACTTATAACAGTTAGCGAAAACCCTCACGCATCAGTAGCAGATATCGCGTTGGCAGCATCGGCCTCGGTGCTAACCCTAGGACTCTATATTTTACTTGGGCAGTTATGCCTGTTCAAGTCGGCTTGGCTTATTGGAAGGCTGCACCTTCGAAAGGGATTTGACGAGGAGAGTATCGACCTGAATTTCCATCGAACATCTCTTCTAACGGTAGCAACGATTGTTGTTGGCGGCCTTCTAATGATCAACAGTATTTCGCTACTGTGCAAGGAGAAGTTTCTGTTCTATCAGCAGAGTATGGCGTTGAGTGAGAACCCCAGATCGGATTGGATGTTGTTTCACGGAGCCACGGGGATACTGGGCCATGTACGTATAACAAATAGTAGGCGAATTGTTGGAGTTATCGTTGCAAAGGCGCAAGAACCTATGGACACTGCCGGGTAAATGCACCGCACCACAGCCATCAGGGAGGCGCAATGAGCGATGAAGTACCTACGAACTTAACGCTGATGACTGCTAAAGCGGTAATCGCAGTTATTCTATTCATCATAACGTATATCGTCCTCGTAATCTTTGCAGCCGGACTGACATTACTCTTCCTTGGTTTAGGATTATTCATAACAACGTCGAAGGCAGCATTTCTAACAATTGGCATCTTCATTGCCCTGGCTAGCATTGGATTCTTCATCATGCTATTCCTCTTCAAGTTCATTGGTAAGAAGCACAAGGTAGACCACAGTCATTTAACGCAAGTGACTGAACGAGAGGAACCCCGACTGTTTGCTCTTATTCGCGATGTGGTGAAGGAAGTGCAGACCGACTTTCCCAAAAGGGTCTATCTTTCGAGTGATGTAAATGCCGGTGTATTCTACGATTCCAGTTTTTGGAGCATGATCCTTCCAATCCGCAAGAATCTGCAGATTGGAGTTGGATTAGTGAACATCATTTCGGAGCAAGAGTTTAAGGCAATATTAGCTCACGAATTCGGACACTTCTCGCAGAGTAGTATGAGGGTAGGGAGTTACGTTTATCATGTAAACCAGGTGATCTTTAATATGCTCTATGACAATGAGTCTTTTGATGCGATGATGCAAAACTGGGCAAAGATTACTGGCATATTCTCGTTATCAGTTGCTGTTGCAGTGAAGATTATACAGTCCATGCAATGGGTTCTCAGGAAGATGTATGCAGTTGTAAATCGAAATTATCTGGCGTTATCGCGGGAGATGGAGTTTCATGCAGACCGGATTGCTGCCGGTGTTGCCGGCTACGCTCCATTAAAGGAGTCTTTATTGCGGATGGATTTAGGTGAGCATGCATATCATTCGGTGTTACGCTACTATGAGGAAAGAATACCAGATAACATCAAGAGTAAGAATATCTATAGGGAGCAGGGCTTCGTGATGAATTTCCTCGCGAACAAGAATAATCTCCCTTTCAAGAATAACCTGCCAGTGGTATCCGAGCATGATATCAAAAAGTACAATCGGTCAAAGCTGGTGTTGAGTAATCAATGGGCTTCGCACCCAAGCATTGAAGCGCGAATTCGGGCGTTGGAAGCAACCAACATAGTAAGAAGTGGTGTTCATACGCCAGCAATGGACCTATTTGTAGACGCAGAGAAAACTCAGACCATTATCACGGAGAAGCTGTTTTCGAGTGTCACGTATACGAGCAGCGCATCGTTCTTGAACTACGAGGAGTTTATGTCGGCATATATCGATAAATACAATGAATACAGCTTTCCGATAGAGTACAACGGTTACTACGACAACAAGAACACAGTCTTGTTCGATGTAGAGAGTATTGTCGACTTCGATGTGCCAGAGACCATGGAAACGCTCTTCTGTAAGGACAACGTGGAACTTGTGTATGACGTGGTGGCGATAGAGAACGACAAGAATATCGTAAATGGCATCGTCCAGAAAGAGATAGACGTAAAATCATTCGATTACAACGGGAAGAAATATAAAGCTTCCGATGCACATTGTCTTGTACCAGAGATAGAAGCGGAAATGGCGCGCATCAATGAGAGAATTGCTCAGAACGACGTGAACATCTACCGATACTTCTATGCGCAAGCCCAGATGAGGGGCAATGCAGCAACACTCAAGGAGAAGTACGTCTTGTTGTTTCGTCAGGGGGCCGCATTCGACGATGGGGCAGCAGTCTATCATAAGGTGGCTGAGGCAACCAGTTTCATTCGTGTGAATACACCCTTCGCCCAAATACGGGAGAATCTTGCGGCTATACGCCCCCTAGAAAAAGAGCTTAAGACACACATTGAGTTGTTACTGCAGGACGCAGTGCTAGCGAACGTTATTACGGAAGAGACGAGGAGTAACTTTGAGAAGTACCTTGCAGGGGACTTGCAGTACTTTATTGGCGAGTCGTATCAAGACGACAACCTTCAGGTGTTGTTCACCGCTGCCGAAGACTGCGTATCACTTTTAGGCAAGAGGTACCTACTAGCAAAGTCCGACCTCGTAGAATATCAACTGGCTCAACTCGAGTTGGAGAGTACGTAATATCAAGTTGAAGAGTTAAAATCGTGAACGGGTCAAAAGCCACAGCCCTCTCTGCCAACAAAACCTTGGACACAATTCGAGATAGCACCTACCCGGCGCTGAGAATGTAGTACCAACAATCCAACAAGCGCATTAGAGGATTGTCCTCAAAACAGTTCGTGGATTCATCGGAGACGGTGAGGACCACGTATGGGACTCGTATTCAACCGTACATTCGTGTTTATTGTTGTTCCTCTCACTGGAATGCTTTGCATTCCATGGTTGCTAACGCGTAGAAAGATTGTGAGAGATCTACTGTGTTTCACTTGGCTAGGAGTATTAGCGCTAGTATTGATAGCGGTCCTTGTGCGTTGGAAAACAGCGAAGACCAACCTTGAGAAGGCAGACTATATCGGAGAGTATGTTGTACACCGCAGCCATTATCCCGGTGCACGGGAAGAATGGCAGTTCGAACACTTTCCATTTACGATCTCGGAGAACGATTCCATCTGCTTTTACGCAATAGACAAGGGCAGGATACGCGAGAAGTACACACGGACTATTTCTACAACACTTGGAAATACATCGAAGCGGCTGCGCCTTGCGATGTATCAACCAACACACCATATACTTGCAAGTAATCCCACAACATATCGAAGTGCATGGAGTATCTACCTCGTGTTCCATTCCCCGAACATCAACAACGTGTTCTTCAGGAAAGCTCATTAATCGAAAACGAAAACGCGCGAACAATGGTCAAGCAACAATATGCCTTTTACCTTCGCACATCCAGCAATTGTTTTGCCCTTAACATATCTACCAAGATCGTGGGTATCCATAACGGGACTCGTTGTTGGCAGTATAACGCCTGATTTCGAATACTTCATTCGGATGAGAGTGCGAAGCGAGTACAGTCACACCATCGATGGTCTGTTCTGGTTCGACCTACCACTAGGTATTCTACTCACGTTTATCTATCACAACGTTGTTCGCGATTGTATGCTCGATAATCTACCACGAATCGTTAGAGCAAGACTTGCGGCCTACAAGCACAGAGACTGGAACACATACTTCATTGGTAATTGGATTGTGGTAACATTGTCCATTCTCATTGGTGCGCTCTCCCATATTGTGTGGGATAGTCTTACACACGAGAGCGGTTTCATTGTGCAGTGAGCAGCACATCTACAGAGTGCGGTAAACATGTTTGGAATTAGGGTATCCGTGTTTACGATTCTCCAACACACGTCCACTTTGTTGGGTTTGTTTGTAGTTGCGAATGTCCTGTACAAGTTGCCAACAGACGATAATGTGCAGCAATCGTCAAATGCACGGTACCTAACATGTGTGTTGGCAATAGCAGTGACAGTTCTTGCCCTCAGGCTGCTCTGTGATCTCGAGTTGCTCAAACTCGGAGACGTGATTGTAGCAGCAATTGCTGCTGTTATGATTGCACTTACCCTTGCCCCTATTCTGTTGAGAGTTATTGCGGAGAGATGAGGCTGGCTATGGCTTTGTTCATTGGAGGCGGTTTACCGATGCTGCATGCTATTCTTGTAGGGTTCTCAATCGTATCTTGCACTGTATGATAAACGAAAAGCGCCCATCAGTAAACGAAAGACTCTCACAGTGATTGGGGACGAACGCGCACGTGGACTCGCAGAGCAGGCGAATAACGCATCGCTAGATGACTTTATGGGTCTGTCTCCGTATTTGATGCATCAGCTATTGTATCACACCTACGAGGATACGTCTCCCGTGCACCTGCGGGAAGTGATCGATGAAGACGCACTCGACAAGATTCCACTGTTCCGAATAATCGAAGAATACCTTAGAATTATCGAGCGAGAGGGGAGCATAAAACTAACACCGCTGGGAGCCCTTCAAAAAAAAGTTGTAGTGGAACTCTACTACAAACGATGTATTACCGAAGATTCTATCGAGAATGGTATTTCCAAATTGCATAGAGAGCAAGACGCTCCAGCTATTGTGAGTGCAAGGCACACCGCTCAGCTTGCGGGATTGGTGCGCAGCCACAACGGAAGACTTTTCCTCACAACAATGGCCACTTCGTTGTTAACGTCAAATGACCGAGTATCTCTGTTTCGGAAGGTGATACAAGCGTTCACAAACGCGTTTAATTGGAGTTACAACGATGGTTACGAACCGCATCGAGTAGCTCAGGTAGGGTGGGGATATTCGCTGTGGCTTCTGGCTACGTACGGAAACCAGCCACTACCAATGGACTTCTATGCGCAGAAGTACCTGCGAGCATTTCCGATGTTTCTCTCTGAGTTTCAGACCACACACAGATCGCCGATAGAGAGTTTTGTGGCATGTTATAGTCTGCGGACCTTTATTCGTGGTTTCAACTGGCTTGGATTTGTGAACATCGTTGGGCGGAAGACAATGTCCAAAGAAGGGTTGCCTATAGTGGTGGCAACAGATCTCGTGAAGCGCGTGTTTACGATTAATATCAAGGTATGAACATTCAAGGCAACGTATCATTGTGGTATCGTTCAGAGAGTTGCAGGTGTATCAGTGCTTGCGGCCGGGAATAAGCAGCACGTACGTGCGATGGTTGAAGTACATTGTTGGTTGCACATGGCTGCTGAAGGCAAGGGCTGCAGGCCACTCTGGCGCACCCGGGGAGCGCAGTGGGATTTGTACATGTTCGCCGGGACGCTGCAAAACTCACGAATCAGAACGTGCAACCAAGCAGTTGCGCAGAGGGCATCTTGCAGAGTAATATCCGCGTGTTTTGTTGCATCCTGCATGGTTCCGAAAGTTTTTACGGAAAACAATCGTATAATGGCTTCTGCCAACAGATGCTCTTAGCCACGTAGCTATCGGTGGTACCAAAGGAGCACAGTGAATCCGTCTTGCTATACTGCGGGGTACATATAGATGCCATTTGGACTACCACCCAATTACACCGAATCGTTTAGGATACGTGGAGCCGACGACGAGCGCTATATATTGTTGGCCGCCGAGGCCGCTACTCGTCTTGGTTGGAACGTTGAACATGCTGGAAACGGGTCGATTATTGCTGGGACGCGCATCTCTTGGCGATCCTGGGGTGAGATAGTTACCATTACGGTCAGCCAAGGTGTTGCACGCCTCAATAGCCGCTGCATTGGTCCACAAATAGTGGACTGGGGAAAGAACGAAAAGAATATCTACCAGCTTTCACAGACAATAGAAGACGTTTATCGCACGGTAACGGACGAGTGGTTGGATGAACAGCGTACCAAAATGCACACCCATACGCGAAGCAATGATGATGCAGTACACGTAGCTGCTACAGCCAATTCGCGTGGTGCAGTATCGTGGTTTCCAACAAACTTTACACCTCGTAAGGGATTATTCGTTGTACCTGCATTGTTTGCGCTGAATATCGTGGTGTTCATTGCCATGGTTGCAAGCGGAGTGCATATTCTAAATCCAGAGGAGCAAGACATATTATCTTGGGGCGCAAACTATCAGCCCCTTACCTACGCAGGAGAGTGGTGGCGGATAGTTACCTCGTGTTTCATCCACATCGGTGTGTTGCATTTGCTCTTTAACATGTATGCACTGATGTATGTAGGTATGTTGCTCGAGCCACTCATTGGCTCGTTTCGATTTGCAACAGCATATCTGCTTGCAGGTTGTGTAGCGAGCATGGTAAGTATGTGGTGGAACGAGGCTGCTATCAGCGCCGGTGCCTCGGGTGCCATATTCGGACTCTTTGGTGTGTTCTTTGCCGTCCTTACAGGAGGCCACGTTCTTAGGTCTACACGGCAGGCATTGCTGGCTAGTGTTGTATTCTTCGTGGCCTACAATCTTGTTACGGCGTGTGATGCTGCATCCAACATTGATACGGCGGCGCACATCGGAGGCCTTATTGCAGGCGTGGCAGTTGGGTACATGTTTGTTCCACCGCTCCGCAAACCACAGAGTGCTCTTCGGCAGAGAATATCTGCTGCCGCAGTGTTTGCCTCATTCGTTCTTGTACTGTTTGTTGCCTACCGTACCAAGCCCTCTGATGTAGGACGTATGGAAGAATATCTCGAGAGGTTTGCTAACAATGAGAAGGCCGCATCAGCGGTGCTCCAAATGCCATACATTGCATCGGACGACATTTTGCTGCAAGAATTGCGGAATACTTGTGTGCCCAACTGGCGGGAGAATACAAAGCTCGTTGATAGTTGCCGTGCATTAAACGTACCCAAGAAGATGCGCACTCGATTAGCTATTCTGCGCCGGTACAGCGAACTCAACCTGCAACTTTATGAAGTTCTGATTACCGCTATCGAACAACAATCATCAACTTTCGAAACCAACATCGACGAACTTGGAGCGCAGATCGAGGCACTGAGAATGCAATTGCAGCAACAGCATTGAACCACATAAGTAATCAAGAGTTGAGAACACAAGCGGCAATCACTATGACTGTAAACATACTTTTGGCAACCTTCATGGCGGCCTCTGCATTTGTGCAAGCCCAATCTGATGTCTATGCAGACTTCCAGCGTGGACTGAACCTGCTTAATGCAAGCAACTATGCTGGCGCCTATCAGGTGTTTAGTACAATAGAGCCCAAGTGTTCCTCGGCAGATACACTTTACGATCACTATTTGTTCGAATATGTTCGTGCGGCTGCATATCTGGAAAGGAGCTATCGGAATGCGCAGCAATTCGACAGTTCGCTCACAGTTGCAATACAGGCATTACGACTTATACACCGAGACGTAGAGCTGTTTGGTTCAAGAAGAGAGGCAATGCGTTATCTCATGCTGAAGAACATTGTTGTTGCCTACGTTGGACGTGAACAGTATGATAGCGCTTCGAAGTATAGAGAAATGCTCTACGATGCCTATCGAAAAAAGCAACTCCCACGGGATATGGCGGAGAATTTTAACTTCACGTTCTTCAAACACGATAACAAGAACATATGGGGATATGAATGGTACGAAGATATCCCGGAAGACAGAATGTCGAAGAGCTTCTCGAAAGTGGTTTATTATGTGTATTCCACAAATGAAGACGGAACAGACAAGGAGCAACTCTACAGAATCCACCTTTTGATGTTTCACAAAGTAGACCCCACGTTGAACATCGATTACGTACTTACCTATAAAGAGGGATCGGGTGCAAACGAGGTGTCGAAAACACTCTATGGATTTACCTATACCAAGAAGATAGACTATCGCCAGCTACAGTCCGATATTGTGGCTGTTCTTAACGGAAGGCGCGAACGAAGATGACCAAACATCTTGTCTCACCCCGATAGTGTGGTAGGGGGCGCACCCACCGCGAGCTGCCGTTTGCCAGAGGTACCAGAGCCCCCTCCCTTTTTTTGCCAAATTCGCAGAAGGTGCTATATTTGTCGCTCTCCCAATTGGGGCGTCGCCAAGTGGTAAGGCAGCGGTTTTTGGTACCGCCATTCGTTGGTTCGATCCCAGCCGCCCCAGCACCGATCAACAGCCGGAAAACCCGTGGATTCAGAGATTAAGATCGTCGCCGGCAGATCAAACCCAGACATTGCACTGAAAATCGCGCGAGCGACCCATCGTGAGCTGTCTGAGGTTACGATTCGCAATTTTAGCGACGGCGAGATCTGGGTGAAGTATGAAGAAAATGTACGTGGTGTAGACCTCTACATCGTTCAGTCTACATATGCCCCCGCAGATAATCTTCTCGAACTTCTCATGCTCATCGATGCAGCAAAGCGGGCCTCTGCTCGGCGCATCACGGCTGTGATCCCGTACTTTGGATATGCACGTCAGGATCGTAAAGATCAACCGCGAGTTGCCATCACGGCAAAACTTGTTGCCAACCTCCTTGTAGAGGCAGGTGCAAACCGCGTAGTAACCATGGATCTTCACACACCGCAGTTGCAAGGGTTCTTCGATATTCCGTTGGACCACCTCTACGCTTCTACGGTAACGGTGGGTGTACTTCAGCAGCTGGGATTGCAAAATTTGGCTGTTGCGGCGCCGGATGTTGGTGGTGTAAAAACTGCCCGCGCGTATGCGAAGATGCTTGGGGACGCAGATCTTGTGGTGGTAGACAAGCGGAGGCCTAAACATAACGTGGCCGAAGTAATGAATATCATCGGCGAGGTGCAAGGGAAAAACGTGATTATGATCGATGACCTTATCGATACCGGAAGCACGTTTGTTCAATGTGCAGAAGCGCTAAAAAAGGCCGGAGCAAATACCATCGTTGGTGTTTGCACACATCCGGTATTCTCTGGTACGGCAGTGGAACGAATCACGCAGAGCGACGCTATATCGCGTCTCTATGTAACAGATACCATTCCGCTGACAACCGAAAGTGAAAAAATCGAAGTCATTAGTGTTGCCGGACTTTTTGCCGAGGCAATCATCCGAACACACGAAAATCAGTCCATCAGCTCGCTGTTCGAAAAAGCAGTAAGCTGATTTCTTGTTCCGACACAATTCTTACCGATAGGTAGCACCATGAGTCAGATCGTTCTCGCAGCCGAACCCCGCGTACCGGGACAAACAGCATCAAAGGCGCTTCGCCGCAACGGACAGGTTCCGGGAGTGTATTATGCGAAGGGTCAGGACCCCGTGCACTTTGCCGTGCAAATGCTTGCGCTGCGTCCGCTCGTGTACACAGCGGAGGCAAAAACGGTGCGCCTCGAAGTAGACGGTAAGGGGCTTATCTGCATTCTGAAGGATGTTACCTTCGATCCGGTAACCGATAAGATCCTTCATTTCGACCTCTTGGGTGTAGCTGCGGGCGAGTTGATTGCGGTAGAAATCCCGCTCCACCTCGTAGGTCAGTCTGTTGGTGTTCGCGAGGGTGGTATCCTAGAGCACACCATGCACAAGGCCCATGTGCGCGTAGACCCAACAAAGATGCCCGAGCATATTGATGTAGACATCACAAATCTCCAGCGCGGATCTGCAATTCACATCAGCGATCTCAAGATCGAGGGTGTAGAGTTTACAGACCGTCCGGATGCTGTGATCGTTGCATGTATCGCTCCGAAGGGAGCGGCTACAGACGAAACGCCTGCCGCATAAAACAAGCGGGGCCTTTTACGGCTCTACCCAACGTCCGTCATTTTTAATGATCTCGATAAGTGCTTGCACTGCATCGGGTGTTGGGATATTGCGTTGCACAATCTCTTGGCCACGGTAGAGGGTAATTCTCTCCGGACCCGAGCCAACGTAACCATAGTCTGCGTCTGCCATCTCTCCCGGACCATTCACAATGCAGCCCATGATGCCGATCTTAACGCCTTTTAGGTGATCGGTAACGCTGCGAATATTGGCAGTGGTTTCTTGTAGGTCGAACAGAGTACGTCCGCAGCTCGGACAGCTAATGTATTCGGCCTTTGTCATCCGCAGGCGGGTGGCCTGGAGGAGTCCGAAGGAAACCCTTGTAGAAAAGGACATTAGCTCGGCATCATCAATGGAGGGGGCTTGTACCGATATCATCACGCCACTTCCAAATCCGTCTGCGAGTGCTGCACCAACGTCTGTACACACATGGAGTAAGGTCTTGTCGAAATCGCTTCCTGTATATGCGCTGTGCAGAATTACCGGACACGATGTGGAGTGTTCTTCGAACACACGAAACACATCACGGAACTCGCGGTAGGGCATATCGCTTGTGCCGCGCAGCAAGAGCACAACGGTTTCGGGCAAGGGAATGTTCCCCAACACAAACGCCACGGCTTCTTCGGTTCCAAGCTCAACCACGTTCATCACGCTGTGTCTGCGCGTTGCCGTACGATACGTTTCCGGCGTAAACAGCGGTACGGCATAGAAGGTATCTTCTAGCGTTCGCCACTGCTCATAGTTCACTATTTGCCGCGTGCCAGAAGGCGCCATAAAGGGAAGGGGAGTGTTGCCCACAACCAGGAACTCCGCGGCCTGATCCGTCATGGTCCACTTCTCTGTGTGTGCATCATAATGATGTCCAACACCTGCTAGTCCGTGTTCGTTTTTAATGGCAAACGGGCGGAGATCTGCAAACACACGCGGGAGCTGCTCGCCCCCTATCACAGACACGGGGCGTGCATGATTACGCGCATAATGGAGGCGCACCGGATGCTCCGATGTTCCCTGCGATAGATGTCCGCCGGCGAAACCATCGAAACGTGCTGCAAGCGCCTTGGCTACGGGAATTTCTGCTTCGGGGTCTTCTGTGAGAGACACTCGAATAGTGTCGCCCATGCCATCTTCGAGCAGTGTGCCAATACCTACTCCACTTTTTATGCGTCCGTCTTCTCCGTCTCCTGCCTCGGTTACTCCGAGGTGTAGTGGGTATGGTTTAAGTCCTTCTTCATCTAACCGATGCACGAGTAGCCGATACGCCTCTATCATCACAATGGGGTTGCTAGACTTCATGGAGAGCACAATGTTGGCGTAACCCTCGTCTTCGGCGATGCGCAAGAATTCGAGTGCGCTTTCTACCATACCCTGCGGATTGTCTCCGTATCGGTTAACAATCCTGTCGCTTAACGATCCGTGATTCGTTCCAATGCGCATTGCTGTGCCGTATTCCTTGCAAATGCGCACGAGCGGCAAGAATCTGTCTCGGATGCGTTGCAGCTCGGAGGCGTATTCATCATCTGTGTATTCTATTACGGCAAACTGTTTCTTGTCTACGTAGTTGCCCGGGTTTATCCGAACCTTTTCTACGATGCGTGCAGCAATCTCGGCTGCATTGGGTGTGTAGTGAATGTCTGCTACTAGTGGCGTGGTATATCCACGGGCACGCAGGCCGTTGCGAATTTCTTCTAGGTTCTTTGCTTCGCGCATGCTGGGAGCGGTAATGCGCACAAGCTCGCACCCGGCTTCGATCATGCGAATAGACTGCTCAATAGTGCCTGCGGTGTCCATGGTGTTTGTTGTGGTCATGGACTGCACACGAATAGGCACAGCAGAGCCCATTTCCAGACTGCCTACGTGCACCGGAACCGTTACTCTGCGTGTACTCACAATTGTCTGCTTACCTCAAAGAGTATTCGCTTCTCTCGTTCCGTTAAACTATGGTAGCCGGCCTGAGAGATTTTGTCGAGTATGGCATCTATTGCCTCTTGGGTAAGGGGCTCTCCATCTACCACAAAGCGTGTAGGTGTTGCGGTTGTTGCCACCGGCGCAGAAGAACTGTGCGATGCCGGGGGCTCGTACACGGGTGGCACATAACGCGGTGGCGCGTCGCGAAAGTTTACGTCGTACACATTGGCTTCGCCGCCAGACATCGGACGATATGGATCGTCCTTGTCTATAAAGCGGAAAAGTGGTGCGCCAAACTTTAGGAGCAAGAATCCGCCAAGAGCACCGCCCAGGTGGGCAAAGTGTGCAACCCCGTCTCCCGAGTTAAACAGCCCAAAGAACAGGTCGATACCTGCGTAAAGTAATACGAATATTCGTGCTGGAATAGGGAAGAAGATGGGGAACATCATTACCGGCCGGTTGGGAAAGGTAAGACCAAAGGCCAGCAGAACACCCATGATAGAGCCGGAGGCACCAACTGTTGGACCATGGAGTCCACCCAGCAGCGGAGAGATTACAATGTGTACTATGCCGGCGGCAATACCCGAAAGCGTGTAGTACAACGCAAACCGCTTTGTACCCCACAGGTTCTCGAGCTCCATACCAAACATCCACAGCGCAAACATGTTAAAGAACAGGTGTCCAAAGCCGCCGTGCAGGTACTGGTAGGACACAACTTGCCACGGCAAAAAGCCCCCTTCCCAAGGCCACAACGCAAGCAGTTGCATCATGGAGAGTTCTATGGGATTTCCCCGGAAAGTAAGTCCGGCAAGGAAAAAGGACTGAACCAAGAACACCGCAACGTTCGTAACGAGCAGGAACTTTATAAACGGCGGGAACATGGTGTTACCGCGACCTTGTCCGAAGAGTGATGACATGGATTACCGATCAAGTGCAACAACACCGGGTAATGTTTTGCCTTCCATAAACTCTAGGGAGGCACCACCACCGGTAGACACGTGGGAGACGTGTGTTGCGTAGCCGAATTGCGTAATGGCGGCTGCAGAATCTCCGCCCCCTACAATGGTAACACAGCCGTTGCGTGTTGCCGTGGCCATTGCGCCCGCTACAACGCGGGTTCCGGCCGAAAAGTTCGAAAATTCAAACACTCCCATTGGACCGTTCCACACAACGGTGCCGGCCTGCTCGATGATGGCTGCATACGCAGCAGCGGTGTTTGGACCTATGTCTAATCCCATCCACCCGTTGGGAATGGCATCTACAGAACAGGTCTGGTGTGGTGCATCGTTCGAAAACGCATCGGCCACTACGGTATCTGTGGGCAACAGGAGCTGCACGTGTTTCTCTGTTGCCATTGCAATAATGTCTGCGGCAAGCTGAAGTTTTTCTTCCTCTACCAGCGAGGAACCAACGTTTTTGCCTTGCGCCTTAAGAAAGGTGAACATCATGCCTCCACCTACAAGGATGGTGTTGCATGTGTTGAGAAGTGCCATTAACACATCGATCTTTCCGGAAACCTTGGCACCACCAAGAATGCTTACGTACGGACGCACTGGGTTCTGCAACGCTTTGCCTAAATACGCAAGCTCCCTCTCCATAAGGAGTCCGGCACACACAACAGAAAATCGCGATGCCACACCGGCCGTGCTGGCATGCGCGCGGTGTGCAGTGCCAAAGGCGTCGTTGCAATACATGGTGCCGTTGGAGGCAAGCGCATCGCAGAATGCCTGATCGTTGCTTTCTTCTTCGGCATAAAACCGGAGGTTCTCCAATAACACCACGCTACCAGTTGTTGCCGAGGTTGCTGCCTCTTGTGCAGCAGGTCCAATACAGTCGGTTGCAAACTGAACCGTGTAATCGGGCAGGAGTTCGGCTAATCGGTTCGCAACCGGACGCAGAGAATATTTTTCAGAGCGTACACCCTTGGGTCTGCCAAGGTGCGACATAAGAATGGGAATTCCTCCACGCTCCACAATGCTGCGAATGGTGGGCAAGGATTCGCGAATGCGCGTATCGTCCATAATCTCTCCGTTTGCGTCCTGAGGAACGTTCATATCAACACGTGTTACCACGCGCTGATTACGCACATCAACATCGCCTATGCCCAATATCATGCACGCACCCGCAGCAGCAGGTCAACGATCCGGTTGGAGTAGCCCCATTCGTTATCGTACCATCCAATTACCTTTACGGTGTTACCAAAGGACATTGTGCTAAGGGCATCAAAGATGCACGAGTGTGGGTTGCCAACAATGTCGCTGGAAACAATAGGGTCTGTGCAGTATTCCAAGATGCCCTTCATGGTACCCTCTGCGGCGGCTTTAAAGGCAGCGTTAATATCTTCCTTCGTAGCAGAAGTGGAAAGCACTGCTGTAAAGTCTGTTACCGATCCGTCAGGTGTGGGAACGCGGAAGGCAAGACCATCGAGTTTACCCTTCATAGCAGGGATAACTTCGCTTACGGCCTTTGCAGCGCCTGTTGTTGTAGGGATAATGTTGATGGCGGCAGCACGAGCTCTGCGCAAATCTTTGTGCGGCAGGTCGAGAATGTTCTGATCGTTTGTATATGCGTGAACGGTTGTCATGTATCCCGACACGATGCCAAAAGAATCGTTAAGAATTTTCACCATCGGCGCCAGACAGTTTGTGGTGCACGATGCGTTTGATACAACGTTCATTTCGGAGGTAAGCTCGTGGTCGTTAACACCAAGGACAATGGTGCCATCGAGGGCATCCTTTGCCGGAGCCGTAAGCACAATCTTGCGGGCATGACGCAGGTGTTTGGTAAGCTGCTCCTTGGAGGTAAACACACCGGTAGATTCAATTACCACGTCCAGGTTTTGCCAAGGCAGGTTTTCTATCTGCTTTTCTGCGGAAATAGCTACGCGATTTCCGTTCACAATAATGGCGTTGTCTTCGCTGGTAACGGTGCCGGCAAATTTGCCATGCGCAGAATCGTACTTCAGAAGGTGGGCAAGAGTACGAGCATCCGTTAGGTCGTTAATTCCAACAATCTCGATATCGAGTCCGCGCTGGATAATGGAGCGAAAAACCAAACGTCCGATTCGTCCAAAACCATTAATCGCAATCCGCGTAGCCATGATGTGTCCGTTTTAGGGTTTGATGAGAAAATCGAAGCGCAAAAATACCACCATTCTACGGATGCACCCACCGCTTACATCTTCTTTACTTTCTGTGGGTTCTCGTCGACAAAGTTTTTCCAGGCAGCACGTTTGGATACCGTGCCCCCGCGTTTGCCCACCGGAGGCGGTCCACCGTTTACCGCGTGGCATATTGCTACGGCCAACGCATCGGTGGCATCGAAAAACTCGGGCGTTTCTTCAATCGACAAAATTGCTCGCACCATGTGTTGTACTTGGTCCTTGCCGGCAGCACCTCTGCCTGTTACAGACCGCTTTACCTGCATGGGTGTGTATTCTACCGGATCATGTCCGGCCTGCGCACACGCCAACATTGCCACACCACGGGCGTGTGCAAGCTGCACTATGCTTACCACGTTTTTTGCGTAGAACACTTTTTCCATGGCACACACATCGGGGTGTGTGCGCTCTATAACTGCACACAAGCGTGTGTGAATTTCTGCCAACCGTCCGGGGAAGGATGTGGTTCGACGCTTTACTGCCACCACACCGTATTCTACAAGCGTTAGTTTAGCCCCCTGCGCCTCAATTACGCCGTAGCCACATACAACAGATCCGGGATCTATGCCCAGGATGCGCATCAGTTGGACTCTCGTAGGTCTGCATTGTGAAATACATTCTGCACATCGTCATTGTCTTCCAACGCGTCGAGAAGCTTATTGATTTTTGTTTCCGCCTCCTGGTCTATCTGAGAAACCATAACGTTGGGTTCGTACACAATGCGCTGCTCGCGCACAGGCACACCACGTTGCGAGAGTGTATTGGCACATGTTCCCAGTTGATCCACCGCGCAGTAAAAAAGCGCCCCGTCGTCTAACGATGCAACATCGTCTGCACCGCATTCCAGCGCAATCTCCATTAACTCATCTTCTGTTGCGTTGCTCTCCACACGAATCTCGCCCATGCGGTCGAAGTTCCAACTCACGGAGTTTGTTTCTCCTAAATTGCCACCGTATTTGGCAAATGTGGCCCGCAGTTCCTGAGTTGTACGATTACGATGATCGGTTGTGCACACTACGATAAACGCGGTGCCAGCCGCACCGTACCCTTCGTACATGGCGTCTTCGTACGAAACCCCATCAAGCTCTCCACTGCCACGCTGAATAGCGCGTTTGATGTTCTCTACGGGCATAGAAACAGCCCGCGCGTTCTCTATGGCCATACGCAGGCGCGCATTCGCATCCGGATCGCCGCCGCCAATTCTGGCGGCTACGATAATCTCCTTTGATGCCTTCGTAAAGAGTTTGCCACGTTTTGCGTCTACAACGGCTTTGCGACGTTTGATGTTTGCCCATTTACTGTGTCCGGCCATGCCGCAAATCTACGCCACGGGCAGCTTAGCGAATAAACGGAGCTGTGCGTACACCCGATGGTTGGCGCACAACAAGCAGATACGCGCCGGGTGCCAGGGATGCGGTGGGCAGGGTAACGCGTGTAGTGGCTGCGCTGTAGGTTGCTGTTGTTAGGACTCTGCCATTGAGATCAACAATGGATGCGGTCCACCGTTGTGTGTATGGCTCTCTAAGTGAAACGGTAAGAACATCACCAACGGGGAGTGGACTGACGTGAATTTCACTACCGGTTTCTGTATCTGCTGTAACGGAGAGTGGACTATGGACAACTGGATTTTCGAGAGCAATAACTTCTCCGCGGCGTACATTGCCCCCTTCATACAAAGCGGCGTACACGCGTCCGTCTGCCGATACGGCAACATCTATAACACGTGGACGGTTGCCATTAATGCCAAGGTCTACCATCCCACCATTGGATACATCCAGAACATCGTCTGTTGGACGTTCAGGATCTACGTTGGTAATTCTGCCATGGTCATCGATGTGCGCTACAACCATGCCGTTGCCCCTAAGGGTGCCAACTAACACGGAATTCTTCCACTCCGGAATTGCCGTAGAGCCATAATAGGCAAGTCCGGCCGGAGCTTGGTTTAGTGTTGCAAGGGGGCAGGTGTATCCCTGCATATCGCCAGAGCAGTATCCGGCTGTGTGTAACCAGCCATAGTTGTTGCCGCGGTCTATTCGGTTAATCTCGTCGAACGAAAATGGACCACATTCTGTTGAATACACAGCACCGGCAAGTGTGGGATGATCTTGTGGCACTTGAACAATGCCTAATGGGTTGCGGTGACCGTACGAATACACGTAGGAAATGGGCGCAGTTGGTTTTGAAGCGTCGTAGAATGGGTTAGAGGCAACGGCATTACCATCCATGTCTACGCGAATAATTTTGCCATTCACGTTATCGAGTCGAATCGGATCGAAGGTATCAAACGAGGCCACCGATATAAGCAACGTTCCATCATGCAGTACCTCTAATGCTAATCCAAGCGTATGCGGAACACCCACGGCTTCGAACACCTGATGTGGATTCGACAGCTTATCGCCACTATACCAATAGCGCTCTACAACCAAACGGTCATCCGCCATCGTGGTGGAAACAAACACATACTTCTCGCCTTCGGCAAACCGCGGGTGAATGGCCAGGCCAAACACGCCACCCGTTACGCCCGGAACGTCTGGTCGCGACGTGAGAGGAATTTCCAAGACGGTACTTGCAGCACCGGTAGTAGGATCTATGCGGAGTACTCTTCCCGTTACACGATCAGTTAGCCACAATGCACCCGTTGGATCTAACGCCAATGCAGCTGGATAACCAACATTATCAGACACCACTCTGCGCGTAAGCACCGTGCCTTGTTCCAGCGTAAGTGTTTGTGCCGAGACAATAGCCGACAGAGAAAGCAGAGCTGCGAGCGTAAAAAACTGTTTCATCGTGGTGTGCTCCCGAAGAACGGAAATTTGGCCTCCTAACATACCACGAAAACGGTTACGTACAACTACGCAAAGCTGCGGGGGTCGTGTATGGGAATCATTTCGAGGAGCAGGGCATAGCAGGGGGCGGTGCAGAGAACCCGCCTGTTGCCTACCACAATAAACTGCTCTCGGGCGCGGGTGAGGGCCACATTCAGTTTTCGATCTACGATTCTGCCGGCAATGGATGCTTCGGAGGTAATGCCAGCGAGGTCTGCCTCTGTAGCCACCGCTGTACCGTAGATAATCACGTCTCGTTCGCTCCCTTGGAATCGCTCCACAGTATCTACCGTTACCCACGAGTGATACTCGGGGTGTAGCAGCGAGCTTACCATGGTGTTTTGGGAGCGAAAGGGCGTAATGATGCCGATAGATTTTTCGGCAAAATCGGGATGGGCCATAAGCTGCTCTACAATCTGCACGATAACGGCTGCCTCGGCTTCGGACTGACTTCCGGGTAAATCCACATCCATGCTGCAAACGCGGTAGGGAACAACGCTTTGCCACGGCAGCGCCGGCGCGGTTTGACGCTGTGGCTGCAGCAGACGCAGGCGTCCACCATAAAAAAGTGTAGACGCCACATGCATAATAGACTCGTGCATGCGTCCCTGCATCGTTAACATACACGTCCACCCTGCATCTGGTGTTTGCGCCGCCTGCTCCATAAAACGCTCAAAACCACTGCGTGCAGTAGAAACAATCCCAAGAGAAGTTAGTTGTGGGTGGGCAATAGCGGTTTGTTCGGGTGGCAGGCCAACAACTGCTGGTAGCTGACATTGGTCGCCGATGAGGATAGAGCGTTCTACTCTACCCATCAAACCAAGAAGAAGCGGATCGAGAATCTGCGACGCCTCATCAACAACCATCGTTGTAAATCGCTGGAGCTCCCATATTTCGCTTCCAGTGTAGAGCGCAGCAGAGGTTGCCACAATACAGCGTGCGTTCCCAACCATAGCGGCAAGATCGGACGGTGTGGTGGTAGCCGCCAGCACGGGAATAGAGTGCGAATCACGTGCCCCTTCCTTACTGCCATGACGGAGATACGGTATGCCATGCTGTTGGAGAACCGAACATATCTCGTTGGCCGCGCGATTGGTGTAGGCCACAGCAAGTATGTGCTCTGCGGGGTTCTGTAACAAATGTGTAATAATTCCGCGCAGCACGGCCGATGTTTTGCCGGTGCCGGGTGGACCCTGGATTAGGAACAGTTCCGGCGCAGCACAGGCGCGGGAAACCACATCATTTTGCTCTTGGGTAAGACTGGGCAGATACAGTGGGTGTACCTCTGCCGTGCGCGGTGGGCGCAAACCCAACAGCAAACTGCGCTTATCTGCGGAAACATCTGCAAACACCCGCATTGCCGTGTAATATGCTCTAGACATGTCTGCGGCATCGGCGCGAATGTTCCACAGGGTGGCACCAGCGAGGTTGATTTCGGCAAACTTGTTCCGTAACGAAATCTCGATTCCTGCTGGTCCAACATGGCGCACCTCACCCTTGTATTGCGCGCCGGGAAGCGATTGTGGCACCGTATCGGAGCTCCATACCACTACTGGATCACCCGCGCGGAAGGCATGGCGCTCGTAGTGGGGCGGCAGGGCAAAGCGCAGGTGCATCTTTGCCGGGTCCGACCCCTCGGCAACAATCGAAACACCCAAGAGCGGATCGGCCGTTCTCCCCGAACCCGAGCGCACAGCAAGCGCCTCTGAGGCGGCGTGGCCCAGCCATACCTTTATCGCAGTCCGCTCTATGGGCAGCAGCAACCCCAGCGATTGTTGCAGCTCTGCGATTGCTATTGTGTCATACGACGAGTTACCACCCTTTCCCCGCAACCCATGCACATACGGCGCGGCATTTCGCTGCGCCAGCGCTCTATCGAACAGCACCAGAGCATTCCTTGCTTCCATGAGCAGCGCAACGTGGGTGGCCACATCGGTGAGCATACGGAAAGGATGTGTACTGCTTTTTGGATACCACACCTCCGCCGTAATTGGTCGGGTTTCTCCGCAAATGCGGATTAGCGCTGCGTATGCCGCCACCTGTCCGGCATGTTCGGTATACACCTGTGCATTGGTAGGGGGCTTGCCCGACTTCATTTCTATCAGCCGCACGCCATTAGGGGTTACAACACAACAGTCCGCCCTGCCCAACAAACCCAATTCCTTAGAAATAAAGAGCGGCTCAACGGCAATGTTGTTGGCAGCAAACCCCAAAACAGCCGTCCGAAGCGCCGGAAGGGTGTCTACTACCTGATTTTGCACCCACTCCATCATGTTACCCGCCGCCGCTACCGCCGCCGCCAGGGGTCTGGTACGCACCACCTCACTCAGGAGCATCTCCGTAGGGATGTCTGGCTGATGCACCAATACATCGAAGGCCGCATTAATAAGCGTACCCGCCAGGGCCGCGGCCGAGGCAGATGCAGACTGCATCCTGCGGGTTAACACCATATCTATGCCCGCTCCCTTTGCCGAAAGGAGCATGGCTGCCTCGGACACATCAACGAGTACGTGTGGCTCGAATACCACCAGTGATTGATGGTTTGCCAACGGGTTGTCCACAATCCGCACCGGATATCCACACTGTACAAAATCAGTGGAAAATCCTTTAACAGGGTACTGAAATGTATTGCCGTTATCGCGTGTAATTTCAATGTGTTGCGCCGATTGGTCAACACCGGTTACCGTGCCATGGTTATCCACTTAATCTGGACGCAGATCCTTGATCCGCAGTTGAGGTGTGGATGTGCCGTGGAAAACGTTTTCTTCTAGTGTGTACACAAGGGAAAATGGCTTGCCGTTCGTGCAATCGTTAATACGGTGGCCAAGGTTAAACCCAATAGCGTCTATGGCAAAGTTGCGCTGGAAGGCCCGGAACTTAAGATGGTTATTTCCCACAATCTTAACACCGTTTGCAGACACTACGTGCGAGGTATGAAACACCGGACGGTGATTCTTGTAGCCGTAGGGGGCAAACATGGTTAAGAACTTGAAAAAATTAGGCGTTAGCTCGTTTAACTGCAGCTCCGCATCGATTACTATTTCTGGACGTAGTTGATCTGCCGTTAGGGCATCGGAGGCAATTTTATCGAAGCGTGCCTGTAGCTCTGGAATACGGTCTACCGAGAGAGACAAGCCGGCGGCATGTTTATGTCCGCCAAACTCTACGAGCAGATCTTCGCACTGTTTAAGGGCGCCATGGATATCGAAGTCCTTCACCGATCGGGCAGAACCCTTGGCAATGCCATCGATGGTGGTAAGCATAACGCTGGGCACATGGTAGCGCTCTACAAGTCTGGAGGCAACAATACCAATCACGCCTGCATGCCAATCGTCGGAATGAAGCACCAAGGACCGGCCGCTGGCGGAGACAAGCTGAGCTTCTGCCTGAACAGCGGCCTCTTCGAACGTATGTTCATCTATCGACCGTCGTTGGCGGTTATCGTGTTCGAGTTCCTGGGCAATGCGGAATGCTTTTAACTCGTCCGACTGAATCATCATTTCCACCGCGCGGCGCGGATCTCCCAAACGTCCGGCAGCATTAATGCGCGGAGCCAAACCAAATATCACACTGGCATTGGTAAGCTGACCCAGGTGCAATCCTGCACAGTCTACCAGCCCCTTAAAACCCGCTCGTGGGTAGGAATTAAGAAGCTCCAGTCCGAAGTGACTAAGGATGCGGTTTTCATCGAGCAGCGGAGCAATGTCTGCCGCCGAGGCAATAGCCACAAAGTCGAGGTATTCGTAGGCCAGCTCTGGTTCGCCGCGTCGTTCCGCCAAGGCCTGTAAAAACTTAAATGCCACGCCACACGCTGCAAGCCCCTTAAACGGGTATTTACATCCCGGCTTAATGGGATCGAGGATTGCGAGCGCGTTGGGGATTTCTTCGGCGGCCTGATGATGGTCGCACACAATAACATCTATTCCCAGCTCGTTGGCGCGGTCTACGGCCCGAGAAGCCGTTACCCCAACGTCTACGGTAACAACAACAGAGGCCCCCGCTTCGCGAGCGCGCTCAACGGAGAGGGGTGTAAAGCCAAAGCCCTCTTCCAGCCGGCTGGGAATGTGATAATCGGCACGAGCACCAATTCTTCGTAAGAAATGGAGCACCATTGCCGCGCTTGCCGTTCCGTCCACGTCGTAATCGCCGTGGATCCAGATAAGCTGGTTGTTCGCTATTGCAGACTCGATACGATCTACGGCCAGTTCCATCCCGTCCATAAGCCACGGGGAGTAGAGCATGTCCAGCGAGGGTTCAAAAAACCGATGAACGCTCTCAATTGTATCTATCCCACGACCAACCAGCACTCGGGCTATTGGCGCAGGAACCTGCAATTCATCAATTATCTGTTGGACGGCATTTTCATTAGTACATTCCCGGTTGATCCACCGATAGTTCAACGTGATCCTGTTAATTTGAATTCAATCGACCGAAAGATACGACGATTCACCCCCAAGTGTCAATTTTTCCCCACACTTCTCACAATCAACATTTGCACACACCTACGATTTTTCCGGATAATTCGTCCGATGGCCACGAAGATGAGTACCGCCGTAAAACGCGGGAGCGTGCCAAACAGATAGAACGGACGCGGACAAGGATAAAATCTGATAAGCCCCAAGGAGATAAGGAGTTAAGGGGCGTAGTGGTAACCGCATTGGGTCCACATTGGGTTGTTGCAGTTACCCCCGACCTCTATATCTGCAGCGTGTCTGGCGTGGTAGCCACCCCCCACACCGGTACCATTGTAGCCGTTGGGGATAATGTGTGGATAGAGCCCAAAACTACCCGCACCGACCAAGGAGACCTAGCGGCTGTAATTGTGCGAGTGGAAGAGCGTGCAACCGTGCTTTCTCGCAAGGCGGCCGGAAAGACGAAAAAAGAGCAAGTTTTGGTAGCGAACGTGCAGCAATTGGGGATAGTTATGTCTGCCGTTTTGCCCAACTATAATAAGCGACTCATAGACCGATACCTCATTGCCGCAGACAAGGGAAACCTTCGTCCGTTTATTGTTATCAACAAGATCGATCTTATAGACGCCGAGTACCACCCCGATTTTGAGGACGACCTACGGGTGTATTCCCATCAACTTGCCATACCACTTGTATTTGCCTCGGCGCGCACAGGTAAAGGATTTGGCACACTGCAAAACCTGCTCACTGGAACGTCTACCCTCCTTGCCGGACCCTCCGGCGTGGGAAAGAGCTCCCTTATCAACCAGCTTACAGATGCCCGCCAGCGAGTAGGAGCAATCTCGGAGAAGTACGAAAAAGGCAAACACACCACCACCAATGCTATAGTTATTCCACTTGCTGGTGGCGGGGTAGTGGTAGACTCTCCGGGCATCCGCGAGTTTGGCATCTTCGAACTATCGGAAACAGAGCTTCCCTTTTACTTCGAAGAATTCACGGGTCCATCCGAACACTGCCGATACAAACCCTGCTCGCATACACACGAGCCCCACTGCGCCGTAAAACACGCAGTTGAAAGCGGCATCATCGATGCAGAGCGCTACGCCAGCTATTGCGCCCTCCGCGAAGAAATTCGAAGGGCGTAGCGAAGAGCTACGAGCTACAAGCTACAAGCTACAAGCTACGAGCTACGAGCTACAAGCTACGAGCTAC
>DAITNB010000030.1:3852-26314 GCA_036834845.1 bacterium | reverse complement strand
GCACTGCACGGCAGACTCATACACCCCGCCGCCCATGGCTGTAACACCTAACGACGTGTTCTGTGGCGACTGAACTGTTATCCTGAGCCCATCGAGTTTGCCGGCACAAATACTCAATGTCAGCAATATGTCGCCATCCGAACAGCTCTCCACCAATTGCACATAGAGCGAATTTCATCACCTTCCTTTCGTACCATACTACCGCTTATAAAACCATGCCGAGAAGAATCGCGCGTGATCAGCGATGGCGTACACGCAGTAACAGCGCCATTCCGGCAATCATGAAAAGGATGAGCGACAATATGGCCCACCGGTAACTGCCGCTCAGGGTTAGCGCTACACCAAAGGCCAACGGACCTAGCCACGACGTTCCCTTGTCGCTTATCTCGTACAACGAAAAATATTCGGCTTCCTTGCCCAGCGGTATCATCTGTGAGAAGTACGATCTACTTAGTGCCTGCGTGCCACCCATTACAATGGCGATAACTGCAGCAAGTACATAGAAGTGTGTTGCGGTTTCTACGAAGGAAAAGGCGGCCACAAGCACAAAACACCAACCGGCAAGTCCTACCATAATGGCATTGCGCGTGCCTACACCTTTGGCAATGCGTGCAAACACCAAGGAGCCCCCTATGGCCACAAACTGTACCAACAAAATTGCTTGTGTAAGCACACCCATTCCAAGGTTTAGCTCTTCGGCACCGTACACGCTGGCCATTGTAAGGACAGTTTGAATGGCCTCGTTATACAGCACGTATGCCACAAGAAAACGAAGCGTCTGCGGATAGTTCCGCATATGGCGCAGCGTAGCGGAGAACTGCGAGAAACTCTCGCGAATGGGAGCACGGATATGCTCTACGCCACTCTTTACCTTGGGCAAAAGAGCCACCGACACAAAGGTGAACAACGCCCACCAAATGCCGGTTGTAAGGAATACGCCCCGAACAACGGGTCCAACTGGTTCGCCAGCAGATTCTACGGAGTTAAACCACAGGAGATGACCAAGCAGGAGAAGTCCACCACCCAGATAGCCAAAGGCCCAACCACGCGACGAAACAGCGTCGCGCTCGCGCTCGGAGGCAAGGTCTGCAAGGAAGGAGTTTGCCACAACAATGCTGGCACCAAAGAAGAGATTGGCCAGCACAAAGAACAAACCTCCGAGAACAAAGTTTGCTTGCTCTGCCGATATCAAACACAACATTGTTGTAAACAATGCACCGGGTAATGCGGTTGCCGTTAAAGCAAATCGTTTACGATGCGACTTGTCTACAAGTGCGCCGATAGGGGGCAGGAACAACACCTGAAGGAGTACGGAAAGAGACACACAGTACGAGTACCAACTACCTGGATGGATGGCAACGCCAAGTACCGTAACGGAGGTGGAATCGGGTCCGGCTGCGGCCGACGCAATAGACGTTAAATAGGGTCCGAGAAACACCGTAACAACAGACGTACTAAACGCACTGTTAGCCCAGTCGTACGTGTACCAACCCAAACGCTGAATTCGTAATGATTGCATGAACGAATATAGGTGCAAATTTGTAGCTCATAACTGCGGAGATTATTCGATGAAGGTTCTTGGATCGAAGAAGAATTTTTTGGCCATCGACGAGAAGTACTCCTCGCTGGAAAACAGCGCCATTGCCATTGTTTCTGCCCCCTACGAGCACACAGTGAGTTATGGAGGTGGCGCCGGTAAAGGTCCACGGGCCATTATCGACGCGAGCGCGTACGTTGAGTTCTACGACGACGAAACGGAGCGGGAGCTTTGTTTCGAAAGAGGTATAGCCACCATAAAGCCACTCAGTTTTGGTAAGAAGGTAGATCTGGCAGCCCTTGAACTCATCGAGGATGCCGTTGAAGATCTTCTTGTGATGGGCAAGTTTGTGGTAACACTTGGTGGAGAGCACACCATCTCTACCGCGCCCATTTCGGCGCACTATCGCGCCTATCCAGAGATGAGCATCCTCCATTTTGATGCGCATTCCGACCTGCGCAACGAATACGAAGGATCGAAATATTCGCACGCCTCCTTTATGGCCCGCGTTGCGGAGTTTTTTCCAACGAATCGCATTACGCAGGTTGGTATACGGGCTCAGTGTATCGAAGAAGCCCAATTCATTAAGGAACGAGGCGTGAACACCTTTTATGCGTCTGCCATCCGGCGCGGCGTGCACGGAGCGCAATGGCAGAAGAATGTTGTAGAAACGCTCTCGAGAGACGTGTATGTAACGTTCGATGTTGACCATTTTTGTCCGTCCATAATGCCAAGTACCGGCACGCCAGAGCCAGATGGATTTTTGTACAGCGAAACTCTTGATGTTCTGCGCCAGGTGATGGTATCGGGACGTAGGATCATTGGGTTCGACGTAGTAGAACTTGCGCCGGTAAAAGGGGTTTCACATCCCGATCTAACTACAGCACGTCTCGTATACAAGATGTTGAACCTTGCGTTCACCCCACCGAAGAAATCAGTAACCACAAAAAAATCGAAAGGAAAAACAAAGAAGTGAACAGCGCCCCATCAGAACTTCAAACAGCGGTAGAAAAACTTTTTTCATTGCCTCCACACGAGTTGGTGTACAATGATTCGGCCGCAGTGGTTTGCGCCAATTTTCTCGAGGCATTAAACTGTGGCCACATTCGTGCTGCAGAGAAGGGAGCAGACGGTGCGTGGGTTGTAAACCAATGGGTTAAACACGGCATCCTTGTGTTGTTCCGGAAAGGTCGTTTGGTAGATGTATCACTCGACGAGAACTTCCGCTTTTTCGACAAAGACACACTGCCCGTAAAGCCCCTTACCATAGAAAACAACGTACGCGTTGTTCCCGGAGGATCTACAATACGAACCGGTGCATTCGTTGCGCACGGTGTAATCTGTATGCCGCCTATGTACATAAACATTGGCGCATATATAGACGAAGGCACCATGGTAGACTCGCACGCCTTGGTTGGTACGTGTGCCCAGATTGGCAAGAGGGTACACATTAGTGCTGCGGCACAGATAGGGGGCGTGTTAGAACCCGCCGGAGCGCGCCCGGTTATCATTGAAGACGATGTGATGATAGGGGGCAATTGCGGCGTGTACGAAGGTGTCTTGATTCGCTCTCGTGCAGTCTTGGGCAGCGGCGTTATCCTGAATGCATCTACACCCGTTTACGACATCGTTCACGAGCGCATCATTCGCTCGACTCCTGAACAACCACTGGAGATTCCTGCCGGTGCCGTTGTTGTTGCGGGTAGCAGAGCTATTACCTCTGTATTTGGTCGCGAGCACGGATTGAGCATAAGCACACCGCTTATCATAAAATATCGCGATGAAAAAACTGATGCCCGCACAGCGTTAGAGGATGCGTTGCGATAAAACCAGCAACTTTTCTTCATGGAAACATTGCGATTTCCACGAACTCTCGTATACACAGTATGGTCTGTGGTGGTGCCAAGTGGTTGTAACATTATCCCCTCCCCAGGGTTAGTCTCGTTTCTTCAAAAGAAGATATTGTACAAACTTGCGTTGAGTGGTGCTCTAGGACAAGGAGATACAATCCCGAACTGTCCGAACACACTGAACATCACTGTCAAGGCGCATAGCGGAAACTGCATGGGCGAGATCGGATCACCCGATCCAAGTAAAAAGAGGTATGGTTTATGTGGAGAGATCTTCTGCCTGCGGACTTGTGCAGTATGTTTGTCTACCACCGAGACAGATCCGTGTACGAATGAACCGATGGTTGTGTTTACAGGGTGTTCGTATTCCGGTCAACCTTGTACCGGTGTTAACCAAGGTTGCAATTACAACACATGCGTGAGCAACTAAGACATCCTTGAAGATCATGCCCCAACGCAAAGATTGCAGATGGTACAATGGAGTCATGGCGCTGCTTGTTGTGACGCTGATGGCTCCATTGGCCATTCGCGCCCAAGAAGTAGAGGTGCTGTACGACTTTCGATACTCTACGCCAGTTGAGTATTTAGTTCACAAGGACGTGGTATTCAGCAGATATGAAAACGGACAGTTAGCAGTTAGAGAAGCTTCAAACGAAAACTGGAAACGAGTAGGGTTAGAGATACCTGGCTTCATTGAACGAATGGTTCAAACGGAGACTGACATTTGGTTGTTTACATCGGATGGGAGCGTGTATGGCTCATCTGACGCAGGTGAGACCTGGTCGGCGGCACCAGGCAAGTTTAGATGTTTAGGTGAAGGATCCGGAGGTAAGGTTGTTGGCATTGTTGACGATAGGATTGAGCTACTAGCAATTGAGCAGGGACGAATCTTGACCTCACCGGTGGAAACCCGCGTACCCGTGCTGCATACGGCCGTAGAAATTGCGATGAAGGGTGACACAGTACTATTGTGTTTGAAAGATAGATTAACAGTCGTAACGATTCTCGTTGACCGAGTATTGTCCATAGCGAAATACGAAGGACCAATACAACGATTCTCGTTTGGTGGGTCAAACTCGTTACACATGCTCGGCTATTACTTCTATCGTCAGGCCTCGTCTTTAACTGATGATTTTCAATCAACGCAGACGTTGCTTCGCCTTCAGTTTTACACATCGGTATCTACTGGAACGTCTGCCAACAGTCGATTTTTCCTTGTAAGCGGAAAGGAACCTCGCGGCTTTGGTTACGCAAGCGTAGTCCGACAATATTGGCCTGATAGTTCCAGCGATACGGGAGGTTTGCAATACACAACCCTCGATATTGGAGATTCACTCGGTACCATCGTCGCAGCGACAGTGGTTGGTACCCGGACATACGCTTCCAATTGGGTAGGAACCACATTTGTTCGTACGGACGATACCTGGCTGAACTTCGATGATCGGTATAGAAGGATTGGTACCCGTGGCGTGTGGAACGTTACCCAGCACAACGGCCAACTCCGCATAACGCAGGGCATTAACAGTTTAAATAGAGCTCGGCCTCCCGTGTTCCGCGAGTTCACGCGAGATGGAGTAACAGAACCATTGGCTTCGAATCCAGAACTGCTTGATTCTATTGAATCTGTCCTCGGGTACTTTCCAAGTGCAACAGGAAGGAAGCTAATAGTAGGAAGTCAGGGGTGGATTGCCACTGAACCAGATGACGCGTTTTACACATTGGGTGGTAGAAGAGACTTTTACAGCGTTCATCAGTTTGACAATGGTGAGCTTTTAACTTCTCATGGATTCCGCGGAATGGCCCTATCAAGCGATACGGGTAGAACGTGGACACGTGCAGCCCACCGGCCCATTATTCACGGTGGTTATATAGCGCCATACAGAAATGACTCTCTATATGTGCTTTCATCGGTGAATGGGAGATGGGTGTTTCTAAGACACCAGAATCATGATACGTTGGTGGTGAAGAGTCTACCATCCGCTATTTCAAGCGGCTTCACTGTTATCAAATCGGGTGGTTTGCATTTCGAAGTTGTGGGTACGTATACCGATACCCTGGGAAGAACGTACGTACGCTTTGAGAACTATCTGTATGACTCGCTGATTGCGAGTCACAACGTATTTGTTGGTGGAAAGGAGATGTTGGGACCCATTGTATACTCCAATGCGGATACCGTGAAGTTGTTCTTTCACTACACCATGGAGCTACTCACGTTTGTTGGCAGGGAGCTACTAAGCCGCCGCTCATATATGACTCGCGTTACCGAGCAATTCCAGTACGCAAGCCAGAACAATGTATTTTGGCTGTCATCAGACTCAATTCGTATCCTTCGTCCGTCGGAAGGAGTGGCAATAACGATTGTGTTGCGCGATTCCGTTGTATCATCAGTAGACCAAGGTATCTGGCATTTCTATCTGGAGAACGTGCACCCGAATCCTGCCACGAACACCGTAACGGTAGACGTAGGCAAGTTTCTTACCGCCGATCGCAGCTCCGTTCAGTTGCAGTTGTGGACGTTAGACGGAACGATGATACAGGACTATACACCGTCACTGCCCACATTTGGATTGGGCAATGAGAAGCATACAGTGCACCTCAATGTATCAGACATCCCCTCTGGCATGTACCTGTTGGTGATAAAGAACTCTCAAATCACTCGCTCGGAGAAGATTATCATTCGTCGGTAGCCGAACACTCAGCACAGCGTTAGAGGATGCGTTGCGATAAAACCGGCAACTTTTCTTCATGGAAACATTGCGATTTCCACGAACTCTCGTATACTTGCAGCCCAATGACTACAAACGCCACACGTACCACCATGATGCAAGCACACATGCAACACAGCATGATGTGTTGTATGCACATGTCCTGTAAGGAGTGGCAAGCGTAGGGTACTGAACAAGAATCACCAACAAACGCCATTCCTCTCCCAGGGGATGGCGTTTTTTCGTTTTGCCCAACGAGCAACGTCCTCCCCGCAGAGAAGAATCGGCAGCGAAGTCGATCATGCGGAGGACAAATGAAAACATTCAGCAGTAAACAACCCTTTACCCTAGAAGCGGGCGGGGTACTGCCAGAGCTGCAAGTGGCCTACCACACATACGGCACATTAAACGCCGCGGGCGATAATGTTGTGTGGGTGTGCCATGCGCTTACGGGCAACAGCGACGCCGCAGTGTGGTGGAGCGGATTGGTAGGGAACGGACGGGTGATTAACCCTGAACGACACTTTATTGTGTGCGCCAACATGATTGGGTCTTGCTACGGAAGTACCCCAGCTACAAGTGCCACTTCGCCCCTTATCACCATTCGCGATCAGGTGCGAGCATTTATCGAGCTGCGCAAACATCTTGGCATGTCAACAATAGGCACCATCATCGGTGGGTCCATGGGTGGGCAACATGCGCTGGAGTGGACCTTACTCGAGCCCGATGTGGTGCGTTCCGTGATAGCCATTGCAACCAACGCTAAACACTCTCCGTGGGCTACTGCACTGAATGCTGCGCAGCGCATGGCAATAGAGGCCGACCCTACCTTCCACTCGGATGCTGCTGATGCGGGCGCTGCAGGACTTATTGCTGCGCGCGCCATCGGAATGATATCGTACAGAACGCCGGTTCTCTTTAACGTAAAACAGCGTGTGGAGGACGACAGATTCGAAGACTATCCTGCAGAGTCGTACCAACGTCATCAAGGCAATAAGCTGGTGCAGCGTTTTACCGCCGCCTCGTACTACGCCTTAACGCGCGCCATGGATAGTCATGACGTTGGCAGAGGCCGCGGTAGCACGGGTGCAGCCCTACGGTCTGTCCGCAACAGGATGTTGGTTATTGGCATAGACACAGACCTGCTCTTCCCCGAATCGGAGCAACACTTCATTGCGGACATGGTTCCCGGTGCGCGGTATCGCAGACTAACGAGTGCGGCGGGTCACGACGCATTTCTCATCGACCAACGAAAACTATCTATCATCATTAACAGCGAGAATATCCTTCCATGAACACACCATCGTTTCAACGAATCGGTCTCTTTGGCTTTGGCGTTGTAGGCCAGGGTCTTTACGATGTATTGCACCGCACGCCCGGACTTCAGTCCGAAATTGCCCGTATTTGTGTGAAAGACCGACACAAAGATCGCCCCCTTCCCTCATCGGCATTTACGTTCGATAGAGAAGACATTCTGAACGATCCAACAATTGATGTAGTTGTAGAGCTTATTAACGATGCCAGCGCTGCGTTCGAAATTGTAGAGGCCGCGCTGAGAAGCGGCAAGGCGGTTGTGAGTGCCAATAAAAAACTTATCGCAACACGCTTTCCAGAGCTACTTGCGTTGCAGAGAGAAACCGGCTCGCCGTTTCTGTACGAGGCCTCTACATGTGGCAGTATTCCCATTATTCGAAATCTGGAAGAGTATTACGACAATGATTTGCTGAGCAAGGTAGATGGTATTGTAAACGGCACCACAAACTACATACTCACTGCGCTGCACAACCCAACTTCCGGAGGATATCCCGTAGCGCTGGAAGAAGCTCAAAAACGCGGCTTTGCGGAAACAGATCCTACCTTAGACGTAGAGGGCTTTGATGCGGCGTTTAAAACAACAATCATTGCGGCGCATGCATTTGGTGTGGTAACACAGCCCGAAACCATCGTGCGCAGAGGAATAACCACTGTAACCCCCTTTGACATATCTATTGCACGCCAGCATGGCAAACGCATCAAGCTGTTGTCTCGCGCGCAGCTTCAGGGTAGCGGTTTATCGGTTATTGCCCTGCCGGCGTTTGTTCCGTCAGACGGACAGCTAGGTAATGTAAACCACGAGGTGAATGCTGTGCGCGTAACGGCTGCATTCTCCGATGCCCAACTATTAGTTGGCAAGGGGGCAGGGGGCGGTCCAACCGCATCTGCTGTTTTGTCCGACATAGCTGCGCTGCGCTATGGTTACAAGTACGAATACAAGAAACTCCATCAACCAGCCCGACCCCGCATCGATCACGACGTAGATGTTACAGTATATGTGCGGGCATCAACGAGCATCATCGCCGGCATACCATTTTCTACCATTGATGTAGATCATAGGAGCAATGCCGGACGCTACGTAATTGGTTCTGTGCAACTGGATGCACTGCACCGCAGTGAAGCATTCGCAGACCCAACAGCCTTTATTGCGGTTATCCCCGAGGAATAACGTAGCGGTCCGTTACGACAGTGTAGGATCGCCCTTGTCGCGGTTGAGTTTAATGGCTTCGCGAACCATTGCTTCGAATACATCGCGCTTAACGTCCGCCGTGGACTGAAGCGTTATGTGGCGCATCTTCGTTAGGTCGCCGGTAAGTAAACCCTCGGAGTCTGCAAGCTCTGTACCGCGCCAAAAGCCGAAGTTCACGTGGTCGGTGAATGCTTTTAGGTAACACACCGGACCATTCATAGAGAACACCGGTTGCGACCAGAGAATGCCCTCTTCGATGTCTGAGGCCACGTTCTTAATAATGCCACGGAGCGTGGTAAGTACCTCGCGCTGCCACCCCTTATGGTGGGCAATGTAGCCATCAACGGTTACCGCATTTACGGGGGCAAGAGTTGGTACTGGCTCTTCTTTTACGCGTGGAGCATCAACATAGTCGCCGCGGTTTACTCTTCGCTGCAAAACCGACCCGCGGGGGGCCCGTTCCTTCTTTTCGGGTTCTCTTCGCTGCCGGTCTCGCGGATTTGGGCGGTCCTTCTGTGGTTCTTCCTTAGCGCCTTCTGCCGGAGCAGCGGCCTGCTCGGGTGCACCCTCGCGTTGTGGGCGCGGACGCTTACGTCTGCGTCTGCGACCCTCAGAATCGCCGGCTCCGGCGGCTTCTCCGCCCTCGGCGGCACCATTCGGAGCATCTGCCCTAGGAGCGTCGGCCCTGGGAGCGGTCTGCTGAGTGGCTTGCCGCTGGGAGGGGGCTTGCGTAGCATCGGCCTCGCTACCCTCCGGACGGGGGCCGTCCCCGGGACGGCGGCCGCGCCTGCGACGTCGGCGAGATCTACCTTCGCCGCCGCCGTCTGTAGATCCTTGTTGTGACGATTCGTTTGGTGATTCTGATTCTTGTAGGTTCATGCTGGGGTATATCGGACTGAATGCGTAATGGAGAAACAAATATACGGAATGCTGTTCTGGCCTATCTTGCAGGTATGAAGAACGCCATCCTTGGTCTGCTTGTGCTCTTTTTGACCACAGCCGCTGCGCATGCCCAGATTTCCGTTGGAATGGGCGGATACCTTCAGAACATCGGCCTATCCGGAGACGTGCCGGAAGATAATGCCATAACAAGCACCATGGGATTTGGAATTGGTTTGTCTCTTGGCTGGGGGGTTGCCTCGGACGTAGACATTACTCTTTCGCCGGCGTTCGATGTGCGAAACCAGGATGTATCGAATGTTATGCCGAGAACTGATTCCCTAAAAAAGGTTGGCAGTGCATCACTCTCTTCTATTTCCATACCCCTTGGTGTGCGGATTTACGGTGGCAATCGATCGTGGTTTTTTACTAGCGGTTTGGCAGCGAGATTGATTCAAAAAACCGAGGTAACCTCCGAAAGCGATGGCACCCCCGTGAATATCGACGATTCCATTGAGTCGTTCGAGGTAGGTGTTTTTCTCGGTGTAGGTTACAGTATTCGCTTTGGCAGTGTTTCCGTGTTGCCAGAGCTTCGCTACGAGCAGGGATTAACGAATTTGTTAACCGGAGTGAACACGGGCTCGTTACCTCCTGCACCCATTATGAGGTCGAGCGGATTATCCCTGAGAGTTGCGGCAGAGATCTCTCTTGGAGGTGGACAATGAAGAAGCTGATGCTCTTGATTACTGTACTTCAGCTTTGTGTTTCTGCTCGAGCATCAATCTCAGACACTCTGCGCGAGTCTGGACCTGGCCCCGTTCTCGGTGGACACCTTTTCCAGCCCATCGTTGGAATACCCATGCCGCTGCTGCGGACAACGTCGCAGGTAAGTGTTGGGTTTGGACAAACTCTCAACTTGCAGTTGCCGGAGATAACCATCGGAAACAGAATAGTGATTGCCCCCCAAGGTAACTTGGTAATAGCATCAATGAATGTGGCGCACGAACAGCGAATCAAAGACTGGCTCTCTGTTCACGCCGGTCTGCGTTTGGTTGGCCGTCTTGGAACAAATGTTGTTTCGTTACTCAGCCAAGGTGTTAACACCGTTGGTGGCGCCACCTTGGGATGGAAGGTTCGCGTTCTCGAAACGGAGAACTTTATCGGGTCGGTATCTTTCGACTTGTCGAATGGCAGCGTTACTACAGTAGATGTGCAACGTTTCCTCAAGGGTATTGTAGACAGTAACGCTCTTGTGTCGGACAATCCACTTCTCGATACGAAGCCCGCATTATCTGCCGGACTTGCCGGACGGTTTGGCTATGTGTTTAGTCCTGCCTGGAGCATCATGGGTCATGTGTCCGGAGTATATGGCGAACCCGGAACCCGAGACTCTTCAGCTTCCTCAAGCATATTCCTCGATGCCGGACTTGGAACCACGGTGGACCTTCGCCCCCTAACCGACGTTCCCATTGCTCTGGCAACGTCTGTTTTGTATCGTCAGATACCTACCATCGAAGATGCCGCATCTGGTAAGGCCGTAACCACCCTGTCCATGCGCGTTGGATACAGCGGATCACAGCATTTTGCTATCGGTGTACAAGTGAACGGACAGTTCACAAAAATAGAAGGCGCAAGCGAGGCCTTCTTTGTTGGAGCAGGCCTCGACATGCGCTTCTATTATTAGCGTATTTGAGCGGTAGTCCGCTTATCCTTCAAACGGATGGTCGCGCACTGCAGGGATACGCATCCGAATGAGCTTCTCAATATCGCGGAGCGAGTTGCGGTCTTCCGGCGTGGCCAGAGTAAGCGCCACACCACTATTGCCGGCCCTACCCGTGCGACCAATGCGGTGTACGTACGTTTCTGGTGATTCCGGAATGTCGTAGTTCACAACGTATGGCAACTCGCTGATATCGATACCGCGAGCAGCAATATCCGTTGCAACCAGAACGCGCATCTTACCCGTTTTGAAGTCTTGCAAGGCACGCTGACGTGCCATTTGCGACTTGTCTCCGTGGATGGCGGCCACGCGAACACCGGCCTTTTGCAAATCCTTTGCAACACGATCAGCGCCACGCTTGGTGCGAGTGAACACAAGTACAGAACCCTCGAGTTCTTCTTCGAGAAGATGCGTAAGAAGTGCACGCTTTTGTTCGCGCTCAACAAAGTACAAGCGCTGATCAACCATTTCGGTTGTTGTGCTTTCCGGTGCAACGGCAACGTGAACAGGATCCTTTAGCAAACTATTGGCAAGAGAGCGAATCTCGTGCGGAAGAGTAGCCGAGAAGAACAGTGTTTGACGTTCCGTTGGGATAAGCTTTACAATCTGACGGATAGAAGGCATGAATCCCATGTCTAACATGCGATCTGCTTCGTCGAGAACAAAGGTGTGAATCTTGTCGAGGCGAAGAGCGCGATGCTCCACTACGTCTAGCAAACGTCCGGGTGTTGCAATTACAACATCGGCTCCTCTACGGAGTTGTTCGATTTGCGGACGGATACTTACGCCTCCAAGAAGCACAACAGTGCGAATCTTCATGCCTTTGCCGTACGAGATAAAGCTCTCGTTGATTTGAATTGCCAGCTCGCGCGTTGGAGCAAGGATAAGAACCTTGGGGGTTCCACGTTGCGGCCCGTCTGTATAAAGCTTGTGCAGGATAGGCAGACCAAAGGCGGCTGTTTTACCTGTACCTGTTTGAGCGCATCCAAAGATGTCGAGTCCGGCCATTACCACAGGAATGGCTTGTTGTTGAATTGGGGTTGGTGTGGTATATCCTGCGTCGCGCACCGACTTGTTTAATGGTGCACACAATTGCAGATCAGTAAAGGTCATAAGACCTCTCCTACGTAATGAAAGATGAGTTTTCGGTTGTGATCCCTCCAGCAGACCTTGTCTGCACATTGCAACCGAATTCACCAGTCAAACGGAGAGGACGGGGGCAGAGAGAAGTAAAACCGTGTCAGAAGACGCACAAAGATACACACAATTGTTCATACCGAGTACTTAGGGGGCAATGGGCACGCGTTGCACCGTGACAAATGTCACCATGAACTAATCATCAATACCCGATGTTTGTATCATTCATCACACTCCAAACAAAGGGAACCACTGTGTCTACGAACACCGTACATGTAGAATGGAAACACGATCTGGTTTTCGATGCTCATCAGCAGGATCAGGTGTACACACTTGTTTCCAGCACACAGAATGGCGACTTGCCGGGTATTAGCCCCAAGCAGATGCTGTTGTCTGCACTGGCCGGATGTACAGCAATGGACCTTGCCTCTCTCCTGCCAAAAATGCGTGTGCCGTTTGCATCTCTTGTTGTGCGGGTTACCGGAGAGTTAACGGAGGACCATCCGAAAATCTACAAGACAATTCATGTTGTGTACGAAGTGGCATCTCCAGAAGAAAATCGCGAAGCAATTGTGCGTGCAGTAGAGCTAAGCACAACGAAGTATTGTGGAGTAAGTGCCATGCTTGCCAAGGCGTCGGAAATCACCCACGAAATTGTGCTGCTGTAACATTTTTCGTAGTGCCCCATCACTTCCACTGTTCACCACTGCCACACACAATTTGGGTAGGACCCGTATGTCCATGAAGCTGTTCTGTCGTTTCGTGCTACCATTTTTCACGGCCAGCATGGCCATATATGCACAAGTGCCGGATAGTGCGCGGATTTACGGTAAACTCGTAGAGATTACGCCTACCACCATACGCTACATAGACTTTCTATCGTCGTCGAGCGACATTGCCTCGGCGCGGCGTACCGCCCGCACCGTGGCCTTGGGATGTTCCTTCGAAGATGTCCAGCCCGGCGTAGGGTTCTCCATGGAACTCGAGGATACTCCCGGCGCGCTAACGGCAGCGCGCGTGGTGTTTGAATCCTGCGCCCCCTTGCTGTTCTTCTCAGGTACGGTACTCGAACGCACGGCAGACAGAGTTCAACTTGGAACCATCCAAGGGGGAGTAGGGGGCTTTACAGAAGCTGTGGTTCTGCTGACTGCTGCCTCGGGCATCTATACCTGCGAGGGTATGCCGGTAACCTCGGAAAGTATCCGTATCGGAGACAGGGTGTCGGTGGCAGTAACAGATATCAACGGTACATATAGCGTTGTGAGTTTATCCATCAATGAACGGTGTGCTACGTATCGATCCGAGCAAATGACCTTTCTAGAGCTGGTTGAGGGTGGTGCTCGGTTTCGGCGAGAGGATGAGATCGTTGTATTCCTTGTCTTCAATAGTCAAATGGGTGGTCCCCTCGAACCGGATAGTGTGTTCGGGGGGTATGTATACACCTGTACCGGTGAGATGCTCCGCTGGGAAGATCTTCTCAGAGGACAACGTTTGCGCGTATCGTATGTGGACAACGCAGAAACAGACGACGTCCTCATGGAAGCAGTGCTGGAGGAAGGATGTCCGCAGCACGTAGAAGGCAGAGTGGTTGCCGTAACGCTAGGTTCAATAGACATTCAAGAGCCAGATGGAACGGTGCACGTGTATGAGGTGGGCTCGAAAACGGAGATATGGTCATGTAGAGGAGCTACGCTAACCATTGCTGATGTTCGCATTGGAGCTCGGGTTAAGGGCACTTGGCTAGAAGATGAATCTCGTCGCGTGGCACACTACCTGCAGATTACCGATGGCTGTTCGTTCGCCTTCGGAACAACAGGCATGTTAACCTCAATCTCCGATTCTGCCATAACTCTTGTATCCCAAGAAGTTGTGTCGGAGATCTATCTGCGTGTTGATGCCCAATCTATCGCCATCGATTGCGACGGAGAAGTTCAACCCGTAACGTCCTTCCAAGTGGGAGATACAGTTATGGTGTTCTATCGTGGTGATGAATCGGGCGCCTACCTCGATCTTCTCCAGTCTATTGGAAACTGTAGGTCTCTTCGCGTACACGGCATAGTAGCGAATGTTATTGGTAGCACTGTAATTACCATAGACGGCGAAAACGGCACACAGACCCTACTCGTAGGCGACGAGTCACAGTTGTTCGACTGCACAGGAGCTCCCTTAACGGTGTCGGCAGATATCATCGGAAAAGAGATTGGAGCAAAACTCAATGCGAGAGATTCGCTGCCAACAATATCGTATGCGTGGGTGAACATTAACTGCGTTAAGAATGTTGTTTCTGGCAGAGTGATGAGGTACTCCGAAGGAGTGCTAACTGTTGTAACGGACAGTGGAGTGGACACGGTACTGCTTTCAGACGCAACGCTTGTAGCACAAGCCAGTGGGGTGGTAGCAGACCGCGCCGAGCTCCAACCAGGACGTGTTGTGTGTGTGTTTATAGAGCCGATGGCCGACGGTGTACGTTCTGCGCTGCACATAATTTTAGATTCCGACTGTGGAGTTACCACCGAATCGGGCATCAGACTTAAGGGTAGAGTTGTATCAATTGAAAGCGGGCTACTGCAATTGGATGTAGACGGCAAACCTGTTTCTGTAGCCGTTCACCAATCTACCAACGTGCATCGTCAGCATCGTGGCCGTGTTGATGCAAGCGTGATTGCCACGGGCGATGTTGCAATGGTAATCACAGGTGGTCGCCTTGCAAACGGAACCCCAGTTGCAGAGTCGGTGGTCTTGATGGATGCGCCTACGTCCGTCCCTTCGGAGGGTGTGGAATTTTCATTCGCTGTACATCCTAATCCGGCCACCGAACAGATAGCTCTTGTTGGTCTGCCATCGAACGTTTCCCGCATCGAAATCGTTGATGTGATGGGTAGGCCAATACTCACGGAGCAGTCCATGCCTTCCACCATCAACTGTGCCCGCCTTTCGCAGGGGGCATACATCGTGCGTGCGTACACTACGAACGGTTTCGTTGCTACCACACCGCTGCGGATCAACAGGTAGTTCCTACACCGACAGGAGTTCTTGTAGGGTAGCGTTGATGTTCTCAAACGGACGGTACCCTTGCGCAACTACATGAGCTTCGTCTGCCACAGCCAGAACAAGAGTAGGGAAGCCGGTTATTCCTAACTCGGCAACGTAGTCGAACTCCTCCTGCGCGGCGCGGCGAATGTCTTCGGTCTGCATTGCGGCTACAAAATCTTCGGCATCAACGTTGAGTTCGGCAGCCAACACCTCATAGGTGGATGGCGAAGACAGGTCCATGCCATCTCTGTACACCGCCTGCTGCAGTCTGTGCGCAAACCGTGTTGGATGCGGCAACTGAAGGGCGCGGTGTACAACAAGAGCCGTGGCTGGCGTGGTAGACTCCAGAACCATTTCGCCTTTCTTTAGCACATGGTCTACAAAAGCACTGCCAAATCTGATTCCGGTTAACCGTTCAACATCTTGATAGGCGGTTTCGATGTACGAAGCTTTTTCTGCAATTGTGCCTACGCGGTTGCCCACAATCATGCCCCCTGCGTACACGCTAATAGGTGCTACCGTACCCCATGCCCCATAAACCTGTTCCATAACGGGTCCAAAGCCGTAACACCACCCACAAAGAGTGTCTTGAAAATAGTGGAGAGAGGGTTTTTCCGTTTCCGACATTACTGTTGTCCCGTTGGTTGCATATTCGTACGTCGTTCGTTTTTGTGATAGAAGATATGGAGGAACCATGTTGTTGCGAATTCTTCTGGCGGCACTATTGGGAGTGGGTGTTACCCAAGGTACCAATGCACAATCACGTCCGTTGTACCGCATTCAGGTGGTGCGTGGTAATACAGACACATTGGGCGACATAGTCATTCGCCTCTTTCCATCGATTACTCCGCTGCATGTACGGAACTTCGACAGTATTGTACGTGCCGGCCGATATGATCAAACGGCATTCCACAGAGTGATTCCGGATTTTGTGATTCAAGGGGGCGACCCAAACTCTATATCCGGAGATGAGAGTACCTGGGGCTACGGAGACACAACGCAGCCAACCGTGAAAGCCGAGTTTAATTCTATCCGCCATACACGCGGAAGGGTGGGAATGGCGCGTGGGAACGACGTGAATAGTGCCACTTCTCAGTTTTATATCTGCCATGGAAGTCCTACGTTCTTAGACAGGCAATACACCGTGTTCGGCGAAACAGTGAGCGGATTTGATGTAATCGACACCGTTGCTCTAGCACCCAAAAATGTCTTCGATAGGCCACTCGTGAAGCACTCCATGGTTGTGACGTATCACGGAGAGGACACCACAAGGGATGTACCGCCACTCCTTGTTGCGCCGGCTATGAATGCCGGAAACTTTTCGCCGAATGCGGGAGTGAGTTTCCGGTGGTCCGTTGGACCGCAGACCCTTAGGAGCATCGTTGCGCTGAGTGATGACTCGCTGTTTGCAAACAACGTGCTGTACGACACGGTAACCACAACCAGCTCTTCGCTACCAACGGGTAGAAGCAGGCACCGGTACTATTGGAAGGTGCGTGGAGACAATGGTGGGCCCCTCAGCGACTGGTCTGAAACGTGGCAGTTTACCACAAAACTTGGGTGGCCACGGTTGTTGCACCCACCCGACGCGGAGAAGAATGTGCCAGCAGACGTTGTGCTTCGTTGGGAGCGCGTTCTTGAAGGCGTTTTTGAGTACAGACTTCAGGTGGCAACCTCGAGAACATTTGCCGACTCAAGATTAATCGTGGACACAATCCTTACAGAAGCAGCGGAATTTCCTCTTACAAATCTCAAGCCCGGAACTTCGTACTTCTGGCGCGTGAACTCGTTAGAAATTGACGGTGAAACATCTGGCTTCTCTCGTCCGAATGCGTTCTCTACCGTTGCTACTACTTCTGTTCTCAACACAGAACAACAGGCGGGTCTTCAGCTACGTCCGATTCCCGTGGAAAATGTTCTTACGGTGATGATGCCCAAGAGTAACCCTGCAGCGTGTACACTGGAAATTCTGGATGTGCAGGGGGCAACCAGAACACACATCAACATTGGTAGTGACGCTCCGTCTGCCAGCGTCCAACTCGATTGTTCGCACCTACAGCCGGGAGTGTATGTTCTTCGTTACACAGGCGGAGCTGTTAGTACCTCGCAAACCTTTGTGAAGTATTAGGCCAAACGCGCCCGCAGCTCGGCGTCTATTGCGTCCAGAAACTCCTCGGTATACTGGTAGTGTTCGCCATGCCGAACAGCATTACCGTGAATACAAACGGCCAGATCCTTCGTCATCCTGCCGGATTCCACCACATCTACGCATACGCGTTCCAGCGTTTGGCAGAAGGAAATAAGCTGCTGATTGTTATCGAGCTTGCCACGAAACTCCAAGCCCCTTGTCCACGCAAAGATGGAAGCAATAGGGTTTGTTGATGTTGGTTTACCTGCCTGATGATCGCGGTAATGACGAGTAACAGTTCCATGCGCGGCTTCGGCTTCCATGGTGGTGCCATCGGGAGTAACGAGGGTAGAGGTCATAAGTCCCAACGAGCCAAATCCCTGGGCAACGGTATCGGACTGCACGTCTCCATCGTAATTCTTGCATGCCCACACAAAATTGCCGTTCCACTTTAGAGCACTTGCCACCATATCATCGATAAGACGGTGTTCGTACGTGATTCCGAGTTCAGCAAACTTGGCAGCAAACTCCGTTTCGAACACTTCTTGGAAAATGTCCTTAAACCGTCCATCGTATTTCTTCAGAATGGTATTCTTTGTGCTGAGGTATAAAGGCCACCGCTTCATCACTGCCTGGTTCATGCACGCGCGCGCAAAGCCACGAATAGACTCGTCCGTGTTATACATGGCCAGAGCCACGCCATTGCCTTTAAAATTGTACACCTCAAACGACTGCGTCTCGCCACCGTTATCGGGAGTGTACGTTATGGTAAGCTTGCCGCTACCCTTCGTAATAAAGTCTGTTGCGCGGTACTGATCTCCAAAAGCGTGACGTCCGATGCAGATTGGCGCCGTCCAGTTCGGAACCAGTCGGGGCACGTTCGAGCACACAATGGGCTCGCGGAACACCGTGCCATCAAGAATATTCCTGATGGTTCCGTTTGGCGACTTCCACATCTTCTTCAAACCAAACTCTTCTACGCGCGCTTCGTCGGGCGTGATAGTTGCGCACTTAATGCCAACATTGTACTTCTTTATTGCCTCTGCTGCGTCTATCGTTACTTGGTCATCCGTTGCGTCGCGGTGCTCCATACCAAGGTCGAAATACTTGATGTCGAGATTCAGATACGGAAGGATGAGCTTGTCCTTGATGAACTTCCAGATGATGCGCGTCATTTCATCGCCGTCGAGTTCAACGACGGGGTTGGCAACGGTAATTTTCTGCATGGAGATGAATGCGTCGTGTTTCAAAAAATGAATCGGCAGTCGCAAATCTACTGAAACCGAATCACTGGTTAACGACCACATGATTCGGGCGACGCCCCGCGTCGACCGAACGGCCCCGTCGCGTTGCCATCCCGGCGTTCGGGCGGATATCATCCGCCCCGACGCGTCGCTACCTTGAACTATGTTCATAGTTTTGTTGTTCTCACCATGTTGTTATCAAAATCTAGGAATCACTTCCATGTCAACAGAACCCAAATGCCCCTTTACAGGAGTTCACGGGGCACGAACAATGCCTTCCGTGCGATCGAACGCAGACTGGTGGCCAGAGCGCCTCAATCTGAAGATCCTTCACCAGCAGTCTGAAAAGTCCAACCCAATGGGTGCAGACTTTGATTATGCCGAGGCGTTTAACAGCCTGGACTACAATGCGCTCAAGGCAGATCTAAGGGCGTTGATGACGGACTCTAAGGACTGGTGGCCTGCGGACTGGGGTCACTACGGTGGATTATTTATTCGTATGACGTGGCATGCTGCCGGTACCTATCGTGTTAGCGATGGAAGGGGCGGGGCAGGAACCGGCAACCAGCGATTTGCACCGCTGAACAGTTGGCCAGACAACGGAAACTTGGATAAGGCGCGCAGACTCCTTTGGCCGATCAAGCAGAAATATGGCAACAAAATTTCGTGGGCCGATCTTCTCGTTCTTGCGGGTAATGTGGCCCTGGAATCCATGGGCTTTACAACGTTCGGCTTTGGCGGTGGACGTGCCGACATCTGGGAACCGGAGGAAGATATCTTTTGGGGCGCAGAATCTGAATGGCTAGCTACCAGCGACAAACCCAACAGCAGGTACTCCGGTAATCGCGAGTTGCAGAACCCATTAGCGGCAGTGCAGATGGGACTCATTTACGTTAACCCGCAAGGTCCAGACGGTAATCCAGATCCTGTTGCATCTGGGCGCGACGTGCGCGAGACCTTTGCGCGCATGGCAATGAACGATGAAGAGACCGTTGCCCTTGTTGCTGGCGGCCATACCTTTGGTAAGGCCCACGGTGCTGGAGATGCAGCGCATGTAGGAGCCGAGCCAGAAGGAGCCCCCTTAGAAGAAATGGGCTTTGGTTGGAAAAACTCCATGGGAACTGGCAAGGGCGTAGACACAATTACCAGCGGCATTGAAGGAGCTTGGAAACCAAATCCAACAACGTGGGACAACGGCTACTTTGACATGTTGTTCAAATACGAATGGGAACTGGTAAAGAGTCCAGCCGGTGCATGGCAGTGGCTTGCTAAAGATGTTGAAGAGCAAGACATGATTCCTGATGCTCATGACCCAACAAAGAAGCATCGTCCGATGATGACAACGGCCGATCTTTCGCTGCGCTTTGATCCAGCCTATGAACCAATTTCACGCAAGTTCCACCAAGACCCACAGGCCTTTGCCGATGCGTTCGCACGTGCATGGTTTAAGCTCACGCACCGCGACATGGGTCCGCGCAGGAGATACCTTGGACCAGAAGTTCCTGCAGAAGATCTTATCTGGCAAGATCCAGTTCCTGCGGTGAATCACGCACTTGTTGGTGCTGCAGAGATTGCGGCACTAAAGACCACGCTGCTTCAAAGCGGCCTTACCATTTCGCAACTTGTATCAACAGCGTGGGCCTCTGCTTCTACCTATCGTGGCTCCGACCATCGTGGCGGGGCCAATGGTGCTCGCATTCGTCTTGAGCCACAACGTTCGTGGGAAGTAAACCAGCCAGCAGAACTTGCGCAGGTGCTAAGCGTGTTAGAGGGAATTCAAACAGCGTTTAACAGCTCGCGCACAGACGGAATGAAAATTTCGCTCGCGGATCTCATCGTCCTTGGTGGATGCGCTGCCGTTGAAGAAGCGGCTCGCCTTGCGGGATCTGCCGTTCAAGTGGCATTTACGCCAGGACGTACCGATGCTCTTAAGGAGCAGACAGATGTTGATTCGTTCGCCGTGCTCGAGCCCCTTGCATGTGGTTTCCGTAATTACAAGAAACACGGTGTTGCCGAACCAGACGAACACCTACTGTTGGACCGTGCACAACTGCTAACACTTACGGCGCCAGAGATGACGGTGTTGGTAGGGGGCTTACGGGTTCTCGGAGCTAATGTTGGTGCACAAACGCACGGCGTGTTTACGAACAACGTTGGTGTGCTAAGCAATGACTTCTTTGTTAACCTACTGAGTATGGACAACGAGTGGCGCAAGACCAACTCCGGCACGTACGAAGCCGTTGACCGCGCCACTGGTACCGTCCGTTGGACCGGTACACGTGCAGACCTTGTGTTCGGCTCCAACTCCGAACTTCGTGCACTTGCAGAGGTATATGCCTGTGATGATGCAAAGTCGAAGTTTGTTGCAGACTTCGCAGCTGCCTTCTCAAAGGTAATGCACCTCGGCTAATTCAATAGCCGTACTACGATAAACAGAAACCCGCACCAGAGTACGCTCTGGTGCGGGTTTGTGGTATATTGACTAGGTGTCGGGTTCTTCATAGATCGTAAACAGTATTGTTAAGGTAATACCATGCCGTTCGCAACTCGTTTCATGCTGGCTTCGATGCTCTTTTGTTTTGTACTCGGTACAACCTTTGGTCAAGGTGAGAGCGATAGCATAAACTCGCGCGCCAAAGAGTGGAGTGTTGGTATACTTGGTGGCGCGCTGTACAACACGTTCAGTAGTAACGCAGGCATAAAGCCCCTTAACCAAACCGACTGCAATTGTCCGGACTATGCATTTGAGTCAGACTTTGGATACCTTGTAGGACTTGTGCTGGGCCGACCCTTGACCGATGGCTCATGGAGATTTTTCGGCACACTTCAAGCGGCGTATGTGTCCGCAAAGGGAGGAATGTACGCACCAGGAGATTCGTTGCTAAGAAGACAACCCGATGGCAGCACAGAGTATCAGATTACGGAGTACAGAGGGACAACGGAATACTCGGCGTTAGAACTCACACCGAGCGTGTTAATGTTCATCGCTGGTACGCCCATAGCCATCAGCGCTGGCGTGGGAGTATCGCGTGTATTGAGCACGAACTTTCGTTCGAATTATATATTGTTGCTGCCCGAAAATGCAACCTTCGACCCGTCACTCTGTCCAGAGTGTGAATATTCTTCCGACGGCCGCACGATAACATACTACAACAACGAAATCACCGGCGCTGCGTCATGGATGGCAACTGCGATAGCTGGCATCGAGGCGCACCTTAACAGCACGGATGGGCAATTAGTAACCGCGTTCCGGTATCGATATGGTATGACTGACCTTAGTACCACCAGCGGAACCAGAGTCTCTGCACTAGAGCTTTCACTCTCGCTGCGCGTGTTTTTGTAGGTAGTGCGCTACCGTTAGCTGCTGTGCGGTAGGTGAGAACCTTGGATGATTCAGTATAGAGTACGCTCTGGTGCGGGTTTGTGGTTTGGGGGGTGTGGCCCATTAGGAGAATATGCAATGTTGTGTTGGATTGGATTATCAGACGATGCGGGTGTTGTCCTCTAGAGGGAATGGTCTCCGTGCAACTCCCGATGTTAAACGTCAATGCAAGGAACAGTACTCTCAATTTCTGCGGCGATTAGCAGAAGCTTGTATTATCCGCAGTATCTGACTATGTTAATCGAATCGAAGGGTAACAGTTGTCAATTTAATTGAGGGAGCCAAAGTATGGGGGGGGGGGGGGGGGGGGGGGGGGGGGGGGGGGGGGGGGGGGGGGGGGGGGG
>DAITNB010000030.1:0-3842 GCA_036834845.1 bacterium | reverse complement strand
CCCCCCCCCCGGTCGAGTCTATCGCTCGCTGTTAGGTTGTCTTAAAGCTTCAATAGTGGCCATCGTTGCGCTTTTGATGCTCCTTGGAAGCGTTGCCACGAGCGCGCAAACACGTTTCTGTTTTTGGGAAGATTTGCCGTGTGATTCAGCGGTGACGTATGGCAATGCATCGTTCTATGTACAGGTGCGTGCAAACCCTCCATGTAGCCTGTTCGTGCAGGCCTATTTTAGTAAGAAGTGTAATCAGTATGAGATTGGAGACTGGAAATACTACTTTGACAACCTTCAGCCTGTAGGGTGCATGACGAAGGCAGAGATTCTGGCTAATTGGAATACAGTTGTAGAGAGTGGATACCGTGAGTTTGCACTTAGAGATGCAAACAACAGAGGACCGATGCCGGATTGTGAAAATGGTGCTCGGCTCGTTCATCTTGCGAAACCCGGCTCATGCAGCAAGTACGTTATTGGTTGGACGTTGCCGGGTGGAGGGAGCCACGAGCTTGAGTACACGTATGGTTTCCCGATTTCGTACTACGACAATATGATGTTATCAATGGGTGGAACCGGCCTATACTTTAGACTAGCACCCTGCAACGAGATTTGTTGTCGTCGGACATACTCATTCTGTGTTCTGCCGAATGGATCTGTCAAAACAACCATGACGACCTGGTCTCCAGTTGCGAATGTGTGTGGTGAGATTAGCCCCCTAAACCCCAATCCCGGCAATTGCGTCGTTAAATTCTGTGGTGATTGATGAAGGTTATTACCATATCGCTCCTGCTTCTCGGCTCGTGTGTTGTGTTGCATGCGCAGTCCGAGCTTGTCCGCGAGCAGCTAACGCGTGCTCCGTTTGGTAGGGCGTGGACGGCATGTACTGCGGTTAATGAAAGCGAGCTTCTCATTGCCTCCGATGAGGGACAGTGTGTGCTGTACAACTATCAAGCGCGCACTCTCCACGGTATCTCACTTCCGGAAATGGCAATCCTGCGAAGTGTGGCTGTAGCCGATAACGGGACGTGGTTTCTTGGTGATGCGCAAGGATTTGTGTGGACAACGTCGGACCGGGGGATAACGTGGAGAAAGACGCGATTTGGACCAACAAGCATAATGCGGCTTCTGCGCGCCAGCACCGAGATTGTTGCCGTTCTTGTGAATGGAGACATTGTGGGTGGTGTTGAGAAACTACAACCCGAGGTGCGAGCACATATAGATGGAGCTACGTTATACAATGCAGACGACTCTTTCGGCATATTCACACTTGTGGGCACGAGAGGATTCTTTGCTGTAAGTACCAACGCGGGCAGAACGTGGGTGGAGAAGTCAACCAAGGACACTGTTCACCTAACCTGTGCGTATCGCACCGCGGCAGATACACTGTTCCTTGGAGGAATGAAGAGCACAATCTATGTGTCTCATAATGGTGGTGACGACTTTGTGCATCGCAGTAGTGTTGTGAAATACATTGAGCCAGACACAGGTCAGTACAAAACAAGCGAACCTACATGGGCAATCATTCGTGATGGCGCAGGACGCCTTGTTCTTTGTCATGAATATTACCGGCTAGGCATCAACAGCGGGGAAGGTTTCTGTCGGTACGTTTGGTCTGCCGATGGAGGTGCTTCGTGGCGTGTAGAGCTACTCGATGACAGAGACACAAGCGGAGTAAGCTGGTGGGGTCTTCCATTGAAGATAGCGCAGCCATTGCCGAATGGCTCCATCATGCTCATGGGTGTGCAGCCAACCAGCGCACCATCTACGATGGCAGTATACAGAATGGACGCTACCGACGATAAGCCGCGGATAGACTCTCTTGTGCAGTCCACCGGCAGCAGTGTTCGCTTTGGAAACTTCGGCACAGTTTCAACCATCACATATGGCCACTTGAGTCGTGGTTCGGGCAACACCATATGGGGGATGCGTGTTCAGAAAGCGTCCTTTGACGTATACTCTCGGGAGGTTGTATCCACAACCGACACCTGCAGAAGCTATACCATCCATCACCCGTTACCGGCCGATGTTATACAGCTCCAAAGCGCGCACGACACGCTCTTTGTTCTGACCGATAGCGCAGTGATACGGCGATCCACGGACAGCGGTGCAACGTGGGTAGAGATATGGCGCGAAGAAAGGAATCCAGAGTTCTTTCTTCGAGCCAAGAAGATGTATCCACTAGGTGGGCAAAGGTTTGCTGTTGAGATACAGCATGGTGACTTTGCTCCTTCGAGCGGTAGATACAAGTCTGACATACGATTGGTACGTGACGGTAGAGCGAAGTCGGTTCCGGTTCCGTTTGACACGGACTCGATTGGCACAATGGGCTGTTGGCAGGAGAACGATAGTGCGATTTGGTACTTTGTAATCAAGAGAGTCCCTGAAAGCGGTATTCAGAACGTATACCTCTGCATGTACAACACCGTTAGTGATACTAAGCAGCAGTGGATGCTACCCGCTCATTTGTATCAACGGGGACGGTGGGCCGCGTCATTCGTTGTCCACTCTGTGCACGGGAATAGGGTAATATTTGGCTACACTTCAGATACAACTCTTCGTGGAACAACGACTTTGTTGCCCAGAGTACTGTGGTTCGATGTGCAAGATGGGACGTGCGCAAACATCATAGAGCTCGAATCAAGGATACAGCGGAATCAAGATGCACTAGTCGACGTTGTTGAGATTCGCGGGACTCTTGTCGCATTACGTTATAGTGTGATTCATTCATCGGTTAACGGTGGTGTTACGTGGACAGACATACCAATGGTTGGGTCCCCGTACTCGTCTTTGGATGGCAGAGTGCTTAGCAGCCCGTTGCAATTTGGAGACTCATACATCCTAGCCGGTGGTGACGAGAGTGTGTTCCGGATCCGAGAGAAGGACATCACATCATCCGTAACGAATCAGGCCCATGTGTCCGGAGCACAGACGTGTTTAATGGTACACCCCAATCCTGTGACACCCGGCACCACGCACGTGAGTGTGCCATTTCAAAGCGTACTACCACTCAAGATACTGGCAGTAAGCACTGAGGGTACGCAGCATGCTTTATCTGCGGAGAATACGAGCGAAGGCGCAACTATAGATGTCCGCTCACTTCCCAGCGGGAGATATACCATTGTAATGCATGCCACCGAACCCATAGAGTGTATCGAACCGCTCGTGGTTATTCGATAGGGCAGCCAAATTTGAGTGATAAACAGAAACCCGCACTAGAGTACGCTCTGGTGCGGGTTTGTGGTGGTGGGTAGCACTCGCATCAATCCCAAACGAAGCGTTCGTCGTAATCAACGCCACTCTGTTTTAGAACACGTATGTACTCATGCTTAAAGCTTCGTTTGCGATGGTGCTCCTCTTGCCTATTGATATAGCGAACGAGTTGATCGAGACCACTTTTACGAACGGAGAAGGCACCATAACCACGTTGCCAAGAGAAATTGTGTAGTAACGCAGACTGTTTTTTTAGCCATTTCGAAGACGCATTCTTCACCACCTCAACGTACTGTGCAACGGATATCGTTCGCGACAAGCCCACAGCGATGTGCACATGATCTTCAACACCACCCACACGATAGCATTCACAGCCAATCTCGCGAGATACCTCGGCCATATATGCAAAGAGAGCTGGGCGCACCGATGCGTAGAGCACAGGGCTGCGGTTCTTCGTGCTAAAGACAATGTGCAATATGATGCTCGCCAAGGACTGTGGCATAAAATCTCCTTGCTCTTCTATTCATAGTGTCAACGGCCCGACCCACAGCCACCCGGGCCAACTTCATGGGGATACGGATACCTGCAACAACGTGTCGTTGGCGATCCGAAACGTGACACCAAACATTCAAAAAGGGCCA
>DAITNB010000029.1:0-26490 GCA_036834845.1 bacterium | reverse complement strand
ACCTTGGCCCGTGGTTACTGTAAGCGAATCAACAATCCCGATTTCGGTTGCGGCGTGTTTTCGCCTTGCGCCAGGTGCAAATCGTTGCTGTTCCCACAGTAAGAGAATGGCGCTGTCTGTATATCCAAGGTTCGAGGCAACACGTTCATTCCACTGCACTCGGTAGAGTCCGGCGGCATTGTTTGTTGGATCGTCTACCCAATTCCCAAAGAGAAACGTGCTTGGCTCAATCAGATCGGAAGCCCGCAGATTACCGCGTGCGGCAAGTCCGGGAGCAATGGGAGTGCCTTCCAGAGCAAGCCAGAATTCGGGAATACCAACGCCTACATTCTTTTGGTACGATGTTTCCACACCGCTAAAACCAAACTCGGTAGCAATAGGCGCTTGGTCATTATCGCCGATCTTTGTGTCTATAAGCATCAACACACCAACATCGTGTTGTGCTCTCCCGCGGTTCCAAACATCAACAGACAAACGAATAAAACCGCCACTTGGACGCTTCACGGGTTCCATCGAGAAAATCACGCGAACCGTATCGCCCCCTGGCAGTACACACGCCATGTCTGCGTTAACGCGCGGACGCTGCTCCACCGTGTCCCTAAACAACCGTAAGATTCGCATTGGGTTGGGAGGGGGCGGAACATCCGTGGTAAGATCGATCTCGAAGGGAAGTTGAAACAGAGTGTTGTCTACACGCACATGAAGATGCGACGTGTAGTTTACCGGGCGATTGCCGGTACCGTCTTCCCTATAGATGATAGACTTTGCACTGCCTGTGTAGGTTGTTGATACAGAGAAGTGGCCATTGTTGAGAAGAATGGCCGTTAAGCCGTATGGCGGCAACTGGTCCGTTAGCGAAAGTGATGTTTGCGCACTCAAACGCAGCGCACTACAGATGAGGAGTAAAACTATGGTTCTCATTCCGCATCCACCGGTGTTGCAACCTCGATGAGAACTGTTCTGTTGTACCAACGTCCTTCCGGCAAATCGTTGTTATAGATTGCCTCGGCACCTGCTCCACGAGTAGTAACTCGTTCAGGAACAATCCGCTCCTTGATTGTTGCATCAATGGCTGCTGCGCGGGATACAGATAGCGCCATGTTCCTCTCTGCCGGACCAATACGATCGGTAAATCCGGTAATGCGTACAGACGATGTTGTGCGAATACGGCTCCGAACAAGATCAACAACACTTCTGTTAAATGCACTTACGGTTGGTGCATCGAAGTCGAAGAAGATCATCCTAAACCGCTCAATCACGGAATCGTTCACAACTTCGTTGGAATATCGAACCGAACGAACATCTCGCCGAACCGTGATCGGCGCATACGCAACCTGTTCTTCACCGCTGGTGGATTGCGCCGCGTATACAGCAGATGCGCGCGCGTTGCGCCGAGGACCGAGTATGGATTGCAGTTCGGCTCTCGACGGTGTCCACGTTAGATCCGATCCAACCCGAGCTACTACCGCACCATCTAAGGTGTTGATGGACGAGGTTGAAGACTGCACGTATTCACTGTTTTCGATTGTTGGCTTTACACGAATAGCACGAGGTTCGATGGTGCTGGCAACAGCCGAACGGGTTACCGGTGCTAAGATTCGGGAATCGGCCGACCGGAGTTCGGCCCTTCGATTCTCCGTGCGTCCATCTTCTACGCCACGGTTCGACACGATTGGCGGAAGAACTCCTGTGGACAGAGAGATGCGCTTGCTGTCTACGCCCCATACATTCACAAGATAATCTCGCACAGCCGTGGCGCGCCTATCCGAAAGTTGTGCGTCCACTTCTCCATCTGCGGGCTCTCGATAACCGGCAACTTCCAATGTTGCATCGGAGTAGCGTTGCATACGCTCCCCAACGATGTTCAGCAGATGATGATAAATGCCAAGTACGGAATCTTGCAGTTCTGCTTCTGTGAAGCCAGGCGTTTTGTTGCGATATCGGGCGGGCATGTTGGCAGACTGTGTATCAAAGAACACAAAGGGCAACAACGGCACAACATCAGACGAGCGCAGTTCGCTCAGCACAAGGTCGGCGCCGGGGATTGTGGCACCGTCCGTTGCAATGCTCTCTACGTCTATCGTTACGCGTGGCACCCGCCTCTCGGGAACCACCGCGGGTACTGGTTCGGTGGTTGCTGCTGGTGGCGGCGGTGGCTCTGGCAGACCAAAGGCGTAGCTAACATGAAGTCCCACATTTAACGCGTTAATTGTCCAATCGGAACCCGTAACAACATTGGTAAATCCGTAGGCATATCCAATTTCGGGGGTCACGAGGAAGCGGTCCGACACACGGATGTCGCGCCCAACCACCGCATGGAGAGCAAGCCGTACCGGAGTAGATACACTGCTGTTGGTAAAGCTCGAGGCAAAAATGGTGCGGTCTGTGCCACCGTTAACGAACTCGAGAAAACTTGGCTGAACGATGCTTTCGCTCTGATCGAATGTGGCAAGGGTATTAAAGCCAATCTGTGGACCAATTCCGGCATACCAATCGGTTGCAAAGTACCATTGAGCAATCACGTCTAACAGTATGTAACTAACATTGGTTTGTAATGTGTACTCTGTACTCAGTGGAACTGTACTTCCATCAGATAACGCAACAAGGGGCTGCACAGGGTTGGGCGCTGTGAAGGTGCCGTTCGCATTCCAGTATTGGAGTCTACCCGATAGCGCTACATTCGGCGTTAGCGCGTACCATGCACTATTGCCAATGCTGAAGCCCAGGGTGGTTGCATCTTCGAAGGTTCCGCACTCTGCTAACCCGTCCTGCGTAGTAAGCGGACCCGAGTGCATGTTGAGTACACCGGAACCAGTAATGCCAAAGCGCCACACATCCGTTCCGCTAATCTGTGCAACGGAAGGAACCGAACATGCTACAACGAGAATTGAAAGGAGTAGTCGCATGTTGTTCACTATGGTGTTACGATGAGAAATCGTGTGTCTAAAAGTTGACCGTTCTGCATAAGGCGCACCGCATATCCTCCAGGAGGAAGGGTTGAAACATCAACAGACACAATTCTGTCTTGCACATAGGTGCGAGCAACCAAGTTTCCATCCATGCTTATAAGGTCTATCGCCGCACCTTCTGCATTCAGTGTCTCGATAGTAACAACCGAGCGCGTAGGGTTCGGACGCAGCATCATGCTTGCTCTGCTAGAAGAACGCACACCAGAGCGCTCACCGCCACATCCGGTATCAATGAGTACGGTGGATGAGTCGGACAACACACACGGGCTACCTGCATCAGCACGCACGCAATACAAACGTGCCCTGTTTTCATCGCTCCGAAGAGTTTGCAGAACGAGATTACAATTCAGGGTACCACCGGGTGGTGCGCTTGGAAGTACAATATCCATTAGCGAACCATTGGCAACGGATACCGCGCTTGTTGCAGGTTGAAACGTGGTACCGTTTGTGGGTTCGATTGTTCTGCACCGCAAGGCCGACGGCGAATGTACTGCAAGCAACCGCACTGTTGATGAAGTAACATTCGTTATGGTAATGGCAACTCGCACATCCTCCGAAGGCACGGCAAAAGCATCTGTTAGGTCAACCGCAATCGAAGAGGCAATCTCTCCGGTAATGGGAATTGCCGATGCACCAAACGGACCAGACAGAACTACTCTGCCGTTTACTGCTCCGGGTGCAAGAGCGCGCAACACCACCGTACACGTATATGTGGTTCGCGGCAGCACGTTCGATGGTAACACTGCGGTGGATTGTCCACCGATTCCCTCTACGGCAATGGCATCAATGGAGATTGTCTCGGTTGCGCTTGGATTAACAAACGAAAGTGTAACCACACTGCTGTCTCCAACGCATACGGACCCAATGTTGATTGCAGAGACCGACGAAGTGAGAGCACGACTCCGCACAACGATGCACGAGGAAGCCTCCATTGCCGTGTCGCCATTCGAAACGCAACGAATAGTGTACTGCTCCGCCCCCTCTCGCCGAACGATTGCACGATAGTCTACAACGGCGGTTTGTTGTTGCTGAAGTGTAATTGGCACAACATTCGGATTTGCCAACCACGCCGAGCCAACAACCGATCCGTCTACTTGGATGGAAGTTATGGTAAGGGGCAAATCCCCCGTATTCTCCAGGATAATCGATCCTGTAATGGTGTCTCCAACCACAGCATTTATGGTATCGCAACCAGCTAACCCTACAACTCTTCCTCGGGTTCGTATTCCTCGGCCGACGATGCTAAATGGATATCGACGCACGCCGATGCAGATGGTAGCTGTTTCTGCGAGCGTAGTTCTTGACGTGGGTGAATATCTGCTGCATACCCGAAGTGTATCTCCGGGTGCAACGCGTACTCTGCCGATGGGCGACTGTATCTGCACGTCGGATCCAACTCCAAGAGAAAGTGAATCTACAACCGCCGTGTCAGTGCCGTTGTTCACAAGAATAGGCACGCACACCACCGATGTGGAACCCACGAGCACATCTCCATGATCGATGCCGGTTGCTGCGAGCGAAATAGTAGAGGCCAGTCCGGTTCCTGAAAGACGAATTGTGTCCGACACCGGACCCAGATTCACAACAACATCTGCGCTTCGAGCACCGGCTGCTGTTGGCCGAAACCACGCAAAGAAGGTGCGCGAAGAACCTGGAGCAAGTGTTATTGAAGATGTGTCGGCAATAAATAGGAAGTCGGGATGCCCAATTGTCCGTACACCACGAATGGTGATAGGGAGCAGCCACGTATTTGTAATAATTACCGGCACACTGTCGCTTAATGCTCCAACCTCGGTGCCTGGGAAAGACACCGGTGGTGCAGACAGAGGTTGTAGTACCTCAACAGCGTTCGATGCCGACCCACCAACGTGCACCGGTAGGTTCACTGCGCACATTGCCACCGATGCAAACTCGCCCCCTCGAGAGAGATCGAGGAACGTTTCGAATGTACCCGAGGCAACGCTGCCGGAAGGCATTCGAAATATTTCTGTAGAGCGGAGTTGTACCCCGTTACCTACACCCGCAGTAAGAAGATAGGCAGTTGCTGTGTCGGTGGGTCCGGCGATAAGTGTGTATCCCATGCGCGAACGCGGTGCGTTGAGTCTGGGTGCTGTTCTCCAGCCACTTTTGGGATCGTACCACTCTGTTGTTGCGAGTGCTCCGGTGGCATCTTCGCCACCAATTGCTCTGGCAGTGCCCGAAATGTCGCTGATCGGTGCCATAAACTTTCGCGGAGCGCGAGGTGGATTTGCCCGTCCATCCCAGGTTGTACCTGCCAGCAACTCTGCCGTTGGAGTAACTCCGTCTCCACCGGCAGCGAGTGTTCGTTCCGCATTAACAGCGTCGAGAAAACGATATACGCCATGTCCGCTGCGAGATGTTATGTGATCGCCAATGCGTGCAACAACACCATTCGCTCCGTTAATGATAGACGACACGCCAGAGGGCGACCCTGTTCCGAGAGCACCGCCGCGTTGTTCTGTTCCACCACTCACAACGATAGAACCATTCTGCAATACTACCGCACGCACATCGCCAACATCGTTTGGCAGCGATGTGGAGCGATCTACGCGCCACGTATCGCGGAGCTGGTCGTAGGTTATCACGTCTACCGAACTCACCGATGAATATGACCCGCCGTTTCCAGTATAGCCACCAATAACGTACACCACAGACATGTTACCACGAGGAACAACTACGATAGCAGACCTGCATCGCGGCACAGATAAAGTTCCAACGGCAGGATCTACCCTGCCCGATGTTCCACGAAAGATGCGAACGTCTGCAAGTGTTGTGCCCGCAGCATCCATACCTCCAATAACCAGCACATCACCGGTGTGCACCATTGCTGTACCATGACCACTGAGGACCGACGGCAACTGCGCAACAACCTTCCACGAGGGATCGCCTGCTACGGTGGATTGCACTACCAGCACTATAAGTGCGGCAATGGCAATAGTGGTGCGAATGATGTTCATTGCACTCTGCGTTGGTGAGAGGTTAGTGAAGTACCACGAATGGGACGGAGATTGCGCCACGCGTTCCGTGAAGGAGCGCTGTGTACGCACCTGCGGACAAAAGGTTTTCGGTAACAGTAATTTCTGTTGGATCGTCCGAAGAAACGCTGATTGCCGACGACAGAACAACAATGCCGCGGGCATCAACAACCCGGAGAAGAACGCTTTCGGTGGCTACAGACGTAAGTCTGATTACCGATGAACTGCGCACAGGGTTTGGGTGAACACCAAGTGAATAACCACTGCCCGAAGCAGAAGGACCCTCACTGTTCACAGATGTGGTGATGGATATTTCTTCCGACCTGCAAGACAACAAGCCACGTTCATTCATCGAGGCAAGGCGCAACTTGCGCGAGGTATGATTGCTGATTTCGGCAACAACCTTACCCTCGAATGGATAGGCAGCCGCAAGAACGGAATCGAGTTCGCTATCAATCACAACAACACTCTGCACGCGAGCATCAAGCACTGGCGCAAACGTAATTGTTGTTGTGCCCGAAGACGTTGAGGAGGCAGATATACCCTGCGGAACAGGCAACGTTGCGCGTGGATTGGAGAATGTGCCACTTGCGTATTGCGAGCCGCCGAAAGAAGATCCAACAACCACAGCATACACGTTGAACGTGCACGGTATAGTACTATCCTGCAGAGGAACAGATAGCGAACCGTTGCTCCATACCCCCGTGCCAACGAGTTGACCATCGAAGCCATCGTTGTTTCTATCTACAAACACTTGCACGATTGCATCGGCCGAAATACGCTCCCCTGTCCACGTAGCCACAAGATTGTTGCCGGAGATTTCGGCTGTTATACCCATTGTGGGCAGCGGCAGTACGCCGTAGACAGAAATGGTGTCTGTTGGCGTGGCGTCGGGGTTGCGGATTGTCCAACTACCTGCTGATGGGTTAGTCACTACCCACATTGTAGCGCGTCCGTCCGGAGTGCGCACACGATATGCTCCGGCGTCGGCATCGCTTGTAGTGTACACCGTACCGGACGGTGCAACGAGGGTGATGTTTGGGTTAGCAACACTTGTTTCCATTATGGACACAAGAGATAGCTGACCTTCGGGCACTTGCACAATCTGCTCGTTTGCCTGGATCTGCTCTTCTCCAGCTTTGGCCGTAAGCCCCCCAAATACAATTGATGTGAGGAGACTATTAAAGTTGCCATCAAAATCCCACGCTGCAGGCGAAGGCAACAGCGTAAAGTCTACACTAAATGTTCCTTGCCCAATGGCGCGCAGTGCATCGGCTAAGTCATTACTCTCTGGACTTGGCGGAATGATGTTGCGAAAGTCGTAGGTAAATGTGGCCTTTTGCTGACCCTCCGGCTGCATCACAAGCGAACCACTTACCTTGCCAAGCGGGTATGGTGCCCATCTGTTGATGAATTTTCCTAACGTTCCCGCCTTCGGTAACACATCAGCGCCAATGGCCGGCAGCTTAAGAGAACCATCGTACGTAGCAGAAACTCCTACGGGATCGAGCCCGAGGCCAATGGAGTACTTACCCGTTACAAAGTAGTCGCCACCAAGGTGCAGCAGTTTGCCATCTACCGTAAGTGCACCGCGCAATTCTCCGGGCCATAGATCTATCTGACCTGATATCTCGGCTTGAAATGGCTTTGCCTTCGACACCTTCTCCATTCGAAGGAGGTTGCCGGTTACCTTGCCATACACTTTCGCTGGAGAAGATTCAAACCCACCTTCTATGGTAAGCAGGTACAAATCCTTTAACGGGTCATACGGACCAAACTTTGCATTTACACTTCCCTTTAGAGGTGTGCCCACAGAGATGTTGTCAACAGCAAAGCCACCACCACGCCAACACACGGAGGGGGCTTGTGGAATTGGTGTGCAGCGATCGAGCGTGAAGTCGATCTTCACTGTTTGAAGTCCACCCATCTTAAACGCGATAAGTCCGCTGGCTTCCGAGAGCAACGCGTTCTTGATTTTTCCTGAAATGGCGAAGTACGAAGAATCACCGCGGTACTCGGCTTTGGCTTCTTTAATGCACCATGTAGGAGCGGCCGTAAAGTTCGAGAGTGTTCCCGAAGCGATGAGCGATGTTCCCGACGGCCCCTTGAGGAACCCAAGTTCTATTGCTACCGCCGCAGCAGCATTCGGCTGATACACGGTACCAAACGGAAGGTCGGCATTACATCCTTCGTACGTGTTCTTGCCCAGTTCCATCTTCGCGCCGATTTTTAAACCGGACGCTCCCGCTGGGTCGCCCACTAACTCTAACTTCGGCTCCTTAATCTTACCGCCGGAGATCTCCGATACTAACTGGCCAATGGCAAAGTCGAGCGCAACACCGCAGTTGGGAGCGATGAATGTAAACGCACCTTCCGTGAGAACGTAGCTCTTTACTTCACCGTCGTAACCAACATCTGGAATGCGCACTCCGCTTACGATGTACACCTTCGCTCCTCCGCCAGATGTGTCGATTCGAACTCTGCCGGGCACCTCTATCAGTCCGGCCATCAGCACGCTGTTACCTGTAGAGAGGATGAAGGGCGGACCATCGTCTTCGAACTTCTCCTTGTCTCCGGCATCGAACTCGAAGAACGGGAATCCATTACACTTTGAGTAGTAGTACCTTGATGCTGGTGCAACTTCGAATGTAAACACCGAGTCTTTGCTATCGAGAAATCCGCTTTTCTTAGAGTTTACCGTAAACGTGTATTTACCACCCGGAATGTCTGCGCGGGCCTTAAGGTTGAACGCTGCGGAGCCGTCGGCGCCTGTTACGGCCGTAAGTGTTTTCTCGCCCTCGAACACCACGCCATCGTGCTTCAGCGTAATGGTTGCCCCCTTCACCATTGCGTCGCGTGCAAGCAGTTTGTTTGCATACACGGTAACGCGGTGGACCTCATCTGTTTTTACCTTCACTTTTTCGGAGGGTCGAATAACTACAGAAAGTTCGGGCTTGATTGTTACCTTACAATTGCCTTCGGTAATGCGAATTGTTAGCTCGATATCGTTTTGGAGTTTTACGTATCCGTTCCACGCAAACGTGAACGTGATTTCGTTTGTTTCGTGGTCCACATTTGTAACGGTTACAGAACCACCTTCGTTGCGGAAACGCATGTCGGCCCGCGCACCATATTGGTACACCGTGCTGGTACCAAGCGGATACGTTCCTTTCTCCAGTTTGAAGTCTTTTATCTCGAGACGCATAAACAGGTAATTGCTCAGATCAGTAGAGTCTATCACACCTGTTACCGTTAATGTTGTGCCCACCATGGAATACCAAAGGCGCGGGGCCTCTTTATCTACTACCGGACCAGTATTGGTTCGTTGTTTCCACGTGAATGTATCTGCGGCAGTAGCAGTAAGAACAGAAGCAAGAAGAGCGAGGCCTGCTAAGAAACTGCGAAGCAATGTAGTCATCACCACCCTCGAAGGTATTTGGAACGTAATTCGGCGCAAATTCGCCCCAAATAGTAACCAGTACTATGGAGTTTTTTTACTGAATTTAGCGCCATGGCCTCCAAAAGAAATCCGCGGGTGTTTTCGGTGCTAACGTCGCTTTCGTCGGCAGAAATAGTCCGGTTCCGGCGATTTATGGCGTCGCCATATTTCAACACATCCCACCGGCTTCAACAGCTTACCGAGGTGTTGGCGGATTCCTACCCGGATACCGCCACACTAACAGACGAGCAGGTGTGGCAGAAGCTAGGCATGAAGGGGGCGCCCAAGTACGCTACCCTGAGGAACTGGTATTCCGACCTACTCGCCAGCTTGATTCATTTCTTAGGGGTAGAGTCTGTGTTGTCTCAGGAACACCAGCAAGAGCTTGCAGCAGTTGGTGCGTTACGATATCGAAAACAGCCGGAACACGCAATTAAACTCCTGAATAAGGTGCAAGCTATGCTTAGCGCAACAACGGTGCGCCAAGACGAATTTTTGCGAGATAGCTTCGCTGCGCTGCACGAACGGTCACTGCTCGACACATTGTACAATCCCGGCGTAGACAGACAAATATTACAGCAACAGCTTGATGTGATGGTTGAGCGGGTGCTTGCCCAGTTGCTGCGACAATATACTCTTATGCTGCACGAGCAGTATCAACACTCCGAGCTGTACACATTTCACCTACGTGCGGAAGTACAAAGGTTTATCGCGGATAATCCAGTATTCCGAAAGAACGCCGCGATAGATATTCTCACAACGGTATTAACTCTTGCAGAAAACCCAACAGAGGCAACCTACTTGCAGCTTACCGGTCTCATAGACCAGCGACTCTCGGAATTATCGTTTATCGATGGGTACATGGCGTTTACGCATGCGTCAGACCACTGCATGCATCAAATTAATGTGGTGGGCAATCGCGCGTATTTCCGACATGCGTTCGAGGGCTTTCGTGCCAAAATCGATGCCGGACTTATTGGTATTCCAAATATCCTGTACCCCGACTTTGTTTACTACGTTCGCATGGCAGCCCATTGTGGCGATTTTGCGGCGGCACGAAACTTTATGGCCGAGTTTGCCGTGGGTATACCCGATGATGTGCGCACAGATGTATTGCAGTTCTGCAACGGAGTATTAGCCCAACACGAAGGTAATTCAGCGATTGCACTCCAGCACTTCAGTAGAGTTAATCTTAGTCAGCCAACATTGAAAATTCTTGTACGCGTGTACACCATAGAGAACCTCCTCACTTTGGGACACTGGGACGAAGCACTCCGAGCCACGGATGCCCTGCGCCACATGCGCATAGATCTGACTACCGTTTCACGGGCGCACCGCAATACAATCGAACACTTCGTGCGGCTTGTACCCCGCGTTGTAAGGTGCTCCATGAATGGGGTTCCGGCAGAAAGGCGAAAAGTTGTTCTCGAGGCAATCCGAGCCATGCCAAGCAACCATTTTGACGTTCGCAACTGGTTGGCAGACTTTATTCGCGTGTAATGAATCTCTCACTGCTTCGTCCAAGGCATTTCCACTAAATTGCACCTATGGAATTCGACTACGACGACGAGCAAGATGAGCAAAGCCGGCAGGAGCTCGACGAGACCCTCCGGCGGTTCCGCGAGTCTGTGCGCAGTGGTACATGGCAGAATGGTTCTCCTACGGCAGAATCCCTCGAAGCTATTGTGCTGTACTGTCTGGAAACGCAAGTTTTCGAAGATGCCGTTGTATTTGGAAGAATGTGGACCGAAAAGGCCCCTTACTCTACTGACGCATGGCATAAATACGGCATTGCCCTTGGCAGTCTGCAGAGGTGGGAAGAAGCCTTAACGGCGTACGAAGAAGCAGCGCGGTTAGACCCAGTTGACGTAGAGATTACCGTAAATCGCGCCATAGCCCTGGAACAACTTGGTCGGCTCGACGAAGCACGTCCACTTGTCGACGCAGCACTGCATGCCGACCCATCAAATTATGATGCCCTGTTTACCAAGGCCCTAATCCTTGGAAAATTGGGCAGAACAGAAGAAGCGCTCCGTTTATTCACCTTTCTCGCTAAACAAGAAGGGTACGAGCGCGATTCTCTCTTCGAAGCCGCAATCTGCCAAGAGAACCTCGAAAACTATTCGGCAGCAGCATCCATCTACGACACCATAATCGAGATGGACCCGTTCGATTCCAATGCCTGGTTTAACAAGGGCGTTATCATGGGAAAGAAAGGGGCTCTCCGGCAATCTGTAGACTGCTACGAGATGGCCACCATGATTAAGCCCGACTTTGTGAATGCGTGGTTTAACATGGGCAACATGTTGGCGTCTCTTCATCGTGTTGTTGAGTCGATTACCGCCTACGAGCGCGCCCATGCTGCAGACGCCACAGACATTGCTGTAATCCACAATCTGGCATCGTCTCTCGAGGAAGCCGGCAGATTCGAAGACGCCATCTCGCGCTTCTCGCAAGTACTCGAGATCGATCCAGCACACACGCAGGCCATGTATGCAAGGGGCACGTGTTACGACGCACTGGAGCAGTGGGACAAGGCGGTTACGGACTACGAGGCCGCGTTGGTGCTCGAGCCAACGTATGCAGACCTCTGGTATGCAAAAGCCGATGCCTTGTTTAATCTGCGTCGGGTGCCCGAGTCGCTGGCCGCCTACAAAAAGGCACTCGAACTTCAGCCAGACGACGCCGAGTGTTGGTTCGACTACGCTTCGAGTGTACTCGAAACGGGAGATGTGTTAGAGGCACTCCGCGGTTTCACGGAATGTACACGCCTCCAGCCCATGTGGGCCGAAGGGTACTTCGCTACCGCAAAAACCTTATGCGCGGCCGGACAACCCAATTCCGCCGTTCCGTTTCTCCTTACATCGTTCGAGCTCGAGCCGCAAAAGAGAACGGAGTTTGAACTCGAATTCCCCATGATTGCGGGTCCACTCGGAATGGAGTACCTGCATGCTGTTATCACCGAACACTTTAAGGAACGCTAATATGCCATACGATCCAATGCTTGTGCAGCCCATGCGCGAAGAACTCACATCGATCGGCGTTACAGAACTTCGCACGGCCGAAGAAGTAGATGCCGCATTGGCGAAGACGGGAACTACCCTTGTAGTAGTGAACTCCGTTTGTGGTTGTGCCGCGGGCGGTGCGCGCCCCGGCGTGGCTCTTGCGCTAAAGCACTCAACGTTGCCAGACAACGTGGTTACCGTATTTGCCGGTCAGGACCTCGAAGCCACAGAGCGCGCCCGAAGCTACTTTACCGGTATGCCCCCTAGCTCGCCCTGCCTAGCTATCCTTCGCGATGGTGAACTTGTTGGCTTTATGCCGCGGCATCACATCGAAGGAAGGTCGCCAGAGATGATTGCCGCATCCTTAACAACGGCGTTCGACGAAATCTGCTCAAAAACGTCGGTCTGACCAGACCAAGCGTCGAGCACTGCGTCTGCCAGTCTGTTCTCCGGGAATACATCGTCTAGCAATTGCCGAAACCCTGGTCCATGGTTGAGGTGTACCAAGTGGCACACTTCGTGTGCAACAACAGAGCGTTGGCAGCCGTCGGGCACCCGGATGAGCACCTCGTTAAGGGTGATTTTGCCGGTGTTTGTGCATGCTCCCCATCGTTTGCGCATACGCCGCAGTTGCAACCCCGTGTATCGAAGTGCTGGCAGACCAATGGACGGTAGAAAGCCATCGATGTGACCAGACAGAACGGAATGCGCACAGTCTCGCTGCCACCGTTCAACCCACCGAAGCGCTGCAAGAACCGTTGTAACTCGTTGCGGCACAATAACATCGGCATTACTCCAACCCCAGCGCAGCACCTGGCCACAATGGTAGAAATCAAAGATGTCCGTACGTTGTGGTACCAACTGCCGTTTGGCCTCTACATTTCGTAGATTCTGCGTAATCCAATCTGCTTTCGATTGCACAAAATGTTCAATCAAGCGCTGAGAAAGATGAAGCGGAGCCCGAACAACCACGTTTCCAAATTGATCAACCTCTACGGTTAACGTGCGCCTCCTGCTGCGGCGGAGTTCGTAATTCAAGCGGTTCGTCACGGTAACCTTTTGCCCCGTCTATTGTTAGTACGATTCATGAAAAGCCGACTCTCGGAATATACAGACTCGGAGCTGTACTCGATGCTCAGAACCGAGGATCGAGAAGCGGCCTTTGGAGAACTGTACTCCCGTATGTCGCCAAACGTGTTCGCCTACTGCATGCGAGTGCTTGGAAGTAGAGACAAGGCCTATGATGTGTTCCAGGAAACCTTTATGCGTCTGTACCAAACAGCAGAGCGTATGGACACGTTGGAAAATGTTCGGGCCTATACCCTAACTATTTGCCGCAACCTGTGTCTTAATGAAAAGAAGCGCTCTCAAACGCAAACTGTAGAGTTCGACGAGCTTCTGTTTAATCCCGGCGTATCGCACGACGCGGACAAGTCCGAGATGCTAAAACTCATTGGGATGGCGATAGAACTGCTTCCTCATGATATGAAAGAGTCCTTCGTACTGCGAGAGTACGACGGCCTTTCGTACAACGAGATTAGCTACCTCCTGAACATCAAACTCGAAACAGCAAAGGTGCGCGTTTTCCGCGCCCGACAGAGGATAAAGGAAATCCTCGAACCGTATTTGAATGAACTCTCGAAAGACTGAAAGACGAAATCTATGTCAGACCACAGCGAACAAATATTTAACCTTCTCGATGGAGAGCTCGACTCGATGCACGAGTCGAAGCTCTTTGCCGAGTTGGCCGTGAATGCCGATCTGCGTGCTGAGTTTAAGCAGCAAATGGCAATTCGCTCGGCTGTGCAACAGGACAGGGCAGCCCTTGTGCCGCCTGTTGCCCTTACCAGTTCTGTGTTTTCGGGTCTTGGCTTTGCCGCACCATTAGCGGGCGCAGCCGCCGGCGCTGCCGGAGGTGGTTTCCTACTGCAATGGCTTATGCGAATAGGTCTTCCGCTCTTGTCTTCGGTTGCCGTGGCCGGCATTACGTACAGTGTGGTAAACAGCACCCAATCAACGCCAATAACGCAGCAGCAGCCAACAACCGCCGCACCGGTGGCACCAGAAGCTGCAGAGCAACCTGTGGCGCCTCTGCCGGTAACAACTGGCCGCCTACCCACAGCCAACCGCTCCCAAGCACCCGCCGAACTTACCCGTCTCCGCAACGAGAACGCCTCGCTCCGCAGGCAACTTGCCGCAGCGCAGGAGAGAGTTTCCGAATCTTCAATCGAAATGCAGTCTGAACCACCCGTACAGCGCGTAAATGTTACCAGTAGCATGGATGTTCGATACGGCACAGACCAACGCGCTGTGCAACAAACAATGCTTACGCCAATTTCGAATAGTCTGCTGAAGTATCCGGCATTTCTCGTTCAGGTTCGCGGTATGTCTGCGAACTCGCTTACCGAGGTGTCTGCACCGGCGCAAACATCGTGGTACGACAATCTTTCTGTTGGCCTGCTGTATCAGCTCTCCGAACAAAGCGCTGTTGGTGTGGAGTTTGGCAACGAAGCGTTTGCCATGAGTTTCGAGGGTCAGCGCAACGGACAAACCATTCTTTACGAACAACAACCGCTGTCCATGTGGGCCGGCGTAACATATCGGCATACCTTCCCTGCGTTGGGCAACTCCGGTTTTTCGCCGTTTGGGCAGGTGTTGGTAGGGGGCTCGAAGTTTGGTCCCCTTGGCAGACTCAGCGCCGGGATGATTTACTCTCCGGCCGGACCCCTCTCGTTCATTTTTGGCCTCGAAGGAAGCACCATGGCGTATCAGTTCGAAAACGCGTGGTACGGCTCCTCGAAGATTGGCCTTACCTATGGCGTTGCCATACGGTTTTGATTAAGGATAGAACAATGACTTGCAAACACCTACTTACAGCGTTCGCCATAAGTGCCGGAATTCTTCTCTCGGGATGTGTATCGCCGTTAGACACAGACGCACCACGCAAGGAAACCCCCATTACGCCGGCTGTGAAGGTTACTCCCTCGTCGTACAGCGTAGAGTTCAGCGGAACTTCGTCTGGCTATCGCATGAAGGGGCTACCAACACTTACGTTCGATACAACTGTTACACCTACACGGTGTTGGTTAGACTACACCATGGAGGTAGACCCAGCGTATACCCCCCAGCCTATGCTAAAGGAATTCCGCGTGCGAGTGGATTCCTTTGCGTGCGACGGACTAATTACCAACCTTATAAAAGGCGAGGTGAACTTCTGGGCTAACTTCGGCTCCGGTATTCAGCAATATCCATCGGAAGCCAATACAAATACCGCCAGCATTATCGTTGCAGAACACCCCGAAGAACCAGGGAAACCACGGAAAATCACCATTACGATGTACTTCGTAATGAACAAGGACGGGTTCTTTGTTGGAGTGGGTAAGGAATATCCGTTCGGAAAGATCGACGTGGTACTGTAACCCTTTCTTCGGCGTTGGTTTCTTCCGCCAGATTCGCATTGCAATTCAATTCATGTTTCACGGAGGAACGCCATGACGTTTTCCACTCTTTCTGTCCGCTTTAGAGCAGCCCTTGTGGTGCTCCTTACGGGCGTTATCTCTGCGTTCGCGCAGTATCCTGCACCGGTAAACTTTACCGCCAAGGTAGTTACCGCACCGAACAGTCCGGCCTATGTTCTTCTCTCCTGGAAGAACAATCCCGATGCCGATGCACCAACGAAGTACAACGTGTACCGCGCCGTTGGAGAAACAGAGGATGAGTCGAAGTTCGACAAGATTGGCTCGGTAGCCACAGACCCCGCACCGCGCGAGGGTGTATTCACCTATAAAGTGCAGAATCTCAAGGCGGGTACGTACACCTTCTTTGTGAAGGGGGCATGGGCAGACGAGTTGGGCGCACGTACCGCTATCAAGGTGTGCGTTGTAGAAGAACCCAGCAAGGGAGAAAAGAAACTGTTTATTGTTTCTACTCCAGTGAAAACCGGTGCAGCCGGAAAGACCTACGAGTACAAGGTGAAGATTGAAAAGAACTTCGAAGGCGCCGCCAACTTTACGCTCGTAGAAGGTCCAGACGGCATGACTATTAACGCCGAGACAGGCCTCATCCGCTGGGAGAACGCCGTTGAAGGTAGATACGAAATAGTTGTCGAAGTATCAGTTGAAGTTGATGGCGAAGTAATCAAGGTGCGTCAGTCCTACGTTCTGGAGATTGGCAAGGGCGAAGACGACAAGCCAAAGGCATGTGCAGCCATTGCCGGCCAGGTATCGTTTGATGAACCAAATTCAGCCGCCGCTCATGGTTGGGTGATAGCGTGGAAAATGGAAACAGTAACAAAGGACAACGGCGAAACCGTAACCACGTACCGTCCAATGTACAAGGCAGAAATCAAGGGCGGCGTGTATGTGATGGAAGTACCTGCAGGCACGTACAAGTTCCGCGTAGAAGGCGAACAGTTCGATGCCGAATGGTACAAGGACGTTTATGAATTGGCAGATGCAGAAGTTGTTGTTATCGAGTGCAACACCCGCAGCGCTATTAACTTCACTGTTGCTGCACGCCCGGAACCAACACTTGTTGTTGTGAGTGGTCGCATGTACGACGCAGAAACCGAAGGTGGACTCAAAGGTGTAATCGTATTTGAAGCCCGCACAAAGGACGACGCAAATTCAGCCGATTCTCGCTTCCGCAGAGTAGCGGCAGAAACAAATGCAGACGGTATGTACGAAGCACGCTTGCAAGCCGGTGTTAACTACATCGCTGTTGGTAAGGTTGTTGGACGCGACAACAACAATGTGTACCTAACAGAATTCTGGGATAACACTAACGATGCCACGCAGGCCTCGTCGCTCAATCTTACCGCGAACGAAGACGGCGTGAACTTCCCAATGGACAAACGTCCAACCTACAACAACGGATTCAGCGGCATGATGAAGAATGCCCACACGGGTGCTGGTGTGAGAGGTGTAGTGATTGCCTATCGCCTAGAAACGCGTGGCAAGGACAATGGAGACACCGTGGTACAAAAGGAGAAGGCCGTTACAACAGAAACAGATGCAAACTTTGGCTATTCCTTTGCCAATCTTACACCCGGAACGTACATCGTATTCGGTTCTCCTGCCGAGCGTCCAAACGTGCCGGGCTGGATGGTACTCGGTGGAACAGCAGCAACGGAATGGCGCGATGCTACACGCATTGTTGTGGGCGAAGTTATGCTTACCGTGCAGTACGACATCAACGTAGACACCGCCAAGGGAGAACGCGGCAAGGGTAAAGTTCGTGGTTTCGTTTACGATAAACGTGGTGGAATTCTACACAAGGTAGAAGAAGAGCGCACACAGAACTCTGCTGCTATCCTCGGATCTCTCGTAGTTGCCCGCAACCAAGCTGGTGAGATTGTAGACTATGCAATGTCTACCAACGACGGTGCGTATACACTAGCAGAACTTCCTGTAGGAACAATCGCCGTTACGGCCGGACGCATAGAGTACCGCTCTGCCACTGAGATTGTTACCGTAACATCCACATCTGCCGAACAACAAGTCTCCTTTGGTTTGGTTCAGGATGTGTCTAGCGTAGAGGTTCCTGTTGATATGGTTGGAACATCGGTAAATCTGTTCCCTAACCCAACCACGAACTCAGCCGAACTGCGCTTTACAGCCACTACAACAACCGCCAATGTTCGCTTCGTAAGCGCTACAGGTGTTGTGCTAACGTCGCAAACAACAGAGGTTCCGGTTGGCGCAACTGCGATAACGCTTAACACAGCCGGCATTCCTTCCGGTATGGTGATGGTTCACGTTACGTGTGGAACAACATCGTTTGCGTTGCCGCTGCAAATCGTGCGATAACCCTCCCGCTGCACACGCAGCGAGCAGATTCAATGCAAAGGGGCGACCAAGATTGGTCGCCCCTTTCGTTTTTTGACGTGTCGTGAAACTACGTAATTCAATACAGTATCGTGTTTCTACTGACTGCGCGTTTGTGCTGATTTAGGAAGTTGTGGATGGTCGGTTGCGCTCGACAGAAACCGATGGCACCAATTACAGACACCAACAGAGATTTCGAGCTCGGAAGGGGCAGCGTCAAGCAATTGACGTTGCCCCTTCTTCATATAAACCATTGTAGATTGTGTAATGATTGTAGTCTTCCTCTTCTTGGTGGCGTTTGCCTCTGCCACTGCGCAGATTTCCACGCCTACACAGTTCGTACCGCAGCCGTTCGACGTTGAGCATTACAACGCCACATTGCTCTTTCCGGATCCAGCAGCCAGGACGATTGTTGGAGATGTTTCTATCCATGTTCGGTGGACCGCATCAGCGGATCGCCTTGAGTTTCCGTTTCATCTTCGGGGGTTGCAGATAGACTCCGTTTTCGTGAACGAGCAACCTGCTTCATTTACAACTGTGGGCAGTGCTTCCTCCGATACAATGCACCACCGCGTTGTAATCTCACACTCTGTTGCAGGTAATCGGCGCGACACCATTCGGGTGTTTTATCACGGCACAATGCAGAACGAAGGCGGGTCCTCACCGTGGGGTGGTGTACACTATCAAGACAGCGTATTGTATTGTTTGGGCGTTGGTTTTACCGCTAACTACGTAAGCACAACCCAACATTGGTTAGCGTGTTATGACCATCCATCAGACAAAGCCACGTTTCGCGCGCGATTCATCGTCCCCGAGGGTCCATGGAACGTAGCATCCGTTGGAAAACGCATCTTCACACGTCCACCATGGCCCAACGGCTACATGTATTTTGATTGGCAAGAAGACAACCCAATCGCAACCTATCTGTTAACGTTTGCTATTGCCCCCTACGTAACCATTGATATGGACGGGCCTGTTCCGCATACATTCTATACGCTCCGACGCGACAGTGCGAAAAGCGCTACATCGTTCTCTCGCGTGCCGCGGATGACAACACTATTCGAGCAGCGGTTTGCCCCCTACCCATTTTACAAAGTAGGATACTGTAATACCGAGAAGGGGGCAATGGAACATCAAACAATGATATCCTTCCCTGTTTCGATTGCACAGCAGGCAGACACCTCGAATGTAACTGCTGCGCACGAACTTGCGCACCAATGGTTTGGCGATTTCGTTTCTCCACTCGACTTTCGGTATGCGTGGTTAACCGAGAGCTTCGCCACCTTTGCCGAGAGCCTGTGGCTTGAACACCTTCGCGGCTGGAGCACCTATCTCCTTTCCATTCAAACAAAAGCTCGTAGTTATATCAACCAGATTTCTCGCAGCGAAGGCGTGTTTGCCTTGGAAGATTTTCCGCGAAACAACCCCTCTTCCAACTACCCACAAACCATCTATCAGAAGGGGGCTGTAGTGGTAGCTATGGCGCGTGCCATAGCGGGCGACACTGCTTTTTTTGCTGCCCTACGCCAGTACCTAACAACCAATGCCTACGGAACAGCCAGTACCGAGCACATGAAAACCTCTCTGCGCGGGGCCCTTGGTGGTAGCACCGATGCATTCTTCCAAGAATGGGTTACCGGAAAGGGCTGGGCGCAACTTCGAGTAGAAATTGAGCAGACCTCCGGTGGCAGCAGCGTGGTAGTGCGCCAAGTTCAAAAAGCCGCCCACCCGGATTGGCCTGTGTTTACAACGATGCCCCTCAGTGTGCGGTACACAGTGCAGAGTTCTTCTGGAACAGACACTGTAGACACCGTGCTCTTTCCCGACGCTCAGGGTACGTACACCTTTACCTGCACGCAACTGATTGGCGTTAACATTGGCTCGCGCTGCAGGTCGCTGGCAGAAGTGCTGCAAACCGTGTATGTAGTAGATGCCAACAGCAACACGCAGAGTTCTTCTGCAGGCACATATACACTTGCGCCTAATCCTTCCGGGAGTCGTGTGCAGCTACTACGGTCCTACACGGACCAGATGCTGATGGTGCAAGTGCTCGATTCTCGCGGCGCAGTTGTAACACAGCAGCGTTGCGACGTAGGAGCGGCAACGTGCACTATCAACACCACCACACTTGCCGATGGTACCTACAGCGTAATCATCGAGGCAAACGGTAGAACAACACGTTTGCCCCTTGTGGTTACACGCGGAGAGTAACCCACCGTGCAATTTCTTTGAGTGTTGGCTTTTTGCCGTAGGACAAGATTCCAATCCGGTAAATGCGCGAGGCAAGCCAGATTGCGCCAAAAAAGCCCGCAACACTAAGGCCAATGCTACACAGGAGTTGCCATGCCGGCACATCCGTGGCGGCAACACGCACCGTCATAAGAATTGGCGAAAACAACGGAATAAGAGATAACACTACGGCAAGTGTTCCATTTGGTGCAGCAATAACGTTTCCAATAAACAACATCGTAAGAATTACCGGGAACGTAATTGGGAAGGTTAACGAATTAGCATCGGCTTCTTGATCTACTGCGGAACCAACAGCAGCAAAAAGCGACGCGTACAAGAAGTACCCGGCAAAAAAGTTGAAAACGAACATGAGAATAGACACGATGCTGATCTCCGGCAGCACTATTCCCGCAGCAGCCAACGCATCTGCCGTACCCGCACCACCCACCGGAGAACCCATGGCCGTGCCTTGCGCTGCCGCGTCCGACATTAGTTGTGGTCCTAACAGTGCACCAACAGCAGACGTAACTAAGGCACCAAGTGCCACCCAAAGAACTATCTGCGTTAGGCCAACCAATCCAATTCCAATAACCTTACCCATCATTATCTCGAACGGACGCACACTAGATGCAACCACCTCGATTATCCGATTGGCTTTTTCTTCTACCACTCCGCGCATTACCATGCTGCCATAAAGAAAGATGAGCATGTAGATCATAAACCCCGCCATGTAGCCAACCATTGCCGAGGCCTTCGATGCATCGGCCTTTACTCCTTCTTCCGTTACCTTTAACGATACAACCTCTATCCCCCTCTCCACAAGATCGATAACCGTTGTGTCTGTGCCGGCACGAAGAAGTCTGCCCTTTACCACCAGCGGCTCTATGTCGCTCTGTATAGCCCCCTCAAAAGCAATCCCCGTGCCCCCTCTGGAATATATCCGCACCTTTCCACTATCGAGTACATCCTTTGGCACCACCACGTAGGCCTGCAGCTTTTCGGACGTAACCATTTCTGACAGCTCTTTCTCATCGGCAGAAGGGGCAAGCACAAACTTGGCAGTGTCTGCCGCAACAATATGCGCCGCGAACTGACCCGTTTTGTCGAGCACGGCAACCTTGCCCTCGGAGCCATCTCCTGCCAGAATTGCCGCCAGAACGGGCACCGCCACAAGAAGGGCTAGGCCGAAGGGGGCAAGCAGTGTAGAGATCAAAAACCACTTTGCGCGAATACGCGTGAGGTACTCGTGGGCGATGATAACGCTGATTTTGCTCATAATAGGGTGCCGTTAACGATTGCGTGAAACGAAAGTTACGTTCCTCTGAAACGAAAACCGTTCGTAGTTTTGCATGCTATACCCACGGAGATACCCCCTATGAGCATACTGCACGACAAACTCACCACCCAGGCAGAAGCCCTTCGCGCCAAACGTGCAGCACTTTTAAAGGAGCATGGCGAAACCGTTCTTGGTTCGGTTACCATCGAGCAAGTGCTTGGCGGCATGCGCGGCGTACCCGCCCTTGTTTGCGACACCTCGAGTGTTTCTGCAGACGAAGGGTTGCGTATTCGCGATACACCTATCCTCGAGTTAACAAACATCTCTCCGGAAGAGACCTTCTGGTTGCTTGTTACGGGTGAACGCGCAACTGAAACAGAACTCGCAGAGCTCCGCTCGGTGTTCGCAAAATTCTATGCCGTTCCTCAGTACGTAGTAGACACATTAAAGGCCATGCCAAAGGACTCGCATCCAATGGCCATGCTTTCTGCCGGCCTGCTGGCTATGGAACGCGAGAGCGAATTCCGCGCCGCCTATGATAAGGGGGCAGGCAAGGACGCGTTGTGGCAATCGATGGTGAACGATGCCGTGCGGCTGATTGCCTCCATACCCGGCCTTGCAGCCGCGATTTATCGCATCCGCTTTGATAAGGGCGATGTTATTGCTCCTCTCGAGAATGACAACGACTTGTCGAACAACTTCGCACACATGTTGGGTGTAAGCAACGATCCAACGTGGAAAGAACTTGTCCGCCTGTACCTTGTGCTCCACTCCGACCACGAAGGCGGCAACGTAAGCGCCATGACGAGCTACGTTGTGAGCTCGGCCCTTAGCGACCCGTACTACAGCGTATCGGCCGCCATGTGTGGACTGGCGGGTCCACTCCACGGTCTTGCAAATCAAGAGTGCCTGCGGTTTATCATGGATGTACGCGAGCAGTTTGGTGGTGTACCAACCGACGAACAGCTTACAGAGTATACCTGGAATCGTCTAAAAAATGGCCAAGTTATTCCTGGCTATGGTCACGCCGTTCTTCGCGTTACCGACCCTCGCTTTACAGCATTCCACGACTTTGGCGTTAAGAATGGTCTAACCGACGAGAACGTGCAGATTGTACACAAAATCTTCAAACTCGTACCCGGCATTCTTAAAGAGCACGGAAAAGCCAAGAACCCATGGCCAAATGTAGATGCGGCATCGGGTTCGTTGCTCTACGCGTACGGTATGACGGAGTTCGACTTCTACACCGTGATGTTTGGTGTTTCTCGTGCTATCGGCTTGTGCTCCCAGATGGTTGTAAACCGTATGATGGCCTCGCCAATCGTTCGGCCAAAGTCGCTAACGCTTACCGAGCTGGGAGCGAAGTAACCCACCACCCCTAGAGTTACACCCCGAACTGTCGTAAATGATGGTCGAGGTGTTTCCAGAGCAGCGTGCTCCACTCCTCGGCCGAGATAGGGCCTAACGTAACCTGACGTTTGCCCTCGAACTGCGAAGCCCCCTTATCGAATGTACGTTGCACGTACTCGAGAAGGCGGGCTTTTTCGCTTTCAAAGTCCTTCTCTTCTGCAATAACCATGGACGGTGCCGTGCGCGAATTGTGTGCGTAGGGTTTGTTACCCACGAGTAGGTCCCTCATGAACAGCCGCAGGAGAAGTCGCAATACCAATGGCGGACGGTCCAAACGCTCTTCGTACATGTACTCGTACGATACATTCACATGCGCCAGCATCTGAGCGGCAGTCATGCTGCCCCATTTTCGCTCCGAGTGGGCCTGTAATGAGCTTATCCTTTGCACAAGACGTGCGTGTTCAACTGGGTCGAATATCGAGGGAAAGGCCAACACTCACCTCCAATGAAAAAGCCCAACGCAGACAGATGGGCTTCGTATCTTTGCCCCTTCTCGGGGGCCGATCGTGGACGCTACTGGATTCGAACCAGTGACCTTTACGATGTCAACGTAACGCTCTAACCAACTGAGCTAAGCGTCCGGCTCGTTTTTGAGAGCTACAAACGTACGAAAAAGAACATCATTCGCTGTTTCACAGAAAGGGACTGCATGTCTATCATTGCGTTGATCATTGGCCTGGGCGTACTGGCACTTGTAGTGGCGTTATTCTTCCGTCAGCGAGTACTCGCTGTGAAGATTGAAGACGGTGCTGCAAACCCCGAAGAGCTATCTCGACTGAACGAAATTTCCTCTGCAATTGCCGAAGGTGCAATGGCCTTCCTCAGCAGAGAGTATCGCGTGTTGAGCATCTTTATGGCGCTGTTTGCCGTGCTCATTTTCGCAACCGTAGATCATGGATTGCATACCGCCATTGCCTTTGTGTTCGGAGCTGCCACGTCTGTTGCCGCAGGATTTGTTGGGATGAGGATTGCAACAAAGGGAAACGTGCGCACTGCTAGCGCGGCGCGTGTATCACTACAAAAGGCATTTAGTGTTGCCTTCGAATCCGGCGCAGTGATGGGTTTTGGTTTAACGGGCTTAGCAGTTGTTGGCCTAATCCTTGTTTGGCTGGGCATCGATGCTATACTGCCTGGTGTAACACGCGAAGTGCAGATGGAAATTCTCTCCGGCTTTGGTTTGGGTGGATCTGCTGTAGCACTCTTTGGCAGAGTTGGTGGCGGTATTTACACGAAGGCCGCAGACGTAGGCGCCGACCTTGTGGGCAAGGTTGAAGCCGGTATTCCGGAAGACGATCCGCGCAACCCGGCCGTGATTGCAGACAACGTGGGCGATAACGTGGGCGATATTGCCGGCATGGGCGCTGACCTTTTCGGCTCGGTTGCCGAGTCTACATGCGCTGCGTTAGTGATTGGTGCCGTGGGATATCAAGCAACCGGTGGCACCAACATGAACATCCTCCTCTTCCCAATGCTTGTAAACGGTGTTGGCATTGTTGCATCAATCCTCTCACTACCATTCATCAGGGCGAAGGAAGAGTCGAAAGTAGAAGGGGCTCTCAAAAGTGCACTCATCATCTCCACACTCCTTATGCTTGCAGCCCTCTACCCCATAACAATGTGGGCGTTTGGCAGCGAAACTTTTACCGTAGGAACAACTCTGGTAAATGGCATGGGAGTATTTACCGCTCTTGCCGTTGGACTAGTAGCTGGACTGCTTATCGGACTCGTTACAGAGTTCTACACTTCACATCGCTTTAAGCCCGTGCGCGAGGTAGCCGACGCATCAAAAACCGGAAGCGCAACAAACATCATCTACGGTTTGGCTCTTGGCTACAACTCGGCCGTTATTCCCATGATACTCATCGCCATCAGCGTGGTTGTTGGGTATATGAGTGCCGGCATGTACGGCATAGCTTTAACAGCCATTGGTATGCTTGGTACCATTGCCGTTGGCCTAACAATCGATGCCTACGGTCCAACGTCCGACAACGCAGGCGGCATTGCAGAGATGGCGGAAATGGGCAAAGACATTCGCAAGCGCACGGATGCATTAGATGCGGCCGGCAACACAACAGCAGCCATTGGAAAAGGATTTGCCATTGGCTCGGCCGCACTCACTTCATTAGCGCTTACAAGCGCATTCCTTACGCGTGCACAAGCCGGTGGTAGAACATTCTCGTTGGAGATAACCGATCCGCATGTGCTAGCTGGCTTGTTGGTAGGGGGCGCGCTGCCATTTGCCTTTAGCGCAATGACCATGAAGAGTGTGGGCAAGGCCGCTTTTGCTATGATCGAAGAAGTGCGTCGTCAGTTCCGCACCATACCTGGTTTGATGGAAGGCAAGGCCAGAGCAGACTATGCAAAGTGCGTAGACATATCAACTGCTGCATCTATTCGTGAGATGATTGCACCCGGCTTGTTGGTAATTCTCACGCCCCTTCTCGTTGGATTCCTCTTTGGTGTTCAGATGTTGGCCGGACTTCTCATTGGAGCCCTTGTTGTGGGCGTTATGCTTGCCGTGAGCATGGCTAATAGCGGTGGTGCATGGGACAATGCAAAGAAGTACATCGAAACCGGAGTACACGGAGGCAAAGGTTCAGACACACACAAGGCCGCTGTTGTTGGAGACACCGTAGGCGATCCGTTCAAGGACACCAGCGGACCATCGTTGAACATTCTTATTAAGCTTATGGCCATTATCTCTCTTGTGTTTGCCGGTGCCTTTGCTGCACACGGCGGAATGCTGCTGAGATAAACACCCGTAAAGAACGTACCTACGTTAACAGGCAGATCAGATGTGCGTGCTGTGGATACAGCGCCATCAGGTCTGCCTGTTCTGCTAAATCAAAGTCTGCAAACTCGAATCCCGGCGCAACAACGGCAGAAACAAGTACATCGTTTCCATTCGGGAGAGCGCCAAACCACACCCCAGCCCGTATCAGCACACAATACTCTCCACCCATGTTTGGCGGACCGCACACAAGTTCTGCATGGTGGCCGGCCTCGTTTATAGTGTGTACCGTAACGGTAGCGCCTTCGTGCCAAAACCACAACTCATCGTGGCGCAGCCTATGGAACCGAGATCGTTCACCAGCACGCAACCGGAAATAAATGACCGTTGCCGTGTTGCGAAGTCCGGCATTACACTGCACTAGCTCCGCACCACGATATATCTCGCAGTACGAGCCCCCTTCGGGATGAGGTATCAAGGAATTCATGCCGCAATGTACCACTTGCGGATTGAGGCAATTCACGTATTTTTGTCCGCTTCCTTAGCTCAGCTGGTTAGAGCATCTGACTCTTAATCAGAGGGCCCGGGGTTCGAGTCCCCGAGGGAGCAC
>DAITNB010000028.1:0-27686 GCA_036834845.1 bacterium | reverse complement strand
TGCAAGAGTTATTCTATCCTTCTGGGGTACTGCAAGTATGGCACATAGCTTGGCAACCTGAGTCGCATCCTCGATATCGCCATCATGAGGGTGCCACGGAGAATCATCAATGAATCTCTTACCGTGTAGCATATCGCCCCCCCGCTCGTGATACGTCCAGTATGGAACATCACGGGATATTCTGTAGCGCGAGGTTGACGATCAGGTGTTCTGACGACGCTTGTCAACCGTACTTGATATTCCGCCCCCTGTCAAGTATCTTTGACCATGGCAGAGGTAAAACACCCTAATCGAGTTCGTGATGTTCGTGCGATGCACGGCATCACACAGGGCACCTTGGCCGAACGTGTGTGCGTAAGCCGGCAAAGTATCAACTACATCGAACAGGGCACCTTCGCCCCCTCCGTCTACCTTGCACTGAAGATCGCACGTGTGCTGGGCACTACGGTGGAAGAGTTGTTTGGAGAGAAACAATCATGCTGAATCGTGTCCGCGAAATAGTACGCGAATCTGGGTATCAGGAGCCCCTCGTTGTGATCGAACAGGATGAGGTTTTACGCTCCTTGAATCACACCATCGCCTATCGTGTGTTTCTTGGGTGGACGATCGCACAAGGGCTGGTTGGGTCGGCGATGGTTCTGCTGTTTGATGAAATGCTCATCCTTGGTAGTTCGCTCGTGGCTTTCGCCGCCATAGCGGTATTCGTGTGGCAGATCTGGATCACCCAAAAGGGGCTTATCTATGCGGCCAAAGATCACGTACTGTTACACCCACGAGCGCGCCTCATGGCGAAGAGGGTGGCTGTGTTTCAAGGTTTGTTTTTCGGCATCTGGATGGGTATTGCAAGTGCATTATGGATATTCACAGATGATGGACCCATCGTGCACGTTCTTTTTGGCATTGCAACTGGCACGATGTCTGGCCTGATGATGTGGTATGTAAACGGACGCATGAAGCGGAGCCGTAATGAAGAGTACGGGTGATATCGATCTTATCAACTCCGACGAGATTCTGCGTTCGCTTATGCATCGCGCTGCCTATCGTGCACACATAGCATTGCATTGGGTAGTACTACCCCTATCGATCGTGCTTATCTTCATTGTACAGGACGCACCATGGGATATCGTAGGTTACACGTTGTTCGCCGTGTTCTTTCTTTCGAGCTTGTTCTTCGAGGTCAACCAGGCCTATGATGGTGTGTTTCGGGGACTTGATGAACTGCGTCGCTCGGTTTCCATCGATCGGAGTGTTGTTGTTCGCCGCGCCGCATGGAGCACCATCAAATTCATTGGCTTGTTCGTGATCCTTGGCCGCTTCATGAACTCAGAAGAATCGATCTTCCACGACCTGTTTCAGGGCAGTATTGTCGGTTTGATCTACAGTAGCATCGAACTCTTCCGATGGCGCCACATTTTCGAGAAGAAGTCCCGCTGAAACAAAAAAGAGTGCGATGGTTACCCATCACACTCTGGTAGTTAGGTTATCCTGTTCGTTGGTGACTCGTGGGCTAACGATCAACGCCATTGCCGCAAGAACTCCAAACGCTCTTGGAGCTGCGCCACGGGAATAAGGAGTTTTTCTTTTCCAAGAATGCCTTCTTCTTGCGAACCAAACACGAGTTCGTAGTCCTTACTCATTACGATGGCTTCTTCCGGACAGACTTCTTCGCAGAATCCACAGTAGATGCAGCGGAGCATGTTAATCTCGAATTTCTCGGGATACCGCTCCTTGTCCTTTTCCGTTTCTGCTGCACGTACTTCAATAGCAAGTGCCGGACAAACACGCGAGCAGAGTCCGCATGCAACGCAGCGCTCTCCATCTTCTTCGAGCACAAGCACAGGCCTGCCACGATACGACCCCTCCGGTGTCCAACGTTCCTCGGGATATTGCCGCGTGAACTTTGGCTTGAACATTTGACGAAGCGTTAGGCCAAGCCCCTTGGCAATCTCTGGAAGGTAGATCTTTTCCCAGAAGTTTAGTCGCTGCGACTCGGTGTTCTCGGTAATGTTAGCCATGGTGAGATTTAGCGGTTAAATAGCAGAATTCCAAAGCCGGTTAACGTGATGTTCACAAGTGCTATCGGCAGCAGCACCTTCCAGCCAAGGTTCATAAGCTGATCGTAACGGAAACGAGGTAGCGACCACCGAATCCAGATGAACACAAACACCAATGCGAAGGCCTTACCAAGGAAGGCCATATGACCCAGCAGTACCATTGGTAAGGAGTCGGGGGCCATTCCTAGAATCGCACTGTCGTCGAGGAATGGAATCACGTCCCACCCGCCAAGGTACAACGCCGCCATGATGGCACTCGATGCCAAGATGTTTGCATATTCGGCCAGGTAGAGGAGTCCGAACTTCATTCCGGAATATTCTGTGTGATATCCACCAACAAGTTCGGGCTCGGCTTCCGGAAGGTCGAAGGGGGCGCGATTGGTTTCAGCAAGTGCGGTAATGAGGAAGAGCAAGAACCCTACCGGCTGGAGGAATATGTACCACACTCCCTCGGTTTGGAGTCGGATAATTTCTACGAGATTCAGTGAGCCCGCAACGAGCACTACACCAACAATTGCCAAGCCCATGGAGAGTTCGTAGGAAATCATCTGAGCCGACGAACGAAGTCCACCCATAAGCGAATACTTATTGTTCGAACTCCATCCGGCAAGTGCAACACCGTACACACCAACAGACGTCATGGCTAACACAGCAAGAATGCCAATGTTCATGTTGGGCGCCATGGTTAATCCGTAGCTCACCCCATCAATGGTAACGAAGGGTGCACTAAAAGGGATAACGGCATACACGGTGATAGAAACGCCAATGGCGATAACTGGGGCTAATGCGTGGAAGCGGTAGTCTGCCGCAGCAGGAACCACGTCTTCCTTGAGGTACAGTTTAAACACGTCTGCGAAGGACTGGAAGAGTCCCCACGGACCTACACGGTTCGGACCAATCCGGTTCTGAATCCACGCGGCTACCTTTCGCTCTGCAAGCACCATGTAGGCGGCCGCTACCAGCATCAGGTTAACCAGAATGCCGGCTTGAACGAGAATTACGATGAGGTTTGTAAGGGTCATAGTGTTTTACTCTGGTTTCATCACGTGCGACTCGTACACCACTCCAACGGGGTCTGGCTGTGCTGCCTTACCCAACACAACACCTTGGTGTGTATCGAGCAGTTTGTACGTCATACCACCAAATGCACCCACGTCATGGGTGATTTCTGAAAAAACGTCTTCGCTGCCGGAATACTTCCATACGGCACCCAAGGATGAGGCCAAATCCGAAATGATACGCCATGCGTTGCGACAATCCCGGCGTTCGCCTTGCGACCAACGGTCGTTCGGGGCACCGAACTTATCCCATCGGCTCTGCTTCATTCCCATGGTACGTTGGTTGTCCTTCGTAACCACTGCCGGACGGAATCGCTGAACACGATGAACGGTGTTCGTGAAGGTTCCATCAGCTTCAGCCCACGTTGCGCTAGGAAGGAGGATGTTGGCCTGCTTCGCGGTAATGGTATCGTGCGAGGTTATCACGATAAGGGTCTCTACAGAAGCAGCGGCTTCTGCTAGCTCTGGCGAGTGCGAGGCAACATCGTCTTCGAGTACAACGAGAACCTTAATCTCGCCGCGCTTAATTCTATCTGCAATACCATCTGCGCCATGACCATCGTTCTTTGGCGCAACACCCACGCTGTGGGCGCCGATGGCGTTAGGACTTGTGTCGTTGAGTCGCAGAACGTTATCACCGAACGTTGGTGTGTTGTGTTTGATGTAGTCGAGGTTGTTTGTCTTAAGAACGTTGTGCGCAAACTTTGCCAGCACGTAATTGTCTTCGTTCGAAGCATAGGCAGAACCTAACACTGCAATCTGCGAACCCTTCAGCCCCTTCAAAGACTCTACAGCGGCTGCATATGCCTCTTCCCATGATGCGTCTGCCAGCGAACCGTCTCTGCGCACCTTGGCACCGGATACTCGGTTTTCGTTTACCAAGGCCGGCATGGCTAGTCTGCCATGATTGCACATCCAGTACTGGTTCACGTGCATGTTCGTGAGTGGCTCTGTGCGAAGCACTTCGTTGTTCATCACACCAATCTTCACATTACAGCCACGAGCGCAACCAGGACACACGGAGTCTGTAAACGACATTTCCCAAACACGTGCCTTAAAGCGGAAGTCCATGCTCGTAAGCGCGCCAACCGGACAAATGTCGATTACGTTCATCGAATATTCGCTGTCGAACGTAGTACCCGGGAAGGTGCGAATGGTAACCTTATCGCCGCGCTGCACAAAACTCAGAACCGGTTGCTTGGCAACTTCGTCGGCAAATCGGATGCATCGCGAACATGAAATACAGCGTTCGCCATCAAACATAACCTGCGGACCAAGCTCTACGCGCTTTTCTTTGTGCACCTTCTCTTCGGTAAATCGGCTTTTGCCCTTCGAGTGAAGGAATGCATACTCCTGCAGTTTGCACTGTCCGGCCTCGTCGCAAATCGGACAATCCAAGGGGTGATTAACAAGGAGAAACTCCATAACGGCGTTTTGAGCCGTCTCGGTTTTCTCACTCGTGGTATCCACCACCATACCATCGGCAACTGGTGTTGCGCAGGCAATCTGCATCTTGGGTAGCCAGTTTACAATTGGCGAGCCGTCATCGGCATACATCAGCGACCCATCAACGTCTTTTTTGTGGGTGCCAACATTCACCAAACACATGCGGCAATTACCTGCAACAGACAACGCAGGATGCCAGCAAAAGTGAGGGATGGTAATCCCGTGTTCGAGAGCGGCCTCGATGATGGTTTTACCGGGGGCGGCCTCGATGGTTCTACCGTCTATGTTAATCTGGGGCATGAACTTCCTTCCGTTGAATCACCGAACGCGTGCGTCCGTAACCGCGCAAACATACGAGAATTCATTCGCTATCTTGCCCATAAACATCACCCGAAAATTTCATGAAGCGCCCCTTACCCATTCTTGCTTTCCTTCTTCTTGCCCTTGGCAGCACAAATGTAGCCGCACAGGCAGAAAGGAGTTACCTGCCCCTTTCGCTCAGCTACATGTTCCCCGGCGGCAGTTTGGACGATAGTATCGATGTGCAGCCCGGTTTAGGGTTTGCCATCGGATATCAATATGCTCCGGACAGACATTGGCGCATTGGTGCAAAGGGTACATGGATGTGGTCGAAACTAGGCGTGGTAGACACCGCCGACTACTCGGCGTACGCTGCTACGTTCTATCAGATTCTGGCAACCGTTCAGTGGCGGGCCTTTAAGCATGGATGGAGTCCGTACATCCAGGTTGAAGGGGGCCTGGGGTTTATGAATCTCGATGAGATGATTGGCAACATGCCCGTGAAGATTCCGGGCGCGTCTGCCGTGCGTGGTAGTGTGGGTGCCTTACTTGGTGTACTTATCCCACTGTCTAACCAGTTAGACATAGACGTGAGCGGCAGATGGAACTATTCGTTTATCGCCGACGGCTACACACTAACCGGAGTCAATGCCGGTGTGGTGTATTCTTTGTCTCGCTAAGCCTTGTTCGATTCAGCGTCGAGAGTTGATATGGAAGACTGCTGATGGTTTTCCGAGGCATGTGCATGAATTTCGGGTTCGAGAGCTGCTTCGGCAATACGCCATATATTCTGACACGGGAACCTATTCTCGTACATGGCCCTGCCGATGACAATGCTGTCTACATTTTTTGGAACGTTCGTCTGGAGCGACCATAGTTGTTGGGGCGACGCAATGCCTCCTGCCATCGTAATGCGCACAGGAGCAACAGCAGCAATCCGGGTGATGGTTTCAAGTTCCTCGCCGCAGAGATTGCCCTCCCAGTCTACCTCGGTGTAGATAATCCTGCGTCCACCGATTTCGTAAATGTGGCGGATAAACTCCTCGTCGTTTACCATGCCCACACCGTCGCCCAAATCTACATCGCCGTTATGTGCGCGCACGCCAAAAATCACGCGGCTTGGACCATAATCATCTAGGAGTTCTCGCACCCCATCGGGATCGGTCCACGCAATTGTGCTAATGGCAACGCGATACACTCCCGCCTCTAAAAGTGCTCTATATGCGGCAACAGTATGCAATCGCGTTACAAACTGTACCGGAATGTCTACGGCATTCTGCATTGCAACAACGGTTTCTACGTTTAGGGAGCTGTTGCCTCCGTTCCACGATTCTAAATCGGTTACGTGCAGACACTTGGCATTTTCTCGCCGCCACAATTGGGCTAGCTCAACCGGATGGTCGCTTATCTCGCTGTAAAGTTCTTCTGTTCCGGGCACTCCACAAATGCATCGCATCGCGTGTCCGAGTGTTAGGTCTATGGCGGGGATGATGAGAAGCATTATACCGGTAGTGGCTAACTCGCCAACAATAGAGCAGTGCGAATAAGTGCCTCCGACGACGCATCGGGAGTTTGGAGCAGAGCGCTGCGCACGGCCTTTTCGGCAGAGGCCTTGGAATAGCCCAACGCCTGCAATGCGCGCAACGCATCGTCTGCATGAGTAGACAACTCCGAAGTACCCTGGGTAGTTCCGTCCGGCACAACACCAATGAACTTCTCACGGAGTTCTACCACCAAGCGCTCGCCGGTTTTTTTCCCGATTCCGGGTAACCGCTGAAGTGCAGCTACATTTCCGTGCACAACGTTCTTGCGCAAATCCGCTAGTGATGTGGACGAAAGGATTCCCAGGGCAATACGTGCCCCTATCCCCTGGATGGACGTAAGCAATCGGAATGCGTCGCGTTCGGCATTGGTAGCAAAACCATAAAGCTGCATAGCGTCTTCGCGCACGGCAAGCACCGTTAACAGTGTCACACTTTCACCGGCTTTCGGCACTACCTCTGCAGTGGAGAGTGGTACGCTAACAGCATAGCCAACACCGGCGCAGTCGATTACCACGTCCATGCCACTTTTTAGAACAACGCGTCCTGATAGTTGAGCAATCATCGGCGCGAATATCGGGAGGTTCTCGTGAACTACGTTGCTCTTGGCCGCCAAGCCGAAGAACGGGCCACCCAATACCTGATGGCGAATGGCTATTTCATTTTAGCGCGCAACTTCAAATTCAAGAAGATGGGCGAGATAGACATTGTAGCCCGCCACAACGAAACCCTTGTATTTATCGAAGTGAAGTACCGTACAAACCGAACATTCGGACCACCCGAAGATTCACTTACGGAGAGGAAGGTGGAGCTGATACGACGCTTGGCGCACATCTGGATGCACATCAATAAATACCGCAACGTGCCTGTTCGATTTGATGTTATTGCCATGGAGCAGCGTTTGGGTAGCGAGCAGATGCGGCACTACAAAAACGCATTCTGACGGTGATGGGTGGTTGTGTCCGTACTTTTGTAGGATGTGGCAGTACCTCCTTAAGCGTGTGTTGCTCTTTATCCCCACGCTCTTCATCATTACGCTCATCTCATTTGCCGTAAGCCGTCTTGCTCCCGGAGACCCTGCATCAGCAAAGGTTGGACAAGGGGCGGAGGGCGGCATGGGTGGACGCAGCACGTTAAACGACAAAACTGTTGAGCTCATCCGCAAGCAGTGGCACCTCGATAAGCCGATTTGGCAGCAATACGCCATTTGGACGGGTGGTTTGTTGTGCTTTAACATGGATAGTGTTTTTACCGAACACGGCACCCAGTGGAGCGCTCTCTCGTTTACAGGACGTCCGGACTTTGGTAGATCGTTCCAAGACAATCGACCGGTGTTCGACAAAATGGTAGAACGAGTACCGGTTACGCTTACCATGAACATTATTGCCATTGTATTGGCCTATCTCATTGCGGTACCGCTAGGCGTGTATAGTGCAACTCATCCGGGCACGGCTGTAGACAAGGCATCAACGTTTGTTCTCTTTGCTCTCTACTCGTTACCAGTGTTTTGGATAGGCACGCTGGCAATTACCTTTCTGGCAAACCCGGAGTTCATCTCCATTTTTCCGTCGGGTGGACTACGCTCGCCGGCCTTCTCGGTTAACTGGAGCGTTTGGCGTCAGCTTGCAGACTATGCGTGGCACCTAGCCCTGCCCATGATTGTGTATGTGTACGCAGATTTTGCCTTCATCTCCCGCCAGATGCGTTCGTCTATGTTGGAGGTAATACGTCAGGACTACGTCCGCACGGCCCGTGCCAAGGGACTTGCAGAGCGCAACGTTATCTATCGTCACGCGTTCCGCAACGCTCTTATCCCCCTCATTACATTGGTTGCAGCACTTATTCCGAATCTTATCGGAGGCAGTGTAATCATCGAGTCCATCTTCTCCATTCCCGGTATGGGCGAGCTTTCGTTTAAGGGGCTCGTGGCGCGCGACTACCCAATGATTATGGCCGTGTTTACCGTGTCGGCAGTTCTTACACTCGTAGGAATGTTGGTTGCCGATGTGTTGTACTCGTTTGCAGACCCTCGCATCTCCTACGCACGGAAGGGGTCGTAACATGGCTACACAGAACTCACCATCAACCACACCTACACAAGCAACCGCTACTACCGGCGAGAGCTACGGCGCTTTTGTGCGACGTCAGTTTCGCAAGAGCACCTTTGGCATGATAAGCGTGTGGATTGTTGTTACCATTGCCATTGTTGCATTGCTTGCCGACGTGCTGGCCAACGACAAACCAATTGTGTGCTCCATCCGCGGCGAAATCTCGTTTCCGGTGTTCCGCGAAATGGGTGTGCGTTTAGGCGTTGCTTCGTGGGGTGCCGAGTTTGCAACAGCCGATTGGAAGACGCTGCAGTACGACTGGTCGGTGCGCCCCCCTGTTCCGTACGCACCGGGAACGATGGACAAAACGTTGATTTCTCTGCAGGAGCGAGCACCCTCGGCCCAGCACTGGTTAGGAACCGATGAAATTGGACGCGATGTTCTAGCCGGCCTTATCCATGGGTCGAGATATGCGCTCAGCATCGGTTTTGTTGCCATGTCTATTGCCCTTGCCATAGGTATAGTTCTTGGTGCCCTGGCAGGATACTTTGGCGGCACCATAGACCTATTGCTTTCCCGACTGATCGAGATTGTAATCACCTTTCCGCGGTTCTTCCTCATCATCACCATTGTTGCTCTTGTAGAGCAAGGAACGCTGTGGCTGATAATGGGACTAATTGGGTTAACGGGTTGGACGTCTATTGCGCGATTCATGCGCGGCGAGGTGCTACGCGTGCGGAACCTCGATTATATCAGCGCAGCCACCGCGCTTGGTTACAGCACACCTCGTGTGATCTTCCGGCACGTGCTACCAAATGCCATTGCTCCTGTGCTTATCTATGCCGCCTTTGGAATTGTAAGCGCAATACTCTTCGAAAGCGCGCTCTCCTTCCTTGGATTTGGTGTGCCCCCTACCGTGGTAACCTGGGGATCGGTGCTACACAAGGCGCGGGCCAGCACCTATGCTTGGTGGCTTGCAGTGTTTCCGGGCTTCATGATTTTTGTCACTGTAAGCGCCTTCAATCTTATCGGCGACGCGTTGCGCGATGCAACCGATCCACGACTCCGTAGCTAATTAGGGCTGCAACCGTTCCAACTTCCATTCCTCGCTGGTACGCGTGTACCGTAGCCTGTCATGCAAACGCGATGGCCTGCCTTGCCAGAATTCGTACATATGCGGACGCAGTCTGTATCCGCCCCATGTTGGCGGAGGGGGCACATCTTTGTTCTCGAAGTGTTTTGATACGTTGGCAAACTTTTGCTGCAGTGCTTCTTGCGAATCGATTACCGCACTTTGATCGGATGCCCAAGCGCCAATCTTACTCTCGTGTGGACGAGACGCAAAGTACTCTTGAATCTCAGCATCAGATACCCGCTCTACTGTACCTTCGATGCGAATTTGTCGCTCTAACTCAGGCCAAAAGAAGAGCAGCGCCGCTTGCGGATTTTCTGCAAGCTGAGCGCCCTTTCTGCTGGCGTAGTTGGTGTACCACACAAAACCTCGTTCGTCTACACCCTTAAGAAGAACAGCACGCGCAGAGGGTTGTCCGGACGCATCGGCTGTTGCAAGAATCATGGCTGTTGGCTCTGGAAGCTCAGAAGCCATTGCTTCGTCGAACCACGACGCAAACTGTCCCAGCGGATCCTGTTGCACTCCGTCTTCGGTAAGCTGTTCTCTTGCATATTCCTTTCTCAGCGATGCAACGTGGTGCTTCATTGTTACTCTCCGGTAATGAGAACGGTAAACAGTGCTGTGCGCGTGCCACTTGATACAGACAACGTGTAGGCACCTGCCGGCAGATCGGCAGTAGGCACCAAACCAACGCCCATAACAAGCGACGCACTGCCTACAGTTTCACCGGTTATCGATCGCAATACAAGCGTGCCTTCTCCAGCGTCCGGAACGGACACACCGAGGGGCTGTCCGGCAACCGCGGGATGTTTGCCGAGTAGATTACACCACGTTGCCCGAATCTTATCGTCGGCAGCTGAAACTACACGCAGGTCTTTCTCGCAAAGAACTTCGTTGAAGAGATCAACATCGGTCTTCGTAAGCGCAGACTCCATCTCGATGGTAAATGTTGTTGTTCGGGAATCAATCATCACTACTGTGTCTCGCACTCCGTTTGCCGTTGTAAATCTGAACGACAGAGGAGTAACGAACACCAATGGCACGTTCGGCGCATTCTGCGTTTGAGCAACACTCACGGTGTATGCAAAGGGTTGCATGCCCGAAGTTTGGCGCACCACAACATCGAACACCGGGTGGCCTGCCTTCACCAGCCACTGGTCAAAGAACACGTCCCAATCTACGGGAGAGTTTGGAAGCGCATTCTTGAAGAACTCTAACATCTGGAACGTTTGCGCTGAAGAGCCCGCATACGTTTGTATGTATGTTCGCAGCGCCGGGAAGAACAACTCGTCGCCGTTAAGTTTGCGCATCATGTGATACACCCACGCAGACTTGCAGTAGGTGGTTGCCTCGTTGAAGATGATGGCCAACGGGATGTTATATACAGGCGGCTCTGCCAGTCCATTCACCATGTATTTGGCGCGGCGCGCCCATAACAAAGCTCGATAGGCATCTGCTCCTCCCCTGTACTCTTCAAAGAGTGCTTCGCCCCAGGTTGCGCCCCCTTCATTCATCCAAATGTCGGCCCACGTGGCACACGTTACGTCGTCTCCCAACCACTGATGAGCAATCTCGTGAGCGTAACCGTTTTCGAACTGTCCGGTTAGCCAGCGCCTGTTAACTGTGGTCATGGTTTGGTGTTCCATACCGCCGAACGGCACGGGTGAAACCGAAACGTGACCATACGTTTCGTACGGGTAGCGACCGAAGTACGATTCAAATGCTTCGAACATCAATGGCACGTTTTCAACCGCGCGTTTCGCGTTAAAGACCGGACCATCAAGATCAACGTCAAATTGATAATTCACGATAGGAACAACAGATCCGTCCGTTCGCGTGTGCGTTTGAGAATAGGAAACGTACTCGGAAGCATTCACTGCAAATAAATACGGAGACATCTCCAAGGGATGATGCCACGTTTGTATCGTTGTGCTGTCTGTATCGGCAATACTATCGGTAATCACACCGTTCGATACCGCCGTAAACCCCTTCGGCAAACGCAGGGTTGCTGTGAACAGGGCTTTGTCATCGGGCTGGTCATTACACGGATATATCCTACGGGCGTTCTCGGGCTGCGAAAATGTAAATCCACTTGCATACGGAACATTAAGAGCTGCAGCATCGGAGGCCGAGTACAAATAGAGACCTTCATTGTCAGACAGGTTAGCAAAAAAAACCGTAAAGGTTATCTGATCATCTCGTTGCAAGGCAGTGGTAGGCGTAATACGCAGTTCGGTAGGTGTGGCGCTAAACGGCAACTTTTCTCCTTCGCGCAAAACACTGTCTATCTGCAGCTCTACGGCATCAAGGATAATCACTCGCAGATTGTTCACTCTCGACCGAAGCGTAATGCTCACGTTTGACGTAGTCTTGCGCAGTGGGCGCAAGGCAATTGGGGTGCGAAGCGCCATGGTCCAATCGAACCTGCAATGGTATTCCAGAACATCGATAGTTGTGTCGATAGTCATCGATGGGAATGTCTGCGCCATTGGCATTGCGTGCCGAGGCGAGATCAAACTCTGCACAACAGGGTCTAACACCAACTGTTGCATGGGCGATGGTTTGTTTTCCTGCGCATTCGCGAAGGAACAACAGAGAATCGTAAACAGGAGTAAGGAAGATGGGTTTCTCATTAGGCACCATGGGGTCCGGTTCGTGGCAAAGGAGCGGCATGTTTAACAAAGTGATCTACCCACCACCGAATATCGGCGTTGGATTCCACCCGTCTGCCCGCTAAAACATGGTCGGCATTTTCGTACATGACTAATCGATAGGGTCTGTGAAGTTTTTGAAGCTCCAACGCCAGATACAGCGAGTGGTTTGGATCTACTCTGCGGTCTCCGGTTCCATGGAGGATGAGCAATGGTGTGGTTTCGCACATCATCTGTGGCCAGAGCACGGCACTGCGTTTCTCTGCTTCAACCTGCTCGACACTGCCAGGGGCAAGATGTTTCACCATGGTCTTCCGGATGTATGCAGAATGCTCTACGGCATTGATGCGCGCAGGTGCGCCGAATGTAACCGCTGCCTTGAACACTTTGGTTCGGGTAAGCATCATGTAGGCCATCATGCCACCGCGACTTCCTCCAATAAGACCCAGTCGGTTTGTATCTACATACGGCAATCCATGCAGGAATGGCAGCAGGGCAAGCGCGTCGTCTACATCACCGGCACCCCACTCTTCGATGGCACCCTCAGAGCCCCCTACCCCTCTGTAGTTGGACGCAACAACAACGTAACCCCACGAGGCATAGAGTCCGATAAGGGGCATGGCAGTTTCTGGTGTTAGCGCTCCGCGTGGACCACTACCCCCTCTGTTGAAAATTATCGCTGGATATTTTGACAGACCACCGGGAGGAAGTGCAAGAAATCCCTTTATGCGCAACCCCGCACTGGCATAGGTAATCTGATGAAGCGTAACGCCGGCATATTGCTCATAATCGGCCGGGGCCATTGCGCGGCGTGCCATAGACAACGCAGAAGCGGGAACAGAAAGCTGTTCTACGCCGAGAAGGGTACCGTCTTTCATCCGGGTTAGGGCTTCGACCGCTCGCGGTACTTCTTTGCAAGACGCTTGTGTCGGTTGTTCAGATCAACTTCGCGTCCATCGATAAAGGCCGAAACAACCTTATTCGTAAGTGCGTCCAGAGCGTCGCCTGTGCTCACAAACAGTGTGGCACTCTTGCCTTCTTCGAGTGTGCCGTAGAGCGAATCAACACCATACATCTTTGCCGGCCAAATAGTAAGGGCTTTGATGGCATCGTCTTCGCTTAGGCCGAATGCACGTGCAGTTCCGGCCTGAAATGGAAGGTTACGTTGCTGCCATGAGCCACCATCGGAGAAGGCAAACGGTATTCCAGCGGCAGCAAGGAGAGACGGGAGTACAAACGGTCGGTCGTAGGCGTCTTCATCACGTCGGGGAAGCGAATGCACCCTACCAACAATTACGCTCACGCCGGCTTTTTGAATCTGCGGGATCATCATGTCTGCATCTTCGGCACCAACGAGAATAATATTCACGCCGAATGCCTCTTTGAACTCGAGGACGGAAGCGATTTGTCGAATACTCGATGCGTTTACAAGCACCGGGGTGCCTTGTTCAAATACACAGCGCATTGCTTCGAGGCGGATATCCTTCTTTGTTGTATCAACCTTGGCCCGCGATGCAGCGCTGTACGCACGTGCCTGCGCAAACAATGTGTGCACGGAGCGGACACTTTCTTCGATGTTCTTCCGCTGTTCTTCCGGGGATGCCTTCATCCATGGTGCAGAGATAACGTCCATACCAGGCCAGTTAACTACGAGACCCGAAGTGGGTATTACGGCGATATCCTCTCTTGTCCACCCGTCGAGTCGCATGAGACTGGACAGCCCGGAAACAAGTCCACCCACAGGTGTAACATTTGCCAGCAACACACCGTTCGACCGCACCGTAGGGATAATGTCGCTGTCAGGGTTGTACGCGGTTTCGGCACGGGCGTTGGGATTAACACCTCCAGCTTCCGACATGTCTCGTGTGGCACGCACGGCATCTATCTCCACCAACCCCAGTGTTGTTGCTGGTGTGATAAATCCTGGGTACACATGACCGCCCTTGCAGTCTACAACACGGGCTCCGGCCGGGATAACAACATTCTGCCCCACTTGCAGAATTACTCCGTTGTCGAACAGCACCGTTGCCCCATTCTGCGTTGCACCCGATGCTGTATGCACAACGGCATTTGTGAGCGCAATGGGCTGACGTTGTTTTGCACCGGGGATTTCTTCGCCGGCAGTTGCGTGCGCCGTGTGTAACAATAGCGCAAGAAGGATGAGTACGTGAACCATAACCGCAAATCTACGGCTGAAAAAAGTAACCCCTAGACGTCACCACTCGTCTAGGGGTCGGCTTCAACTCGCAATACCGTCCGAGAACGTTGCGAGGAATACTTGTGCCAATGTAACACTTTTTCCGAATCGCCAGTCGGCACACTTCCATTTTGTGTTTCGGCAAAAAAACCCGATCTTTGCGTTTTCGGGGTGTAGCGTAGCCCGGTTAGCGCGTCTGCTTTGGGAGCAGAAGGTCGCAGGTTCGAATCCTGCCACCCCGACGGAGAGATACAAATAAGCCCCCTTCAGCATCACAGTTGAAGGGGGCTTTCTCGTTGTAGTTCAGGGGAATTTAGAGCGAGGCGAGTTTTTCGAGGTTCATAGACGTAGCCACCGAATGAACCAACTCTGTTCCCGACTGACCGGTAGCTTCGATCTGTAGCAGAAACCTACCACCGAGAGAATATGTAACCGACGCATTGTGATCTTGTTTACCGTACCGCTCAAAGCCTTTGATATAGTCATTGCCGGTTTGAAAGGTCTTCTGTCGCTCATTGGCATTGTCTACGCTCCACTTTAGCGCAAACACGGCGCTCGCGCCGGCCCATCCCGCATCGCTGGCATTGTAGTCTGTTAGTGTTACCTTCAAGGAGGTGTTATCGTCCTTGGTATAGGTCCTCGACGCCATGCTCCAAGACATGCCTTGCATATCGAACGACTGAGTTTCTGGCTCCGAGGCCTTGTAACCATCAACAGCCCCGGGAAGAAATGCCTTGAGTTTATCGGGCTCCATGGCAAGAGTGTCCCCAGCGGCCCTTCGCGCCGAGCGACGCTTCTCCATGGCACCTTGCTGCGCATCCATGGTATTGGCACTTTCGGCGAGTGTTTTGGCGTTTTCTATTGTTTGCGACACCTCGTCCAACTTTTCTCCGCACGATACTGCTACCAGTGCTGCAAGGATGAGTGTTGTCCTTCCAATGGTTTTCATGTGTTTTCTCCACAAATCATGGGTAACTTTTCGCTTGCCAAACAAACATACACGTGTACACACTCCATCAAACCACAAATCAAACTCAATTATGCGCTTTTTGCTCCAGAGTGTCGTGGGTCTTCTCCTCCTAACCTCAGTGCTTCATGGCGCGGAAGGCAATGAGGACGTTCGGTACTTCCCTGCCGCAATTCCGGTTGGTTCGGAGTTCCCCACGACAATCGCCGATCCGAACAGCGCAACAATTGTTGTGCGGTACCTCGGATATGAATGCTCGCATTGTGTACGTCAGATCCGGTATCTCAACGAATACGCCTCTTCACTGCGTACTCTTGGTATCCGCGTTGTTGCTGTAAGCGAAGATCCTGCATCGAGGTGGACCGATCTTGTTCGAACCTTTTCTCTTGATACTACTGTCTTCCGATACATTCCAGACGAAGACGGATCTGTTGCACGCACACTGGGTGCAATTCGCGAGGATCAGGATACGGTTTTCGATCTTCACGCAACGATTGTTGTTCGCCAAGGAAACGTGGAATTCTCGGTGATTTCTACCGAACCGTTCATGGAAATTGAACGAGTTGTGGCAAAAGCAATTCCGGTTCGGGCCGACGTAGCGCCAAACATGATCGACCGGTATTTGTCTGCTTCGCCTAGCATTACTACCATTGTGTCTGCCAACGATGGGTTGCGTGCACCGCTCGATCTTGATTTCAATCGTTCTGCTTTGAATCCAACAGACCTGTGGATTGTTACCGCGGAGCCGCGTGGGCATGCTATCACCATTGTGCACAACGCCGGAACCCCACAGCAGGTAATTCGCCAGAAGAAGGATTCTCGAGCCAGTCATTTTATGTGGCGCACTATGGGTATTGCCATGGGTAACAATGGTGCCTTTGGAACTGCGCAGAACGGAGAACCGGGAGGGGGCGATGCAGAATACATGTTTATGGGTCCAACATTGTGGTCGAGCGACACGGCAGTTTTCGCGTCTCGATATCAAGAGTCGAACCAACACCTTGCATCACACCTCGACATGCTCCATCAGTCGCCATGGTGTCTTGGCATCGCTCATGACACGGCGAATGTGTATTGGGTGCTCGATGGTAAATACCTGGATGTGTGCCGGTACGACTTCCGCGATCCCCATGAAGTAGGTGGCACAGACCACCGCGATGGAATTATCAGACGCTACACCGATGTGCGAATCTCACGGGGCGAGCGCAACCGTCCGTCGCATGTTGCTCTCGATCGCGCACAGGGCAAACTCTACTTTGTAAATCCCGGTGCTGCAAGCATTGAACGTCTCGACACGCGCAGCGGAACGATTGGCGAGGAACTCTCCATGCCCGCATCGAGCGAAGAGAACGTTACCGAGTTCACGTCTGTGGTAGGTGCCTCGGTAAAATCCGTTGTGTCTGCCGGACTTGTTGAACCGGTTGGTATCGAGGTGTTCGGGAACCGCCTTCTTGTGGGAGACCGCGCCACGGGTAGGATTCACATCTATGCTATTCTCGACACCGGCGTTGTGGCTCTGGGCTTTGTAGCAACAGGGGCAACCGAGCTCCTTGGTATAGTGGTTGGTCCGGATGGGAAAATCTGGTTTACAGACCGCGCCAATGCCTTGGTAGGGAGATTAGATCTTTCTGCAGACGCCACGTTGGTTGCGGCCACCCCGGTGCGCTCAATAAAGCCCGTGGATACAGTACGCTTTACATACCGGAACGGACAACGTGCTGCTCGCACCCCGGCCGTGCAATGGCAACTCCGCAAACGATCGGACGGACAAACACTTCCGTGGTCGGCACCTATTACGTTGCCCACGCTTGGGTCTTTAGAAGAATACACCATCGAAGTCCCCATTGCCATTACGGATAGCACCAGCGTGTGGGACATTGAGTGCGCTGAAAAACTCGACGACGGCTCCATGGGTGTGTCTGCACGGTGCGTGTTAGTGCCCAACAATGTGCGCCGTGCCGTAGTGAACGACGAGACGTACGGCACCTTTGATATCGCCCAGGCGGTGTCGCAAACGGACCGCGTTGGTTATGTGTATCTAACGTCGGATGTATTCAACGTAGTGGCATCAGACCTGGGTCACCTTAAAACCGTGTTGTGGAACGGCGGAAGTTTTGGCGAGTTAGATATGGTAGATGACGCCGTACTGGCACAGCTCCAGAAACGCGGCATCGAAGTGTTTCTCATAGCCGATGACCCACTTTTGCTGCGCACCGATCTTCCAAACAGTTTGAACTTCTTTCGCGGCTTTGGCTGCAGCATGCGCGGAGTAGATCAAATAGAAAACGACAGAGGTCAGCGTGTGTTCGCCGGTGTAGCCGGCGATCCCGTATCTGCCGGAATGTCGGCCATAGACGCACAACTGCCACGGCTCGACCATCATCGTGGCGGCAACTATGTACCTAACGTTACCTTCGCTCTGGCAGCGCCGGGTTCAGCGGCCGTTATCACCCGATCTGCCGGCTCCGTAATAGGCGCAGTGCGCTACGAAACACCTGCGTACAGAAGCATCGTCCTTGGCATCAACGCCTCCAGATTTCTCGACGGAGAGCAGCGCACCACATTACTTGATAGGGGGCTTGCCTGGCTTGAAGAGGCCGCAAATCCCGATACCATACCCGAAGACCCAACCAGTGTGAACGAAAACCGCAGTCCGCTTGCGCGCATCGAACTTTCCCAGCACCCTGTGGTTTCGAACACCGTGTGGAGCGTGGCCGGATTGCCGGCAGATCATGTTACGTGTAACCTGTACACCATGGCTGGGCAGCTCTTGACAGAGCTCTATAGCGGTCCCGGAGATAATGCTCGTGGAACATTACATGGTGTAAACATGCCCGCTGGTTTGTACTTTCTTGTTGTACGCTCCTCCCAAGAGGTACTCTACAGAACGTTTATCAAGAAGTAACCGCGTGGCCAGAGTGGTGGGAAAACAACGTCGGGCATCGTCCGACGAACCAGAACACGTCTTCGGATTAGACGTGGAGGCAGACTGTGCCTTCTTGTTATCCGAGGGAAAAAAGCATCTGGCAAGATTCAACCCCGACCTTGTTGAGCGCGCGTTTCGCTTCTGCGTAGAGGCACACAAAAAAGACGTGCGTGTTTCCGGAGAACCGTATTACACCCATCCGGCGAACGTTGCGCTTATCGTGATGCGCGAAATTCCCTTGGACGATGTAAGTGTTGTTGCTGCGTTGCTACACGATGTGGTAGAAGACACAACGTTCTCGCTAAAAGACCTGAAGGCAAGTTTCGGTGCCGAGGTAGCGGAGATTGTAGACGGCGCAACGAAGATCTCCGACGTGTTTAAGAGCAGAGAGATCACGCAGGCAGAGAACTATCGCAAGCTGCTTCTCTCCCTTGTTAACGACGTGCGCGTTATCCTGGTAAAATTTGCCGATCGGTTGCACAACATGCGCACGATCGACTCCTTGTCTATCGAGCGCCAAGAACGTATGGCGCGAGAAACAATGGAGATCTACGCCCCGTTTGCCCATCGTTTTGGTTTAGGAAACATTAAGTGGGAGCTCGAAGATCTCTCGTTTAAAGTATTGCAGCGTGATGCCTACGACGACATAAAGCGTCAGCTTAATCTCTCCCGAGAAGACCGCGAACTCTTCATCGAGAAATTCAGTAGACCAATTGCAGAGAAACTCACCGAGCAAGGATTGCAGTTCGAGATCAACGGCAGGCCAAAGCACCTGTACTCCATCTACAAAAAGATGGTGATGCAAGGTAAATCCTTAGACGAGTTGTACGACCTGTTTGCCGTCCGCATCATTCTCGATACCGAAGAGAACAACGACTGTTTCCTTGCCTATGGTTTGGTGAGCGAGATATACCGTCCCGTTCCCGAACGTTTCAAAAACTACATTAGCGTTCCAAAGAAGAACGGCTACCAGTCTCTGCACACAACCGTTATCAGCAACGATGGAAAACGTGTAGAGGTACAAATCCGTACGCGGGCCATGCACGACTTTGCCGAGCGCGGTGTAGCGGCACACTTTCGGTACAAAGCAGAATCTGGTGGCACTGCCTCGTGGGTAGACTCTACGGACTTGGAGGAGTGGGCAAACTGGGTGCGCGACGTTTTCGAAAACGCCGGTGAAGATGCCGCCAAAGAACTCCTCGAGAGTTTTAAGCTGAACCTTTACCAGGACGAGATTTATGTGTTCACGCCCAAAGGCGAATTGCGAATTCTTCCGAAAGGCGCTACCCCTATCGACTTTGCTTTCGACATCCACTCTCAGGTAGGTGCACGATGTATTGGCGCCAAGGTCAACGGTCGCATCGTGCCCCTTGACCATACCCTGCAGACAGGCGATCAGGTGGTTATCCTTACCTCTCGCAACCAAACGCCGCACAGAGATTGGGAACGAATTGCCATTACGCATAAGGCGAAAACGCACATCCGGCGAATCCTTAATGAGGAACGTCGCGCTCGTATTGCCGAAGGCAAAGAAATCTGGGAGAAACGCGCACGAAAGTTAGACCTCCATCTAAACGACGACGACCTGGAGCGGCACGCCAACCAACTTAAATACGAGAGCAGAACCGATTTCTTTGCCGCTCTCGGCACGGGCGCTCTTACGCCGGAAGCAGCTTCAGACATGATACTACAGCTCATCGCTCCACAAGCTGCACAGAAGAAGGACGCCCCCCCACTGTTGTCGATGGAAACGTTTACCGACACAGCGCGAGAGAACATTAACGGCATCTCCATTGTTGGAGACAATTTGCCCAGTGCCAAGGTGATGTTTTCCTACGCCCGGTGTTGCAACCCCGTTCCGGGCGACGATATTGTGGGCATCGTAACCATTGGAAGCGGAATAAAGGTTCACCGCCGATCGTGCCATAACGTTACCGACTTGCAGGACCGTCTGCGTCCGCGCTTGGTAGACCTATCGTGGTCCGGCTCTGCACGTGGCGAGTTTCTTGCCGCAGTAAAGATTACCGGTGATGACCGTCCAGGAATGCTTAATGACATCACCAGTGCCGTGGTGTCTGTTCAAAAGACAAATATTCGCGGCGTAAACATCGACGCGTATGATAGTCTCTTCGAGGGCATCCTTACCGTGTACGTGCGCGACACCGATCATTTGCGGAAAGTTTTCGACAAACTGCTCAAGATCAAGGGTGTACGCACCGTGGAACGATTCGAAGCATAAGATTTAGGGGGCTCCCTCTTCGTATATTCGCTGCAGGTATCTCATTCATCACCCGGAAACGGTGCAGTGGATCTTCAGGTTATAATGTTCTCGTTGTTCGCCATCGGTGCAGTGGCTTCGGCCGTGTTCACGATAACGCGAAAAAATCCGGTCTCCTCGGCAATGTCCTTGGTGGCTCATTTCTTCATGCTCACCGGACTCTACCTTACTCTGCAGGCGCAGTTTGTTGCGGCGGTTCAGGTACTTGTGTATGCCGGTGCCATCATGGTGTTGGTGGTTTTCGTTATCATGCTCCTCAACGTGGGCAAAGAGATAGAGAACCCTCAACGCGGCAATCTTCGCACAACACTTGGCGCACTTATGGGCGTATTGCTTGTTGTGCTCATCGGCGTAGCAGTTCTCGCTAGGCCAACCGGTAGGTTATCGTTGCCGGATACTGCAGCGGAGATTGGCACTACCGAGGCAATTGGCCAGTCGCTTTTTACCACGTATCTGTTTCCATTTGAAGCAGTATCCCTGCTTCTCTTGGCCGCCTTGATTGGTTCCGTAATTCTTGCCAAACGACACGTGAAGGAGGGCTAAGAGATGCTTCCCCAGTCCATACCTCTCGACTACTACCTCATTCTCTCTGCCGTACTGTTTGTAATCGGTGTTGTGGGAGTGGTTACGCGTAGAAATGCCATCATCATCTTTATGTCGCTCGAGCTAATGCTGAACGCCGTAAACCTTACAATGGTTGCCTTTTCTGCATATCGCGGAGACATTGCTGGGCAGATGTTTGTGTTCTTCATTATGGCCGTTGCTGCTGCAGAAGCCGCGGTTGGCCTTGCAATTGTGTTAGCGCTGTTCAGAAACAAGCAAACAGTGTATGTGGACGAGATTAACCTCATGAAGTGGTAACAACTATGCGTTACGTAGCCAACCTATTAGCAGTTTTTGTCGTTAGCATCCTTGTGGGATGTTCAACCACAGAGCCAACAGAACTCAAGGCCGAGAAACTCTCGATGGAGGAGTTAACAAAATCTCCTGGGTACTCCTGGTTTAGCGCCGAAATGTCGAACTATGTACCAAATACTGCAGACGTATCAGCAATTGCCTCGACAATGGCGGCTAATCCCGATAGAACGGTTTGCATCTTCGTTCGCCCAACGTGTTCATGTAGAGGAACGCAGCGATTGTTTCCGCAGATTGTAAAGTCTCTTGTTGCTGCGAACGTTGATATGAGCAGAGTAGAAATTTGGTCCATGCGCAACACTACCGATAGTCAGCCCTACCCTTCCCGGCTCACGATCACAGAGTTACCTTCAATTTATGTGTTCTCTGGTAGCACTGTTCACGCTAAGGTGAGCGATCGCGATTACACCGAAACAAACGCCTCCGAGCTGATCTCTAAAGCCCTGCAGTAATCGGTATTCGTTGCCCTCGATTAGCGCCTTAACGAGTAACCACGGACAAATTTCCGTGCGGTTGCGGAACTTGTTGCGTCCTGTAGTTGTTGAACACCCCGATGCGCAGGTGATCTGCACCATTATCTCACCACAATTACATGAGGTTACCGTGATTCGGTATGCAAGTCTTATATGCTTACTCGTGCTCTCATGCCTCGGCGTGACGGCGCAGACAGCAAAACTTCAGGTCATTCACAATGCGGCCGATCCGGCTGCTGCCGTGGTAGACGTATATGCTAACGGTGTTAAGTTACTCGACGATTTTGCTTTCCGCACTGCATCTCCCTACGTAGATGTTCCAGCGGGTGTAGATATCACCGTGGCGATTGCTCTTCCCAACAGCGTTACGGCCGAGGGTGCCCTGTTTACCAAGACCGTGAACCTGCCCTCTGGTGGCGTGTTTGTGGCCGTAGCGAACGGAGTATTGAATCCTGGAAACTTCGCCCCGAATTCGGATGCACTGGCCAAGCCCATTGCATTCGATATATACCCTGCACCGGGCAGAACAAAGGCCTCGGTAGATGGAACCGTAGATCTTTTCGCCTTTCACGGGTCAACTGATGCTCCACGGGTAGACGTCATCGCCGGTGGCGCACCGGTTGTTAGTGGCCTGTCGTATGGAGAGGCGAGCGAATACCTTACCGTGCCCCCAGCAGTGTACGACTTAGGCATTGCCCCAGCCGGTGGCAATGCCATCCTAACATTCCGAGCCGATCTCACGGACCTCGGTAGTGCAGCACTCATTGTTGTTGCATCAGGTTTTTTCGACCCTATGCAAAACGCTAATGGCCCTGTCTTTGGATTATATGCGGTGCCACCATCGGGCGGAGCATTCATCGAATTGCCCGTAGTACCAACGCAACAGTTTGCGAAGGTGCAAGTAATACACAACGCGGCCGACCCTGCAGCTGCCGTAGTTGACGTGTGGGCAGGCAACGAGAAACTCGCTGATGACTTTGCATTCCGCACTGCAACGCAATTCGTGGAGGTTCCTGCCGGCATCGATATTCCTCTCGGTATTGCATTATCTAATTCCACATCTGCTTCCGAAGCGTTGGCCACCTTTACGGTAAACCTTGCTCCGGGGCGCTACGTGGTTGTGGCTAACGGCGTTCTTAACCCTTCAGAGTTCGCTGCGAACACAGACCCAGAGGCCGCGCCGATCTCCTTCAACCTTTATTCTATACCGGATATTTTACCGCGGTCGAGTTCCGAAGGAAATGTTGACTTCATCGTATTCCACGGTGCTTCAGATGCGCCAAAGGTAGATGTGTTAGCCGGTGAAACGCGTCTCATCGAAAACCTGTCGTATGGCAAAGCGTCCAGCTACGTATCGGTTCCGGCTGCTTCCTATGTTATTGGTGTGGCACCTGCGGGTGGAAGCCCGATTGCACTATTCGAAGCAAACGTAACAGCTCTCGCGGGCAACGCAATCACTGTAGTTGCTTCTGGGTTCCTGAATCCTGAGGCGAATAAAAACGGAGCCGCGTTTGGCTTGTTTGCCGCACTTCCTGCCGGAGGCAACCTTATAGCCCTACCGCCGGCAAGCACAAGTGTTCAAGAGCGTCCACTCGTTGTTACGAACGCGGCCGTATGGCCAAACCCTTCGAACGGAGAAATCACGTTGTCGTACGCGTTGGCATCTGACTCACACGTGCGTGCAAGTGTTGTAGACGTTACCGGACGCACCGTTATGAGCGTTGATCTCGGGAACCAGAATGCCGGCGACAGGCGTTTTGTTCTCCAAGCTGCAGGTGTACCCGCAGGAATGTATTCCGTGGTTATCGCAGCCGGCGCAGGTTCGAACGCAATCCCTGTGTCGATCGTGCGCTAAATTATCGACTCCTCCATTCCCCACCCCCTTGCGGTCGGGCGCACACCACGCGCTCGGCCGCTTTTTTTTGCATCATATTCAGCGTAACAATATGCCAAAACGGAAACACCCTCAGCGATTAAAAACCGTGAGGGTGTTTTCGGCGTGTGCAAGCGGCGGGGGTTGAACCCGCACGGGTGTTGAGCCCGCCGGATTTTGAGTCCGGTGCGTCTGCCAGTTCCGCCACGCTTGCATTGAGTGGGCAGTGAGGGATTTGAACCCCCGACCCTCTGCTTGTAAGGCAGATGCTCTGAACCAACTGAGCTAACTGCCCGGCTGCGACGCACAGGAAATACAAAGTTACAAAATTGATTCGACTCTACGAAATCGCTTCTACTCTACGAACTTCTGGAATCTTCATTCTTACTGCGCGTTCAATTCCGGCCCTTAAGGTCATTGAAGACATGGAGCATGTTTTACAAGCACCAACAAAGCGAAGCTCCAACACTCCATTTTCCTCGTTAAACGCCACAATTTCTACATCTCCCTCGTCTGCATGGAGATATGGGCGTACGTCGAGTAGCGCAGTTTCAATGCGCTGGAGCAAGTCCTCTGTCATAGCGAAATTTCTACTGCGTTGTCAATGGCCTTAGCATTGGCAATGCGTACCTCGCGCACCATTCGCTCTGCAACTGCACGGAAACTATCTGCAATATGCCCCGACTCGGGGTCGAGAACAGCCGGGAAGCCGGAATCAGCACCTTCACGTATGCGCATGTCTATGGGTATCTCACCCAAGAATGGAACATTAAACTCTTTCGCTACGGATGTTCCGCCCCCTTCACCAAAAATATGATACTTCTTCTCGGGCATGTCCGGCGGCACGAAGTAGCTCATGTTTTCAACAACACCAAGCACGTCTACATTCACTTTTCTGAACATTTGGATGGACCGCCGAACATCGGCCAGTGCAATTTCTTGCGGCGTAGTAACAACAACGGCGCCCGTAAGGGGAATCCGCTGCGTAAGTGTTAGCTGTATATCTCCTGTGCCGGGCGGAAGATCAAACAAGAGAAAGTCTAGCTCGCCCCATATGATTTGTTCCACAAGCATCGTAAAATATCCAGCAAGCATTGGGCCACGCAGGATAGCCGCCTGATCGCGTTGCATCACAAATCCAACCGAGGCAAGTTTTACACCATAGGCCTCGTTGGGATATCCAATAATTTTTCCGTCATCGGTACGCTCGGCACGCATGGAGCTTTCGGCCATTCCGTACATCGTGGGCTGGGACGGTCCATAAATGTCTGCATCGAGCAAACCCACAGTCGCGCCACGCTGGGCCAAGGCCCCGGCTAGATTTGCCGCAAGAGTAGACTTGCCTACTCCACCCTTGCCCGAAGACACGGCAATAAGGTTCTTCACTCCGGCCAAAGCCGAGGTCCGCTTGGATGTGGCCCCCTTTTCGCGCACAAGGATCTCCACTGTGGCACTGGGAAAATTGGCGTTTATCGTGGCTCGGCAGTCGTGGTCGAGGCGTTTTGCAACCCAGTGAAGTGGCTGCACTACGTCCAGGAACACGCGAACGTGCTCCCCATGTACCTCCACGTTATGGATGGCGCCCAGAGCTGAGAGGGGGCGTCCCAAATCCACGTCGATAATGCCGTTGAGAAGCTCGGAAATGATTTCTGATGTCATGTTGGTAACATTGGTCGGGTAATCGTACTCAGACATCAAAAATACCCACAATGGCCCGTACTCCGTATCTTTCGGGTTCGGACCAGCGTGGTCTGACGAATTCGAACATTCTGTTCCCCATTCTTTATCATTCGGAGTATCACATGAAGCATGCTCTCCTCCTTGCGGCGATGGTGTTTGCCACGGTTGCGGGTGTTGCGCAGATTGCTGCAAACGGAAACAACGATACGCGGTATCGTATTCCAATGAAACTTACGCCGGCAGACATCATGCCGCAGCCAGCGGCCGAAAAGCCATCAGAGCGAGGCCAAGGTATTGCCTTTACGCGCGTGTTTACGACGGAAGTTCGCTCGCAGTTTCACTACTGGCCTAGTGGCACCTCTTCTAACGACATCTTTATTTATGACGCTCGCTCGAACTCCTTGAACATTGCTCGGAACCGGGCCCTCTTCGACGCCGCGAATCAAATTATGGGCGTAGAAATTGGTGTTGTGCGTTCGACAAATAACGGCAGCGCATGGACGTTCGACATTGTACAGCGCACAACAGACATGTTCTTTGGCATGCCAGTGCTGGGTATGGTAAATCCGAATGAGGTTTCAGACCCAAGCCAGTACCCAATTGCGGTGTACGGCATTCGTTACCCAATGCCAAATCTCAACTATGGTGGTATGAGTTTATGGAACCGTGGGGATAACGGTCCTTACGAGCTTCCTTTGAACGACCAAACGCCCCCGGCCTCTGGTTACGCAATGGCCTTTGGTGACGTGTATGCCGACAAGACAGGTGCAGGTGTACACATTGGTGGCATTCTCAATCCAACCGGCACTCAATATGGTGCCTATGGGTACTTCAACTTCAATCTTGTAGACGAAGACTTTGTTGTGTCTCCAACAATCCCTTCTACTTGGGCCCTTAGCAACTTCCGTCCAAGTCCGGGCGTTGCCACATCGTATAACGCGCCAATGCAACTCGACGGAGATGAAGATGGAACGATCTACGCCGGCTTCAACAATATGCTTGCCGATGGCCAAGTTCGTTTGGTAGAGGTAACAAAGTCTACAGACCAAGGCAAAACCTGGGGTCCCCACAACGTAATGCCGGAAAACCTTCTGGATCAGTTCGCAGCAGCTCACGGTGGCGACATCGCATTCCAGCCTGGCCTTACCCCCTACCCAGGTGGCGATTTCATCGTATTCGGTAAGGACGAGTATGCTTTCTACTACCGGTTAGCAACAGGTATCCGTAGCACAACAGACCCGAATCAAATTCAGTCCATTACTGCATACCATGTTGTAGAAGCTCTCTACCGCAACGGTATCTGGTCTCTCAATGCCGTCGGCGAGCTCTCAACGCTTGAATGGAACGACGCAGAGCTTCTCGATTCTGTTTCCACCGCTATCGGTGCTCCGGCTGTGAAGTTTGAGGCCAATGGCCGTGGTCACGAAATACAAGTGGCTTTTACCGCCGATAAGAACAACGTTGTGGTAAAGTGGGTAGAAATCGACACAAACAAGCGCATCTCCATTCCTCCAGTTCGCAGCTTCACGGGAGATGCACCAGACTATGTTGAAGGCGATCCTATTGAAGAAATCATCGCAACGGATCTTTTTATTGCTACGCGTGCTCGCAACAGCACAACGTGGAGCGCTCCGAACAACCTTACGAACGATCAAGACATGGCCTACCGCACGTATATGCCAAAGGTAGTTCCAAGTCTCACAAACATTCCATTCCTTCGCATCATCGGCACAGGTACAGGCACATTTACAAGCTTGCTGCCAAAGCAGGTTGCCCAGATTATTTGGAATGGTGGCTCGAGCATCGACTTTGCTTCGTCATCAGTAGTAAGTGTTGAGAACGAGAAGAACTATTCATTCCGTTTTGGTGCAATCGCACCAAACCCAGCGGTAGGTTCTGCTTCTGTCGCCTTTACTCTCGATCACACAGCAAACGTTTCTGTAGAACTCTACAACACGTTGGGTGCTCGCGTTTCTGCAACCGAAACACGTATGCTCAACGCCGGATCTCACGCCGAGTCCGTAGACGTGTCTGGCGTTCCATCAGGCACGTATAACGCCGCCCTGGTTGTAGACGGCGTTCGCATCATGAAGCCGTTTGTTGTTGTGCGCTAATACAGCAACCGTTACGAATTCGTATACTTGGGG